>CAZBJX010000015.1:0-51577 GCA_964492335.1 uncultured Dehalococcoidia bacterium | reverse complement strand
GGGCGAGATAGACCCCGATCATGTCGTCACGCCCGCGATCTACGTCGACCGCATCGTCAAGACCCAGATCAACCGGGGCGAGATCGCCACTCAGTTCCGTACCGTGATGTCCAAGCGGGTGACTGTCGGTGGCAGCATCAAGAGGCCGGAGGGCATGAAGCCGGGCCTCACCCGGGAGCTGATTGCCCTGCGGGTGGCCCGCGAGATGAAGGATGGCGAGTGGGTGAACCTGGGGTTCGGCCTGCCCATACTGGCAGCGCAGTTCATCCCCGAAGGCGTTCACCTCCACGCCGAGGTCGGGTTGATGGCCTACGGTCCGCCGCCTCAGACTGATGCCGAGTTTGACCACAATGTGTACGACGCCGCCGGCATGTTCGTCACCACCAGGCCGGGGACGGCCTGCTGCACTAACCTGGAGGCTTTCGCCATGGCCCGCGGGGGCCGGCTGAACACAGTTGTGCTCGGGGCGTTCCAGGTCTCGGAGAAAGGGGACCTGGCCAATATCTTCTCTCCCAGGATGGGGGCCCCCGGGGTCGGGGGCGCCATGGACCTGGTGGTCGGGAGGACCAAGCTCATCATTGCCATGGAGCACGTCACCGAAGACGGCCAACCCCGGATCCTGAAGGAGTGCACCTACAAGCTCACGGCGCCCCGGTGCGTGTCCATGATCATCACGGACCTGGCCGTGATCGAGGTCACCGACGAAGGCCTGCTGCTCAGGGAGGTGGCTCCGGGGTGGACGCCGCCCGAGGTCCAGAAATACACCGGCGCTCCGCTCATCGTGAGCCCCGACTGCTGCGAGATTGCGATGTAGAGACCACTAGCCGCAATACTGTTCACTGTGGCCAGACCTGAGTCAGCCAACGGGGGAAGGGTTGAGGACTCCGGCGGTGGCGCAGCCGAGTGAGCGGCGACCGCCCGGGGAAGTGGGCTGTTCAAATGACCATCGGCACTGTCTCCGGGTTGCTTGACCTCCCTGAGGGGGGCCCTGCTCATTCTCCCGGGATGCTGCCCAGCAGATGGTCCGGGCCAGCCATGGCGGGAGGATCATCAACATAGTCTCGCTGGAGGCGCTGCATCCGATCGCGATGCATTCCCGCTACGGCGCCTCGGAGGCGGGGCTGGTCAGGCTAACCAGGTCGCTGGCCCTGGAGCTGGTGCCCAACAAGATAGCGGTCAATGCCATCGCTCCCGTGGTTATCTGGACGCCTGGTTTGGACCTGCAGCTGCGCGGATTCTACGGGCCGGCGGGTATGACCGCTGACCAACTGCTGCAGGCCACTGTCTATCCGCGGGTGCCGGCGGGCCCGTTGAACGAAACAAGGAGGAGCCCCTGGCCGGTCTCCGCCGGCTGTGATCAACGGAGTGTGCCGGAGTGCTTGAGGCCAATGATGGCTGAATGACGAAGGGAGGATTCGACATGAGCTGGCTGGATGCAGAAGTCGCTTTGATTACGGGGACAGCTTCGGGGATTGGGAAGGCCAGCGTACTCCTGTTCGCTAGGGAAGGGGCCAGGGTGGCGGCAGTGGACCGGGACTTTCCGGGGAGCCAAGGCCACGATCGGCGCGATCCTGGCGGCGGCGGGTGAAGCACTGGCCATACCCATCATGATCAAACAGGGCGGTGGGGTGATAGCAAATACCTCGTCCGCCAACGGCCTTGGCGGCGGCCCTCTGGTGTCGCCGTACTGCGCCTCCAAAGCCGACATGATCCTGCTAAGCAAGACCATGGCTGCGGAGTACCCCAAGCAGGGGATACGGGTGAACTGCATCTGTCCCGGGATGTCCAACACGCCGATGATGGCACCCAACTTCCCGGCGCTGCAGATGGACTTCATCCCACAGGGAAGGCCGGGCGAGCCCGGGGAGATAGCTCAGGCTGCGCTCTTTCTGGCTTCGGATGAGGCCTCATTTATCACCGGGGTCTTCCTGTCGGTGGACGGCGGCTGGTCTGCGCAGCTGGTAGTGCCCTACTAACAGCCCGCAGCATAGGTCCGGCGGACCCCGCTACATGGGGGAGGTCATGCCTGGTCGGGCGGTGCCACGGACTCAGTGGCTGTTGCGGGATCGGCCCAGAAGCATTGAGAAGGAGGATTGACGAATGACCGATGGGTCTGGCGGCATTGCGAAAGCCAGGATGGAAATACTGGGTCTTGAAGGGGCTTACGCTCACACTTGGGACACGGTGAATGCCCAGGGGTGGGCTGACCTTTTCACGGACGATGGCGTGTTCTTCAGCGTGGGCGTCTCACCGGAACTGGCAGAGTACCAGTTCCAGGGGCGCGATCAGTTGGCTGGCTTCTGCCGCATGGTGAACATCGACTGGCAGTGGCGGGGTATGCATCTGATCCATGCTCCGCACCTGGAGATTCGCGGCAACCAGGCAGAAGGCTGGATCAACTTCGAGTTCCGCAGCTCTCACTCGGGCGATATCGGACATACGGCCGGGGTGTACCACGTCTTCTACGTGCGCACCAGCGACGGATGGCGCATTGCCAAGCGCATAGAACGAATCGTGGAGCACACGGTGGGAGGCGTGACCACCTGGTATGGCTATCCTGAGGGCGGCTCTGCCCTGTAGGTCCCCTGCATGTGCTCCGGGCGGGTTGACTCGAAAGCCAACTGCGCGCCAGAGAGTGCCCTTCACCGGATAGCGAAGCGAGGGAAGACACGCGAAGGGCACCGGTCTGAGCCGACGGACCTGCCGCCGGAGGAGGCTGCAGAGACCGCTGAGTGCGCCATCAACAGCGGCCACCGGCACTTCATCGTGCTAACGATGGCCCGTTGCCCGGGCCGGAGTCAGGGGTTGGCCCGCGCTCCGAACAGCGGCGTCATGCCTGCCTCGTAGACCGGGTTGGGCCGCTGTGCCTTCTGCAAGGGGACGTGTTTCCTGAAGGTCATCATCGGCACGTAGTTCTCGAAGACCTTCTCGGCTCGACAGAACTTGCATCGGCCCTTGCTGGCCGGCCCCGTGGCGTTGTCGATCACCCAGTGATGTCTGCAAGAGCTGCTCATGAACAACCCCCTTTCATCCAGGGTCAGTGCCAGGTCCCGCATTCGGGCACCTCTCTGCCCGGATTATGGCCGGTCGACGCCCGCAACCGCTATTGTCATCTAGACCTAATTGCTCATGCGCAAAGTGCCTATTCATGCCGGTGCACCGCCGTGCGGTGGCCTGGGTGTGCTCTCCTGCGGCCCGGTCGCGGCCCTTCGGCCGGTTGCGGCCCTGGCCCGAAGTGCGTGCGGCCGGAGGCCACCTCCCGGATGGCCAGCACCAGGTCATCGAGGCTGGAGCTCTTGGACACCCAGGCCCTGGCCCCGGCCCGTTTGGCCTCTGCCTGGTAGTCCTGGCCCGTGTAGAAGGAGTAGATGACCACCCCCGTCTTCCGGGAGCAGTCGCGGGTCAGCCGGGCCAGCTCCGGTCCGTTCATACCCGGCATGGCCATGTCGATCACCGCCACGTTGGGCCGCAGCGTCCTGACAATGCGCGAGGCATCCAGGCTGTTTCCAGCCTCGCCGACCACGGTGAGGCCGTGCTCTGCGTCCAGCAGGGTCCGCAGGAGGGCGCGCACGAACCCATGGCCATCCGCCAGGACCACGGTGATGGTCCCGCGCTGAACAACCCGGGGCCGGCCAGGCCCGGTCGATTCGCGCACAACGAGAACCATTATGGCCCGGTGGCGGCCGGGAGCGGAACCGGTCAAAACACCTAATCAGGCATGCGCGGAATACCTAATAGGTGGCGGGCGGGGCGGGCCGCTGCGGCTAGCGGTTCGACGGCAGTATGCCGTGCTCCAGGGCGTAGCGGATCAGCTGGGCCTGGGTCCTTATGCCGAGCTTGCGCTTCAGGTTGGCCCGGTGGGCGTCCACGGTGCGGCGGCTGACGCAGAGCCGATCGGCGATCTCGGTGTTGGTGTAGCCCTCGGTCAGCAGGGAGAGGAGCTCCCGCTCCCTGGGGGAGAGCTTCTCGTGCGGCTGCAGCGCGGTCGCCTCCGCGTTGCGGGCGTAGACCTCAATGGCTTTCTCCGACAGGGGCGGGCTGAGGTAGCGGTGGCCGGCGGCGGCCTCGCGGATGGCGTGAAGGAGCTGGCTGCCCGTCGAGTCCTTGAGCACGTAACCCCGCACCTGCGCCTGGAGGGCCTCCAGGACGTAGCTCTCGTCGGAATGCATGGACAGTATGACCACCTGGGTCCTGGGGGAGGTCTTGGCTATGCGACGGGCCACCTCGATGCCGTTCATGTCACCCATCTTGAGGTCGACCACCAGTATGTCGGGGCGGAGGTCCTCGACGAGCTGAATGGCCTCCAGGCCTCCGCCGGCCTCCCCCACCACGCTGAGGTCGCTCTCCCCCTCGAGCATGCTGCGCAGCCCCTGCCGGACTACGAAGTGGTCATCCGCCAGCACTATGGTTGCCGTGGCTCTTCCTCCCTGTCGTCCCTGGCCTTGCCCCTGCAGGGCAGCTCGGCCATCACGTAGGTGCCCCGGCCCGGAACGGACTTCACGGTGAAGTTGCCGTCCAGGGCCAGCGCCCGCTCCCGCATTCCCCTGATGCCGCTGGTGGGCTCGATGGCCAGCCTGGCTTCGTGGAACCCCACGCCGTGGTCGGCCACTTCCACCATGACCACCTCCGACTCGGCCCGGACGCAGACCGAGACCTCCTTGACCCGGGCGTACCGGGCGACGTTGGTCAGCGCCTCCTGCACGATGCGATAGGCGGCGATGCTGACGTCCGGCGGCAGCAGCCGGCGGAGCCCGCCGTGCCGGAACTTGACCTTGACCTGGGTGTGCGCCGTATAGCGTTTGAAGTGCCAGAGCAGGGTGGGCAGCAGGCCCAGGTCGTCCAGCATGGCGGGGTGGAGGTCCAGGGACATCTCCCGCACGCGGGTCATCAGGTCGTTGACCACGCCCTCGGCGACGGACAGCTGGCGGCTCTCGATCCCGGTGGCGGTGGTCTGCGCCTTCTCCAGCAGCAGCTTCAGCGCCGTCAGGGACTGGCCCACCTGGTCATGGAGCTCGCTGGCGATGGTGCGGCGCTCGTCTTCCTGCACGCTGATCAGCCGCCGGGAGAGGACGCGGAGCTGGCTGGCCAGGTTTTTGTAGTCCGTCAGGTCCACCGCGGCGCCCACCACCCCTATCATCTCGTTGGCGGCGTCCCGCAGGGGCTCGACGCGGCAGTAGAAGACCCTTCCGTTCTGCTCTATCTCGAAGGAGTCGAGCGTGCCTGCCAGCGCGCGGCGATGGGCCGACAGGGGCGGGAAGTCGGCCCCCTCTCCTACCCCGTAGTAGCTCGCCAGGCTGGTCCCAATGAGCCGCTCCAGCCTGGGAACGCTGACCAGCGCCCCCGCGCAGGAGCTGAACCGGAGGTCGGGGCCGGTGGTCCAGCACAGGCAGGGCATCTGCTGCATCAGCAGGTCCAGCTTGGCCTTGGCCTCGCGCAGGGCTTCTTCGGCCAGCTTGCGCTTGGTGATGTCCCGCAGGACGCCCATGATCTCCGCCGGGCGGCCGTCCGGCCCGGGTATGAAGGACACGGTGCTCTCCACCCAGACGGTGGATCCGTCCGCGCGCCGCAGCTCCACCTCCAGCCCCTCCAGCATGCCGGTCGCCGGCCGCCGGCGCCGCAGCGCTCCCCGCAGGAGCTTGTGGACCAGCTCGGCGGAGGCCGGGGTGAGGGCGGCTTCCACGCTCTGGTTGAGGGACGCCTTCATGGAGAAGCCCAGCAGGCGCTCGATGGAGGGGCTGAGATAGGTGGCGCGCAGGGACATGTCGGTCACCCAGATGACATCGGAGACGTTCTCCGCCAGGAGGCGGTAGCGCCTCTCGCTCTCCCGCAGCTCCTCCTCCATCCTCTTGCGCTCCGTGATGTCCTTCACGAAGCAGAGGAACGCCGGTTTGCCTTCCCACTTGTGAGGGACCGCGCTGACCTCTCCCCACATGATGGAGCTGTCGGCCCGGGCCACGCGGAAGGAGTACTGCCACGGGACCACGTCGACCTTCCCCCTCTTCTCGTGCAGGCCCCCCACCACCCGGCGGTCCTCGGGGTGGACGGAGTTGAGGAAGGGCTTGGAGAGGCAGTCCTCGACCGGCCGGCCCATCAGGTCGGCCGCCCTCTGGCTTATGAAGACCACCTTGCCCCCCTGGATCACCACGATGCCTTCCTCGGCGTTCTCGACGAACAGCCGGCTCCTCTCGTCGACGGCCAGCATCTTCTGCTGCAGCCGGCGCTGGTCGGTGATGTCCCGGATGATGACCACGGCCCCTCGCGGAGGGTCCGCCGCCCGCCTGACCCGGGCCAGGTTCACCTGCAGGCTGAGCGCCTGCCTCCCGGTCCGGGCCTCCAGCTCGAAGGGGGGGACCTCCTGTCCGGAGAGGATCTGGGCCAGCTTGTCGGATATGCCGTCGCTGCGGAAGCCCTTCACCATGTCCAGGCGCCGGCCCACGGTGCGCCGCTCGTCAACGCCCAGTATCTCCCAGAACCGCCTGTTGGCCCCCTTGATCTTGCCCTCGGCGTCTATGACGGCGGCCCCGTCCCTCAGGCTGTCGGAAAGGGAAAGCAGGGCCCCCTCATCTTCGGACGGGGCGGCGGCCCGGCTGTCGGTGCGGGCGCGACTGTGTCTCGTGGTGCCCTTCCCGGCCCCTCGTGCCGGGCCGTCTGTCCGGCGACTCTCTCTTTCAGCCATGCTCACATTCCTCGCCAGAGGCCCTGCAGCTATTCTAGACGCTACAGCTCGTCGGTGGCAAGGGCGACGGTGAACGGGGAGGAAGCGCCCGGCACGGGTATTGACGCGTATGCACTCCTGTGATAGCCTCAAGGCAAATCTCGAGAGGAAGGAGGCCGGGTACAGGATGGCACAGGCTTACTGCGTGAAGTGCAAGAAGAAAGTGGAGATCCAGAGCCCCAGGCAGGTCACCATGAAGAACAAGCGCCCCGCAATCAAAGGCGTGTGCCCCAGGTGCAAGACCACTGTATTCCGCATCGGCACGGGGTAGGCCGCCCCTCCGGGGCGCGAGGGCCTGCCAGTCAGAGAAGGAGGAGATAGGCTATGTCCAATGTTCTGGCACTCATAGGCAAGATCGGATTTGTCGCCGGGATCGCTATCGCCATCATCGGCGGCATCTGGGGGGGTGATTCCCTGCCGGAGCACGGCTGGGTGATCTGGGTGCTGCTGATCGCCGGCATTATCATCGGGCTGCTCAACGTGACGGCCAGGGAAGCCGGGACCGTTCTGGGCGCCACGGTGGCCCTGATTGTTCTCAGCATCTGGGGCCCATGGGGTCTCCAGCCAGTGGCCGATCACGTGTCCAAGCGCCTGGCGAATGAGGTGCTGGGCATCGTCTACTGCTTCGGGCTGCTCATGGCACCGGCGGCGATCATAGTGGCCGTCAAGGCCGTCATTGCCACCGCCAAGCCGGGAGACTAGCCCCGCCGCAGACAGAGGGCTACTGCACTGAGAGCCGCCCCCTCTGCCGGGAGGGCGGCTCTTCAGCCCCCGCCACTGCGAGACCATTCTTCACATAGTGAGAAGCTGCCTGGCGCTGAAGCCCCTTCAGCGTCGGCCGAGGACCCGGGTCCTGCCTGCCCGCACGAACACCAGGGTGCCGCTCACCGTGATGAGCGGCACCCTTAACATCTGTGACACAGCGCTGCGATAGGCCTCCATCTGCGGGCGGTACTGCCTGGCCATCTCATCCAGGCCGGCTTCACGAGCCACCTCGTCGGTCTTGAAATCGATGACCGCGGCCCCCGCGGGCTTCCCTGAGCTGTCCTTCGACACCACCACCCGGTCGAAGGTGCCGCTGATCCAGCGGTTGTCCACCACCGCCTCGAACCGCTTCTCCCGCCAGAGGTCCGCTGCGCCCTTCGGCCTGGCCAGGACCGAGCATATCTGGGGCGCGCCCAGGGCCTGTCGAAAGAGGCCGGCAGCCTGCCGCTTCAGGCTCTCTGGCAATGGGGACGACCGGGCCCACTGCGCTATCAGGGACTCAGTGTCGACCTCCTCGGCCCACTCAACCCTCTGGAAGAGCTGGTGCACGGCGGAGCCCAGGTCAAGGGCATCCCGGGCGCCGGGCTCAAACAGCCGCCCGGCGCTCTGGACGCTCCCGGGGCCCTTCGAAGGCTGGACGTGGGCCAGGCGCCGCCGCAGCGAGGGGCGGCGGCCGAAGTCGGCGGGCAGAAGGGTGGGTGTGGTGGCCTGTGGCGGCCGGTCCGCCATGGCGGGGGCCGGGGCCCCTCGCTGCGGCGGACCGGTGGAATGCCATTGCGGGTTTCCGGCTTCGTAGAGGCAGACAGCCTCCTCTGCGCCTATGCGCAAGGGCCTTCCCTCCACGCGCCTCGGGTCGCCCGTCAGCTGCTGCTTGAGGAAGGCGGCCGGGGTGAAGGCCCGGGCGCTCTTACCCTGGAAGCTGGTGATCATGTACAGCCCCTGCCTGGCCCGCGTCATGGCCACGTAGAGCAGGCACAGCGCGTCGAAGGCCGCGGTCTCGTCCGCTGTGTCCAGCTCCCTCTTGAGGACCTCATCGGCCTCGGCGACGGCGCGCCGCGGCATCTGCAGCGCCCAGGCCGGCCTGCCGTTCAGGGGGTCGCGGGCCAGCACGAAATCCTGATGATCGGCCCTGGCCATGTTGCCGCTCTGCAGATCGGGCAGGATGACGATGTCGAACTCCAGCCCCTTGGACTGGTGGATGGTCATGACGCGCACCGCCTCGCTGGCGGCCAGGTCGTGGACCTCGTAGCTGTCAATGAAGCGCAGGAAGGAGTTGCAGTCGCGGTCTCCGGTCTCGTCGAACTCGACGGCGGCCCTGGTCATCTCCTCCAGCCTCTTGCGGCCGAAGCCGTCCAGCCCGGATGCCTCCTCCAGCCTGGCCCCCCACTGGCGGATGAGGGACCGGAAGCCGCTGGACTGGACCTCGCGGAGCAGCTCCAGGGGCAGGTGATGCCGGTCCAGCCGCCGGCCGGCCAGGTAGTGCCGCAGCGGGCTCATCTGCAGGTGGCGCCAGGCGAAGGTGTGGCCCGGATGCGCCGCAAACTGCACCAGCGAGCGCAGCACCGACACCACCGGGTTGTCCTGGATGAAAGCCCTGCCTTCATGGATGATGCGCATGCCGGCGCACTCACGGCGCAGGCAGTCCACAATCTGCTCGCCGACCCTGTTGCTGCGCACCAGGACGGCCGTGGACAGCCCCTTGCTCAGCGGGTCGATCTCCGAGAGAAGGCGGGCGGCGACCCGGTGCCGGTCCTCGTGGTCCGGCTTGGCCCGGCCGGGGGCGGGGACGGGCTCGATGAGGGCCGCGCAGCCCCGGGCCGGGACGAAGCCCGCCTGACTCCGATGCTCCTGCCATGACCTCTCCCACAGGCGGACCGCCCCCTCGGGCAGGGCCGCCGGGAGGCGGCCGAAGGCCTTGTTCACCACGTCGACAACGGTCTGGCACGAGCGGAAGGAGGCATTGAGGTGGGAGAGCTCGATGCTCCCGCGGTAGCGGTCCAGGACCTGGTCGAACAGCCGGGCGTTGCCGCCGCGCCAGCCGTAGATGGCCTGCTTGGTGTCCCCCACGTAGAAGAAGCTGCGCTGCCCGCTTGAGTCCTGGAGTATCTCGTCGGCCAGGTTGCTCAGGACCTCCCACTGCAGGTCGCTGGTGTCCTGGAACTCATCCAGCAGCCAGTGGTCCAGCTGGCAGTCCAGGCGGTAGTCGATGTACAGGCGCGCTTCGGCGTCCGGAAGGCGGCTCATGACCGCGCCGCCGCTGGAGTGGTTGCCCGCGGTGATCAGGAACTGGATGTCGGTGAAGGTGAGGCGACCGTGCTGGCGCATCATGGCGTCGTAGCAGCGCTCGTAGAGGTCCAGCACGCGGTAGACCCCCCGGGTCCTCTGCAGGGCCACCGCGATCTCCGTCCCCACGATGTGCGCCATCAGGGCCCGGGCGGCCAGACACTCCTCGGCCGACAGGCGCTGGCGCCTCCGGTCCACTGTGAGGGACAGGTCTCCGGCCTGCAGGGGCCCGATGTCCGGGGCCAGCTTGTCGAAGAGGTAGCCCAGCGACGACGACCAGGTGGAGTGCGGCCCGTGGCGGCCCACGGCGTCCGCGAAGCCCCGCCAGCGCTCCATGGCGCCCTCGTCAAGGCCGTCCTGCCGCAGCAGGTCAAGGAGGCGGCCGGCGGCGGCGGCGACATCCGACGGGTCTGACCACCAGGGATGGCTGGTCCCCCAGATGCGCGCCTCGCGGCCCCAGGCCCCGTCGTCCGCCAGCACCCGGTAGTGGCCGCGCATCTGGCCGATGAGCTCCTCCAGGGAGGTCCCCGGCTCCCTCGGCTCCCGGCCGAAGGTGGCCTGCTGATAGGCCAGTTCCAGGTCCCCCGGCCCCTGCCGCGGCACCCGGCCCTGCCGGAAGACCATGGCCAGGACCTCCTGGAGCACGCCCCCGGCGGCCCCTTCGTCCCCCAGGAGCTGGAATCCGGGCGGGATGCCCAGCTCCAGGGGAAAGGCCCTGGCCACGCCGACGGTGAAGCTGTCCAGGGTGCCGATGTGGAGGCGGTGCAGGCCCGCCAGGAGATGCCTGAGCAACCGCAGGAAGTCCTGCGGCAGCATCCCCGGGCGGTTGATGGCCGCCGCCGTCCGCTGCGCCGCTTCCGGCGATGACGCTGCCCCGCAGAGATAGCGGACCACCGAATCGAAGATCTCGCCGGCCGCCTTCCTGGAGAAGGTGAGGGCGATGATGCGGTCCGCAGCCACGCCCCGGGCCATCAGCTCGATGAAGCGGTGCGCCAGCTGGTAGGTCTTCCCCGATCCGGCCGAGGCCGATATGGCCCGGTGGCCGATGGGCGCCGCGCTCATGCCCTCTCCTCCCCGCGGAGGAAGGACTGGAAGGCCTCCGCGTTGACGCACAGGGCCGGATCGGCCCAGAACAGGCCCCCGAACTCGTCCTGCGCTGTCCTCGGCGCGGGGGGCCAGAAGCGGTGGTCCTTGATGTCGGTGATGACCCCTCTGGCGCAGGCGTGCGCCGACTCCAGGACGGCGGCGGTCAGGCCTGTCCAGAGGACCACGCCCGTGTCGTCCAGGGCCGCGGGCAGGTTGAAGTAGCCCTGCTCGGAGGGCCCCCGCAGCTCTGTGCCGGCCGACAGCAGGATGGCATACAGGGGGACCTGCAGGTCCGTCCAGCGCCTCTGCCGGCCGGCCACCTCGATCCGGGCGTAGTCCCGGCATTCACCGCCCGCCGGGACGGGCCCGAGGTGGGCCGCTTCCGGCGCCCCGGCCCTCCCGGAGGTCTTGTAGTCCAGCAGCCTGGTCTGCCCAGTCTCCCGGTGGCGGTCTATGCGGTCCACCTTGCCCCGGACCTGCACCCCCTCCAGCTCGCCGCGGATGGCCATCTCGGCGTGCATGATCTCCCAGCCCTCGGCAAGGAGGCTGGCCTGGATCCGGGCTGCCTGGCGCAGGCGCTGCCTGGCCGACTCCAGCTGCACCTCCACCTGCAGGGGAGGCGAGGGCCCGAACTGTTCGGTCACCCAGTCCGCCGCCCGCGCACAGAGGAACCGTTGCAGCCGGTCAACGTCCCGGGTGCGGCGCATCTCATCGTCCAGGGCCATCCTGTGCAGTGCGTCGTGGACCAGCGAGCCGAAGTCCATGGCGTCCATCTCCGTCTTCTGATCGTCCAGCGCCTTCATGCCCAGCACGTGCTTGAGGTAGTAGCGGAAGGGGCAGTGGAGGTAGTCCCGGAAATCGGTCACCCGTATCCTCTTGAGCTGGAACCCCTCGGCCGGCAGGTCCGGCGGGGCCGCGGCCTCCAGGCGGAAGGATATGCTGGAGGGATGCCCGGCCCGCGCCTCGGCCGGGGTGGCGAAGAGCTGCCCGGCCCGCCCGGGCAGCCCGGCGTCGTTGCAGCGGAACAGCAGCCGCGAGGGCCGCAGCACATCTCCCCCGGCGCCCGTCTTTCCGACGATGAAGCAGGCGCGCCCCCCTTCCCGTCGAGTCTCGATCAGCGAGGCCATGAGGCAGGCATCCCTGGCCAGCCGGTCGTCGTCGTGCCGCAGGCCCAGCCGCCTCCGCAGGCTGTCCGGCAGGAAGACATCGGCCGGGTGGCTTTCGGGCACCTTCCCGTCGTTCATACCGGTGACAATCAGGAAGGGGGCGTCATTCCACGGCAGCTCCAGCCAGCCCTCCAGGCCGATGACGGCCTCCTCCGGCTCCGGGTAGCAGGCCTCTCTTGCCAGGGACCACAGGAGCAACTCCATGGCGCAGGTCTTCTCCAGCCCCATGGCGGCCAGCGGGCCCCGGGACAGGCGTTGCAGCCCTTCGTTGACGGCTTCGGCCACGGTCATGAAGTCGCTGTCCTGCGGCCTGCCGGAGTCCAGGGTGCGGGACTCGTACAGCGCCTGGAGGAAAGACCGCAGCCAGGCATCCACACCGGTTGCCCCGAAGGCGCGCATGTGGTCCATGAGCATCCCGGCCGCCTCTGCCAGGCAGGGGAATTCGCCTTGGCCCCCGGCGGGCGCCGGCCCCCTGCAAGCCCGGGCCAGATCATCCAGCGACTGCGGCAGGTGTCTGTTCTGGCACTGGTCCAGCTCTTCCAGCACCCGCCCGGGGGGAATGCCGTGCCTGCGCTGCAGGGACTCCAGGAAATCGCTGTTGCGCAGCATGGCGCTGGCCGACCGGTAGTCGCCGTTGGCGCACACATCGCGAAGGAGCTGCAGGGCCTGGACCAGCGGGTGCCGGGCCGCCGGCCTTCCCGCCGGATTGAACGGGACCAGGCCGGCGCCTTCGAGGTCAGCTTCCAGGAAGGGGATGACTCCCTCATCGGGAACGCCGAGGGCCACGTCGGCCGGCCCGAAGCGCCCGGCCTCCCGGGCCATGATCTCCAGCACCTTGCGGCTCTGCGACCAGGGCGGGCCGCAGAGGAGGATGTTCTCGCCGGGGTCGGGGATGTCGATAGGGCGCTCCCGCCACCCCTCCGGAAGAGGCCGCCCCCAGGTGTCGAAGCAACCGGCCAGGGCCCCCGGCGCATGGACCAGGATGACGACGGGCATTCGCTCCGCCAGGCGCTCCAGCTTGCGCACCAGCAACGGGGTCGGGTCCGGGACAACCGCCAGCACGATGCGCTCGGCCCCGCCCGGCACCCCGGGGCCTTCGGCATCCTGCAGCATCCGGAGGCACCGGTCCTCCAGGCCCAGCGCGCTGAGGCGCTCCAGGTACGCCTTCTCCAGCTGCCGCAGGTCCTGCCAGCGCTCCGCCTCTTCCAGCAGGTGGCCGAAGTCCCGCAGGACGTCTTCGAGGCGGAGCCCGCCGTCCGCCAGCGCGGACCGCAGCCCTTCTATCATCTCGCCGGTGCGCAGCGCCCAGAGGAAGTCCTGGGACGGCGCGCCGGCGGGGAACAGGCCGCCGTAGCGGCCGAGGTCGGCCTTCACCAGGACGTCGGCCCAGGCTGCCGCCGACTCCAGGGGCGCCGCCACGGCGCCGTCCCCGTCCCCCCTCAGCTTGAGGAGGCCGCCGGGAGTGAGCACGCGGGGTGGGAACAGCGCCGTCCCCTGTCCCGCGCAGTGCAGGGCCAGCGCCTCGCGCAGCCTGCGGCCGGCCTGGTTGGTGGGGACTACGATGAGGTCCCCGGCCAGGTCGACCGGGCCTGCCGGGCCTTCCGGCAGCAGGAACTCCCGGACCCGGGAGGTGGCCGGCGCGTCCCAGCCCAGGAAGCGCAGCTCAACGCTCATGCGGTGCACACTCCTTCGCCGGCCGGCCCGCCGCGCGGCCGGCGCGGGGATGCCGAATCACGGCTGGGAGGCTTCCCTCACCAGGGCCTCGAGGTCCAGGAAGCCGGCGCCCTCCAGCCCCCGGTATCTCTCCGGGTGACAGGTCAGGATGATGATCTGCAGGCGGCCGGCTTCTTCTTCCAGGATGGCCATCACCCGGGCCATGCGCCTGGCGTCGGTGCAGGTCATGGCATCGTCCAGGACCACCATCTGGCGCTCCTGCCCGGCCAGCACCTCGGCCAGGGCCAGGCGGGTGGCCAGGTAGGCCTGCTCCTTTTCTCCGCCGGAGACGTTGTCCAGGGAGACGGCCTGCCCGCTGATCTCCGGATGGACGCCGGAAGGCCCGAAGGCCCTGCCCAGCTCCAGGCGGCCCAGCCGCCCGCCGGCCATCCTGGCCAGCATCCGGGTGGCCGCCGCCTCCACCGGCCCGGCTACGGCCGCCAGGGCCTCGTCCCGGCAGCCGGCCAGCGTGTGCCTCAGGAGGTGGATGGCCCTGGCGCCGAGCTCATGGGCGGCAAACTCGGCTTCCAGCGCCGCTACTCTCTCCTCCGCCACTGCCAGCAGGGAGTAGGTGCCGTCGGCGTTGAGGTCTTCCAGGTGCCTCTCCTCCCGGTTTTCCGCGATGAGGGCTCTGCTGGCCGCCTCCTCTGCTTCCCGGGCCTGCTTGTCCAGCCGGGCCGCCGTGTCCACCGGGTCATCCCCGAAGTCCGAGAGAGCGGCCTCTATTCCCTCCAGCATGGCCCTGGCGGCGTCCCAGGAGAGGGCGGTCGCGGCCAGCTCCCGGGCCCGCTGCTGGTCCGATTTGCCGTCGGAGGTGAGATCGGCCAGTCTCTCCTGGAGCCCCCTGATGGCCGCCTTGGCCGCCTGGGCCTGCGAGCCGGCCCCTTCGCTGGCGACAAGGGCCGTGGCCAGGGCCTGCTGGGCCGCCTCCCAGGCGGATTCCACCTTCTCCACCCTGTTCACGAAGGCGCGGCCGGCGTCATCCGCCGCCGCCTTGAGGGCCGCAGGGTCGGGGGGCCTGCCCTGCCATTCGGGGTGGGCCAGGGCCATCCTCGTGCGGATGGCCTGCGCCTCGGAATGCCGGAGCCGCAACTGGTCCAGCGTGCGGCCTGACAGCCAGGCTTCGATCTGGCTGTCGGCGTCGCTTATCTTCCTGTCCAGGCGCCGCCTCTTCTCCAGCAGGGCCTCCAGGGACTCGATGTCCGCTGTCCCGAACGGCTTCGTGAGCTCCCGCAGCTCCCGCTCGGCGGCGGCCTGCTCCTGGCGGTGCTCCTTCACCGAGCCGACCGGTATGGAGGCCCTGATGCGGCAGACGCCCGGCAGCTCGGCCACCACTTCGGGCGAACCGGTGGCCTGCGCCGGGACCCCGGGGCTCAGCCCCACCTCGCCGGGGTCATCCCCGGCTACGATGACCAGCCGGCCGCTCCCCTCCGGCACCACCTGCAGGGTTATCAGGGACCTGCCGACAAGCAGGCGCGCCTCATCGCGCTTCTTCACCGCCTGGCGGATGGCCTTGAGCCTCCCCTGGTCCGGGGCCACCAGCTCCGCCCGCTCCTTCTTCCACTTGCCCTGGTCCTCCTGAGCCGCGGCGATCTTGGCCACCTCCGCTGCCAGGGCTTCCAGGGCCGCGTTGTTGTCCGCGAACTCGCGGGCCTGCTCGGCCAGCTCCCGTGCGGCATCCACCCCGGGCCGGCCCCGGCGGGCGTCTTCCAGCGCCGACCTGGCTTCCGCCTCCTCCTTCTGGCGCTGCCGCAGCAGGCGCTCGTGCAGGGGCAGGTCTTCCTCCATTCTGCCCAGGGCTGCGGCGGCCTCTGCGATGCCCTTCCGGGCACCGGCGATGTCCTCCATGCGCCGCTTCAGATCGGTGTGCCTGGCCTCCTCCTCCCGGGCGCGGGCCGCCGTCTCCTTCTTCTCGGACGCCAGCTTCTGGAAGGCGCCGGCCCTGGCCCGGGCCTCCTTCAGCTCCTTGCCGATGGCCTCGGCGTCATAGCCGGCCTGGGTCCGGGCGGCCCTGAGGTCCTGCACCAGCCTGGAGGACTCCTCGTACCGGCGCTGCCTCTCCAGGGCGACGGTGCGCTCCGTGCGGGCGGCCTCGAGCTTCTCCCCCAGATGCACCACGGGCGCGGCATCCTTGCCTGTCCGGTACTTGCCCCCGGGGGTGTAGACCCGCAGGTAGGCCTCCTCCACCCTTCGCTCCAGCGGGCCCGCGGACGGCCCGGCGACCTGCCTCTTGAGGGACGCGCTGATGTCCTCCACCACGTCGCCGGAGAGGCCTTCCAGGGCCAGCTCGCCCTGCGCCGTCCACAGCACCTGCGCCAGCCCCCAGTTCTCCGGGCGGGCCAGGCCCCTGCCCGGAGGGCTCCGGGTGATCATGGCCCGCACCGCTTCGTCGGCCTTGCCGGCCTCGGCCAGGCCGACGAAGCGGCCGTTCTCCTTTCTCTCCAGCCTGGACGAAGGGCTGTCGAGGAAGCGCTTGGTGATGCGGTATTCGTGGCCGCCGTGGCTGAACTCTACCGTGACCGTGGGTGCCAGATCGCGGCCCCAGGGCCGGATGGCCTCCACTTCCCTCCCCCCGACGCGGTGGGCGTCCAGGAGGCCGCGGAGCATGGCCTCGAAGAGGGTGGATTTCCCGCAGGCGTTGGGGGCGTGGATGACGTTCAGGCCCTCCCGGAAGGGCCCCGCCTCGATGGGGTCGGCGAAGCAGCGCCAGCCGGATACGCGTATCGACCGCAGGATCAACGCGGCCCCTCCGTCATCAGGGCGTAGAGCTCTATCAACGCCCTGGAGGCCACCTCCGGGGAGGCGCCCTCGGGGCGCTTCCCGGCGAACCCGGGGTCCGACAGCTCCTCCAGCCTGGCGGCTGCGGTCTGCAGTGTGCCGGGCGGCAGGCCGGCCAGCCAGCCGGCGTCCCCGGGGGAAGGCCGCAGGCCGGAGCTGTCAACGTGGTGGAACAGGAACCTGGAGGCCAGCACCTGCTCGATGCGGGCCACCTCGTCGCGCTCGGCCGGGGCCAGCAGGCCCCTCAGGCGCAGCTGGAGCAGGGTCGCCCCGGGGCTTCGCTCCAGGTCGATGTCCTGGCGGACCCTCTGGAGGTCGCCGGGCTGGCGGATGTCCGCCTCGATGACCTTCCAGGTCAGGCCTCCGGTGCGCGTCGGGGTGACGATGGGGGGCGCCCCCGGCTCCGCGATCTCCACCGCCAGTATGTTCCCGCTGTCGCGCTCGCCGAAGCCGGTCGCCTCGGGAGTGCCGCAGTAGGCCATCCGCACGGCCCCGTCGGGCGCCGGGTACAGGGTGGTCGAATGCCAGTGCCCCAGCGCCAGGTAGTCCAGCCCCGCGCGCCCCGCGGCATCGCGCGGAACGGGATGGTCCGGCTCCATCTGCGGGGCCCCCTCTACCGTCCCGTGGGCCAGGCCTATCCTGATGGGCCCCGGGCCGGCTGCCGGGACCCATGCCGTGGGGTCCTTCCTCGACTGCTTGTCTCTGACGGGGCAGGGGTAGAGGGCGCCACCGGGGATTTCCACGGGCTTCTCCTCCCGCAGCACGTGGACATGCCCCATGGAGTGCCAGGCGGGGTGGTCCCAGACGCACCCGGGGGCCAGCGGGTCGTGGTTGCCCGGCACCAGGTAGACCGGCACGGGGCAGCTGCCCAGGATGTCTGCCACCTTCTGGACCAGGGCCCGCTCCACGCCATTGTCCTCGAAGGTGTCCCCGGCCACCAGGAGGAACTCGGCTCCCAGGTCCCGCGCCGCGGCGGCCACCCGGCGGGCGGCCGCCAGGCGCTCCTCGCGCACCCGCCCGGCCGCGCTGCCGGCGTGCGCCGCCTTCATCCCCATCTGCCAGTCGCCGGTGTGGATGAACCTCACGGCCCGCCTCCGGCGCCGGCCACCCCGGGGTCCTCGGGCTCCTCTATGGACAGGACCCGCGCGGCCTCCCCCTCCGGCAGCTCCTGGACGTCGCGGAGCGCGCGCTCCATGGCCCGGGTGCGGACCTGGGTCTGGTCGATGGTCTTCGAGGCCGTGCTGAGCTGCTTCCTGACCCTGTCCAGGACGTCGCCGAACCGGCCGAACTCAGTCTTCACGGCGGCCAGGACCATCTGTATCTCCTGGGACCGCTTCTCCAGGGCCACCGTCTGGAAGCCCATCCGCAGGCTGCTGAGGATGGCCGTCATGGTGGTGGGCCCGGCCACAACGACGCGGTACTTCGACTGCAGGTCCTCCACCAGCCCCGGCTGGCGCAGGACCTCCGCGTAGAGCCCTTCAGTGGGCAGGAACATGATGGCGAAATCGGTGGTGCGGGGGTGGTCGATGTACTTGTCCCTGATGTCCTTCGCCGACGATTGCACGGCCCGCATCAGGCCGGCCGCGGCCTTCTGGACTGCGTCGGGGTCCGCCGCATCCGCGGCGTCGAGGAGCCGCAGGTAGTCCTCCTGGGGGAACTTGGAGTCAACGGGCAGCCACATCTGGGAGTCCCCGCCCCCCGGCCCGGGCAGGCGGACGGCGTACTCCACGACCTCCGGGGAGGCTTCCTTCGTGTGCACGTTGCGGGCGTACTGATCGGGGGTGAGCGTCTGCTCCAGGATGGCGCCCAGCTGCACCTCGGCCCACGTCCCCCGGGCCTTCACGTTGGAGAGGACCCGCTTCAGGTCCCCCACGCCGGCGGCCAGGCTCTGCATCTCGCCCAGGCCCCGCTGCACTGCTTCCAGGCGCTCGCCGACCAGCTTGAAGGACTCGCCGAGGCGCTTGTCCAGGGTGCTCTGCAGCTTCTCGTCCACCGTCTGCCTCATCTGGTCCAGCCTCTTCTCGTTGCTCTCCTGCAGCTGGCGCATCTGGCCCTCGAGGGTGGTGCGGATGGCCTCCAGCCGGTCCTGGTTGGAGTCCGTGAGGGCCTTCAGCTGCCGGGCCAGCTGATCGAGCCGCTCCGTCTGCGCCTGGCCCATTTCGCCTATGGCCCTGACCAGCGAGTCCGCCTGGCCCTTCTGGCCGGAGGCCACCTCCTGGCGCAGGTCCCGCGCGCCCCTGGCGGACTCCTCCCTGGCGGCCCTGAGGTCCTCCCGCAGCCCGGCCTCCAGCCGGCGGCCCTCGCCGCCCGAGCCCAAGCGCAGCAGGGCCATCAGGATGATGATCGAGATGGCCAGCGATACCACTGCGACGGCCAGGACTGCTGCTTCCACGATAGGCGCCCCTCCAGTGATGCCGTATACAGGCCCGGGCCCAGCCATTCTAACACGGCCGTCCTTGCCCGGTAAACGGGGGTCTCTCCCGCCGGCACGGTGTTGACAGCGGGTGTAACATGCGGTTCTGGTGCTGGCAGTCTGGTGCGGCAGGTCTGCCGGTGATGAGGCAGCCGCTGCAGCACACCGTATCGGCGTCCCAGAAGGTGGTCATCCCCACCCTGGCCACGGCAAGAAGCAGGGGGTGGTGGACCTACTCGATCAGCTGCTTCTCCGAGGCGGCCCTGCTGCTGCTCATCGTCGTGGGCACAGGCTTCTTCCTGGGCCCGTTCATCTGCCTGGCCCGGGAGATGGCGCCCTTCCTGGCCGCCCCCTCCCCGCCTGTTGATACCGTGGCGCGGGCACAGTATGATAGTGACTATAGCCCATGCGTGCTCTTGTTGATGGCAGACGCGGTCTGGCGGTGAAGCTGGTGCTGGTGTGCCTGGCGGCGGCCTGGCTGCTGCCGTGCGGCTGCAGCCAGGGAGGGGTGGTGGACGGAGAGGTGGTCCACAAAGCGGTCAACGGCATGCAGGACCGGCGCTGGTACATCATCGTGCGCAACGAGCCCGTCGGCGGGCAGCCGGGCATTGTCTTTGACCCCAGCGTTGAGGAAGGGATAAGGCAGTGCTTCCCGCAGTCGAGGGCGCTGGTGGTGGACGATGCGGCGCTGCAGCGGATCGAGGCCTCCTACGACAGCCTGTCGTACGTGGTCACCCTGCACCTGGTCTCCGGTGACGACTACACCTACTACCAGGCGTGCCGCGCCGACCGTGACATCTTCAACCGGCTGGAGCTGGGGCAGAGGGTGAAGGTGGACACCGAGCCCTCGGATGTGGGGCCCCTGATCCTGTCCATCGTGGAGTAACCGGTGCGCGGCGGGGGCCCTGCCGGCGGCCGGGTGGGGACGTTAGAAGGGGGCCGCCAATCGGCCAGGAGGTGGACTATGGGAGTGGACCTGAGCGTCATGGCCGGCGGGGAGGCGGGGCAGGGGGTGCAGTCCGCCGGGTTCATCATCGCCAAAGCGCTGGCCCGCTATGGGCTCAGCGTCTTCGCCGACCAGGACTACGAGTCCCGGGTGCGGGGAGGGCACAACTTCTTCCGGGTGAGGGCCGCCGAGGCGGAGGTGGGGGCCATGTCGGAGACCCTGGACAT
This sequence comes from uncultured Dehalococcoidia bacterium, assembly GCA_964492335.1. Lineage (GTDB taxonomy): Bacteria > Chloroflexota > Dehalococcoidia > UBA2247 > RBG-13-53-26 > JAFGCL01. The sequence goes on along the minus strand of CAZBJX010000015.1, from coordinate 31,485 downwards.
CCTGGTGGCCCTGGACCGGGAGAGCATCGACCTTCACCGGGAGGAGGTGGCGCCGCGGGGAGTGATCGTCTTCGACCGGGACAAGGTGGGGGAGGCGCAGGGGCCGGGCAACCTGCTGGGCCTTCCCCTGGAGCAGGCGGCCGTGGAGACGGCCGGGAGCAGGCAGGCGGCCAACATGGTGGCGGTAGGCGCGGCCATGGCGCTGCTGGGCTATGACGTGGCGGCGCTGGGGGGGCTGGTCCGCGATCACTTCGGGGGCGGAAAGGCCGGCGACGCCAACGCCGCCGCCGCGGCGCGCGGCCACGGCCTGGCGCTGGCCAACCCCATACCGGGCGCCCGCCCTCAGGTCAGGGCGCAGGGCGGCGCCAGGCGTATGCTGCTCAACGGCAACGAGGCGGTGGCCCTGGGGGCGCTGGCGGCCGGCTGCCGGTTCGTTTCGGCCTACCCCATGACCCCCTCGACCTCGATCATGGAGTACATGGCCGGCAAGGGCGCCGATCTGGGCGTGGTGGTGGTGCAGCCCGAGGACGAGATCTGCGCCATCAACATGGTGGTGGGTGCCGCCTATGCCGGGGCCCGGGCGATGACGGCCACCTCGGGTGGCGGGTTCTGCCTCATGGTGGAGGGAGTGGGGCTGGCCGGGATGACCGAGACGCCGGTGGTCATCGTGGACGGCCAGCGGGCCGGGCCGGCCATCGGGCTGCCCACCAGGACGGAGCAGGGGGACCTGCTCTTCGCCCTGCACGCTTCGCATGGAGACTTCCCGCGGGTGGTGCTGGCCCCGGCCAGCGTGGGAGAGGCCTTCTGGCTGACCGTCAAGGCCTTCAACCTGGCCGAGCAGTACCAGGTGCCGGCCATCATCCTCACCGACCAGTACCTGGCCAGCTCGTACGCCACCACGGAGAAGTTCGACCTGTCGGGGGTGCGCATCAGGAGGGGTGAGCTCCTGGGGGAGACGGGCCCGGCGGCCGGGCCCTACCGCCGGTACGAGATCACGCCCTCGGGGGTCTCGCCGCGGGCCTTTCCCCTGCAGTCGGGGGCGCTGGTGGTGGCCGACTCGGACGAGCACAACGAGGAAGGGCACCTCATCGAGGATGCCGCCACCAGGGAGGCCATGATGCGCAAGCGCCAGCGCAAGACAGAGGGCCTGGTGAAGGAGATGTCGGCGCCCGGGGCCTTCGGGCCTCCCCGGGCGGACGTCACGCTGATCGGCTGGGGCAGCACGCTGGGCGCGCTGAGAGAGGCGGTGGAGATGGCCGGGCGTGACGGCCTCAGCGTGAACCTGGTCCACTTCAGCGAGGTGTGGCCCTTCCCGGTGGAGGCGGCGGGACGGGCCCTGCAGGGGGCGCGGAAGACCCTGGCCGTGGAGGGCAATGCCACCGGGCAGTTCGCCCGCCTGCTCCGGGCGGAGACGGGCCATCAGGTCTCGGGCCGCATCCTGAGGTTCGACGGGCGGCCGTTCACGCCGGCCGGCGTTGTGGAGCAGATCAGGAAGGAGGTGGCCTGATCATGGTGAAGATGGCTGATTACGCCGGCGGCCAGCCGGCCTGGTGCCCGGGCTGCGGCAACTTCGGCATCCTGAATGCCCTGAAGAAGGCCCTGGTGGAGCTGGGGCTGGGGCCGGAAGCGGTGCTGCTGGTTTCCGGGATTGGCCAGGCGGGCAAGCTGCCGCACTACACCCGGGGGAACGTGCTGAACGTGCTCCACGGCCGGGCCCTGCCGGCCGCGGCCGGGGCCAGGATCGCCAACCCCGGGCTGACCGTCATCGCCGTGGGTGGCGACGGCGACGGCTACGGAGAGGGCGGCAATCACTTCCTGCACAGCGTGCGGCGCAATCACGATATCACCTACCTGGTCCACAACAACCAGATCTATGGCCTGACCAAGGGGCAGGCTTCGCCCACCAGCGACCGGGGGTTCGTCACCAGGACGACTCCCCAGGGCGCGCCGGGGCCGCTGCGGTCGCTGTCGGTGGCCATAGCGGCCGGGGGCACCTTTGTGGCCAGGGGCTTTGCCGGCGACGCGGACCACCTGGCGGGGCTGGTCCGGGAGGGGGTGCGGCACCACGGCTTCTCCCTGATAGACATTCTGCAGCCCTGTGTCACCTTCAATCACCGCAACACCTTCGCCTGGTACCGGGAAAGGGTCTACCGGCTTGACGAGTCGGGGCATGACCCGGCCGACCGGCGGGCGGCCCTGGAGAAGTCCGAGGAGTGGGGGGAGAGAATACCCATCGGCATCATCTATCGGCGGAGCGAGCCGGCCTTCGAGGATACCCTGGTCACTGCGGGGAAGGGGCCCCTGGTGAAAGAGCCCATCGATCCCCTGCGGGTGGGGCCCCTTCTGGACGAGTTCCTGTAGCCGGGCGGCCCCGGCCGCTGTCCGCCAGCGGCCCCTTGCGGCGCGGGCCGCGCTGCAGCCTGCCCGGCGTCTACTTGAACTGGACGGCGTGGGGTGAGACCCGGCACTTCTCGGCGGTGATGATGGCCCTGATCTGGTCCACTGCGGCGTCGATCCGGCCCTCGTGGTTGACCACCACGTAGTCGAAGATGAGCATGCTGCGCAGCTCCTCGTTCACCTTCCCCAGGCGCACCTTGAGGTCGGTGTTGGTCTCGGTCTGGCGCAGCCTCAGGCGGCGCTCATAGTCCTCCAGCGACGGGAGGGTGAGGAACACCAGCACCGCCCCGGGCAGGAGGTTGCGGATGGTGGCCGCGCCCTGGACATCCATCTTGAGGACCAGGTCCCTGCCGGCGTCCAGTCCCTGCTTGAGCTCGTGCTTGGTCACCCCGTACCAGTATCCGTAGACCTTGGCCGACTCGATGAGGTCGCCGCGCTGCAGCATCTCCTGGAACCCGGACTCCGAGACGAAGTTGTACTCCACGCCGTCCTGCTCCCCCGGGCGCGGGGGGCGGGTGGTGGATGTGATCACGAAGTCGACGGGCACATTGATCTCCTTCATGCGGTTGAGCACGGCATCCTTGCCTGCTCCGGACGGGCCTGCCAGAACCATCAGCATAGACATCGCCCTTACTCCGCCTGGTCCGTGTCTTCATACTGGGCCCGGGGGCCCGCGCGGCGCATGCTCACCACCCTGCCGGCGATGGTCTCAGGGGTGATCGACGAGAGCACGATATGGCCATTGTCCATGATGAGGACGGCCTTGGTCCGCCGCCCGTTGGTCATGTCGATGACCTGCCCCTTGCTCCGGGCATCGTGGATGAGGCGCTTCGAGGGCGCCGAGTTGGGCGATATGATGGCGATCACCTTGTCGATGGCCGCCATGTTGCTGAAGCCGAGGTGTATCAGCTCAGTAGTCATCCGTGTCCTCCATCAGTGTAATCAATCGGTGGCTATCCTCTCGAGCTCCTGCCAGAAGCCGGGGTATGAGACGTCCACCACTTCGGCATCTTCAATCAGCGTCTCGCCCGCGGCCACGGAGCCGGCTATCCCCAGGGCCATGGCCAGGCGGTGGTCGCCGTGACTGGTGCAGCTGGAGCCGAGGAGCCTGCCCCCTCCGCGGACAACCAGGCCGTCCGGCCTCTCCTCAACGGCCGCGCCCATCTTCAGGAGCTCGGCCACCAGGAGCGCGATGCGGTCTGTCTCCTTCACCCGCAGCTCCGCCGCGTCCCTGATGGTGGTGGTGCCCCTGGCCAGGCAGGCGGCCACGGCCAGCACGGGCACCTCGTCTATCAGGCGGGGAACGATGTCCCCCTCTATGTCTACCGCATCCAGCTGGCTCGACTCGATGGTCAGGTCGGCCACCGGCTCGTTGTTGGCCATGCGCTCGTTCTCGATCTTCAGCCTGGCTCCCATCCGCAGCAGGACATCAATGATACCTGTTCTGGTGGGGTTGGTGCCAGTCCCCCGTATAGTTATCCGGGCATCCGGATGAATGGCGCCCAGCACCAGCCAGCAGGCGGCCGAGCTGATGTCGCCGGGCACGTCGATGTCCAGGGCCCTGGGCGGGGCGGCCGGGGAGGTGAGGGTGGCCGTCGGCCCATCGCTGGTCACCTTGACTCCCATGGCCTGCAGCATCCGCTCCGTGTGGTCGCGGGAGAGGGCCGGCTCCCGCACCGTGGTCTTCCCCTTCATGCCGGTGAAGAGGCCGGCGATGAGCATGGCGGACTTGATCTGAGCACTGGCCACCGGCATGGTGTAGTCCAGGCCGTGGATCTCCTGGCCCTTGATGGCCAGGGGGGCCAGGGTGTCGCGGTTGCGGCCGTATATGCGGCCGCCCATCAGCCGCAGCGGGTGGATGAGGCGGCCCATGGGCCGGGTGCACAGGGAGGCGTCGCCGCTGATCACGGCGAAGAACCCCTGCCCGGTCAGCAGCCCGGTGAGCAGGCGCATCGCGGTGGCGCTGTTGCCCGCATCGAGGACCGTGTCCGGCTCGGTGTATCCCCTCATGCCCACGCCCTCCACCTCGATGGCGGAAGGGCCCCGGGCGGGCTCTATCCTCACCCCCAGGGCGCGCAGGCAGGAGAGGGTGGAGGCGCAATCGGCCCCCGGCGCGAAGTTGGTCACCCTGGCCGTGCCCTGGGTGAGGCTGTTGAGGATGGCGGCGCGGTGCGATATGGACTTGTCTCCGGGGGGGGTGACCTCGCCCCGGGCCCGTGGCTGTCCCTTAACTCTTCTTACCATGCTCCTCTATCCAGGCGTTGCGCGCCTGTCGCGCGGCCTCGAAGGCCTGTTCCAGGCTCAGATCGCCCTCGGCTATCAGGCCCCGGAAGCGCTGCAGCTCTCTGGCCAGATCGTCGATCCATGATGCGATGTTCTCCCCGTTGGTCAGGCAGATGTCCCGGTTCATGCGGGGGTGCTGCGACGCCAGGCGGGTGGTGCTGGCATAGCCCGTCGCGGCCAGGCCGGCCATCTTCGCCCACCGGGGGTTCTGGGTGGTGGCCATCACCAGCGCGCAGGCCAGGACCAGTGGCAGGTGGCTGGTGCCTGCAACGAAGCTGTCATGCTCCCCGGCCGTCAGGAACACGGGGCGGGCCCCCAGCGCGCCGGCCATGTCGACGACTGACTGGATGGCGTCGTCGGAGGCCCCGCGGCCCGGGACGATGCAGTAGGTGCAGCCCCGGAACAGGCCGGCCTCGGCCACCTCTATCCCGGAGAGCTCCTTGCCGGCCATGGGGTGGCCGCCGACGAAGCTCGTGCCCGGCGGCAGGGACTCCTCCGCCCAGTGCATTACCTGGAGCTTGGTGCTGGCCACGTCGGTGACCACGCAGCCAGCTGCCAGGTGAGGGGCGATCTGGGGCAGGATCTCCTTGATGGACATGATGGGGGTGGCCAGGATGACCAGGTCCGCGCCCTCCACGGCCGTGGCCAGGGAGCCCTCCGCCCGGTCGATGGCGCCGAGCTGCAGGGCCCGCTCCCCGGTCTCCGCCCGGCGGGAGTAGCCCACCAGCTCCGGCCCCTGCCGGCGGGCGCCGGCCAGCGCCAGGCCCATGGACCCGCCGATCAGGCCCAGCCCGACAATGGCGATCCGCCTAGCCATCAGAAGCTCCGTTGAAGGCGCCCAGAGTCATGAGAAAACCTCCCTCTTGGACAACCCCCGGCGCGGGGCTGGTGTCAACGGGGACCGGCGCCCTCCGGGCACCGGTCCTATGCCTGGTCAAGCTGGAATGCCTTGTGGAGGGCCCTCACGGCATCGGCCACCCTGGTCTCGTTGACGATGCAGGTGATCCTTATCTCGGAAGTGGTAATGAGCTCTATGTTGATGTCGGCTTCATATAGGGCCTGGAACATCCGGGCGGCATAGCCCGGGGCGTTCTGCATGCCGGTGCCCACTATGCTGACCTTGCCCAGCCTGGCATTGCTGACGCAGCCCCCGGCGCCGATGGACCCGGCGATCGGCTCCACCACCTGCATGGCCTTGGCCAGGTCATTGCGGGTGACGGTGAAGGTCAGATCGGTCATGCCGTCGACGCTGGCATTCTGCACTATCGTGTCCACGCTGATATTGGCGGCCGCCAGGGACCCGAAGACCATGGAGGCTGCTCCCGGCTTGTCCGGCACTGCCCGGATGGTGACCTTGGCCACGTTGAGGTCGTGGGCGATGCCGCGCGCCTTGTTGCGTATCTCCATAGGTATTCCTCCGCGGATGATGGTCCCCGGCTTGTCGTTGAAGCTGCAGGCGACGATTATGGGCATGCCGTAGAGCTGGCCGATCTCCACCGCCCTGGGGTGCATCACCCTGGCCCCGGAGGTGGCCAGCTCCACCATTTCCTCGTAGTCTATCGCCAGTATCTTCCGGGCTTCCCCGACAATGCGGGGGTCCGCCGTGAACACCCCCTCGACGTCGGTGTAGATGTGGCACATGTCGGCCCCGAGGCTGACCGCCAGGGCCACGGCCGTGGCGTCGGAGCCGCCGCGGCCGAGGGTGGTGATGTCCATGGAATCCGTCACCCCCTGGAAGCCGGCCACCACCACGATGTTGCCCGCCGCCAGCTCGGCCTTGACCCGCTCGGGGCTGATGGCGCGGATGTGCGCCTGGCTGTAGATGCTGTCGGTGTGGATCCCGGCCTGGCTGCCGCTGAGGCTGATGGCCCTGGACCCCAGGGACTTGATGGCCATGGCCAGCAGGGTGCTGGACACGGTCTCTCCCGTGGACAGCAGGACGTCCATCTCCCGCTCGTCGGGCTGGCTGGTCACCTGGTGGGCCAGGTCGATGAGGTCGTCGGTGGTGTCTCCCATGGCGGAGACCACCACAGCCACCTGGTGGCCCTGCGCCACGGCGGCGATGGCCCGGCGGGCCACGTTCTTGATCTTCTCGGCGTCAGCCACAGAGCTGCCGCCGTACTTCTGCACGACTACGGACATCGGGTCTATTCTACCAAGTTTTTTGGGTGAATCAAGAGCCACATCAGCGTGTGGCCCTCCTCTATGCGCAGGCGGCTCCCGGCAGCTGCCGCCTCGCTGTAGGCCGGGGCGCCGCCCGCGGGGATGCCGTGCCCGCACCAGGCGAACGGCACCGGGTCCCCGGTGTGGGTGCGCAGGCGCACGGGCGTGGGGTGGTCCGGGAGGACCAGGAGACGGGCCCGGGGCTCCCGGTCAAGCCTAGAGAGGAGCGGCCCCACCACGTGGCGGTCGAAGCTCTCGATGGCCCTGACCTTCTGCTCCAGGTCGCCGTTGTGGCCGGCCTCGTCAGGGGCTTCGACGTGAACCAGGACGAAGTCGCTGCGCTCCAGGCTCTCGATGGCCCTAGCCCCCTTCCCCTCGTAGTTGGTGTCGTAGTACCCGGTGGCGCCGGGCACGTCGATCAGCTCCAGGCCGACCAGCCGGGCGATGCCGTTGAGAAGGTCCACGGCCGATATCACCCCCCCGCGCAGGCCGAAGCGGTCGCTGAAGGAGGGCATGCTGGGAGTGACGCCCTGGCCCCACAGCCAGGTCATGTTCGCCGGGCGCTGTCCCCGGGCCAGCCTGGCGGCGTTGATCCGGTGGCCCTCCAGGACCTCGCGTGACCGCAGCATCAAGTCCACCAGCAGGGACGCCCGGTTCCCCCGGGGCAGATGGTCCTGCACCGGCTGGCCGGTCACATCGTGCGGCGGGGTGCACACGGTGCTGACCAAATCGGTGCCCCGGACCACGCAGATGTGGCGGTAGCCCACCCCGGGGAAGAACTCGATGCCCGGGGCCGCCAGGTGGCGGCTGACCGCCTCCATCAGACCGCGGGCCTCCCCGGTGGTAATGTGGCCCCCCGAGTAGTCGACAATGCGCCCGCCCTCCACCGTGATCAGGTTGCAGCGAAAGGCCACATCCTCGGGTCCCAGCTCTATCCCCAGCCGGGCGGCCTCCAGCGGCGCCCGGCCGCTGTAGTACACCCTGGGGTCGTATCCCAGCACCGACAGCGTGGCCACGTCGGAGCCCGCCGGCATCCCGGCCGGCACGGTCCTCACCTGCCCGACCTGCCCCCTGCGGGCGATCTCCCTCATGTTGGGAATGTCCGCCGCCTCCAGGGGGGTGCGCCCGCCCAGCTCGCGCAGCGGCTCGTCGGCCATGCCATCGCCGATGAGCACGGCGTACTTCGTCTTTTCTTGAGTTCTGCGTGTCGAGGTCATATAATGCCTGTGTCGGGGTGTAGCGCAGTCGGTTTAGCGCGCAGCGTTCGGGACGCTGAGGTCGGAGGTTCAAATCCTCTCACCCCGACCATCCCCGGCCGGGTTCCCGCACGATCGCCCGGCCCCGCCGCCGCCCTGTCTACTCCGACATCTGCTCCTTGGCCTGCTCCCAGAGCCGGTCCTGCTCTGCCAGGGGCAGGCCCGCCAGGGAGATGCCGCGGCGGCGGCAGTCCTCTTCCACGTGCCGGAAGCGGCGTTCGAACCGGCGGCTGGCCTTCTGCAGGGCCTCCTCCGATTCTACGTTCATCCACCGGGCCACATTGACCAGCGCCAGCAGCACATCCCCGAACTCCCTCGTCCTCTCCTCGTGCGTGGCGGACTCCTGCAGCTCCCGCACCTCCTCGCTGAGCTTGTCCATCACGCCCTCGATCTCCTTCCAGTCGAAGCCCACGCGGGCGGCGCGCCGCTGCATGGCCTGGCTCAGGGCCAGGGCCGGCATGCCCCGGGGCAGGCCGTCCAGGACTGAAGACGTGCCCTTCTCCTCCCGCTTGATGGCCTCCCAGTTGACGGCCACTTCCCCCGCGCCGCTCACCCTCCCGCCCGCGAACACGTGCGGGTGGCGCCTGATGAGCTTGGTGTTGATGCCCCGCAGCACGTCGCCCATGCCGAAATGCCCCTGCTCCCGGCCGATCTGGGAGTGGAGGACCACCTGCATCAGGATGTCGCCCAGCTCCTCGCAGAGCCGGCGGTCGTCCCCATCGTCGATGGCCTCCAGGGCTTCATAGCACTCCTCCAGGAGGTTGGGCCTGAGCGACGCGTGGGTCTGCTCCCTGTCCCAGGGGCAGCCGTCGGGGGCCCGGAGCCTGGCGATTATGTCAAGCAGGGTGCTGAACTGGTCGAGCTTCCCCTCGTAAGGCATGGGCTCACTCCGAAGGCTCGGCGTCCCTGTCGACCTTGTCCAGGAAGTCGATGGAGACCACGCTGGTCCCCGCGCTGACCTTCATCAGGCTTACCCCCTGGGTGCTCCGGCCCAGGCGGGAGATGCTCTCCTTGGCCACGCGGATGATGGTCCCGCGGTCGGAGATCAGCATCAGCTCGCCTTCCGGAGTGGTCAGCCGGGCCGCCACCACTATGCCCACCTTCTCGTTGACCCGGTGGGCCAGCACGCCCTTCCCGCCGCGGTGCTGCACCGGGAAGGCGCTCATGGGGCTCATCTTGCCGTAGCCGTGGCTGGTGACGGTCAGCAGGTAGGCCTCGGGGTCCACCACATCCATGCTGACCACCTTGTCGCCGGGGGTCAGGCGGATGCCTCTGACGCCCTGGGTGGCCCGGGCCATGGCCCGGGCATCGACCACGGCAAACCTGATGGACTTCCCCTGCTCGGAGACCATGATGATGTCGTCGTTCTCGTTGGCCAGCCTCCCGGCCACCAGCTCATCGCCCTTCGGCAGGACCATGGCGATGAGGCCCCGGCTGCGCACTGCCGCGAACTTCTCTATGGGGGTCCTCTTGATCCGGCCCTTCAGCGTGGCCAGGACCAGGAAGTTGCCCGGGGTGAAGTCCGCCTTCACCCCGATCAGGACCTGCTCCTCGGCGGTGATGGGCAGCAGGTTGACCAGCGGCGTTCCCTTGGCCGTGCGCGACGTGTCCTGGGGAATCCGGTAGCACTTCAGGGAGAACACCCGGCCACGGTTGGTGAAGAAGAGCAGCGTGTCGTGGGTGTCGACGGAGAGGAAGACCGCCGGGCTCTCGGCCTCCTTCATGGTCATGCCCCTGACGCCCTTGCCGCCGCGGTGCTGCAGCCGGTAGGTGTCCGCCGGGACGCGCTTGATGTAGCCGCGGCTGGAGAGGGTGACCACCACTTCCTGGTGAGAGATGAGGGACTCGTCGGTGAAAGCCACCGCTTCTTCATCGCTGATGGCTGTCCGCCGGCCGTCGCCGTGCTTCAACCGGAGCTCTTCCGTCTCCTGCCTGATGACATGGAGCACCTTCCGGGGGTTGGCCAGCAGGTCTTCCAGGTAGCCGATGGTCTTGAGGACCTCGGTGTACTCATCCATGATCTTCTGCTGCTCCATGCCCACCAGGCGCCGCAGCTGCAGGTCGAGTATGGCCTGGGCCTGTATCTGGGACAGGCCAAGCTGCGACATCAGCTCGTTGCGGGCCTCCTCGGTGCTCTTGGAGTTGCGGATGATGCTCACCACCAGGTCCAGCTGGTCGAGGGCGGTCTTGAGGCCCTCCAGGATGTGGGCCCGGGCCTGCGCCTGCTTCAGGTCGAACTGGGAGCGGCGGGTGATGACCTCCCGGCGGAAGTCGATGTAGTGTTGCAGGGCGTCCCTCAGGCCGATGACCTTGGGCTCCCGGTCCACCAGGGCCAGCATGTTGACGAAGAAGGTGGACTGCAGGGCGGTGTGCTTGTAGAGGTTGTTCAGCACCCGCTGCGGCTGGGCGTCCTTCCGGAGCTCGATGACCACCCTCATGCCCTGGCGGTCCGACTCGTCGCGCAGGTCGCTGATGCCCTCGATCTTCTTGCTCTTCACCATGACGGCGATTCTCTCCACCAGGTCCGCCTTGTTGGTCTGGTAGGGGAGCTCGGAAATGACGATGCGGTGCCGGCCCTTGGCCATCTCCTCCACCTCGGTGGCGCCGCGGACCACCACCTTGCCCTGGCCGGTGGAGTAGGCCCTGCGGATCTCCTCGCGGCCCATGATGATGCCGCCGGTGGGGAAGTCCGGCCCCGACACCAGTTCTATCAGCTGGTCCGTCGAGGCATCGGGGTTGTCGATGAGGAACTCGGCCGCCCGGCAGATCTCGGTGAGATTGTGCGGGGGGATGTTGGTGGCCATGCCCACGGCAATCCCGGAGCTGCCGTTGATCAGCAGGGTGGGCAGGCGGCTGGGCAGGACCACGGGCTCCGTAAGGGAGTCATCGAAATTGGGGGTGAAGTCGACGGTCTCCCTCTCGATATCCTGCAGCATCTCCGCCGAGATCCGGCCCAGGCGGGCTTCCGTGTACCGCATGGCCGCGGCCGGGTCATTGTCCACGCTGCCGAAGTTCCCCTGCCCGTCGACCAGGGGGTACCTCATGGAGAAGTCCTGGGCCATGCGGACCAGGGCGTCGTAGACCGGGGCGTCGCCGTGGGGGTGGTACTTGCCCAGCACCTCGCCCACGATGCGGGCGCTCTTCTTGTACTGGGTGTTGAAGCGCAGGCCCATGTCGTTCATGGCATAGAGGATGCGGCGGTGGACCGGCTTGAGCCCGTCCCGGATGTCCGGGAGCGCCCGGGACACGATGACGCTCATGGCGTAGTCCAGGTAGGACGAGCGGACCTCGTCCTCGATCTTGACCGGCCTTATGGCCCCTGTTGCAGCTTCAGGTTCACTCATTGTCCGTGTTTCCTGCCCTAGTCCTCGCCGCCCGACTGGTCGAAGCCGTCGGTGACCGAGAAGCCCTCTCTCTCAGCGTCAACGGCCTCGTCAGAGTCGTCGGCGAAGTCCTCCTCCAGGCGGTGCCTCAGGAGGCTTTCCCTGACGTACGGGCGGTACTCCTGCTTGTCCTTGAGGGGGAACGAAGGGCGCCCCGCCAGGCTGGGGTGCTGGTAGACCTCCCTGACGATTACCTTCGTCTCTTTGTCCCCCAGGCTGTGCATGGCGGCCATGTACCGGTTGCCGAGCTTGGAGAGCTTGGCCAGGCGGGCCCCGTACTTGGGCTCCACCTCTCCCAGGTAGTCGCCCCCCTCGCTCTTGACCAGCAGCCTCTCACCTTCGATATGGAGGGCCAGCTCATCCCCCGGCGCCATCTTGGCCAGCTCCTCCCTGGGGGCCAGGCTCACCAGCTTCACCACCCGGGCCTTGCCGGTCTCCTCGACGAATATGTCCGCCACTACCTTGCGGGCATTGGTCGCGGCGGGGCGCCTGGTCATCAGCGACAGGCGGCCCAGGTTCTTCTTGGCGATCATGTTGAACGGGTCCATCTCCAGCGTCTGCTCGTAGGTCTTCCTGGCCTCAGCGTACTCGCCGACCTCCACCAGGGCCCGGCCCAGCCGGTTGCGCGTCTCGACGTCGTCGGGATACTTGTCCAGTATCCTTCTGTTGGCGTCCACGGCCTCCTGCCACTGCCCTTTCAGTGCCAGTCCTACTGCCTCTCTAGCGTGCTTCTCCAGGTCCGGTCTGGGCGGGTGGGGACTCACCATTTCCTCCGGGTGCGCCTGCGGGGCCGCGCCTCGCGAGCCGAATGCATCTGAGGATTTTAGTGGTTGGCAGAGGAATTTGCAAGTGTAATCGCGGCCCGCGCGGCGCCCCTGCCTTCCCGCCTGTCCCGGAAGGCAGGGACCTCGGGGGCATTGAACGCGGCGCGGACCGGCCCGGCTGGGTGGGCGTGGCCGGATCGCCGGGGTGGCCCCGGCCGGCAGGAAGAATGGCAGGCCCGGCGGCCTGCCATTCGCAAATCGGTTGACGGGCGCTCCCCGGAGACGGGGAGCGCGGGCCTAGTCCCCCTTCTTCTCGGGCTTCCTGGCTTCGCCGGGCTCCTCCGGGGCGCCCTCGCCCTCGGCGGCCTCCTCGCCCTCCTCCGCCTCCGCCGGCTTCTCTTCTCTCTCGATGTGCAGCGAGGCGATCCGGGCCACGACCTGCTCGGAGTTGGTCAGTGGCGTGACGTCCTGGGCCAGGACCAGGTCACGGACCTGGATGACCTGGTCTGCCTCGACCAGCACGCTGATGTCGACCTCGATCTGGTCCGGGATCCGGTCCGGCAGGCACTCGATCTCCAGGGTGTCCAGCTCTTGCGTCAAGGCGTTGGTTTTGACCTCGAGGGCCGGTGCTTCGCCGACCAGGACGATGGGGACGTCCACCTTGATCTTCTCCTTCAGGCTTACTTTGAAGAAGTCCACATGGACCAGGTCCCCCGAGAGGGCGTTCCTCTGCACCTCGCGAACCACCACGCTGTGGGGCCTCTGTCCGTCATCGACCTTCAGGCCGACCAGGCGCGTCTTCCCCGCCTCCTTCAGCACCTGCTTCAGCAAAGCCGTCTCGCACTGAAGGGCCATGGACTCGGTGTCATGACCGAACAGGTGCACGGGGGTAATTCCCTGGCGCCGCAGGAACCTGGCCTTCTTCCCCATGAGTTGCCGGGTGCTTGTCTGTAGCTCTATCTGCTCCACACCTCTCTCCTTGTATGCTCCTGGGACGCAGGGACCAGGGCCGGCCCGCGCCGCGTCTATCCGCGCAACTCCTTATGATACCTCAAGGCCATTGTTGCGGGCAAGAAGCCCGCCGGGCCCCCAGAAATTCCGCAACTTCTCCGGGCGGGGTGGGGGGGAGGGCGCGGGACCGGCCTTCGGCGCCCATGGCCGGGGCGGTCCACTTCATGGCTGGTCCAGGAAGCCGGCCAGCAGCCTGTTGAAGGCGGCGGTCTCGGAGCGGTGGGGGGCATGACCGTAGCCCGGCAGCACTTCCAGGCGGGCCCGGGGCATCAGGTCCCTGGCCTTCAGGGCGCCCTTGATGCTGTAGTAGGGATCGTGGCTGCTCCAGACCATGAGGGTGGGCACCTTGATGCGGTGGAGTTGGTCCAGGCACAGCCAGTGGGGCATGGACCCGTTCTCCATCACGAACCGGGGGTAGGGCTGCCGGCGCCCCTGCAGGCGCCGCACATGGAAGGCCGCCGTGCCCAGGATGCTGCCCCAGCGGGCCAGGCGGGTGAACCCGGCGGTGTCCACCAGGGCCAGCCGGCACACCTTCTCCGGCTCTTTGAGGGCCAGCTCCAGGGCGATCCGGCCGCCAAGGGAATGGCCGACGATGGGCAAGGGCGCCTCCAGACCCAGGGCCTCGATGAGCCGGCTGATGCTGTCCGAGAAGTGAGACAGGTGGTACCCGTCGCGGTTCCTGTCGCTGGAGCCGAAGCCTATCAGGTCCGGGGCGTAGAGCGCCCGGGAGGCGGACAGCGGCACCATGGTGTCCAGCCAGTCGGAGGAGTCGCTGGCGCCCCCATGGAGCAGGAGCACCGGGGGCCCCTGGCCCGCCTTCCGGAGGAAGATGCGGTCGCCGTCCACTCTCACGGTGAGGGCCTGGACGCCGTCCGCGGGCGGCTGCAGCAGGTGGTGGCTGATCACAGGGACCATGGTCCGGCCGGTCTCCACCCCATGATAGGCAACCCGGATGGGGGGCGCAACTCCGGAAGGGCGGCATCGGGCCTTCTCCGACTTGCGAAGCACCGCCGGACGGGCATATCATAGGTCCGGTCTGCGTCGAGGATGCGGCCAGACCAACCGCTCGCTCCGCATGCGCGGGCGGTGATGCAGTACCGGCGCCTGCGCCAGGCCATGATCTGGAGGTGCTTATGATGGACACTGCTCTGTACCAGCAGCTCATAGACATGATCAACAGCACGGACCCGCATGTCATCGGGCTCCCGGACACGCCGGCCATGCTGAAGGTCCTCAGCCTGCAGTTCACGCCCGGGGAGGCGAAGCTGGCCCTGCAGATCGGGACGGCGGGAGGCACGCTGAGCCACCTCTCGGCGAAGACCGGCATCGAGCCGGCGAAGCTGAAGAAGAGGCTGGAGACCATGGCCACCAAGGGCACCATGTGGATCGACCCCGATAAGGAGGACCCGGTGTACCGGGTCATCGGCAGCTGCGCCCCGGGCCTCGTGGAGACCGGCGCCTGGGGCGGCATCCGCTTCGCGTACGACATCGAGCTCATCAAAAACCTGCACCAGGTGCTGATCGACTGGGCCCGGGACAGGCTGGTCCCGCTGGGCTTCCCCTTCGCGCCCGTCTTCGCGCACCCGGACCATCTGCCGGATGACGTGAAGCCCGGAGAGGACCTCTTCGAGACGCTCAGCAAGCAGGACTTCATCGCCGTATCCGACTGCCCCTGCCGCCTCGGCCACTGGCTGGCCGAGCCCGACAACCACTGCAGCCACACGCTCCAGGCCTGCATCCACTATGGCGACGTAGCCAAGTGGACCGTCAAGTACGGCATGGCCCGCCGTATCACCTGCGACCAGGCCATCGACCTGCTCCGGAAGTGCCATGCCGAGGGCCTGGTGCACAATATCGACATCGAGGGGTGCATCTGCAACTGCTGCACGGACTGCTGCCCCATGTTCATCGGTATCCACCAGTTCAAGGCCAAGACCCTCATCGCCTCCCCCTTTGTGCCCCTGATAGACGACGGCAGGTGCACTGCCTGCGCCGCCTGCGTGGATGCCTGTCCGCTCGGCGCCCTCAGCTTGAACGACGTGGCAGTGGTGAACCCGGACGTTTGCGTGGGCTGCTCGGTCTGCATCCCCAGCTGCGGTGATGAGGCGATCAAGCTGGTGCGGCGGTAGAGGTGTCCGGCCTGATGAACCCCAGACTGAGGGCCATCCGGCTGGAGCAGGTAGAGCACCAGGGGCAGCAGGGCTTTGTCCTGTCCGATCCCCTGGCGCTGGGCGACAGGGTGCTGTTTGTGCCGGCCGCCCTGGGGCCGCTGCTGGTCCTGATGGACGGGAGCCGCGACGCGGGGGCGCTCCGCTCGGGCTTCGAGCTGCGGACCGGGGTGCCCCTGAGCCCGGCCGTGGTGGGGGACGTGATATCCCAGCTGGATGCCGCGCTCTTCCTGGACAACGACCGTTTCGCCCGGGCCGTGGAGTCGGTCACCCGGGAGTACCGCAAGGCCGCCTCGAGGCCCCCCGTGATGGCCGGAAGGTCCTGCCCGGAGGACCCGCGGGAGCTGGGGGACGTGCTCGATGGATACCTCGAGGCGGGCCGCAAGGAGTGCGGGCCGCCGGGAGGCCCCGGGGAGGCCGGCGAGGTCCGGGGCGTCATCAGCCCCCACATCGACTTCGCCCGGGGCGGGCCGGTCTACGGGGTGGTCTGGGCGGCGGCGGCCGCAGCGGTGAGAGAGGCCGAGCTCATGGTGTTCCTGGGCACCGATCACAGCGGCGGCGCGGGCCGGGTCACCGTCACGCGGCAGAGCTACGAAACGCCCTGGGGCGTGGTCCGCACCGACCGGGAGGTGGTGGACCGGATCGCCGCGCTGGCCGGGGAGGACGAGGTCTTCAGCGGGGAGCTGCGCCACCGCGGGGAGCACTCGGTCGAGGCGGCCCTCATCTGGGCGCACAGCCTTATGAAGGAGAAGCCGTGCCCCGTGGTGCCGGCCCTTTGCGGGTCCCTTGACCTCTTCATGGGCCGGGGGGCCAGCCCTGCGGACAGCGCCTCCGTGGCGGCGACCATCGAGGTGCTGCGGGAAGCCATGGGCCGGCGCCGCACGGTGGTGGTGGCCGCCGCCGACCTGGCCCACGTGGGCCCGGCCTTCGGGGACCTGCTGCCGCTGGACCCGGCCGGCCGCGCCAGGCTGGAAGCGCAGGACCGGCGGCTCATGGAGGTGCTGCGGGTGGCGGACCCGGAGGCTTTCTGGCAGGATGTGGCCCGGGACGGAGACCAGAGGCGGATCTGCGGCATCCCGCCGATCTACATCATGCTGGCGGCCCTGGCGGGAATGAAGGGCACGCCGGCGGGATACGCCCAGTGCCCGGCCAGCCCGGACGGGACCTCAATAGTCTCCATCTGCGGCATGGTCTACCGCGGGGCCTAGTCGAAGCCGCGCCAGGTGACCAGCTTCTCCATGGGCTCGCGGCTGGCGCGGAACGTGGCCGCCGGCTGCTGAGTGTCCGGGTACCCCAGGGCCACGCCCAGCACCATCTTCTTGGACTCGGGCAGGTCCAGCAGGCTCCGCAGCACCTGGGGATAGGCCACCGCGGCCGCCAGCGCGCAGGAGCCCACGCCGTGGTGCCAGGCCGCCAGCATGAGGTTCTGGGCGGCGATGCCCATGTCCAGCAGGGACCACTGGGAGAGGGAGGCATCCATGTACATCACCACGCCGTTGGGGGCATCGAAGAAGGACCTCATGCCCATCCGCCAGCGCCGCATGGCGTCGGGATCTTCCCTGCCCAGCCCCAGCTCCCGGACCAGGCGCCGGCCGTCGGCCCGGAGGCGCTCCAGGCAGGGCCCGGTGAACCTGGGCCAGGGGAAGTCCAGCTGAGGCTTCTCCCCGGCCAGCCCCATGGCCGCCAGGGCCTCCTTGACGTTCTTCATGATCTCGCCGCCCAGGACGGCGATCTCCCAGGGCTGGGTGTTCTCCCATGAGGGGGCCCGCAGCGCGGCCTGCAGTATGTCCCGCAGGACCTCCCTGGGAACGGGGTCCGGCTTGAAGGCCCGTACGCTCCTTCTGGTGTGGATGGCCTCAATCACGTCCATGCCGTCCGCCGGACCGGGTCACAGCCCGCTGAACATGAAGGCCGTGCGGTCTACGTCAATCCTGGCGGTGGCCTTCAGGAATTCCCCGTTCTGGGAGACATCCACGTCTTCGAACATGGTCTCCATCAAGGTCTGAAGGGCGCTGCGGCCGCCGTCGGCATCGTCCTCGTCTTCGAACTTGACCACGCCGGCAATGCTGAGGGTGTCGCTGTCCCCCTTCTGCGCCGACAGCCCGTAGGCTTCGAATCCCTTCACGATGAGGCCGATCAGGGCCGACCTTTCCAGGTCCACATAGAGCCCGGCGGGGAGCCGCCCGACCACCTGCTTCACATCCGCCTTGTTGAGAAGCGAGGCGTCGCCCTCCCTGATGACCTTGATGCAGCCCTTCACGCCGCTCTCATTGCCCAGGATGATCAGGCCGCCCATCAGCGCCACCCCGGGGTCGGAATCGTACCCCGACCCCGCCTTCATCTCCCACATTTGCACGCCCTTGTACTCGCCCCTGTCGAAGCCCCGGTCCTTCAGGCTGCCCCTGACCCCCTCCACGTCGAAGCACCCTTCGAGCAGGGTGCAGCGCATGGTGGCGCTCGTCCCCAGGGCGAAGACGTTTACATCGGCGGGGTTGATGCCATGGGCCTCCAGGCGGGCGCCGACGGCCGCCTTCCAGGAGTCATGGAGGCCTGACAGTTCGGGGTCGCCTCTTATGGCGGCGACGTCAACGTATCTGAAAGAGACCACGCCCCGCGGCACCCTGGCCACCATCTCCTCCAGTGCGGTGCTCGAGGCGCAGCCGGCGCTGGTCAGCGAGGCTGCCAGCAGCGCTGTCAGGGCCGTCAGCCAGACGATCGTTTTCATCATGAAGTGCCAACCCCCCCAACGTGTCTGTCCATAATCATACAGCGCGGGGGCAAGAGCGGGGCCCGCCCGACGGGCACAATGAAGGCGAGGCCAGGCAGCTGTCCCGCCTGACCTCGCCGGCAGTCTGCATGGCAGCTGCGCCGCAGCAGCCTAATGTATGGCCCCTTCGCCGCGCAGCTTCTCGATTTCTTCGCTGGAGTAGCCCAGGCCCCGCATGACCTCTTCGGTATCGTGGGACTGCGGGACGGAAAGCCTCTGGATGGAGCCCGGGGTGTCCGACAGCTTGATGCTGATGCCCACCTGCTTGATCTTGCCGAACTTGGGGTGGGGTATCTCCAGCACGGCCTGGCGGGCCTTCGCCTGGGGGTCCTCGAAGACCTCGTCTATCTCCAGGACCTTGCCCACCGGCACGTCCAGCGGGGCCAGCATCTCGAACCACTCGTCCCGGCCCCTGGTGAGGAAGATCTTGCGCAGGTCGGCCATGATCTCGTCCTTCTTGGGGCTGGGGTCGAACTCGTGGGCCATCAGGTCTTCCCGGCCGATGGCCTTGCACAGGTTGGACCAGAAACGCGGCTCGATGGGGCAGACGCTGAGCCACTTCTTGTCCTTGGTCTCGAACACGGCGTAGTAGGGGTTGTTCCCGCTGGTCAGCGTGTCGCCGCGGACCGGCTTGACGCCGCTGAAGGGGTACTCCACGGCGCCGGGCACGCCGGCCAGCAGCCCCACGACTCCGTCCATCATGGAGACGTCCACCATCTGGCCCCTGCCGGTCCTCTCCCTGGCGAAGAGGGCGATCATGATGGCGGACAGCCCGTTCAGGTAGGCCACGGCCATATCGGCGACGATGTTCAGCGCCAGGACCGGGGGGCCGCCGACGCGGTCGCCCGTCATCCCCAGGATGCCGCCGAACCCCGCGTAATTGCCGTCATGGCCTACGTAGTCGCGGTAGGGGCCGGTCTGTCCGTAGCCCGAGACGGCGCAGTAGACGAGCCGGGGGTTGATCTTGGAGAGCGCGGCGTAGCCCACGTTCATGCGGTCCATGACCCCGGGCCGGAACGATTCGAGGACAACGTCCGCTGTCCCGGCCAGCTTCTGGAAGATGGTCTGGCCCGCCAGCGTGCGCATGTTGATGGAGACCTTCTTCTTGTTGCGGTCCATCGCCGCGCAGGCTACCATCCTGAGGGCCTCATCCTGCTGCTCCGGGTAGTAGACCAGGCCTTCGCCGACGCCCTTGTGCCCGCCTCCCGGGGGCATTTCCACCTTGATCACGTCCGCCCCCATGTCGCCCATGGTCATGGCCGCCAGCGAAGCCGGTCCGAATCCGCAAGTGTCGATTACCCTGATTCCGCCAAGTGCCGATGCCAATTGAACCTCCTCATCAATGTCGGCCGCTGTTCGCGGCCAATCAAGTAGTGTGGGTGCGGGCGGGCGAGTCCGCCCTCCAATTGTCAGTCAAGAGGTATGATACATCAGGCGCGCCGGGGCGGGCAAACCGGGCTGACCGCGGCGGCCCGGGTACCGGGCGGATGGCCGGGTGGGGCCTCCGCGGCGGCACCCCGGGGCGCGGCCCCGCAGCCCCCGGGCGCGCCCTGCGGGGTCACCCGGTCACGAAGCGGGAGATGACCAGCGCCAGGTCTTCGATGTCCTTCTGGTAGACGAACTCGTTCACGCCGTGGATGCCGCAGTCGGCCCGGATGGTGCCCAGGCCGAAGAGCCTGGCGCCCCACTCGAGGACCACTATGGGCCCGAAGTCCCCTGACCCCATCTCCCCGTACTGGCCGGTGTGGCCGGTCACCTCCTCCAGAATGCCGGCGAGCTCCCCCGTGATGGGATCGTCCAGGGGGGGCACGGTGGGGTTCCGGGTGATGCCGGGGATGTCCCACTGCACGCCGCCGACCGAGGACAGGGCCTCCATCAGCTCCTTCTCGGCCTCGGCCAGACTCTCCTCCGGGATGAGCCTCCGGTCCACGGTAATGACGCACTCGTCGGGCACGATGTTCGCCTTCAGCCCGCCGCGGACCATGTTGATGTTGAGGCGCGGCTCCATCACCTCCAGCCCGGTGTCCGGGTGAACGGGAACGCGGGACCTGCGGCGGGTGACCTTCTTCTTCAGCTCCAAGAGGGCGTGGAGCACCGGGACGGCCTTCTCCACGGCATTCTCCCCCAGGTGCGACATCCCGGAGTGCACCGAGTGGCCCTTCACCCTGATCTCCATGTGCAGGCAGCCCAGGGCGGCCACCTGCACGTAGCCGAAGCTGGTGTCCAGGCTGAAGAAGCCGGCCCCGGACACCGGCTCGAGGTACGGTCGAAGGTAGCGGATCTGGCTGGCCTGGGCGACTTCCTCGTCGGTGGTCACCATGACCGAGGTGTCGAACCTCCACGCCCCGTCCCGGGCCAGCTCCAGCCCCAGCAGCAGTGCGGCGATGGCGCCCTTCATGTCGGCGGCCCCCCGGCCGTATATGCGGCCGTCGGCCACCCTGGGTGTGAACGCGTCCCAGCCCTGCGCGGGGACGACGTCGATGTGGGTGTACAGTATGAGGCGGGGCAGGCCCCGGTCCCGGCGATGGGCCAGCAGGTTCACACGGCCGCTCTTGCCGTCGGCATGCTCCGGGGGTATGGAGACCCTCTCGGTCTGGAAGCCGACCTGCCGGAACAGCGGCTCAAGGTAGTCCATGGCCCTGGCGTAGTTGGCGCTGGGGTCCAGCACGGGGGAGACAGATGTGTCAATAGCAATGAGGTCCTTCAGAATCTGCACGTAGTCCACGTGTGGCCTCCTTCCTGGCGTGTCCGGGGCCGGGGGCCCGCGGCCTTCGTCTTGCGGGCCGGGGCGCAGCATCGCGGTGCCGCTGGGGGCTGCCCTCCGGCGCTATCCTTGCGGGCCGACCACCAGCCGGACCAGCCAGAAGAGCGATCCCAGCAGGGCCAGAAAGAGCAGCAGGCCGATGGAGATGCAGCCCAGGGGCAGCGTGGTGCCTATCCGGTTGTTCAGGGGGATCATTACCGTCCCCAGCAGGAAAGCCACCAGGCCGCCGCTCAGCGCTGCTGCCCAGATGCTCGCCTCCAGGGCCAGGCCCCACATGGTGCCGGCCACGGCCCCCAGCAGCCCCAGCATCAGCGCGCCGCACCCGATGGCTGTTGCGCCGATCAGGCCTCGCCTGAAACGGAGGATGGCCTCGTCTCTCTCCTGCCGGGTGCGGGCCCGCCCGTAGCTGCGACGATGAGACTTCATCTGCCACATGTGTGTATCCGGCCGTCTGCCCCGGGCCCGAGACATCGCTAGTTAGTGTAACCCAAAGACGTCCGCCTGGCCACTCTTCCCCCGGGCCGGATCCCCTATTGTACGACCTAATATTTGCATGCTAGAATGCATCTAGCAGGAGGGACCTTTCTGATTATGAGAAAGAGAATCACGCCGAGGAACACGGTCTTCGTCCTCTTGAGCTTCGAAGGCCCCGACGGCTATGCCACTGCCGGCGGTCTGGGCGTGCGCATCGACAACCTGGCGGTCACGCTGGCCCGCAAGGGCTACACCACCCACCTGTTCTTCATCGGCGACCCCGCCCTCCCCGGAGAGGAGCTGAGGGTGAACGGGAAGCTGGTCCTGCACCGCTGGTGCCAGTGGATCAGCCGGCACCATCCCAACGGCGTCTACGATGGCGAGGAGGCCAAGCAGCAGGACTACAACGACTCCATCCCCCATTTCGTGAAGGACTACGTGGTGGCGCCGGCCGTGGCGGAGGGCAAGCTGGTGGTGGTCCTGGGGGAGGAGTGGCACACCACCGAGGTGATGAGCCGGGTGAGCGACATCCTATGGCAGCACGGGCTGAGGGACCACGCGGTGCTCTTCTGGAACGCCAACAACACCTTCTCCTTTCACCGCATCAACTGGGGGCGGCTGAGCTACACCACCACCATCACCACCGTCAGCCGGTACATGAAGCACCTCATGTGGGAGTACGGGGTCAATCCCCTGGTCATACCCAACGGCATCCCCAAGGACCTGCTGGGGGACACGGATGCCGCCCTGGTCCGGGAGGTGCGGAGGGTGGTGGGCGCGGACATCGTCCTGGTCAAGGTGGCCCGCTGGGACCCCGACAAGCGGTGGCACCAGGCCGTGCAGGCGGTGGCCCGGCTCAAGGAGAGAGGCTGGCGGGCCACGCTGCTGGCCAGGGGCGGCATGGAGCCGCACGGCGGGGAGGTGATCAGCGCCGCGCGGCAGATGGGCCTGAGAGTCACGGAGGCCTGGTGCCGCGAGGGGTCCCTGGAGGCTTACCTGGCTGCCATCGGCCAGGCGGCCCCGGCGGACATCATCCTGGTCAAGTTCCAGCTGCCTACGCCCTTCCTCCAGGTGGTCTACAACGCCGTGGACGGCGTGCTGGCCAACAGCGGCCGCGAGCCCTTCGGGCTGGTGGGCCTGGAGGCCATGGCTGCCGGGGGAATCGTCTTCACCGGATCGACGGGCGAGGACTACGCCATCCCGTTCGTCAACGCCTTCGTCCTGGAGACGCCGGACCCGAGTGAGATCGTGAGCCATCTCACCTACGTCATTGACTACCCCGAAGAAGGGATTCGCATGCGGCGGGCCGCCCGGGCCACCGCCCGGTACTACGTCTGGGATGTGGCGGTGCTCAATCTCATAGCCAAGGTGGAGAACCAGGCCCGGATGCAGGGCACGCTGCAGGGTGAGCCGGAGGAGGTCGAGGAGACCTTCGAGCAGACCAGGCTGCCTCTGGAGTTGCTGCCCGCAGCGCCGAAAGGCGCCGGGGGCAGCTAGATGGCAGAGCACCTGGTCATCTACACCGTCCTGCACCAGCCCCGGAGACTTAAGCTCCCGGCGGAGCCCATACCCGCCGGCGCGGATGCGGCCCGGATAGAGCAGTGCTTATTCGACGAGCCGATGAACGAGTTCTACTTCCACAAGGTGGCCACCTGGTGCTACTACCCCGCGACGGAGATGTTCCTGCAGTTTGCCGATCAGGGCCTGGCCTTCTCCATAGGGTTCTCCCTGTCGGCGCTGCGCCAGGCCCGGATGTGGGACCCGGCGCTGTACGCCCTCTTCCAGAAGCTGGCGGCCCACCCCAACGTGGAGCTGGTCAACGTGGAGCCGTATCACAGCTTTCTGCCCCTGATCGATCTGCCGGCCTTCGCCGAGCGCATGGCCTGGTCCCGCGACAACCTGGAGGGGCTGCTGGGCAAGAGGCCCGAGGTCACCGATACCACCGAAATGCTGATGTCGGACCCCATCTACCACGCGCTCAACGGCGTCGGGTTCAAGGGTGCCCTGATGGACGGCCGGCCCTGGGTCATGGAGTGGCGGGAGCCCACCCACCTGTACCGCCACCAGGGGAAGGACCTGATGCTGCTGCCGCGGCACTATGAGCTGAGCGACGATGTGGGCTACCGCTTCTCCAACAAGGGCTGGTGGGCCTATCCGCTGATGGCCGACGCGTATTCCCACTGGGTGAGGCAGGCCTGGGGGGATTTCGTGCTGCTGGCCTGGGACTACGAGACCTTCGGCGAGCACCACTCCAAGGACACCGGGATATTCGATTTCATGAGGAAGCTGGTGGAGGAGCTGGACCGGCGCGGGGTGAAGACGATGCGCCCCGGCGAAGCCATAGAGCGGTTCCGCGGTTCCAGCTACGAGCTGCCCTTGCCGGCCTTTCCCAGCACCTGGGCGGGCGAGGGCGGCATCGAGTTCTTCCTGGGCAATCCCGCGCAGCAGGCGGTGTTCCAGCTGATGACCCAGGCCTACCACAAGGCGCGGCTGACCGGGGACCCCGCCATAATCGACCTGGCGCTGTGGCTGATCCAGTCCGACAACCTGCATCTGATCCAATGGTTTGGCCGCTCCGGCTCTCAGGCCGAGGTGTCGGCCTACTTCACGCCCCGGGAGTGGTGGAACCTGGGCCCCTCCGGGATCATCTGGGAGATGCAGCAGGTCTACAAGAACTTCATTCAGGCCCTGGGGCCCTTTCTCTAGGGGAGCGTTGACCTGTCGCGCGAGGCCCCGGCTGCGGCCCGCCGGGAGGCGCAAGGCCCCGGCGCCGGGGTTGAAGGAGGGAGGCAGCTGACATGGCTGACCGCCTGAGATGGAAGATGCCTGAGCGGATAGACAGGCTGGGCGAGCTGGCCCACAACCTGTGGTGGACCTGGCAGCCCGATGCCCGCGAGATATTCCGCGAAGTAGACTACGTCCGCTGGCGCGTGGACCACAACCCGGTCAGGCAGCTCCGGGAGGTGTCCCCGGACCGCCTGCAGCAGCTGGCCGCCGACCAGGCCTTCGTGGCCCTCTACGATTCGGTGATGGCCAGGTTCGATGCCGCGGTGCGCTCCAGCCGGACATGGTTCGGCGACCGCCACCCGGGCATGCTGGACGGCCCGGTGGCCTACTTCTCCATGGAGTTTGCCTTCCACAACTCCCTGCCCATATACGCCGGCGGGCTGGGGATCCTGGCCGGCGACACCTGCAAGGAAGCCAGCGACCTGGGGATCCCTATGGTGGGGGTGGGTTTCATGTACCCGCAGGGCTACTTCCGCCAGCACATCACGGCCGAGGGCACCCAGGAAGAGCGGTACCGTCAGCTGGACTTCGATGAGGCGCCCATCGAGCCGGTCCGGGTTGCCGGCGGCCAGAAGATGCTGGTGGGCGTGCCTCTGGGCAAGCGGACGGTATACGTCGGGGTGTGGAGGGTCAGGGTGGGGGGCGTGGACGTCTATCTCCTGGACACCAACGAGCCCGAGAACACGCCGCGGCACCGCCATCTCTCCGCCCGGCTGTACGTAGCCGACCAGGAGAGCCGCCTGCAGCAGGAGATAGTGCTGGGCATGGGAGGGGTGCGGGTGCTGCGGGCGCTGGGCATCAGGCCGGCCGTGTGGCACGCCAACGAAGGGCACACCGCCTTCATGACCCTGGAGCGGGTGAGGGAGGAGGTGCAGGCCGGCCTGACGTTCGCGGAAGCGGTCCGCAAGGTGAGGTCGAGCACCATCTTCACCACGCACACGCCGGTGCCCGCCGGGCAGGACATCTTCCCCTTGGACCTGGTGGAGCGGTACCTGGCCGACTACTGCACGTCTCTGCAGGTGGACCGGAAGGAGTGCCTGGGCCTGGGCCTGCTGGGGGGCCAGGACATGGGCCTGTTCACCATGGGCGCGCTGGCCATGCGCCTGTCGGAGCAGCGCTACGGCGTCAGCCGGGTCCACGGCGAGGTGGCCCGGAGGATGTGGCAGGTGCTCTGGCCCGACAGGGAGGTGGACGATGTTCCCGTGTCCCACATCACCAACGGCATCCACACGCCCAGCTGGGTGGCCTCCGAGATGCGGGAGGTGTACGCCCGGTACCTGGGAGAGGACTGGCTGGAGAGGCACGATGATCCGGCCCTCTGGGAGAAGGTAGACGACATCCCCGACGACGAGCTGTGGAACGCGCGGCGCGTCCTGAAGCACAAGCTGATCGGCGGGGTGGGCGAGCTGGCCCAGAGGGCCTGGGCCGGGAAGGACGTCGAGCCGCACCAGCTGGTGGGCATCGGCGCCCTGCTGCACCCGGATGTGCTGACCATCGGGTTCGTGCGCCGGTTCGCCGAGTACAAGCGGCCTACCCTCGTCTTCCGGGACATCGAGCGCCTGAAGAAGCTGGTCAGGGACCCCTTCCGGCCGATCCAGATAGTGTTCGCCGGCAAGTCCCACCCGGCCGATTTCGCCTCGAAGGAGCTGGTCAGCCGGGTCTTCAGCCAGGCGCTGGACCGCGACTTCATGGGCCGCATCGCCTTCATAGAGGACTACGACATGCACATGGCCCGCTACCTGACTCAGGGCGTGGACGTCTGGCTGAACACGCCGCGGCGGCTGAACGAGGCCTGCGGCACCAGCGGCATGAAGGCGGTGCTCAACGGGGTCATCCACATGAGCGTCCGGGACGGGTGGTGGGATGAAGCCTACAACGGGGCCAATGGCTGGGCCATCGGGGAAGTGATGAAGCCGCCGACCAACGAGGAAGAGGACTGGATGGATGCGGAAGCCGTCTACCGGGAGCTGGGGAGGGACGTCATCTCCCTGTTCTACATGAGGGATCGGAAGGGGGTGCCCCACGGGTGGATGCGCATGGTGAAGGAGTCCATCAAGACCCTGGCCCCCCGCTTCAGCGCCCGCCGCATGATGAAGGAGTACATCGAGTGCAGCCTGGGCCCGGTCTGCAGGGCCCGGTGGTGACCGGAGGGCGGATGCCGGTCAGGATACTGGGCATCTGCGGCAGCCCGGTCAGGGGAGGCAACACCGAGGCCTTCCTGTCGGAGGCTCTCCAGGAGGCCCGGGGCCGGGGCGATGTCAGTGTCGAGCTCGTCCGGCTGATAGAGAAGCGGATCGCGGACTGCCGCCACTGCAACTGGTGCACCTCCAGACAGGAGGCGGGCGCCTTCTGCAGCATCAAGGACGACATGCTGGATCTCTACCCCCGGATCGTCGAGGCCGACGCGCTGGTCATCGCCACCCCGGCCTACACCGGGCGCCTTTCGGGGTACTCGGCTGTCTTCATGGACCGGTTCCGGGCGCTGGTCCTGGGCCGGCACTATCGCGGGGTGCTGCGCAACAAGGTGGGGGCGGCCATGACGGTCTCCTGGATGCGCCACGCCGGGCCGGAGACTACCTTGCTCAGCGTGGTCACCGCATACCTCATGTGGGGCATGGTGGTGGCCAGCCCCGGGGAGGGCGGGTGCCAGTTCGGGGCGGTGGGCGTGTCCAGCGATGGCGGCAGCGGCCGGTTTGCGCCCGATGACAAGCTGGGGGTGCTGCGGGACGGAATGGCCATGTCGTCTGCCCGGGCCCTGGCGAAGCGGACCGTGGAACTGGCCCGCATCATGAAGGCGGCCAGGGACCTGCCGGGGCCGGCGGACCGGTAGCCGCCGCGCCCGCGCCGCAGGCGCAGGGCGCTCTCCGGGCTATGCTGGCCTGCGGGTTATCACGGGCGGGGAGATCAAGGACGAGGACGCGCTCTCCGGGCTATGCAGGCCTGCGGACCACGCGGAGCCCGTCGGTGAAGGGCAGTAGCGCCTCCGGCACCACCACGCTGCCGTCCGCCTGCTGGCAGTTCTCCAGGACGGCGATCATGACCCGGGGCAGGGCCAGCCCGGAGCCGTTCAGGGTGTGGACCAGCTGCGGCCTGGCCCCCGGCCCGGGTCGGTACTTCAGATTGGCCCTCCGCGCCTGGAAATCGGTGCAGTTGCTGCAGCTGGAGACCTCCAGCCACTCCCCGCACCCGGGGGCCCACACCTCCAGGTCGTAGGTCTTGGCGGAGGCGAAGCCCAGGTCCCCGGTGCACAGCTGGAGCACCCGGTAGGCCAGGCCCAGGCGGCGCAGCACGTCCTCTGCGTCCGCCACCATCTTCTCCAGCTCGGCGTCGGATGTCTCCGGGGTGGTGTACTTGTACATCTCCACCTTGTCGAACTGGTGGCCCCGCTTGATGCCGCGGGTGTCCTTGCCCGCGGCCATCTTCTCGCGGCGGAAGCAGGCGGTGTAGGCCACGTAGCAGCGCGGCAGGGAGGCGGCCTCCAGTATCTCGTCGCGGTGGAGGTTGGTCAGGGGCACCTCGGCCGTGGGCACGAACCAGAAGTCCTCCTCGGCGTCGTGGTAGAGGTTGTTGGCGAACTTGGGCAGGTTGGAGGAGCCCACCAGGCACTCCTGTTTCACCATGTAGGGGGGATAGATCTCGGTGTAGCCGTGGTCCTTGATGTGGCAGTGCAGCATGAAGGCGATCAGGGCCCGCTGCAGTTGCGCCCCCGCCCCCTTGAGGAGGTAGAACCGGGAGCCGGAGAGCTTGGTGCCCCGGGCGAAGTCGATGATGTCCAGGGACTCGCCCAGGTCCCAGTGGGCCTGTGGCGCGAAGTCGAAGCGGCGGGGCTCTCCCCAGCTCCGGGCCATCACGTTGTCCTCCGGGGGCTGGCCGACGGGGACGCCGGGGTCGGGTATGTTGGGGATGCGCAGGAGGATGTCCCTCAGCTTCTCCTCTATGGCGTCGGATTCCGCCTCGATGGCCTTGACCCTCTCCCGGACCCGGACCAGCTCCTGCGCGGCCCCGTCCCCCGCGCCGGCCTCCGGCGCGCCCTCCACAGAGGCCTCCGCCTTCCGCGCCCCGAACTTCTTGCTCTCCTTCTTGTGGTGGGCCCGGAGCGTCTCCCCTTCCGCGATCAGCTTGCGGCGCTGCTCATCCAGGGCCAGGACATCGTCCAGGGAGGTGGAGTCCTGGCGCCTGGCCAACGCCTCACGCACGATCTCCGGGTTCTGCCGGATGAACTGGATGCTCAGCATGTCTTACTCCTGCCTCTTCGGAATCAGGCCGTCTTCAGCTGCGGAAAGAGGATCACCTCGCGGATGGACTGCTGGTTGGTCAACAGCATAACCAGGCGGTCGATGCCCACCCCCAGGCCACCGGTGGGGGGCATGCCATACTCCATGGCCTGGATGAAGTCCTCCTGGTACAGCTCGGCCTCTTCGTCGCCGAACTGCTTGCGCCACTCCTCCTGGATGTTGAAGCGGGCGGCCTGCTCCTCGGGGTCGTTGAGCTCGGTAAAGGCGTTGGCGAACTCCATGCCCACGGCGAAGGCCTCGAAGCGCTCGACGATGGCCTTGTTGTTGCTCTTGGTCTTGGCCAGCGGCGTCGTCTCTACGGGGTAGTCGATCAGGAAGGTGGGCTGGACCAGGGTGGGCTCGACATAGGTCGACACCAGCTTGTCGATGAGGTAGGCGGGGCTCATCGTCTCGTCCAGCTGCAGGCCTTTGCCCTGCATGGCGCTGCGCAGGGCGTCCGGCCCCGCCTGGAGCTGCGCCTCGAAGTCGATGCCGCACGTCTCCAGCACGGCGTCCCGCAGGGTGAGCCGCCTCCAGGGGGGGGTGAAATCCAGGGCCAGGTCCCCGTAGGTGACCTTCGTGGTCCCCAGCACCGACAGGGCGGTCTCCGAGACCATCTGCTCCAGCATGGACATGACGTCGTTGTAGTCGGCGTAGGCCTCGTAGCACTCCAGCGTGGTGAACTCCGGGTTGTGCCTGGTGGATATGCCCTCGTTGCGGAAGATGCGGCCGATCTCGTAGACCTTGTCGAAGCCGCCGACGATGAGCCTCTTGAGGTAGAGTTCGGTGGCGATGCGCAGGTAGAAGTCCTCGTCGAGGGCCTGGTGGTGGGTGACGAAGGGCCTGGCCCGGGCGCCGCCCGCGACCTGCTGCAGCACCGGCGTCTCCACTTCGATGAAGCCCCGCCCGTCGAGGAAGCGCCGTATGGCCGATATGGTGCGGCTGCGCGCCAGGAAGGTGTCCCTGGCCGCCTGGTTGGATATGAGGTCGAGGTACCGCTGGCGGTAGCGCTTCTCCACGTCCACCAGCCCGTGCCACTTCTCCGGCAGGGGCTCCAGTGACTTGGCCAGCATGGTGAACTCCGACACGTCCACCGTCACTTCCCCGGTCTTCGTCCTGAACAGGATTCCCTTCACGCCCAGGATGTCGCCGAGGTCAAGCTCCCTGACCAGTTCGTGCCTCTCCGGTCCCAGCTGGACCTTGTTGAAGTACGCCTGTATCCGGCCGGAGCCGTCGCGCAGATCGAGGAAGCTGGCCTTGCCCATGTGCCGCAAGGCGGTGATGCGCCCGGCCACGGAGACCGGGCCCACCGTCTGGCCGCCGCTCTCGAAGAGGTCCCTGGCCTCCCGGGCGGTATGGGTGCGGCGGTAGGTATTGGGGTAGGGATCGATGCCCCGCTCGCGGAGCCTGCGCACCTTATCCAGGCGCTGCCGGGTTATGATCTCCAGTCTCTTTCCCAATCGGCCGCCTCTTCCGGGATCCTCGGACTGACGAATGCGTGACAGCCGTTGCCGGGCCTGGCCCCGGTCGGACTGACGAACGCTATTATAGGTGACCCGAGAGGTGTCTGCCAAGGCTGAGCACGCCGGGCGCCCGGGGGCGAGGCTCAGTGGCACGTCAGGGCGTGGGCGGAGAGGGAGAGCACGCCGGGTGCCCGGGGGCGAGGCTCGGGGCCCGGCGGCTGCAACTTAGCCGTCGTAGCCGGTCTCGCGATCCTTGGCTTTGCCGCGGATCCCCAGCTGCAGGAGCTCCAGGCTGGGGTGGAGCTTGTCGTACCCCTTCTGCTCCCACTCGTCGGTCTCGCGGAAGCCGGCCATGGCGAACTGGATCTCCTGGATGGCGGCCCGCAAGGCCCTGATGTCCCGCCTTCTCACCCAGCCCTGGATGCGGATGCAGTCCTGTACGTCGTGAATGATCTGGTCCGACCTGGGCCCGATGTTGGCCCGTATCTGCTGCGGATAGCCCTCCAGGCGCCGGAGGCGCTGCTCAAACTGCCTCACCTGGAAGGCGATGACCATGAGGCCCACGGTGAAGTAGGAGCCGACGATGGCGGTGACTATCGCTACAAATGCTGGCCACTCCATTACACGTGGTGCCCCTTGAAACCGGGGGAGGACCCCACCCCCCGGCCTGTCGAGTATTCGCTGAATGCTGTCGTTGTCAAGCTGTGCTGCCAGGATGTGTGCACTGACCCGCGCGCACTCAGGCGGTCCCGGCCAGCTGGATCTGGCTGGCGATCACCAGCACAGTCACCAGTAACACCGTCATGAACACGATTCCAGACAGCAAGACCACCAGGACGACCATGAAGGGCATCCCCTGGGAACCAGAGTCTCCCATGATTCCTCCTTACCGAACCTCGCGTTCTAGTTCTTCGCCACCAGAACGATCAGAATGACCGACACCAGGGCATAGATGCCGACGGCTTCAGTGAGGGCGGCCACCAGGATCATGTTGGTCATGATCGCATTCCTGGATTCCGGGTTGCGCCCCAGGCTTTGCATTGCAGAATGGCCTATGAGCCCGAGCGCGAGCGCCGGTCCCATGAAGCCGAACCCACCCACCACCGCTGCAGCCAGCCATTTCACTATTGCAGGTTCCATCTCGACTCTCCTTTCTGAACCGGGTATCCGTAACCGCGCCTTGACCGCGCCTGCAAACCCAGGAAGCCGCCCGCAGCCATGCTGCTGTCGTGCCGACAGGAAGTGCCCAACGCTGTCCGATACGCCGCCAGGGAACGGATGGTCTGCACTGGAATCGCGGCCGAACTGAACCTGTTGTCCACTACCCCCCTCGGCCCGATTACTTAACGCCAATGGTCCCAGAAGCCGTCTTGCCGGACCATCGCGAACCATAGGATATGTGCGATAGTACCGAAATAGTGTAGGTAACCGTATAACACAAGTGCGTCGGGATTGTCAAGGGTATCGGCAGTGTGTCAGAAATTCCGCAACTTCTCCGGGCGGGGTGGGGGGGAGGGCGCGGGACCGGCCT
>CAZBJX010000014.1:17688-52561 GCA_964492335.1 uncultured Dehalococcoidia bacterium | reverse complement strand
TGCCTGCCCCCGCAGGACCCGCAGGCCGGCCGCCGCCGCGCCCAGGTGCCCCGTCACCGCCACGCAGTCCCCCGGCGCCGCGGCCGAGCGGCGCAGCAGCCCCTCCCCGAGGGCCCTGCCGATCACGGTCACCGCGATCATGACCAGCGGCGCCGCCGTGAGGTTGCCGCCCACGACGGCCACCCGGTGCCGCTGCGCGATCTCGGCCAGGCCCCGGTACAGCCCGGCCGCGTCCTCCACCTCCGTCTCCCCCGGCAGCGACAGGTCCACCAGGGCATACCGGGGCACTCCGCCCATGGCCGCGATATCGCTGAGGTTGACCGCCAGGGCCTTCCACCCCAGGTCCCCCCAGGGGGTCCCCGGGGCGAAATGCACCCCCTGGACCATGGCGTCCGTGGCGGCCAGCACCGTGGCGCCGTCCTCCTGCCAGGCGGCCGCGTCGTCGCCGATGCCCACCACCATCCGGTGCTCCGGCCCGCCCCGGGGGACGATCCCCGCCAGCACCTCGATGAGGCCGAACTCGCCCAGCTCCGACACCCTCACAGGGGAGATTATAGATGTATGGGGCCGAACCTGCTATAGTAACCCCTGTCCAACATGCGCTGCGCCGTGGTGGCCGATATCCACAGCAACCTGGAGGCCTTCCAGGCCGTCCTGGCGGACCTCGAGGCCCGGGGCGGGGCCGACGAGGTCTGGTGCCTGGGAGACAACGTCGGCTACGGCCCCGACCCCCGCGAGTGCCTCCGGCTGCTGCGCGGTCTCCCGGGCGCCGGCGTTGCCGGCAACCACGACCTGGCGGCCATCGGCCGGCTGGACCCGTCAGCCTTCAACCCCGAGGCGGCCGCGGCCTGCCGCTGGACGACCGGGGCGCTGCAGGAGGAGGACGCGGGCTACCTGGCGGGCCTGCCCCTGACCCTGACGCGGGGAGACTTCACCCTGGTCCACGGCAGCCCCCGGGAGCCGCTCTGGGAGTACGTGCTCGACACCCAGACCGCGCGGGCCAACTTCGGCTGCTTCGACACCAGGTTCTGCCTCATCGGCCACTCCCACTCGCCGTTGCTCTTCGAGCTCAACGCCGCCGGCTCCTGCCTGATGCACCAGATGCCGGGGCGGCTGGCGCTGGCCGCCGGGAGCCGGTTCATCATCAACTGCGGCGGAGTGGGCCAGCCCCGGGACGGCGACCCCAGGGCCAGCTACGCCATCATCGACATGGAGCAGCAGGCCCTGCGGCACTACCGGGTGGCCTACAACTACCGGCTCACCCAGGAGAAGATGCTCGATGCCGGCCTGCCGGCGCGCCTGGCCAGGCGGCTGAGCATGGGCTGGTAAAAGGCCCCCTGCGTGTGATAGAATTGTGGTCACCAAGAGGATGCCAGAAGAAGCTCTCAGCCTCGAAGAGCTGGCCACGAGGTTCCTCGCCTCGTCGCCCGCCGAAGGACGGGCTGCCAGACAGCAGGAAGTCAACAAGTTCGTTCTCTGGTACGGCAAGGGGCGCTCCATCACCCTCATCAACGCCATGGAGCTGGAGACCTACGCCCAGTGGACGGCCGCGGCCACTGCTGACGCCAACAAGAAGCTGGAGCCCGTGCGGGCCATGCTGCGGTATGCCCGCAAAGAGAAGCTGCTCAAGATCAGCATGGCCCCGCACCTGCGCATCAAGCAGGCGCAGGGCAAGAAGGCAGCCGCCCGCGGGGTGAAGCCGCCGCCGCTGGTCGCCCTGACCGCCAGCGACCATGCCGGCCTGAAGGCCCAGCTGGCGGCGCTGGAAGAGGAGCGGGTCCGCGTGGCCGAGGAGATGCGGGTGGCCGCCGCCGACAAGGACTTCCGCGAGAACGCGCCGCTGCACGCCGCCCGGGAGCGGGCCGCGCACATCGAAGCCCGGATGAGCGATATCCAGGCGTCGCTGGCCACCGGGATCGTGGTGGAGGCCGAGGCGCAGCCGAAGGCCCCGGGCGCCAGGCTGGGCTGCAGCGTCACCCTGGAGGACCTGGCCACCGGGGAGAGGCTCACCTACACGCTGGCCACCAGGAACGAGGCCAACCCGGCCCGCGGCAGGATCTCCATCGATTCCCCCCTGGGCAAGGCCGTCCACCAGAAGCACCAGGGCGACGTGGTGAAGATGGTGGCCCCGGCGGGGGAGATCCACTACAGGATCGAGAAGATCGGGTAGCGCCGCCCGGGCGGCGGCCGCTTGTCGCGGCGAGGCATCATGTACCGGGACACCATTGCGGCCATCTCCACTCCCCTGGGCGAGGGCGGGATCGGCATCGTCCGCCTGAGCGGGCCGCAGGCGCTGGCCATCGCCGCAGCCATCTTCCCCGGCAGGCTCTCGGACCGCCGCCTCCACTACGGCCACATCGTCGATCCCCAGACCGGCGAGCGCGTGGACGAGGTCCTCGTCTCCCACATGGCCGCGCCCCGCAGCTACACCCGGGAAGACGTGGTGGAGATCAACTGCCACGGGGGCCCGCTGCCGCTGCAGCGCATCCTCCGGCTGGCCCTGCGGCAGGGCGCCCGCCCGGCCGGGCCGGGCGAGTTCACCCTGAGGGCCTTCCTCAACGGCCGCATCGACCTGGCCCAGGCCGAATCGGTCCTGGACGTGGTCCGGGCCCGGACCGAGGCCAGCCTGCGGGTGGCGGTGCAGGGCCTGGAGGGGCGCCTCTCCTCGGCCGTCAGGGAGGTACGCCGGCCGCTGCTGGAGGCGCTGGCCTGCCTCACCGCCCGGATCGACTTCCCCGAGGACGACATCCCCCCGCAGGACGTGGCCGGGCCGCTGGCGCAGGCCTCCCGGGCGCTGGCGGGGCTGATTTCCACGGCGGAGGCCGGGCTGGTATGCCGCCTGGGGGTGAGGACCGCCATCGTGGGGCGGCCCAACGCGGGCAAGTCCAGCCTGCTCAACCGGCTGCTCCGCGAGGAGCGGGCCATAGTCACGCCGGTGCCGGGCACCACCCGGGACACGGTGGAGGAGGTGGCCAGCATCCGGGGCGTGCCCTTCCTGCTGGTGGACACCGCCGGCATCGCCCGCGGCCGGGACGAGGCGGAGTCGCTGGGCGTGGAGCGCAGCCGCCGGGCCATAGAGGGGGCGGACCTCGTGCTGGCGGTGGTCGACTCCAGCCAGCCCCTGACGGAGGCCGACCGGGAGACAGCCGCCCTCATCGGGCCCAGGGCCGCCCTGGTGGTGGCCAACAAGTGCGACCTGCCGGCGCGGGCCCGCCCCGAGGACCTGGGACTGGAGGCCGCGGTAGTCCGCGTCTCGGCGCTCACCGGCGAGGGACTGGACCGCCTGGAAGAGGAGATGGTGGGGCTGGCCCTGGGAGGCCGGGTCGTGGTGGGCGACGCCCCCCTGGTGAGCCACCCCCGCCACAAGGCCGCCCTGGAGAGGGCCGCCGCCGCCCTGGAGCAGGCGCTGCGGGACCTGGAGGCCGGTATGGCCGATGATTTCGTCACCATCGGCCTCACCGCCTGCCTGGGGGCCCTGGGGGAGATCACCGGGGAGACGGTGCGGGAGGACCTGCTGGAGACCATCTTCGCCGGCTTCTGCGTCGGCAAGTAGGCGCCGCGCCGCCCGTCGAGGGCCGTCATCGGCTGCGCGGGAGCGGAGGCCCGCAGCGGCTGCCTGCCGCCGCTACGAGATGCTGGCGGACCAGTCGTCCACCACCCGGCCGCCCTGCCACAGCTGCACATGGAGCGTGGCCGGCCCGGACGGCATGGCGATGCCCTCGACCGCCACGTTGGTGACCTGGTAGCCCGCCGGGAGGTCACAGGTATCGCTCTGCCTGGCGCCGCTCTCCCGCCCCTCGAAATAGGCCACGAGGTAGAAGCCGGAGGCCGGGGCGGTGCCCCAGTTGGTCACCGTCACGCTGATGCTCGCCCTGGCGTCGCTGAACCAGCGGCTCTCCACCCGGTACTCCAGGTTGCCGCTGAAGCGCAGGGCCGGGGCCGGGACCAGCGGGTAGATGCCGCTGTTGGTCCCCTTGAACTTGGAGAGGACCTCCGGGGGCAGGTCCCCCAGGTCCCACCGGGAGGTGGTCTCCAGGTAGTGGTAGGTCTTCCCGTCATACTTGTAGCTGTAGCCGGAGGCCCCGGTCACGGCCACGCCCACCGCCATGTGGCCCGCCTCGTCCTCCACCGGCGCGGTGAACCTGATCAGCACGGCGTCGTAGCCCATGGCGTCCAGCAGGGCCGCCGCCAGAATGGCGGTGTCCTCGCAGTCCCCCGCCCTGTCCACCAGGGTCTCCACGGGGTAGTTGGGGTACTCCTCGTCTTCCAGGCGGTAGGTGAGGCTCTGGACGAAGCTGGCCACGAAGTTGACGGTCTGCACCCGGCCGTAGCCCTGCACCGCCGCCAGCCTGGCGAGCTCCGCGGCCAGCGGGCCGGTCACCTCCCGGTCATCCCTGGGATGGGTGACGTAGATGGAGTAGTCCTCCACCGGCGCCCGCTGCATCCCGGTGTAGTAGAGGTACAGGTGCTCCGGGACCTGCATGGTCAGCTCCCAGTCCCGGTTGTCGTAGCGCCAGCGGTAGGTCCGGGCCGGCAGGAGCCTCCCCGACGATGCCGTGGGCTCGATGCTGGTCTCGATGGGCGGGGAGGACCTCGAGAGCGGGACCAGGCCTTCCAGCCAGCCCGCCTTCCACGCCATCAGGCCCATGAAGGCCAGCAGGACCGCCGTCACTGTCACTCCCACCACCGCCGCCAGGTGGCTGGACTCCGGCTTGCCCGGCGGCTCCGGCCAGGCCTGCGGCGCACCGGCCGGGGGCAACACGTCCGCCGGGGGCAACACGTCCGCCGCGAGCGGCGCGTCCGCCGGGGGCAACGCGTCCGCCGGGAGCGGCGCGTCCGCCGGCAGCCCGGGCCCGGTGTCCCGGTGGGGGTCGTGCATCATCTCGGCATACGTCCTCTGGCCTGTCCCGGCGGCCCCGGCGCGCCGGTGGCCTTCCCGCCGTCCGCCGGCCCGGCCGCAGCCGGGGACTCCTGCTAACTACTATAGCACCGGGAACGCACGAAGGCAGGCCCCAAACCTCTCATTCCGCACACAATTGGGCGCCGGGCCGCCCCGCCCGCCGATGGACACCCCCGTTTGGTGCGTGCTATATTGGGTCAGGCATGACCTACGAGACCATCATCGGGCTGGAGGTCCACGCCCAGTTGCTGACCCGGAGCAAGATGTTCTGCCGCTGCCCGGCGGACTACGCCAGCGCCCCGCCCAACACCCGCGTCTGCCCCGTCTGCCTGGGCCTGCCCGGGGTCCTCCCGGCCATCAACCGCCGGGCGGTCGAGTTGGCCATCATGACCGCGCTGGCCCTGAACTGCACCGTGTTGCCGCGGACCAGGTTCGACCGCAAGAACTACCCCTACCCGGACCTGATGAAGGGCTACCAGGTGTCGCAGGACGAACAGCCCATCGGCGCCGGGGGCTGGATGGACCTGGCGGACGGCGGGGCCGGCCGGCGCGTCAGCATCAAGCGGGTGCACCTGGAGGAAGACGTGGCCAGGCTCCTGCACCGGGCCGGCCCCCCGGGGGAGTCGCCGTACACCCTGATCGACGTCAACCGGGCCGGGGTCCCGCTGATGGAGATCGTCAGCGAGCCCGACATGCGCACCGCCGAAGAGGCCCGCCAGTACCTCGTGAAGCTGCGCACCATGCTGCAGTACCTGGGCGTCTCCACCGGCAACATGGAGGAGGGCAGCTTCCGCTGCGACGCCAACATCAGCATCCGCCCGCAGGGCTCGTCCCGGACCCTGCCCCGGGTGGAAGTGAAGAACATGAACAGCTTCAAGGCCGTCTACCGGGCCCTGGAGTACGAAGCCGGGCGCCAGAGGCAGGTGGCGGCCGAGGGGGGGCGCCTCCGCCAGGAGACCCGGGGGTGGGTCGACGAGCGGGGCGTCACCCAGCCCCAGCGCAGCAAGGAGTCAGCCCACGACTACCGCTTCTTCCCAGAGCCGGACCTGCCGCCCCTGGTGCTCACCGGGGACTGGGTGGGAGAGATCAGGGCCGGCCTGCCGGAGCTGGCGGAGGAGCGCCGGGAGCGTTTCTCCTCCCGGTACGGGCTTTCCGCCTACGACGCCGGCCAGCTCACCTCCTCCCGGGCGGTGGCCGACTACTTCGAGGCCTGCGTGGCCCCGGTCGAGGGGGGCGCGCTCCAGCGGAAGGCCAAGACCGTCAGCAACTGGGTCCTGGGCGAGCTGGCCCGCTGGCTGAACTCGGCCGGCATCGAGATCGGGGAGTCCCGGGTCACCCCCGCCCGCCTGGTGGAGCTGGTGGACATGATCGACGAGGGGACCCTCACCGGCCCGGCAGCCAGGAAGGTCTTCGAGGAGATGTTCCGCACCGGCGGGGCCGCGCGGGAGACCGCCGCCCGCCTGGGCCTCACCCGGATGGAGGACAGCGCGGCCGTGGAGGCCGCGGTCAGGGACGTAATTGCATCGAACAGGCAGGCGGTGGTAGACTTCAAAGCAGGCAGGGAGCAGGCGCTGACCTTCCTGGTTGGCCAGGTGATGAAGGCCACCCGGGGGCGGGCCAACCCCATCTCAGTGGGGGACATAATTCGAAAGGAGCTTGACGCGAGCTAGTGGAGAAGTACTTCTTCATCGCCCAGATCATAGTTTCGGTGGTGCTGATCCTGGTGCTGCTGCTCCAGGTGAGGGGAGGGGGCCTGGGCGGCATATTCGGTCAGGCTGACACCACCTTCCGCACCCGCCGGGGGCTGGAGAAGACCCTCTTCCAGTTCACCATCGTCCTGGTCGTGGTCTTCGTGGCCCTGTCGGTGTTCAGCGCCAGATGGAGCCGCTAGGCCCCCCGCCCGCGGGCCCGCTGCTGGACCCGGGGCCGCTCCTGCCCGGCTTCCTCCCGGGCTTCCTCCCGGCGCCGGCCCGCCCTGACGCCATCATCACCCTCACCACCGACTTCGGCGAAGGCGACGCCTATGCCGCCGCCATGAAGGGGGTGGTCCTGGGCATCAACCCGGCGGCCACTATAGTGGACATCTGCCACTCCATCGAGCCCGGCAACACCGCCCAGGCGGCCTTCGTCCTCTCCACCGCCTGCCCCCACTTCCCCCCGGACACGGTGCACATGGTGGTGGTCGACCCCGGGGTGGGAGGGCGCCGCCGGGCCGTCATCCTGGAGACCCCGGAGGCCATCTTCGTGGCGCCGGACAACGGGGTGCTCAGCTACGTGATCGGCTCCGCGGCCGGCCGGCCCATCGACCGGGCCGGCCGCATCCGGCTCCCCCCGGATCTCGAGGCCTTCCGCATTGCCAGCCGGCGGTTCTGGCGGCACCCGGTCAGCCCCACCTTCCACGGCCGTGACATCTTCGCCCCGGTGGCCGCCCACATCACCCTCGGCCAGCCCCTGGCCGACCTGGGCCAGCCCATCCGCTCCCTCAACGTCCTGCCGGTGCCCCGCCCCCGGCGCGACGGCGCCGGCCACCTGCTGGGCCACGTGGTGCACATCGACCGCTTCGGCAACCTCATCACGGACCTCACCCTGAAGGACCTGCCCTCGGCGGGGCTGCGCATCGAGATAGCGGGGGAGGAGATCCGCTCCCTGGCCCACTCCTACGAGGGGGGCCGGGGCCTGCTGGCCCTGATAGGCTCCAGCGGCCGGCTGGAGGTCTCCCTGCCGGGGGCCAGCGCCGCGCGGCGGCTGGGGGCCAGGGTGGGCGACAGCCTGCGCGTCTCGGGCCGGTGGACGGGCGGCCCCGGCGGGCGGCCCTGACCAGCATTTGTGCGGAGTGTGCAAAGCTGTGCACAAGGATGTGCAGAACGAAGACCGCGGCGGCGGCCCCGGGCCGGCCGGCGGCCAGCCGGCCTACGTCCACCGCGCCTTCTCGGCCATAGCGGGCCGCTATGACCTGCTGAACACCCTGCTCAGCTTCAACCTGGACCGGGGCTGGCGCAGGGCGGCCGCGGCCGCCCTGCAGCCCTCGGGGTCGCAGGCCATCCTGGATGTGGCCACCGGGACCGGCATGCTGGCCCGGGAGCTGCAGCGCCGGCTGGGCCCCGGCGGCCGGGTGCTGGGGGTCGACTTCTGCCAGCCCATGCTGCGGAAGGAGCGGGGCCTGGCGGACAACATCCACCCGGTGCTGGCGGTAGCCGAGCGCCTGCCCTTCGCCGACGCCAGCCTCGACGGGGCGGCCATCGCCTTCGGCCTGCGCAACGTCCCCGACATGGAGGCCGCGCTGCGCGAGGCGGCCAGGGTGGTCCGCCCCGGGGGGAGAGTGGTCTGCCTGGAGTTCTCCCGGCCCCGCCACCCGGTGCTGCGGGCCCTGCACCGGCTCTACCTGCTGCGGGTGCTGCCCCTCGTGGGATGGCTGGTATCGGGGGACCGGGAGGCCTATCTCTACCTTCCCCGGTCCATAATGGCCTTCCCCAGCGCGCAGGAGCTGCGGGAAGTGATGGAGAGGGCCGGCCTGGTGGGCACCGGCTACCGCCTGCTGGCCGCGGGCATCGTGGCCATCCACTTCGGGACCAGGCCTTAGCCGGGCCGCGCGGGCCCGCAGCGTCCGGAGACGGCCTGAGGCCATCTCCGCTGGAGAGGGATGCCACATCGGGAGGCCGCGCCCCGCCGGGCACCCCAAAGAAAAGGGAGCGCCCGGACGGCCCTCCCCGATACGCGTTTTCGCCTGTGACTACTTTGATTTCCCGGTAGCGGCCACTCTGCGAACGCCCGCCGCGCCGGCATGGTACTGCTTGATGATCTCCTGCCACTGGCCCAGCGGCTCCGGCTCCCACTCGATGCTGGCCGGGACCCGCCTGGCCTCCGTGCCCAGCTCGTGCAGCGACACGTCGCGCAGGGCCTTCATGTGCTTGTCGACCTGCTTGATCTCCTTCTCGTCGAAGCGCGCCCGCAGCAGGTCCCGGGCGTATCCCACGATGACCGCAACGGCCCCGTTGAGGAGGTCTCTCCCCTTGGGCTGTATCTGGATCTTGACCACCCTCTGGTCCTTCTTGCTCCTGACCTTCTTCACATAGCCGGCCCGCTGCATGCGCGACAGGAGGGCCGAAACGCTGTGCTTCTCCCGAAACACGTAGACCGAGATCTCCCCCGGGCTCAAAGGGACCTTGCTCATGCTCAGCACGAGCAGAACGTCCATCTGTGCCAGCGTGGTCTGCCGCTTGCCCAGCTCTATCTCCACCGCCCGCAGCGCGGCATCGGAAGCTTGGCGCAGCCTGATCCATGCCGTCAGATAGGGGTCCTTGGTCTCCCAGTTGTGCACTTTCTCCTCCTTAAACTCCGGCAGGCCTTTCACC
Organism: uncultured Dehalococcoidia bacterium; assembly: GCA_964492335.1. Classification (GTDB taxonomy): domain Bacteria; phylum Chloroflexota; class Dehalococcoidia; order UBA2247; family RBG-13-53-26; genus JAFGCL01. The sequence goes on along the minus strand of CAZBJX010000014.1, from coordinate 43,309 downwards.
AGCCGGGCGCAAGTCCCTCGATTCCCGATGCGATGTAACGAAATTGTAACATCACATATGATTGGTGTCAAGTCCGCTGCTATCCTGTGTGCCCTATGGTGCCGGGACGGAAACGGCCCCGGCCGGGCACCGGCGGGGCGCCCTTGCGGGCCACGCTCAGCCGGGGGGCTTTTCGTGCTTCCAGACCGTTCCCTGCGGGGTGTCTTCCAGGAGCACGCCCATCTCCTTCAGGGAGTCGCGGACCCGGTCCGCCAGCTGCCACTGCTTCTCCCTGCGCAGATCGGTGCGCAGCGAGACCAGCAGGTCGATGAAGGGCCTGGCGGCCAGGTCAACCTCGGCCGCCTTGAAGGTGAACCCCAGCACCCCCAGGAGCTCGCGCAGCACCTGCTGCGCCCCCCGGGCGTCCGCCCCCTGGTCCATGGCCCGGTTGATGTCCCGCACCAGGTCGAACAGGGCGGCCAGCGCCTGCGGGGAGTTGAAGTCGCGGTCCATGGCCTCCGTGAACCGCCTGCGGACGGCCTCCGCATCGATGTCCGCCGGGGGGCCCCCCTGGCCGCGCGCCGGGCCCGCCAGGGCCGCCTGCCTCAGGCGGTCCATGCCCTTCTCGGCGGACGCCACCCCCTCCTCGCTGAAGTTGAGCGGGCTGCGGTAGTGGGAGCTGAGGATGAAGAGTCTGATGGCGTCGGGGCTGAAGCGGGACAGGGCCTGCTTCAGGGTGACGAACAGGCCCAGGGATTTGCTCATCTTCTCCCCACCCATCTGCACGAACCCGTTGTGCATCCAGTACTTCACGAAGGGCCTGGCGCCGGTGAAGCCCTCCGACTGGGCGATCTCGTTCTCGTGGTGGGGGAAGATGAGGTCCTGGCCGCCCCCGTGGATGTCGAGGGTGTCGCCCAGGTACCGCATGGACATGGCGCTGCACTCTATGTGCCAGCCCGGCCTCCCCCTGCCCCAGGGGCTCTCCCAGGAGGGCTCCCCGGGCTTGGCCGCCTTCCACAGGGCGAAGTCCAGGGGGTGCTCCTTGTCCACGCCCACCTCCACCCGCGACCCGGACTGGAGCTCGTCGATGCCCTGGCGGATGAGCTTGCCGTATTCCGGGTCGCTCTTGACCCGGAAATACACGTCTCCGCCGGACTCGTAGGCCTTCCCCTTGCTCACCAGCCCCTGCACCACCTCGATGATCTTGGGGACCTCCTGCGTGGCCCGGGGATAGACGTGGGCCCTCTGCACGTTCAGCCGGTCCATGTCCTCGAAGTACGCGGCGATGAACTTCTCCGCCAGCTCGGCGGGCGGGATGCCGGCCTGCCGGGACCGGTTGATGATCTTGTCATCGATGTCGGTGAAGTTCTGGACGTACCTGACCTTGTATCCCCGGTACTCCAGGTAGCGGCGGACCATGTCAAAGACGATATAGCTCATGGCGTGGCCCAGGTGGCACTCCGCGTAGGGGGTCACCCCGCAGACGTACATCTTCACCACGTCGCCCTGCGGCACGAACTCCTCTTCCTGTGCTGAAAGCGTGTTGTATATCCTCACGGCGTCTCCTCCAGGTCAGCAGTCCGGTCCCGCCCCGTCGGCGTCCGGCCAGGCCCGGGCCCCGCGCCGGCCCCCTGCAGCAGGGCCACGGCGTGCGCGGCGATGCCCTCGCCCCTGCCCAGGCTGCCCAGGCCCTTGGCGGTGGTGCTCTTCACTCCCACCCGCCCGGGGTCGATCTCCAGTGCCCGGGCGATCGTCTCCCGCATGAGCGGGATGTGCGGCGCCAGCCGGGGCCGCTCCGCCACCACGCTGGCATCGACGTTGCCCACGCGCCACCCCCGGGAGCGCAGGAGCCCCGCCACCTGCTCCAGCAGCCGGATGCTGGATATGCCCCGGTAGCGCTCATCGGACGAGGGGAAATGCTGGCCGATGTCGCCCAGCCCCGCGGCGCCCAGGAGGGCATCGATTACGGCATGCACCAGCACATCGGCGTCACTGTGGCCGTCCAGGCCCTTCTCGAAGGGGACCTCCACTCCGCCCAGCACCAGCCGCCTCCCGTCCACCAGGGGGTGGACGTCGCAGCCGATGCCCGTGCGGGCCGGCATGCCGGCCATGGTCCCCTCCTGCCTCGTCCTCAAGATGGCTTCCGCCAGAGCGATGTCCTCCGGCGTGGTCACCTTTATGTTATCATAGCGCCCCGCATAGGCCCTGACCCGGCCCCCCAGCGCCTCGACCATGGAGGCGTCGTCAGTCACGTCCCCGGTGACCCGGCGGTGGGCCTCGGCCAGCAGGCCGGCCCGGAAGACCTGCGGCGTCTGAGCGGCCCACAGGCCCTCGCGGGAGGGCGTGCCCTCGATGGCCCCGCCGGCGCCCACCGCCTTCAGGGTGTCCTTCAGGGGGACGGCCGCCACCGCCGCGCCCGTCGGCCGGGCCTCTTCCAGGCCGCGCTCCACCAGCTCCGCGGTGACACAGGGGCGGGCCCCGTCGTGGACCACCACCCAGGCGCAGCCCGGCAGCCTCTCCAGCCCCCGGGCCACGGAGTCCTGGCGGCGCGGGCCGCCGCCGCACACCGCCGTCACTTTGGAGAACCCGCCCTCTTTGACCAGGCCCCGGCCCCGCTCAACGCCGGCCTCGGGGAGGACCATCACCACCTGGTGCACCGCGGCGCAGCCCTCGAAGGCCGCCAGCGTGTGCCACACCAGCGGCCGGCCGGCAACGGGCACGAATATCTTGTCGATGCCTCCCATGCGGCTGCTGAGGCCGCCGGCGGCGATGACCGCGCCGACCCGTTCGCCGGCAGGACTGCTCACCTTGATATCCCTCTTCGCCAGATGCTAAAATGGCCCCATCGCGGTGGGCGTAGCCGAGAGGTTTAAGGCGCCAGGTTGTGGCCCTGGAGATCGAGGGTTCGAATCCCTCCGTCCACCCCGGCGCCTATAGCTCAGCGGACCAGAGCATCGGTCTTCGGAACCGAGGGTCGTGGGTTCGAATCCCTCTAGGCGCGCCACCGTCGCCCCGGCTGAAGTCCTCATAACTGTCAAGCGTTATAGCACACCCCCCGGCCCGAAGACAAGTATGGCGCACGCTCCGCGCCCCGGGGCCGCCTTCACGGCATGAGCAGGCGCCTTTGTCGTCTGCGATACCGGCACCGCCCCTTAGCGGAGGGACCGCCGGCCGGGGTGCGGGGCCAGGAGCGCGTGTCATCTTCTTGACATCATAATAACATAACCAAACCCCTTGACTTCCACGATTGGGCTAGTGGTAAACTCCTGACGAAGCCCATCCGGGGGGACGGGACATGGGTTTCGACGGCAAGGTTCCAGGCAACCTGTATGACATAGCGTTGGAATACTGCTGAGCGCTATCCTGCATCAGGTCTTGCATCTGCCTTCGTAGTGCCTGTCCGTTGCTGTGCCTTTTTGTCGGCCCTGCCTTCGGGGCAAGCGCGCCCGGAGCCTGTTGAAAGCGAGTACATGAGGACTGCCAGAGAGACGTGGGAAGCCGCCAAGGGCGGCCTCCAGGTCCAGATAAGCCGGGCCAACTTCAATACCTGGATCAAGGACTCCGTCGGCCTCAGCCACCGGGGCCAGCAGTTCGTGGTGGGCACCCCCAGCTCGTTCGCCCGGGAGTGGCTGGACAAGCACTGCCGCTCGCTGGTGACCAAGGTGCTCATCAGCATCCTGGGCGAACAGGTCGAGGTCCAGTTCGAGGTCTGCTCCGGGCGGGAGCCCGGGGCCCCCGCCCGGGAGAGCCCCCCCGCGCTGCTGGTGCCCATGGTCAACCCGCGGCACACGTTCGAGTCCTTCGTGGTCGGCTCCTCCAACCGCCTGGCCTTCATGGCCGCCATGGCGGCGGCCGAGGGGCCGGGGCGGGAGCACAACCCGCTGTACATCCACGGGCCGTCCGGCGTGGGCAAGAGCCACATCGCCCACGCCATCGCCAACTACGCCTCGGAGAGCGGGATGAGGGTGGTCTGCGCCAGCAGCGAGCAGTTCACCAACGAGTTCGTCAACTCCCTCAGGGAGCGGCGCACCGACGACTTCCGGGCCAGGTTCCGCAACACCAACCTGCTGGTGCTCGAAGATGTCCAGTTCATAACCGGCAAGCCCCAGACCCAGGAGACCCTCTTCCACACCATCAACGACCTCCACGCCTCCGAGGGCCAGCTGGTGATCACCAGCGACCGCACCCCGGCATCGCTGACCTCCATGGACGCCAGCCTGTGGTCCCGCTTGGGCGCCGGGCTGGTGGCCGAGATGGAGTTCCCCGACGTGGCCACGCGTCTGGGCATACTCCAGGCGCAGGCGGCCCGGTATCAGGGGGGCATCGACCAGGCGGTGCTGGAGTACATCGCCCGGCAGTGCCACCAGAACGTGAGGCAACTGGAGAGCTGCCTGAACCTGGTCATCGCCCGGGCCAGGATGCTCTGCCAGCCCCCCACCCTGCTGCTGGCCCAGCAGGCGCTGCGCGAGATCGCTCCACCCCCGGCCTCCCCGGTCATCATGACCCCGGTCTCCATCCTGGATGCCGTGGCGGCCTACTTCCAGGTGAGCCTGGAGGCCCTGAAAGGCCCCAGCCGCAACCAGAAGGTGACCCAGGCCCGCCACATCGCCATCTACCTTGTCCGCGAGAAGACCACCTGCGGGCTCCAGGACCTGGGGCGCCTGCTCAGCCGGGACCACTCCACCGTCGTGCGGGGGCACCGCAAGATCGCCGGCATGCTCTCCACCGATGCCAGCCTCAGGAAGAGCGTGGACGAGATCCTGGCCACCTTCTCCTCCTAGCCGCTCCTGCGCACCCTTCCCGCTACTATCACCATTATTAGGTGCCGCACCCTGTGATATCATGAGTAGAATACATGAGGTGCGTTATCTCTGTGCGCAACCCTGTGCGCTGCCCTCACGGGCACGCTTGTGCAGAGGGTGCGCCGTGAGCGCGCGGAAGGCTGCATGGCCCCTGTGGCGCCTGCTGGGCATGGCGCTCACCCTGGTGCTGGTGGCGGTATCCGTGCCCGTGGCCCGGGGCCGCACCCTGCCGGTCCCGGTGCCGGTGGAACAGATCAATGCCTCGTACCTGGAGCCGGGGGACCTGCTGTTCGTGGACATCTACCACGGCTGGAGCCAGGCCGGCTACTGGGACCACATCGCGGTCTACGTGGGGGGGCCGTACCCTTCGGTGGTGGAGGCCACCTACAATGCCGGCGTCACCCTGACCGGCCTGGAGGCGTTCCTGGCCCGCGACCGGCCCGCGGAGGTGTCGGTGCGGCGGCTGCGGGCCACGGCCGGCCGCCAGGAGGCCATCGACGCCGCGGTGCAGTATGCGCTGGACCAGGTAGGCCGGGCCTTCGACTACACGGCCACCGCCACCCTGCCGCTGAAGATCAACGCCGGGAACCTGCACTGCGCCGAGGTGGCCTGGAGGGCGTACCTGGCCGGGGGGCTGGACCTGGACAGCAACGGCGGGCTGCTGGTGTACCCGGACGACATCTACTTCAGCCCGGAGCTGGCGGCGCCATGAGCACGAAGGGGGCGCGCGCCCGCGTGGGGGTCTTCGGGGGCACCTTCGACCCCATCCACACCGGGCACCTCAGGGTGGCGCGGCATCTGCGGGCCGCCCTGGAGCTGGACCGGATGCTGCTGGTGCCGGCCGGGCAGCCGTGGCTCAAGGCCAGCAGGCCCGTGTCAGCCGTGGCCGACAGGGTGGAGATGGTGCGGCTGGCCATCGGCCGGCGGAAGGACCTGGAGCTGTCCACCATAGAGGCCGAGCGGCCGGGACCCTCCTACTCCGCCGACACCGTGGAGGCCCTGGCGGGGCCCCCGGGGGCCGGCCCGGAGCTGTACTTCCTGCTGGGGGGCGATGCCCTGGCGGACATCGCCCGGTGGCACGACCCGCAGCGACTGATAAGGCTCTGCCGCCTGGTGGCCTTCTCCCGGCCGGGCATCCGGCGCCCCGACATGAAGGTGCTGGAGGCAGCGGTCCCGGGCATCTCGGGGCGGGTCAGCTTCGTGGAGGCGCCGCAGGTGGACATCCGGGCGACGGACATCCGGCGCCGGGTGGCCGAGGGGCGCTCCATCCGGGGCCTGGTGCCCCGGGGGGTGGAGCGGTACATCCTGGAGAGGGGGCTCTACCGGGGCCGGCGGCAGGGCGCCCGGGCCCCGCAGACGGGCCGGCGGGCGCGGCTGGCCGCCCTGCCGCCGGCGACTTGATGCCGCCCCCGGGGCCTGCCTATAATCTACTGGCCCGTCCGCGGGAGAGGCGTGAGGCCGGGGCGGGTGCCCCGCCGCGGACGGCAGCCAGGTCGGGAGGCCCGGATGAGTGAGCTTCGAGTGAAGCTGGTGGAGCCGGGCGCGCAGGCGCCCGCGAAGATGACGCCCGGGAGCGCCGGCTTCGATCTCTACTCGGCGGAGGCCGTGGAGGTCCCCCCCGCGCGCTGCCTGGACGGCGGGCGGGCGGAGGTGGGGCGGGCCCTGGTGTCCACCGGCCTGGTGGTGGAGCTGCCCCCGGGGACGGTGGGCCGGGTGGCCTCGCGGTCCGGGCTTTCCACCAGGCACAACATAGAGACGGGCGCCGGGTGGATCGACAGCGACTACCGGGGGATCGTCCGAGTGGAGCTGAAGAACCTGGGCCCCGCCCCCTACCGGGTCAACCGGGGCGATCGCATCGCCCAGCTGGTGGTGCTGCCCTTGGCCGAGGTCGCGGTTGCGGTGGTGCCCGATGTGGAGGGGACCCGGCGCGGGTCCGGCGGGTTCGGCTCGACGGGCCAGTAGGCCGGCGGGCCCCGGCGGAAGCAGCGGCATGAAGGAAGGCGGCATCGTGGGCCAGGAGTGCATGCGCGTCACTACCATAGAGGCCCGGGACCTCTCCGAGGCCTGGTTCCTCAGCCTGCGCGCGGTGCTGGAGCGGGGCGGCGAGTACCGGGTGGACCGGGGCAGCTTCCAGGGCCAGCGCCGCCGGGAGCTGGACCTGGCGGTGGTCCAGGTGCGCCAGCCCGGGATCCGGCCGCTGGTGCCGGACGTGCCGCCCGGGGTGCCGCCGCCGACCACCATGGAGTACGTGGAGTCGTACCTGCCGTACCTGATGACCTCCTTCAAGGCGGAGAACGAGCAGTACACCTACGGCGAAGACCTGGAGCCGCAGATGGGCGAGGTCATCCGCATGTACCGGGAGGGGGGGCACAACACCAACCAGGCCTACATGGCGGTGGGCAGCCGCGAGTCCATCCGCCTGGAGGACCCGCCGTGCCTGCGGGGCATCCACACCCGGGTGCGCTACGGCCGGTTCCATTTCGTGGTCTACTTCCGGTCCTGGGACCTGTGGGGTGGCTTCCCGTCCAACCTGGCTGCGCTGCAGCTGATGAAGGAGTACATGGCGCAAGAGATCGGGCTGCCGGACGGCGAGATGCTCTGCCTCTCCAGCGGCCTGCACCTCTACGACCACGCGTGGGAATGGGCCAGGCTGGCGGCGCGGCTGGAGTGAGGAGGAGGCCCCGCAGGGCAGGCCGCCGCCCCGGCGGTGGCAAGACAACGATGAGTCGGCAAGGAGGCTGTAGTGGGTGAGTCGGTAGAGCACGGAGCACCACTGGCGGTCCTGATCGATGCGGACAACGCCAATCCGGCCATAGTGGAGGGGCTGCTGGCCGAGATCGCCAAGCTGGGGGTGGCCGGCGTCAAGCGGATCTACGGTGACTGGACGACGCCCCGCCTGGCCCAGTGGAAGGCGGTCCTGCTGGAGTACTCCATCCAGCCCATACAGCAGTTCGCCTACACCTCGGGGAAGAACGCCACCGACAGCGCCATGATCATCGATGCCATGGACCTGCTGTATTCAGGGAACTTCGACGGCTTCTGCCTGGTGTCCAGCGACAGCGACTTCACCCGGCTGGCCTCCCGGCTGAGGGAGTCCGGCAAGACCGTGTACGGCTTCGGCGAGCAGAAGACGCCCCGGCCGTTCGTCACCGCCTGTGACCGCTTCATCTATACCGAGGTCTTCTCCACCTCGCCGGCCAACGGGCCGGTGAAGCGCAAGTCGAGCCAGGCGCTGCGGCAGGACTCGAAGCTCCTCGGCCTCTTCCGGTCCGCCATCGACTCGGCCTCCGACGAAGGCGGGTGGGCCAACCTGGGGCAGGTGGCCAACAACATCAACAAGCAGGCGCCGGACTTCGACCCCCGCAACTACGGGTACCGCAAGCTCCTGGACCTGGTCACCGCCATCGACCTCTTCAAGATGGAGCGCCGGGAGCACTCGGTCTTCATCAGGTACGAGCCCCGCAAGAAGTAGCGCCCGGGGCTGCGGCATCAGGCGCCACGGCCGCGGTCCGGCGCCGCGGCCCTCCGCAGGAACGAGAGAGGGCCCCCTGATCAGGGGGCCCTCCGGTTGTCTGCGCTTCAGGCTAGCCCAGTACCAGGCCGGTCATCTCGTACTCCCAGTAGGTGTCATCGCCGCTGCTGCTGGAGCCGAACTTCCAGTAGAGAGGCATGGCCAGGTCCTCGGAGAAGATGCCCTTGTAACCGGCGGAGTCGCCGCCATAGCTGATAGAGAATTCCAGGGACCAGGCGTCGAGGGTGTAGGCGCCGATGGTCTTCTTGATCTTCTCGCACCTGTAGGTGTGGCCGCCCGCACCCCAGCTCCCTGCCTCCAGCTTCTGGCTCCCGCCTTCCGCGAAGTCCTTGAACCACGACCAGCCCCAGCCGTAGAGCCCGATGTAGGTCCAGTCCACGAACCCCCCCTCGAAGGTCTCTCCCTCCCAGGCGTAAATGTAGGTGACCGAGGTTCCCGCCGGCGGGTTGTCCATCTCGGTCTCCATGGCCTTGGTCAGGTAGTAGCTCCAGCCGCCCTCATTGCCCTCGGAGTCCAGGTACTCCGCCTTGGGGTACAGCCAGGCCCCCATCGTGCTGTCCTCCGGCACATCGACGGGAATCCAGACGGTGGTCTCCGACCACTCCGGGTACTCCTCGTCGGTCTCGTTCGTGATGACGGTCACCCGGTGCTTCAGCTTGTAGCAGTCCATCATGGTGGTGACGTTCTCGTAGGTGAACTCGTAGGTGGCCGTGCTGTAGGTCATCTTCTGGGTCAGGATGGGCTCGTTCACTCTTCCGAGGTAGGTGCCCTCGATGTTGAACTCCCGCAGCCCATTGTCGTCCTTGTAGCCGAACTCGTAGGTGAAGGATTTGACCTGGCCGGAGCCGCCGGAGGAGGGCTTCACCGTCTTCCCGAAGTTGTAGCCCGCCCACTGCGCGGTCTCGCCGTTGCCATTGCCGTTGGTGGTGTTGTCCGCCCCGCCATTGCCGTTGCCATTGCCGTCGCCGCCCTGGCCGTTGGTGATGTTGTCCGCCCCGCCGTTGTCCTTGCCGTCGCCGCCGCCGCACCCCACCAGGGCCAGCACGGCCAGGAGCGCGATCAGCAGCAGTACCAGCTTTCTCAGGATCTTCATGCTCACCTCCGCACCGCGTCAATTCAGGGCGGCCAGCGCCGGAACCAGGTCCCATGGCGGCCGCAGGGCCCCCGTGCACTCAATTTGCCACGCGGCGGCGCTGATGTCAAGCACGATGCCCGACCGTCACCCCGGCCGCGGCGGGCGGCGCGCCCTGCCGGCTACCTCTGCGGCCCCTCGTCCTGCGTCCTGGGCAGTATCTTCCTGATGGCGCCGGCCGTGTCTCCGGTGATGGCCCCCAGGATCTCCTTCAGGCCCACGCCGAGAGTGGCCCTCAGTGACTCGTCGGTGGTGGCCAGGACCTCGGGCGGGATGTCCAGGAACTTGGAGACCGGGCTGCCGCCGTCCTTGTCGCCGCCCGGGCCCCCGGTGAAGTGGACCACCTTCACGTCCCGGATGCCGGCGATGGGCCTGGCCGCCGCCTCTACCATGGCCGGGAGGACGGCGATGAGGGACTTGTAGGCCTCCAGCTGGATGGTAGTGCTGTCGAACTCCTTCATGGCGTCCGCCTTGGCGTGCAGGCCCTCGGCTTCCGCCAGCAGCTTGGCCCGGGTCCCGTCGGCCTCGGCCAGGAGCTTGGCCCGGGTCCCGTCAGCCTCGGCAAAGAGCACGGCCTTGGTGCCTTCGGCGTCCCCGGTCTTGCGGGCCCTGGCGGCGGCGCCCTCGCCCTCGCCGGCCATGACCGTGGCCTGCTTGGTGCCGTCGGCGATGAGCACCCGGGACTGCTTCTCTCCCTCCGCCTCCACGATGGCGGCGGCCTTCATGCCCTCGGCCTCGATGACCTTCTTCTGCTTGTCAGCCTCCGCGGGCTTGAGGACCTCGGCCACCAGCTCCTTCTCCCGCTTCTCGGCCCGCTTCTCGGCCAGGACCGTCTCCTGCTCCACCACCTGCTGCTGCGCCTGCGCCGAGGCCTGGGGGCCGGCCTGGTCGGCCCTGGCCCTCTCCACGGCCACCAGGGCATCGTACCCCGCCTTCTTGACGTCCCGGTCCTTCTCGGCGTTGAACACCTCGGCCCTGGTCTCCGCCTGGCGGATCCCGGCGTCGCGGGACTGCTCCGCCTCCACCACCGTGGCGGCCTTGTCCTTGGTGGCCACCTGCTCCCGGGCCACCCGCTTAGCCTCGGCTATGGCCGGGGCGCCCAGGGACACGAAGTACTCCTTCTCGTCGCTGATGTGGTTGACCACGAAGCTGACCAGGTCTATGCCGATCTTCTCGAAATGGCCGGCGGCCGTGTCCAGCACCTTGTTCTGGAAGGACTCCCGGTCGGCATTGATCTCCTCGGGGGTCATCTTGCCCACGATGTCCCGGAGCGCGCCCTCGGCCACGCTCTGGACGATCTCCGAGATCTCGCTGGTGGGGGCCCGGGTGCCCTTGTGGAACTCCTGCTGCATCTCCTGGAGGGCCTGGGCGGCCAGCTTGACCGAGCCCTCGTCGCCCTTGACCTTGTACACCAGGGTGACGTCGATGGTGATGGGGACGTTGTTCTTGGAGTAGATGCTCTCCCGGCGCACCGGGACCTTCTGGGCCTGGAGGTCCATGACGTACAGGCTCTGGACGACGGGCCAGACGAACATGCCGCCGCCGATGCAGACCCGCTGCCCTCCCTTGCCCGTGGTGATGAAGGCCTGGTGGGGCCCGGCCTTCTTGTACCGGCTGGCGCCCACCGCGCCCAGGATGAAGACCACCAGAATCACGCCGACAATGGAACCAGCAATGATGAGACCCATCGTTCGTCAGCCTTCCTTTCTCTCCGGACTCCTACTTCTTCACCACGTACAGGGTGCTGCCCACCACCTTCTCCACCCGCACCGTCTCCCCCTTCTCCACCTCGGACCCGTCCACGGACCTGGCCGCGTACCACACCGGGGTGCCCTTGACGGTGCACCTGACCTTCCCCACGCTGCCGGCGTACACCTTCTCCTCCACCACGCCGTCCATGCCCACCAGGTCCGCCACGTCGTACCCGGCGGTGCCCTCGGACTGGCGCAGGAAGTACCAGGAGGCGCCGATCATGCTTCCCAGGAGCACGCCGCCCAGCGCCCCCCACCCCGCGGACTCCAGGGCGGAGCGGTCGAACTGGGCCATGACGAAGGCCGCCACGAAGCCGAAGCCGGACAGGGCGCCCAGGAAGGCCCCGGTGTTCAGGATCCGGGAGAACTCGATCTGGTGATCGGCCTCGAAGAAAGGCAGATGGCTTCCCAGCCAGTCCCCGAACCCGTCGACGTGGTCCGAGTGGAGGAACTCCCCGAAGATGAAGCTGAGGAGCGCCAGGACCAGCCCTATCATGCCGATGACGAAGTACAGAACAGCCATTCTCTCCCCCTTTGCCTGGCCCGGGTTGCGACCATTATACCACCCGGCCCGCGGCCCCACTCGCCCGGCTTGACGCTCAGGGGGAGCGGGGCTATCATCGGTAGCATCGCCGCAGGACCCGCAGGGCCGGTACCGGGCCGGCAGGCCGCGGAGGCCTCCGCCGAACGGGGGCCGAAGCGACGGGCGGCGATGGGGGGGGTGCTTATGAAAGTCCTGGTTACCGGTGCTACCGGGTGCGTGGGGACCGGGTTGGTGGAACGCCTTCTGGCCAGGGGCTACGAAGTCCGGGCCATGGCCCGCACCACCTCCGACCTGAGCTACCTGAAGACCACCAGCGCCGAGATAGTCTTCGCCGACGTGACCCGCTATGAGACGCTGGCGCCGGCCATGCAGGGAGTGGAGATAGTCTTCCACTGCGCGGCCCAGGTCACCCCAGGCTGGGGCCCCTGGTCCCAGTTCGAGAGGGTCACTGTGGAGGGCACCAGGAACACCCTGAGGGCCGCCAGCGAGGCGGGGGTCAAGCGCTTCCTGCAGTTCAGCTCGGTCACCACCTACGGCGAGGCCGGGCAGAAGGGGGACGCCCTGGTGGACGAGACCACCCCCTGCACCGCGGAGAAGACCCCGTCCTCCTACTACGACTACGCCAAGCGCCTGGCCGACGATGCCTGCTGGGAGTACCACCGCGGGGGCAGGATCCAGGTGTCCATCGTCCGCATCGGCATAGCCTACGGCCCCCGGGACCGGCTGACGGGCGACCGCGTCTACATCCAGACGCTGATCCCCATAGCCTTCTGGCCGGGCAAGGCCAACCCTCTCTTCGCGGTGGTGCACTCCAGCGACGTGGCGGAGCTGGCCATCCTGGCGGCCACCACCGACAAGGCCATTGGCCAGGTGTACAACGCGGCCGGGAAGAACATCCGGATGTCCGAGGTCACCCGGGCCATGATGAAGGCCCAGGGCGGCCCCAAGGTCTTCGTCACCATACCCTTCACCCTGGGCTACATCGGGGCGGTGCTCATCGAGGGCGTGGCCAGGCTGGCGGGGGCCAAGGCCACCCCCTTCCTGAACCGGAACATCATGCTGCAGCTGGGCAGGGACGGCAACCTGGACGGCGCCAAGGCCCGCACCGAGCTGGGATGGGAGCCGCAGGTCCCCCTGGAAGCGGGCTGCCGGCAGTACGTGCAGTGGCGCCGCCACCGCAAGGAGAGCCCGCAGCCCCCGCCGCCGTAGAGGCGGCTACCCGACCGTCACCACCAGCGTGCCGGCCATCAGGTCGTGAAGGGCCTGCTTCTTCCCGGTGAAGGCCACCATGATCAGGGTGAAGGGCAGCAGTGCCCCGGAGACGGCCTTGGCCAGGTTCCGCGCCGCGGCGCGCCCCAGCGAGAGGCGCTTCCCGCCGGAGTCGGTCACTCCGATGCCCAGCAGCACCTTGCCCACGGTCCCCCGGGACGCGGACCGCTCCATGAAGACGCAGTAGAGCCACCACGCTGCCAGGCCGGCGGTCCAGGCGGCGTACCTGGTGAGGCTGGCCAGGCCGTCGGACATCTGCTGGCCGCCGGCGGCGGCCAGGACCCAGCCCGTGACGAAGGATGCCAGGTACCAGACCACGGGTATCAGCAGGGCGTCCACCGCGGCCGCGCCCAGGCGTCTCCAGGGGCCGGCGTGAACGACTGCCGCCCCGGGCCCGCCCCCGGCCCGCCGGCCTGACGGCGGGGCCGCGGCCCGGCCGTGCACCAGGGCGTCGTTTCCCCCCCTGCCCGGCAGCGGGCCCGGCATCACTTCACCACCACCAGGGTGCTGGCCATCATGTCGTGGAGGCCCTGCTTCTTCTCGGTGAAAGGCACCATCAGGTAGCCGATGCACAGGATGATGGCGGAAACGATCTTGCTCAGGTTGCGGCCGAGGGCCCGGCCCGGCGAGATGCGCCGGCCGCCATAGTCGGTGACCACTATGCCCAGCACCATCTTGCCCAGCGTGGCCTGCCGGGAGGAGCTCTCCATGAGGGTGTAATAGGCCATCTGGGCCAGGAACATGAACCCGCCGAGGGCCCAGGTCACCAATACGTAGTGTGCGTACTCGGCGCTCTCGATATCGGCCAGGGCAGCCTCCGGGTCGAGCACCCCCGCGGCCACGAGGACGAACTCGAGGGCCGTCGATACGGCCCCGAAGATCAGCCCGTCGATGAGCGCCGCGGCGAAGCGCCTCCAGAACCCGGCGTAGCGGACCGCCGCGGGGAAGGCCGGCGCGCCCCAGGCCGGGGCGGGGGGCATCCCGGGGGGGGTGCCATGGAGCGCCGCTCCGCAACGGTCGCAGAAGGCGGCCTGATCGTCGACCTGGGCGCCGCACCTGTTACAGAACATGTCCCTCTTCCCTCCTCCCGGCCCGGTGAACTGAGGCCTCCTGGATTATAGCACCCCCTGTGAAGGCCGGTCACCCGCGGGCGCCTCTGCCCGCGGGCCCTTCACGAAGAAGGCCGCGGCGCCGGTGGCCAGCAGCACGGCTATCAGGATGTAGAAGCCCGCGGTGTAGCTGTGGGTCCGGTCGAAGACGAAGCCCATCACCGACGGGGCCGTGGCCCCCACCACCTGGCCGATGGCGGTGCTCATGCCCACCATCTGGCCCAGCGAGGCCAGGCCGAAGGACTGGGCCAGGGTGCCGATCTGGGCCGGCACCCGCAGCCCGTGGCAGACCCCGTAGCAGAACACGAAGGCGTAGAGCATCCAGGCGCCGTTCAGGTACAGCAGCCAGGGTATCGACAGCGCCATGCCCAGCACCGCCAGGGCCAGAGTGCGGCGCCAGCCGGCGATGCTGGAGACCAGGCCCGAGAGGAGCCTCCCGGGGATGGAGAACCCGCCCATGAGGCCCACGGCGAAGGCGGCGGTGGCGTCCGATATCCCGGTGTCGGTGGCCCGGATGGCCAGGTGGGAGTTCACGGCCTGGAAGGAGAAGATGGCCACCGTGATGATGGCGGTGACCGTCACGAAGGGGGCGATGACGGCCCGCTCCGGAAGCCAGCGGCCCGCCGCGGCCGGGCCGGGGCCCCCGGCGCCCGCCGGCGCCCGCCGCACCAGGATGGCGGCGGTCAGGACGATGACGCCCATGATGATGCCGACGTAGAGGAAGGCGTCCCGCCAGCCGTAGGCATCGATGAAGTGGTTGATCATGGGGGCGAAGATGATGGCCCCGGCGCCCACCCCGGTGGTGGTGACGGCCAGGGCCAGGCCGGCGTGGCGGTGGCCGGCGAACCAGCGGACGATGGTGCTGGTGGAGACGGACCACATGGGACCCGCCCCCAGCCCGGCGATGAAGAGGAAGAGCCGCAGGTCGTTGACGCTCTCGGTCCGGCTGGCCAGGGCGATGGCGCTCCCGGAGACTATGGCCGTGCCCAGGAGGATGGGGCGCGGGCTGAACCGGTCGCCGAGGCGGCCCCCGATGATCAGGGAGATGGCGTGCCCGACGAGGAAGCAGGTGTAGGCGGACCCGGTGACGGCCCGGCTCCAGCCGAACTCGGCCTCCAGCGGCCGGAAGAAGACGTTGAAGCACCAGAAGGTCTCGCCCAGGGTGAGGGTGGCCAGGAAGCAGGCGAGGACCACCACCCAGCCGTAGAAGAACCCGGGCCTGCCCTGCTCAGTGTTCAAGAGTCATCAGCGCCGGGGCGCCTTCCTTCCCGGGGGCCTTGCCGGCCGCCTCACAGCCTCCCGCTGTTGACGGAGAGCGACTGCCCGGTGGTCATCGCGGAGCGGTCGGAGGCCAGGAAGCAGATGGTCTCGGCCACCTCGTCGGAGTCGGGGAACCTGCCCAGCGGGTAGTTGTGGGAGTAGCCCCCGGCCAGGCCGGCCGACCCCGGGGTGCTGACCAGGGCCGCGTTGACCACGTTGATGCGCACGCCGTAGGACCCGATCTCCTTGGCCAGGCAGGTGGTGAAGGTCATGATGGCGGCCTTGGAGGCGGCGTACATGCTCTCGCCGGGGGGGCACATGCGGGCCGAGTCCGACCCCATGCAGACGATGCTGCCGCGGCGCTGGGCCATCATGGGCTTCAGGGCGGCCTTGATGGCGTTCAGGGTGCCCCAGAAGGTGACGTCGACCACCCGGTGGAGGTTGTCCAGGCTGCTCCCGGCGAAGCTCCCGGCGCCCATGTAGGCCGGTATGGTGACCAGGATGTCCACCCGCCCGAACTCGGCCACGGCCCTGTCCACCATGGCGGCGCATTCCTTGTAGCTGGTGACATCGGCGCAGGTGGCGATGGACTTCGATCCCCGGGAGGCCACCTCCGCGGCCACCCGGTCCGCCCAGCCGCGGTCGATGTCGTTGGCCACCACGAAGGCCCCCTCGCGGGCCAGCCCGGTGCAGGTGCTGGTGCCTATCCCGCCGCCGCCCGCCCCGGTCACTATGGCCACCTTGCCCTTCAGGTCCAGGTCCATGCCGCCCTCCTGCCTTTCGTTGTGCGCGGTGGCCCGGAGGCCATCCCGGCACAACTATAGGATAGGCGCTGGGCGGGGCGGCTGACAAATGCGGGGCCCGGCCCGGCGGCCCCCCGGGCGCCTTCACCGGCGCCGGGCCGGCTCGGGACATGGCATTAGGAGAGCGGACCGTGGAAGCCAGGCAGTTCCCGGGGGGCGGCTACCACTCGAGGGCGAGCATGATGCAGTTCAGGCCGCTGCCGGCGGCCATCATGGCCGCCCGGTGCCCGCCCGTGAGGTGGCCGCTCTCGCACCCGATGGCCACGGAGATGGGCAGCGCCACCGAGCCGGTGTTGCCCAGGTACTCCACGGTGGAGAAGCCCTTGGAGCGGTCGAGGTTGAGGGCCTCGAAGAACATGGCCTGGTGGACGGCGCTCACCTGGTGGGTGAAGACCCGGTCTACGTCATCGGCCTTCCAGCCCATCTCGCGCTGGAAGCGCTCCCAGGTCTCCCTGGCCAGGTCAACGCCGTTGAGCAGGATCCCCTCCGAGTCGGTGCGCAGGCTGGGGAAGCCGCCGGCATCGTAGAAGCAGGTGTCCCTGTCGACGCGGCAGAGGTCATTGTGCTGCGAGGCCGTGCGCACCACGCCCCCCAGCAGCCTGTGGCTGCTCCTCGATATGGAGGAGTGGGCCATCACCACCGACACCGCGGCCGACCCCATGGTCAGAGAGGCAAACCCGGTCCGCAGCTTGCCGCGGGTGACGTCCTCGTCTCCCAGCAGCTCCTCGATGGTGACGTCGGCCAGCCGCGTCCCCGCCTCGCAGGCCGCCACCACCCCCGCCCTGACCTGCCCCAGCTCGATCATGTTGGCCAGCGTCACCATCCCGTTGACGAACCCCAGGCAGGCATTGGAGATGTCGAAGACGGTGGCCGTCGAAGGCAGCCCCAGGGCGTGGTGGACCACGGTGGCGGTGGCCGGCTCCAGGAAATCGCGGCTGACCGAAGTGTGCAGCAGGCACTCCAGGTCGCCCCTGTCTATCCCGGAGCGGGCGATGGCCTTCTCCGCCGCCCGGGTGCTGGGCAGGCTGGGGGGCGTCCCGTCGTCCCAGACGCGCCGCTCCCGGATGCCGGTCATCAACTGCAGCGCCCCGGCGGAGCGGTGGACCCTGCTGTATACCGGGGCCAGCCTCTCTTCCAGGCTATCCGAGGTGACTACCCTCTCGGGCAGCTCGTAGCCAAAGGCCTCTATGCGAACGTGATTGTAGCGCATGTGCTTACGCGGGTGGTTTACGCTATTGTGGCACGGCCGCATCACAACGGTGTCTCAATGTGCCCTGACGGCCCCACCTAATGCTGTCAGTGGCAAAAAGGAACAGGAGGCCTGATGGCCTCCTGCCTTCTGTTGCGCGCCTGGCGCGCTGCCTGTCGTGCGGGGTATGCGCCCTGCTAGCCCAGGAAAGCGTTAAGCAGGCTCATGATGTCGCAGGGACCGGCCGCGCCGATCGTGACCGCGGCTATGACGGATACCACCGCCACCGGAAGGGCGACCCTGACGATTCTCTTGGACATGTGCTTTGCCTCCTCTCCTCTCCGGCCGTGCCGGGCATTAGGGTTCCAGGCCGTCAGAGGTCGGCTGCCCCGCCTCTGCTTTGCCCCAACCGTGCATTAGTCGCTGGCGGGCCCGAAATCACTTGCCCGGACGCCAGGCCGGGCCCTCTGCTCCCGGGGCGGGCTGGCGGCCCGCGCCAAGGTGCGGAGAATCTATCACTTGCCCGCCCGGGTGTCAATACGCCCTTCACATGTGGCTTTGGCCTTCGCCCCGGGGGGAGGCGCCGCCCGGGCCCCGGCAACGCGGCCCGGCGCGGGCTACCGCCGGCCCCTCTTCAGGGACAGGGTGGCCGCGGCCAGGAAGGCGGCCGCGAACCCGCCGAGCGCCAGGATGTCCACCCAGATGTCTCTCAGGCCCCAGCCCCGCAGCATGACGGAGCGGATGGCGTCCACTGCGTAGGACGGGGGTATGGCGTAGGAGAGCGGCCGCAGCCAGCGGGGTATGGCCTCCACCGGCCAGAAGATCCCCGCCAGCAGGAAGGTGGGCAGTACTATGAGAGGGAAGAACTGGATGGCCTGCGCCTCCCTCCTGGCCAGGCTGGAGAGCAGGATCCCCAGGCTGAGGCTGACGATGGCCAGCAGGGCGATGACGGCAAATGCCAGCACGATGTTGCCCACGATCATGATGTCGAAGGCGGCGACACCGATCACCAGGAGCACCACGGTCTGCAGCATGCCGATGATGCTGAAGGCGATGGCGTACCCCGCCACCAGCTCGCTGTCCCGGAGCGGGGTGGCCTGCAGCCTCTCCAGGTTGCCGGAGGTCCGCTCTCCCACGAACGAGACCAGGGTCAGCAGGGTGGTGAGGAGGAAGACCACGAAGGCCATGATGCCCGGCACGAAGAAGTCCATGAAGCTGGCCCCCTGCCCGTAGACGGGGTCCCCGGTGTCCACCTTCATGGGCAGGTCCTGCCCGGCCTCCCGGGCGGTCTTCAGCACGGCGGAGCTGACGGCGCCGGTGATGGCGCTGGCCACGTTCACGTTGGACATGTCCTCCCTGAGGCTGATGGCGGTGTCCCCCGGGTAGGAGGGGTCCAGCCTCTTCATGTGGACGCTCCGGGTGAAGTCCTCGGGGAAGACGATCACGGCGTAGGCCTGGCCGCGCTCGACGCGGCGCACCCCCTCGTCCGAGCCGTCCGCGCGTTCCACCCGGAGCACCTCCGGGTCGAGGTTGGAGATGATGGCCTCCGGCAGCGACGCGGTCAGGCCGCTCCCGGGGACCGCGAGCCCTGCATCCAGGTTGACCACTACCACGTTGACGTCCCGCACCTCGCCGGAAAACGCCAGGCCGAAAACGCACATGGCCACCACCGGGGCCAGGAACATCAGGGCCAGGGTGCGCCGGTCGTGCCGGAGCCCGCCGAAGATCCGCCCGGTGACGGCCAGGGCTCGCCGCAGGCTCATGGCCGGGCCTCTAGCTGCCTGACCAGCGCCAGGAAGGCCTCTTCGAGGCCGGCCGCGCCCGTGGACTCGATGACCTCGGCGGGCGTGCCCTCGGCCAGCAGCCGCCCCTGCCTCAGCAGCGCGATCCGGTCGCAGTGCCGGGCCTCGTCCATGTAGTGCGTGGTGAGCACCACGGTGACGCCCTGCCCCTTGAGCAGGCCGAAGTACTCCCAGAAGGAGGCCCGCAGCTCCGGGTCCACCCCCACGGTGGGCTCGTCCAGGAAGAGGAGCTTCGGCTCGTGGACCATGCTGCAGGCCAGCGACACCCGGTGCTTCATGCCGCCGGAGAGCTCCGATACCAGGGAGTCCCGCCACCGGGAAAGGGCGACGAACTCCAGCAGCTCCTTCTCCCTCCGGGCGATCCGGGCCGCGGGCAGGCCGTAGACCTGGCCGTAGAGCTTGAGGTTGCCGTGGACCGTCAGGTCCTGGTAGAGGGCGGTCTCCTGGGGCATGTATCCCATGAGGGGCAGGACGCTCCGGTCCGGCACCCTGCGGCCCAGCACGTACCCTTCGCCGCCGCTGGGCCTGATGAGGCCGCACAGTATCTTGATGGCCGTGGTCTTGCCGGCGCCGTTGGGCCCCAGCAGGCCGTAGACGGTCCCCTGCCCGATCCGCAGGTCCAGGCTGTCCAGCGCCCGGAACGAGCCGTACCTCTTGGACAGGCCCTTCGTTTCGACGGCGAATACCGGCATCTGCACCCCGTGTCCGGGCCGGCGGCCCGGACGTCGATCGACGTTCTCCCCATGGCTGAAGCCAGGGGCTTGCGGCCTTTGTTCTCCTGCTCATTATGGTGGCCGGGGGGCCGGCCCTGTCAAGACGGCCCGGCGGGGGCCGCGGCGGATTCCGGGGGCGGGAACGACTAACAGATGGCCGGGAATGGCCCGGCCCCCGGGTGAGACCCTGGTCGCAGAACCCGTGCATCAGATGTGCGGACAATGACAATAAGTAGTAGCCCTTATTGACGTAATGCCCGGCCGGGCTTATGATGTATACCTCGGATGACGATGTATAGGCGGAAATGGCGGGGGTGATTGTGCACACGTGGGTCCTGGTCCTTGCCATCATGGCCATCGGGTACCTGATCGGCAGCATCCCGACGGCCAACATCTTCATGCACCTCTTCACCCGGGGGGACCTGCGGCGGGTGGGCACCGGGAACGTGACCTCGACCGCGCTCATTATCCATGCCGGGAAGCTCCCCGGGGCCCTGTCCATCCTCGGCGAGGTGCTGAAGACCGTGGTGTGCCTGGCGGCCGCCGGGCTGCTGGTCGGGGAGCTCTGGGGCTACCTCCTGATGATGCTGGCGGCCACCATCGGCCAGAGGTGGAGCGTCTGGCTGGGCTGGACCGGGGGCCAGGCGCAGACCATCTTCGTGGTGGGCTTCCTCATCCTCTGCCCGGTGGCCATGGCCCTGGCGGGCGCGGTGTACGGGCTGGCCCTGCTGGTCACCAGGCAGGCCTTCCTCAGCAACACCATCTTCCACCTGGCGGCGCCGCTGTGCCTGCTGCTGGCCTGGGCCTACAACCCGGCGCCGTTCGGCCTGGGCTATGAGTCCTGGGGCTACTCCCTGACCTGCGCCGCCCTGTGCGCCATTTTCCTGGCCAGGCACCAGCCGGACACCGATGACATCGTCCAGGCCGAGGCGTGGGCCTGCCTGAGCCGCTAGGAGAAGAGATTATGTGGCACATCTACCTGGGCGCGGTAACCCTTGGCCTCTCGGTCCTGCTGATCAACCTCCTGCTCAACCTGAGGGCCCTGCACCGGCTGGGTTCCGAGAAGCACCGGCTGCCCGACGACTACCCGCTGGTCTCCATCCTGGTGCCGGCGCGGAACGAAGAGCGGGACATAGTGGCCTGCGTGGAGTCCCTGCAAAGGCAGGACTACCCGGCCTACGAGGTCCTGGTGCTGGACGATGGCTCCACCGACCGCACCGGCGAGCTGGTGGCCGCCATCGCGGCCAAAGACCCCAGGGTGAAGCTGCTCCGTGGCAAGCCCCTGCCGCCGGGGTGGGCCGGCAAGCCCCACGCCTGCCACCAGCTGGCGGCGGCCGCCAGGGGCTCCTGGCTGCTGTTCACCGATGCGGACACCGTGCACGCGCCGGACATGCTGACCAGCGCGGTGACCTACGCCCTGGCCCACAACCTGTCCCTGGTCTCCGGCTTTCCCTTCCAGAAGACCTCGTCCTTCTCCCAGAGGGTGGTGATACCGGCCATGTGGTCCATCGTGATCACCTGCATGCCGCTGTGGTGGGTGCAGGGGGCCCGCCGCCCCAAGGCGGGGCTGGTGATCGGGCAGTTCATCTTCGCCAGAGCGGCGGACTACCACGAGGTGGGCGGGCACGAGGCCGTCAAGGGGCGCATCATCGAGGACGTCTGGCTGGGGATCACCTTCGCCCGCTGCGGTAAGCGGCTGGCCACCGTGGACCTGGGCGACGTGGTCACCACCCGCATGTACGAGGGCGTGGGCGACCTGTGGGAGGGCTTCAGCAAGTGGACCTACTCGCTGACGGCCTTCATGTCCTGGCTCTTCGTCCTGGTGGTGGTCGGCGCGGTGGCCCTCTTCATCGGCCCCTTCGTCCTCATGGCCTCGCACGTCAGCCCGTGGCTGCCGGACTACGGGTGGTTCGCCATCATCCTGGTGCAGGTGGCCCTCATCCTGGTCATGCGGGTCCTCATCGACCGCCGCTTCAGCTACCCCCGGCGCTACTTCGTGTCCTACCCCGCGGGCGTCTTCTTCCTGCTGCTCTCGGGGCTCTGGGGGAGCGCCAGGTACCTGACCAGGCGAGGCGTGTCCTGGAAGGACCGCACCTACACGGACTCCAAGGTCAACTAGGGCGGCGGCCCTCCGGTCCAACGGCGGCCCCCTGCCCGTTCTGCTTGCGCCCGAGCGGCGAAGGCCACCAGTTCCACCGGCCGAAGATCCGGGCCAGGGCCGGCACCAGGATGGCCCGCACCAGGAAAGTGTCGATCATTATCCCGATGGCGACGGCGGCCCCGACCTGGACCGCAGGAAGAAGGGGTGATATGGTCAGGGTGGCGAAGGTCCCGGCCAGGATGATGCCGCAGGCAGTGATGATGCCTCCGGTGTTGGCCACCGCCTCGCTGACAGCCTCCGGGAGCGGCCTCTTGCGGGCTTCCTCCCGGATGCGCGAGACCAGGAAGATATTGTAGTCGGCCCCCAGCGCCACCAGGATCACGAAGACAAACAGAGGCATCAGGTAGATGATGCTGCTGTGGCGCAGGACGTCGAGGAAGAGCCAGACGGAGATGCCCATGGTGCATCCGTAGCTCAGCAGCACGGTCAGCACCATGTAGAGGGGGGCCAGGATGCTGCGGAGCAGGACCATGATCACCAGCAGTATCCCGCAGACGGAGAGCACCATCACCTTGCCGAAATCGGACTCGTTGGTCAGCTTGATGTCCGCGTGCTGGGCGGCGCTGCCGCCGACGTAGTACGCCGCCCCGTCCAGGCCGGATGCGCCGATGCTCCGGCCCAGCGTCCCCCGGACGCGGCCGATGGTGTCCAGGGCCGCCGGCGCATTGGTGTCCCCGTCCACCACGAACTCCATCCTGGCGATGGTCCTGTCCCTGGAGAAGTAGCTGGCCGCAAGGTAGGTCGTGAACGGGGTGCTGGCCTCCAGCCGGAACTCGGCGGCCAGCCCGTCCAGGCCGTCGGCGATCGTGTTGACCGCGTCCTGCAGTTGATACCGCAGCATGGCCAGGCCGGCCGGGGGCGTGGCGGGCACCTGCCCGGCGAGGGCCGAGCCCCGGGCGACGCCGCCGGCGGCCTGCAGGAAGTTCGTGCTCTGCAACACCCCGGGGTACTGCAGGGGCAGGCCCTGCAGTACCCCGGCATCCTGGAGGGAGCCGAGCTGGTCCAGTCCGCCGCCGGCCGCCAGCGCACGGCTGAGGGTGCGCAACTGCTCGGCCAGGGCGGAGAGCTCAGGCGCCGGGGCGGCATAGCCGACCACCTGGGTAACCCCCTCCACCCCGGCTATCTCCTGAGCCAGCTCGCCGAGGGCCTGCCTCGATGCGGCGCTGGTCAGGTTGCGGTCCCCGGCCTCCACCAGGACGTACGAGGGATAGAGCTCTCCCATGTTGAAGCGCTCCGAAAGGGCCCTGTAACCCTTCACCGAGTCCGCGCCGCGGGGAAGCTGGTCAATCATGTCCACCGAAGCGTCCAGGCCGGGCAGGGCCGCGTAGGGCACCAGCAGCAGTACCACGATGGGGAGGGCCATCAGGAAGGGGCGCGCGCTCACCGACCGGCCGATGGTGCGCCAGCCGAAGCGCCTCTCCCTGGGAGGGGCCTTGACATTGGTGGGCCAGAACAGGTGCCGGCCGAAGGCCGACATCAGCGCCGGGACCAGGGTCAGGGCCGCCAGCAGGGTGACGGCCACCCCGATGGCCAGCGCATAGCCGCTGGTCTGGTTGATGCCCAGCCTGGAGATGCCCAGCGAAAGCAGGGCCACCATTACCGTCAGGGCGCTGGCGGCGATCACGGGCGCGATGTGTCCCAGGGCTTCGCTCTGCGCCTCGGCGTACTCCCTGGCGTGGAGCTCCTCCCGGTAGCGCGATACGATGAACAGGCAGTAGTCGGTGCCCACGCCGAAGACGATCACGACCAGGTAGGCGGAGGTCAGCGTGGAGAACTTCACCCCGGCCTGGCCCAGGAACCCGACCAGCCCGGCGGATACCAGGTAGCTGCACCCGATGGCAAACAGGGGCAGCAGGATGGCCACGGGGGAACGGTAGACCAGGAGCAGGAGGATGGCCACCAGCACGATGGTGACGATGGTCGTCCGGTCCACCGTCTGCTGCACGGACTGGAACATGTCCTGGTACAGGCCGCTCTTGCCGCTGAGGTACATGGTGGTGCCGGGGCAGCTCTCCTGGACGTGGCTGCGTACGTCATCAATCAGCACCCCGGCGTCATCCGACAGGTCTCCGACGGAAAGGTCCAGCTTCATGACCATGGCCGTGCTGTCGGCGCTGACGAGCACCGGGCGCAGGGCTTCGCTCTCGAAGACGGAGACCACCTTCTCTATGTGCTCCGGCCCCGAATCGGAGAGAAGCCAGTCGTGGACCTCGCGGGCATTCTGCATGTCGGCCTCCGACAGGCCTTCCTGGTTGTACACCACCAGAAGGGCCTCGCCGGCGGGGGGCGGCGCGAGCCGCTGGAACTTGCCTTCGAGCAGCGCGGCGGCGGCGGCGGACTCCGTGCCCTGGGGGAGGAACTGGGTCTGGTCCGTCACGCCGACCTCCGACAGGCTCGGCGCGAAGATGAAGAGGAGCGCGGCCGCCACGATCCAGAGGGCGATGATGGGCTCCCAGAACCTGGAGGTGAATCTGGACAGGAAAACCATGCGCGCCTCCCGTTGAGCCTGCGCCGCTGCCGGCGGATGCCGTCACACAATCGGATTCTATCACCGCCGGCCGGCCCCGTAAAATGCCTCACATGGATCCGGACCGGGTCATCCGTCGACGGCCGCCCGCATCTCCCGGGCGAAGGCCTCCAGGCCCGCCGTGGCCCCGGCGCCCATCAGGCCCACGATGCGGCTGCCCACGATGACGCCGTCGGCGATGCGGGCGATCTGCCCGGCCTGCCGGGCGTTGGAGATGCCGAAGCCTACGCACACGGGGAGCGTGGTGGCGGCCCGCACCCGGGCCACGCACCCCCCCAGCCCCGGCGGCAGATCGTCCCGGGCGCCGGTCACTCCGGCCACGGAGGTGAGGTAGACGAAGCCCCGGGACCGCCCCGCGGCCAGGCGGACGCGCTCCTGCGTGCTCGTGGGGGACAGGAGGTAGACGAGGTCGATGCCGCACCCGGCGGCCGTGGCCTCCAGGTCCCCGCTCTCGTCCGGGGGGAGATCGGGGATGATGAGGCCGCCGATGCCGGCCTTCGCGCAGTCCCGGCAGAACTCCCCGTGGCCGTAGCGCAGGACGGGGTTGTAGTAGGTCATGAAGGCCAGCGGCACGTCCACCTCCCGCGACAGCCGGGCGGCGGTCTCCAGGCAGACGGCCGGGGTGACCCCGTTCTGGAGGGCCCGGGAAGCGGCCTGCTGTATGGTGACGCCGTCTGCCAGCGGGTCGGAGAAGGGGATGCCCAGCTCGATGAGGTCGCAGCCGCCGGCCGCCAGCCGCCGGACGGCCTCCAGCGTGGCCTCCACGCCCGGGTAGCCCACGGTGACGTAGGCGATCAGCGCCCTGCGGCCGGGCCTGAAGGCCCTGGAGAGGCCGGCGGCTGCCCCGCTCCCGCCAGGCCCCTGCCGCCCGGCGGCGGCGCCGTGGGCCCCCGCCGCCCCGGGCCCTCCTCCAGGCCCGCGGCCGCTCACAGGTCCACCCCCCTGGCGGCGGCAACCGTGTCCATGTCCTTGTCCCCCCTACCCGAGAGGCAAACGGCGACCAGGCGGTCGCGGCCCCTGGACCTGGCGATGCGGGCGGCGTGGAAGA
>CAZBJX010000014.1:15148-17588 GCA_964492335.1 uncultured Dehalococcoidia bacterium | reverse complement strand
ACGGCGACCAGGCGGTCGCGGCCCCTGGACCTGGCGATGCGGGCGGCGTGGAAGATGGCGTGGGCCGGCTCCAGGGCGGGGATGATGCCCTCCGCCCGGGAGAGGAGCTCGAAGCCCTCCAGCGCCTCCTCGTCGGTCACCGCCACGTAGCTGGCCCGGCCGCTGTCCTTGAGGTACCCGTGCTCCGGCCCCACGCCGGGGTAGTCCAGGCCGGCGGAGATGCTGTGGGTGTCGCGGACCTGCCCCGCCTCGTCCTGGAGCAGGTACGACCTGGCGCCGTGGAGCACCCCGATGCGGCCCTCGGACAGGGAGGCGGCGTGCTGGCCGGTGGCCAGCCCCCGCCCGGCGGCCTCCACCCCCACCAGCTCCACCCCCGGGTCGGCCACGAAGGGGTGGAACATCCCGATGCTGTTGCTGCCGCCGCCCACGCAGGCCACCACGCAGTCGGGCAGGCGGCCGAACGAGTCCAGGCACTGCTGCCGGGCCTCCCGGCCGATGACCGACTGGAACTCCCGCACCATCAGCGGGTACGGGTGCGGGCCCACCGCGGAGCCCAGCAGGTAGTAGGTGTCCCGGACGTTGGTCACCCAGTCCCGGATGGCCTCGCTCACCGCCTCCTTGAGGGTCCTTGTGCCCGCGGTGACCGGGCTGACCTCGGCCCCCATCAGCTTCATGCGGTACACGTTGAGGGACTGGCGGCGGATGTCCTCCCCGCCCATGTAGACCACGCACTTCAGCCCCATCATGGCGCAGACGGCGGCGACGGCCACGCCGTGCTGCCCGGCGCCGGTCTCGGCGATGATGCGCTTCTTGCCCATGCGGCGGGCCAGCAGCGCCTGCCCCAGGGCGTTGTTGATCTTGTGGGCCCCGGTGTGGGCCAGGTCCTCCCGCTTCAGCAGGATGCCGCCGCGGCCGGTGCCGCGGGCGCCACTGCTGCCGCCGCACTGCTCCGTGAGGCGGCCGGCGAAGTAGAGGGGGGTGGGCCGCCCCGAGTAGTCCCGGGAGAGGGAGTCCATCTCCTCCCGGAAGGCCGCGTCCTGCATGGCCCGCCCGAAGGCGGCCGTCAGCTCCTCCAGGGCCGGCACCAGCACCTCCGGCACGAAGCGGCCCCCGCAGGCCCCGAAGTAGCCCCGGCTGTCGGGTATAGTCACTGCGCTCATCTCTCACCTCCGGCCAGTCCGGCCATGGCTTCCACGCTCTTCATCAGCTCGGCGAGCTGGTCCGGGTACAGCGACTGCCGCCCGGATGAAGGCCTCGATCTTCCGGACGTCCTTCACCCCGCCCGTCTCCACCCCGCTGGAGACGTCCACCCCCCAGGGCCGGGCCAGGCGCACCAGGTCCGCCACGTTGGCCGGGGTCAGCCCCCCGGCGACCATCACCGGGAAGACCGCGGCCACCTCCCGGGCCACCCGCCAGTCGAAGGCGAGGCCCGTCCCGCCGCGCGCGCCGCCCGCCCGGGTATCCAGCATGGGCCGGGTCTCATGCTGGCGGGGGCAGAGGCGGCCCCTCTCTATCTGCGTGATGATGCCCGCCGCCATGCTCGCGTCTGCCGCGCCCGGCTCGGCCGTGCCCCTCGCGGCCACATGGACCACCTTGAGGACGGGCCGGCCGATGTCCCGGCAGCACTCCCAGGGCTCGTCCCCGGAGAGCTGCACCCAGTCCAGTCCGCAGAGGTCCGCGGCGCGGTTGACCGCCTCCGGGGCCTCGTTGACGAAGACGCCCACCACCGCCGGGGGCGCCGGCAGGGAGTGCACCGCCTCCGAGATGCGCCGGGCCTGCTCGAAAGAGACCCGGCGCCGGGCGGGGGCCAGCACCAGGCCCACGAAGTCGGCCCCGGCCGCCGCCGCCGCCAGGGCGGCCTCCGGGGTGGAGAGCCCGCAGACCTTGACCCGGATCACCGCTTCCTCCTCCTGGCGCCCGCCGGCCCGTTTGTCATAGCAGCTCCCTCATCCTGGCGGCTATGTCCGGCTCCGACAGCAGCGCCTCTCCCACCAGGGCGGCGTCCACCCGCAGGCGCCGCAGGCGGTCCATGTCGCCCCGGGTGCGGATGCCGCTCTCGCTGACCACTATCCGGTCCGGGGGAACGAAGGCCCGCAGCCGCCGGGTAGTGGCCAGGTCCACCTCCATCGTGTCCAGGTTGCGGTTGTTGATGCCGATGACGCGGGCCTCGGTGCGCAGCACCGCCGCCAGCTCCGCCTCGTTGTGCACCTCCACCAGGGCGGCCAGCCCCAGCTGGTGGGCCAGAAACATCAGCTCCTTCAGCTGCGCCGGGGGCAGGATGGCGGCGATGAGCAGCACGGCGTCTGCCCCGAAGGCCCGGGCCTCGAAGATGTGGTAGGGGTCGAAGAGGAAGTCCTTGCGCAACAGGGGGATGGCCCCGGCCGGCGGCGCCTCTCCCGTCCGGCCGGCGGCGGCCCCGCCAGCCGCCTCATCCCCGTTG
>CAZBJX010000014.1:0-15048 GCA_964492335.1 uncultured Dehalococcoidia bacterium | reverse complement strand
GTCCGGACGTCCGCCGCCCCCGCGGCGGCATCCAGGGCGTCCCGGACCGCCCGCAGGTCCTCCAGGCTGCCCTGGAAGTGCCTGCCCTCGGTGAGCACCGAGATCGCCGCGGCCCCGCCGGCGGCATAGGTCAGGGCGACCCGGGCCGGGTCGAGGCCCGGCCGGATGTGCCCCTTCGAGGGAGAGGCCCTCTTCACCTCGGCTATGAGGCGCACCCGGTCCCCCGGGAGCGCCGCGGCGAAGTCCCGGGGCCGGGGCTGCGCCAGGGCCAGCCGGCGCAGCTCGGGCAGGGGCAGCGACGCCTGCCTCTTCTCCAGCTCCTGCCGGTTGTGGGCCACGATGGTGTCCAGCATCATGACGCGCCTCCTGAGGCCGCCCCCCGGCTGGCCCGGACCAGCCGGTCCAGCTTCTCCAGGGCGCGGCCGCTGTCGATGGCCTCCGCGGCCATGGCGGCTGCCTCCGGCAGGGTCCTGGCCAGGTCCCCGGCCACTATGGCGGCGGCGGCGTTCATCAGCACCACGTCCCGCCGCGGGCCCCGGGCGCCGGAGAGGACCTGGCGCACCAGGGCCGCGTTCTCCCCGGGAGAGCTGCCCCGGATGCCGTTGAGGTCCGCCCGGGGGAAGCCGAAGTCCTCAGGGCCGACAGTGTACCGGCGGAGGGCGCCGCCGTCGAGCTCGCAGACCCGGGTGCGGCCGCTGATGGTGATCTCATCCAGGCCGTCCTCCCCGTGGACCACCAGGGCGTGCCGGCAGCCCAGCAGGCCCAGCACCTCGGCCATCTTGTCCGCCAACGCCGGGTCGGCCACCCCCAGCACCTGGGCCCGGGCGCCGGCGGGGTTGGTCAGCGGGCCCAGGATGTTGAAGACGGTGCGGATGCCGATCTCGCGGCGCGGGGGGCCGGCGTACTTCATGGCCGGGTGGAACGACGGGGCGAACATGAACCCGATGCCCGCCTCGGCCAGGCACCTCTCCACCCCGGCGGCGGTCAGCTCGATCCTCACCCCCAGGGCCTCCAGCACGTCGGCGCTGCCGCAACGGCTGCCGGCCGCCCGGTTGCCGTGCTTGGCCACCGCCAGCCCCGCCCCAGCCGCGGCAAAGGCCGCCGCGGTGGAGATGTTGAAGGTGGAAGCGTTGTCTCCCCCGGTGCCGCAGGTGTCCACCAGCGCCCCCTGCGCGCGCACCGGGACGGCCTTCTCCCGCATCGCCCGGGCCATGCCGGCGATCTCCTCGCTGGTCTCCCCCTTCATGCGCAGCGCGGTGACGAAGGCCCCGAACTGGGCCGGGGTCACCTGGCCCTCCATGATCTCGGCCATGGCCGAGGCGGCCTCGTCCATGGTGAGCGGCTTCCCGCCCGTCAGCGCGGCGATGGCGTTCTTGATCATGCCGGCACCCCTTCCCGGCTGCCGCCGGAGCTCCTGCGGTTGTCGATGAGCAGCATTCTCTTCCCCCTCACCCCGGCCCCTCGGCCTGCTCGATGGCCGAGAGCATGCCCCGGGCCTTGCTCCGGGTCTCCTCGTACTCCCGCTCCGGCACGCTGTCGCGGACCACGCCGCAGCCGGCCTGCGCGTAGGCCACGCCGTCCTTCATCACCAGGGTCCTGATGGCTATCGCCATGTCCAAGTTGCCGGCGAAGGAGCAGTAGCCCACGGCCCCGGCGTAGATGCCGCGCTTCTCCGGCTCGAGCCCGGCGATGATCTGCATGGCCCGGGCCCTGGGCGCCCCGGAGACGGTGCCCGCCGGGAAGCAGGCCCGCAGCGCGTCCAGGGGCGTCACGTCCTCCCGCAGCTTCCCCTGGACGTGGGTCACCAGGTGCATCACGTGGGAGTACTTCTCCACCTCCATCAGGCCGCTCACCTCCACGCTGCCCGCCACGCTCACCCGGCCGATGTCGTCGCGGCCCAGGTCCACCAGCATCATGTGCTCCGCCCGCTCCTTCTCGTCGCGCCGCAGCTCCTGCTCCAGCCGCTCGTCCTCCTCCGGGGTCTTCCCCCTGGGACGGGTGCCCGCCAGCGGGCGGGTGATGGCGGCCCCTCCTTCCACGCGGAGCAGGACCTCCGGGGAGGCCCCCACGATACAGAAGTCCCCCATGTTGAAGAAGAACATGTAGGGCGAGGGGCTGATGGTGCGCAGGGCGCGGTAGACCTCCAGCGGGGCCGCCCGGGTGGGCCGGGTCCAGCGCTGGGAGAGCACCACCTGGATGGCCTCTCCGGCGGCGATGTGCTCCCTGATGCGGCCCACGGCGGCCTCGAAGCCCTCTCTGGTGAAGTTGGACGTCAGCGCCGGCGCCGGCGCGGCCGCCGGGCCGGTCCCGGCCTGTCCCACCGCAGCCGGCACTCCGGCCGGGCGGCCGGGCTGTTCTCCCGCCGCGCCCCACTCTTCCGCCGGCGTTCCGGGCGCCGGCAGCGGCCGGCGCAGCCTCTCCACCAGGGCGTCGATGCGGTGGGTGGCCTCCTCGTAGGCCTTCTCGATGCTGCCCTCCAGGCGGGCGTGGCTGCAGACCTTGATGCGGTGGGTGACGTGGTCGAAGACCAGCAGCGTGTCCACGAACATGAACTGGGACTCCGGCAGCCCCAGGGAGTCCTTCCGGGGGCCGGGGACACCCGCGAAGCGCCCCGCCGTCTCGTAGGAGAGGTAGCCCACGGCGCCGCCGGCAAAGCGCGGCAGGCCGGCCACGGGGATGACCTGGTGCCGGGACATCTCCTGGATGATGGGGGCGAAGGGATCGGCGCCGGCCCGGCCGTTGGCGCTCACCACCTGGTAGGGATCGGTGCCGATGAAGCTGTAGCGGGCCAGCCACTGGCCGCCCTCCACGCTCTCCAGCAGGAACGACCTCCCGCCGCGGCTGATCTTGAGGAAGGCGGAGACCGGGGTCTCCAGGTCGGCCACGATCTCGCGGTAGACGGGCACCAGGTTGCCCTCGCCGCTGCGGGCCTTGACCTCCTCCAGGGTCGGACTGTACATAATCCTCATCTGCCAGACTCCCGCACAAAACAAAAAATCCCTCGCCTCCAGGGCGAGGGATTCTCCCACGCGGTGCCACCCGGTTTGACTGCCGGGCCTCAAGCTCGGCGGCCATCTCTTTTCAGGTACGGCCCCGGCATTGCCGGGCGATACCCTGAGCTCTGATAACGGTGCCCTCTCCGGCGGAGCCTACGCGGAGGCGATAGCGCCATCCGTATCGGTCCGCGGCTCCCGAGTCCATTCAGATCTCTGCGCCGGCACCGGCTCACACCTTCCCCGGCTCTCTGAGCTTCGCTGGAGTCCTACTAGTCTCGTTCGCAGCCTTTGCTATGTGGGTAATATGCTACACCAGCCGGGGTGGGCATGGCAAGCTGGCGATGGGGGCGGCAGAAGATGAGGCCTGGCAGGGCAGGTTCCGTTGAGCAACCGTCGCACCAAGCTTGCTGTAGAGCCGGTGAAGCACGGCATCAAGGGAAGCCACTGACACCAAGGCCACTCTGACGGATACGACTGACGAGAACGATCTTGGATAGGACTTCTTTGACATGAAGGGAGATCATGGTGCAACCTGGTATGGTACCGTCTCGTTACAGTCTCTAGAACATGGATTTGGAGCAGCAGAGGATCCTAGTCCAGAGGTCTCAGAGGGACATCAACGCGTTTGGTGATCTCTACGACGAATTCTATCCGAGAATCCTCAACTACGTCCTGAGAAGGACTGCGAGTATCGACATTGCTCAGGAGGTTACCTCGGTGGTCTTCTTCAAGGCTCTGGAAAACATCGGTCGCTTTGAGTGGCGTGGCTTTCCATTCTCCGCGTGGTTGTACCGCATCGCCTCCAACGAAATAGCGAACTTCTATCGAGGTAATGGACACAAGGGATACCGTTTTGACGAGGTTGCCAGCCACGAGGCTCTGACGTTCACTTCACTCCGATCTGAAGTCATCGATCTCGAAGCCGACCTGCTGAAGCACGAGGAGTTCCTGGCCCTCCATGAGCATCTCTCTCAACTGTCATTGAAGTACCAAGAGGTGATTGCTCTGCGGTTCTTCGAGGAGAAGCGGATCAGCGAGATCAGCGAGATCCTGGGCAAGCCAGAAGGCACGGTCAAGTCTCTGCTACACCGGGCGCTGAAGGAGTTGCGGCGGAGGATGACCTAGAGGCAGCTTCGGTGTCAGTCTTGGGTAGTGGAGAAGGGGTTGATGAGAGAAGAAGAACTGATCAAGAAACTGGAGAACGTTGAGCTCCCGAAGGCGGATCCCAAAGAGCATCAACGGCTGCTGAGGGCTGCCTTGTTGGCCAGAGACTCACGCCCGAGAAGGTCGTGGTCCGCAATCACTGGAGAAGCAGACACGACAGTCGGAGTCTGGAAGACCATCGTTGCGGAACTCGGGAGATCGCCGCGCTGGACACGCAGGCTGGCAGCGATGTGCTCAGTGGCTCTCGTGATCATTGCTCTAGTTCTCGCAGTCACCCCGTTCCTTGAGGGGCAATCGCCTGCCGCCCAGGCGGCCGAGATTGCGCGCAACAGCCGTGAGGTGAAGGAAGCCCTAGGTGGAGGGGGGGGGCAAGTCATCAGAGTCATCGAGGATGGTGAGACATCTGTCGTGATCTTGAAGCGTGCCGGTGATGCTACTGGTTCTGGGAACGTTGTAGTGGCCAGTGTGGATATGACCCGTCGGACTGTGACGTCTGCAACCATTATCAGCAGTCCGCATTCCGAATCAGCTTGCTCGGACTGGCAGGCCTTGGTTGGCAGACCCACCTGTGATGGGGTAGACATAGTCTTCCTCAGCACTCCACTTGAGTTGCGGGCGATCTCGAATGGAGTGTTGCTGTGGTCGGTCATGGCGGCTGGGAGGCCGGAGGTGCTGATCAATGACGTTACTGGTGATGGCATCATGGATCTGGTGGCTTCTGCTGGGGCATTCATCGAGTGCTATAACGGCGCTACTGGAGAGAAGGTGTGGCAGTTCGAATGCGCCAAGCGCAGAGTGTTCCTGAATGGCATGGGCTGGGGGAGTGAGGACCCCTATGTCAGCAGCGTCGCGATTCTGGGAACGCGAGATCCCCAGAGCATCTGTGTACATACCGATTGGCAAGTCGCGTGCCTTGATGCCCGGGATGGTAAGGAGTTGTGGCAGTTCCGATCGCCAGAAAGGGTGACAGCAATGGCGACGGCGCCAGACAGGGACGGTGATGGCAGAGATGAGGTACTGATTGGTACCCATGAGGGGAGTCTCTGTCTGACAAGCGGAGATGACGGGACAGTCAGATGGAAGAGGCACATTGGCACTGGGTGGTTGGAGTGCGGCGAACTGCAGCATGGGCGGATAGTGACAATAGAGGTTACGGAAGACCACGGGAATGCGGCAGTCGTGGGTGTTGGCGATGGTCGGGTGTGCATGATCGATTTGGAGGAGGGGAACACCAGGTGGGAGAGCCAAATCACCTTTCGCGAGCTGTCCAACAGCGTCCGGTTGTGGCTGATTCCCGATGTCACTGGTGACAACATATCTGACGTCGTAGTCAACAAGGGTTACGCGAGAAACACTGTGGGAATGCCGACTACTCCAGGTGGTGTTGAATCCACTAGCACGTCACTGTGGGCACTCATGCTCCTTAGTGGATGCGATGGCGGTGAGGTGTGGAGTGGCCAGATGCATACCATGGGCGGCGTGATCTCGACTGTGAATAGCCAGCCCGTTGCACTTGAACTGCATCCACAGTTGGGCATCAGGATTGTTAGTCTGAGGGATGGTCAGACCGAGGCATGCTTGCCGATTCCGGCTCTCGGCAGTACTCCAGCGAAGTTGGGGTTGATGTCGGATGGTGGCTATCTGCTGTACAGTGAGGATGGTGACCTGACGGCTCTGGCGCCTTCGGGCGAACCGCGTTGGAGCTACTCGAAGATGAACAACGCCAAGGTCGAGTTGGGGGAGTTCAATCATGATGCTACTCCTGACTTGCTTGTGCTTGGAGGAAATGCCGGAGAAGACTGTATCAGACAGATTAGCGTTTGGGATGGGGCAGTCAGGCAAGAGATTTGGCACTGCGACGTTGCTGGACTGGGTCCGTCTGCAGTTGCTGGGCTGCACGGCGTGAGGGTGGTCAGCGACCTGACTGGAGATGGTATCGATGACATCGTGGGATGGGCGGGCCAGACGGTCTTCAAGCTAGATGGTGCTGATGGCTCGTTCAGCCTGATTGACATTGGCAGATCTATCGTCTCTCTGCAGCCGGTGGATATCCGCTTCGGGGCGAGTGGTTTCATGGCCGGCACGGCCGACGGGTTGATACTCATGGATGGAGATGGCTCCACGCTCTGGGAGAGTCGCTACACAGACTGGAGCACATCCGAAGTTGGCGCATTCCAGGTGATGAACGACCTGAACCAAGATGGGGTCAGCGATCTCGTGCTCTCTTTTTCCGACTCCGTATTGGTGGCAACGAGCAATGGAGCCAATCCACTGAGCTTCGACCTCCTTCGGTCATTCACTGCCGGCGAGAACAAGGCCATGGAGCTGAAAGAACTCACGAACGACATTGATGGAGATGATTCGCAGGAGATCGCTCTCTTCGAATTCGACCGAGGGGCTTC
This sequence comes from uncultured Dehalococcoidia bacterium, assembly GCA_964492335.1. Lineage (GTDB taxonomy): Bacteria > Chloroflexota > Dehalococcoidia > UBA2247 > RBG-13-53-26 > JAFGCL01. The sequence continues at coordinate 8,486 of CAZBJX010000014.1, read as the reverse complement.
TGCAGCTGGCGGTACTCTGTTAGTCGTTTCCCCAGTGACTGGCCGGGTGTGGCATCGATGGGACATGCCAGTGACCGTTTGCCTGGCATGTGCCGACTTCAACGGAGATGGCTTCCAGGATACTCTGCTTCATCGCGAAGGTGGGTTCAGCGAAGGCTTGAATGGCACCCACCGGGGCCAAGTCTATGCGCAGACGGTGCTGGAGGTGTGCTCTGGAAAGGACGATGGCATCCTCTGGGCGCGCTCTTTCGACGAGGATCGATGGCATGCAGGCAGTGAGAAGATGCCAGCAACACCTGTAGGCGATCTCTCTGGCGATGGCATTGAGGACCTTGCAGTCTCTTCCATTGCTGCGCTAAGTGATGGCATCGGGATTGCCACTGACTCGGCGGGTACGATGGAGACGCGTTTCGTACACGAAACACACGTGTCGGTTTATGAGATTACGAGTGGCACCCTGCTGAAGGAGATCGTGGTGCCTCGAGCCCAGAAGGACAGCCAGGTTGTGTTGGAGGAGAGCCATGGTGGCTGGTCTGATCCTGTTCATGGTCCAGGAGACGTCATGCGTCTGGCTGGCGACGTCAATGGAGATGGTTGGCAGGAGTTGGCGGTTCTAGCCAGCTACCTCCCGACAGGCGGTCATTGCCTGACGCTGGTAGATCTACAGAATGAAGACCTTCTTGGCTACCTCGCAGCGTTGAACACCCTTGACTTCTTCTGGGTCAACGAGCATTGCACGGTGGGCTTCACTTCTGACGGTTCTGTTTGCCTCGGGAGACTCGCGAGTGGACTGAGGGTGACCTGCCCCGGTGAGGGAGAGACTGTCGGTTCGCATGTGCGGATTGCCTGGGAGGGCGCAGGTGAGTCCTCGCTATTCTCCGTCTTCGTCGATGGATACGAGAACGTACAGACGAGGGAGAACGAGGCCATCCTGCCGCTCATGCCGGGGCAGCATGAGGTTGTGGTCCGGTCGATCGACAGGTACGGCACCGTGACGTATGCCACGGTGCACTTCAGGACAGAGGGGGCGCGCTGGGTATCGGTACTGGCCTGTCTCTCAGTGATAGCTCTATTCCTGGTCTACTTCGCTGTGAGATTGGCCGGGATCGTGCGCAATCGAGCCGCGCGGAGAGCAGGCTTATGAATCGGGGACTCATGATCGAGACGAAGGGGCTCACTAAGGTCTATGGCAGACTCGTGGCAGTCGATGGACTAGACCTCAATGTTCACCGTGGCCTAATACACGGCTTCGTGGGTCCAAATGGAGCTGGGAAGACCACCACGATGAAGATGCTCGTAGGATCTATCAAGATGACCAGAGGAGAAGGCTACGTGAATGGCCATCCCATCGGGACTCTTGAAGCCCGGAGATCGTTGGGCTTCGCTCCGGAACAACCTTCTTTCTACAAAGACATGACTGCTTGGGACTACCTGGTCTACATGGCGCGACTGGGGGGCATGAGGACAGATACCGCCCAGAAGCGGGCCAGAGAGATCATCGAGTGGTTCGGTTTGGGCGACTGCTGGAAGTTGCAGGTTGGCCGGTTCAGTGCTGGCATGAAACAGAGGCTCAGCCTAGGACAGGCCATGACTCATCGGCCGGAGTTGCTCGTCCTCGACGAGCCAACTGCCCACCTTGATCCCGATGGGAGGATGTCCCTCATCGGTAGGCTAAGAGAGCTTCGTCGAGACTTGAAGATCACGATCTTTGTCAGCAGCCATATTCTGCCGGAAGTGGAGCAACTCGCGGATACAGTCACCATGATTGAGAACGGTCGGATAGTGACAGAAGACAGCTTGCGGAGTCTGAAACAGAAGGTGACCTCCAATCGCTATGTGATCAGGGTGTCAAGAAGGAAGGCGGTCCTTCAAGCTTTGCAGGATAAGGATTGCGTGCAGGAGATATTCGTTGATGATGAAGGCACTATACACCTGACCAGCCCGGACTTCGTCCTGTTGCAGGCCAAAGTCATAGAGGCTGTAACTCAGACGGGCGCCGACATCGAGTACTTCGGCAAGGAACAGGCGAGCCTACAGGATGTCTACCGTAGGACTATGGGGAGGGACTGCTAGCATGGGCTTCCGCTGTGTGTTCGAGAAGACCCTGACCGATCTGACCGGGTGGAAGACCACTCTCTTGACGGTTCTGGTGGTGACCGTGTTCATGGTGGGGAGTGTCTGGATGGCTTGCGGAGAAGATCAGGCTTCACTCCAAATGCGGACCTACTTCACCACAAGCCAACTCCTGCTCCTCGCCTATTTCATACTGTCCGGTTTCTTCATCGCCATGCTAGTGTCATGCGGTGCGGCTGAGTCTGTCGCCAAGGAGGAGAACGATGGTACTCTGCTTGTTCTGACTAGCAAGCCGATTAGGCGGCGGGACGTACTCTTGGGAAAACTGGCAGCTCTGTTAGCAAGGACGGTCTTGTTGGAGGCAATCCTGCTTGCTCTGCTGGCATTGGGATCGTGCTTCGTACTTCGTCTGGATGAAACAGCACTGATCTCCTTCCTCAAGGCTGTCTCCTGGCTACTCCTGTACTCTGTGTTGACGATTTGCCTCTTCGCGACCGTTGCCATGGCTCTGTCGTCCATAACCAGGAATCTGGTGGTGATCATGGTAGTGATGTCGCTAATGGTGATGGCTTGCTTCCTGGTTGGCCCTCTGATCCGCTCCGTGATGCCCGCGGACGGTGGGTTCTACATGCGTTACGATCTGTACTACGTGGACCTCTCCTATCACCTGCAGAACGCCTTCGTGCCCTTCTGGGCCCAGGCCAGCGGCGGGGAGATCATCCCGCAATTCTCCGGCTGGTTCGGCTTCCGGTACATAGTGACTCAGCCTGATGGGCTGTACCTCAACCCCGTGCGGACTTGCGGCCACGTCCATCCGCTAGTGTCCGCAGCCCTCATCCTCTCCCTCTCCGCCCTCGCCCTCCTCGTCGCCTGGCAGGCCTTCGAGCGCAAGGACGTGCATTGACGCCCTCGTCCGCCGGCGACTACCATATCCCCAATGCCCCGTGACCGGGCGCCGGGCCCGCATGGGGACATCGCGCCATGAGTCCACCCAACACGAAGGGCTTCAACTACGGCTGGGTGGTGATCGGGGCCTTCCTGGCCATCGACTCCGCCATCATGGGCGTCACCTTCGCCCTGGGCATCATGCTGCCGCTGATCGCCAGGGACCTGGACATGACCCTGGGCCAGTCCAGCTGGCTGGGCGCGGTCAACTGGGAGGTGAGCGGGCTGCTGTCCATACCGGTGGCCTTCCGGCTCTCCCGCTACAGCCCCAAGGCGCTGGTGACCTGGTCCTCTCTCCTGGCGGCCCCCATGCTGGTCGCCCAGGGCCTGGCCCCCAACTACTGGCTGCTGCTGGTCTTCCGCGTGGCCTACCTGGCCATCGGCCTGGCGCGCTTGGCCGCCCGGCCTGTCCTCATCCAGCAGTGGTTCCCCCAGGAGAAGATCCCGCTGGTCAACGGCGTCCTCAGCGTGGGCATGGGCCTGGCCGGCGGCGTGGTGGTCTTCTTCATGGGCGACCTGATGGAGGCCCTGGACGGCTGGCGCAACGCCTTCCACCTCTTCGCCGCCATCACCGCCGTGCTGGCCCTGGCCTGGATGCTCCTGGCCCGCGAGAATCCCGGCTCGGGGTTCGTGGAGCAGCCCCAGGAGCCGGGGGCGCTGCGGGTGGTGCTGACCAATAAGACCCTGTGGCTGCTGGGCATCGGCGTCACCGGCGACATGCTCTGCTGGGGCGCCATGGAGACCCTCTGGCCCACCTACGCCGTGGAACAAGGCTTCATCACGCTGCAGAAGGCCAGCTTCTGCGAGGGGCTTTCGCATTTCGGCTACGCCGCCGGCTCCGTGATCGGGGGCCTGGCGGCCATGAGGCTGGGCCGCCGCAAGCCGCTGATCCGGCTGTCGGGGCTGATGCTGCCGCTGTGCACCGTGGGCGTCCTCTACTCGCGCTCGTTCGTCCCGCTGGCCGTGCTGTGGTTCGTCTGGGGCCTGGCCGAGCTCTACTTCCCGGTGCTGATGACCATCCCCTACGAGCTGCCCAGCGTCAAGCCCCGGGAGGTGGTGCTGGCCACCGCCTTCGTGATGAGCGTCTTCACCGCCGGGTCCGGGCTGGGCCCGCTCCTGGCAGGCTACGCCGCCAATGTCATCGGCCTGCAGAATGCCTTGCTGGTGACCTGCCTCTTCCCGCTGCTGCTGTTCATTGCGGGGCTGCTGATTGTGGAGACCGGCCCCGCCGGGGGCCGGCGCCCCGCTTGACGGCCGGGTGCTATAATCGGGCAACAGCCGGCGCTGCCGGGGGGAGACGGGAGAGGCGAGAATGGGCCCCGCGCGGGAGAAGCCCTACTACGGCTGGGTGGTGCTGGCCGCCTGCGTCGTCATCGCCCTGATGACCACCGGCATTCAGACCTGCTTCGGGGTGTTCCTCAAGCCGCTGCAGGACGACTTCGGCTGGACCAGGGCGGCCGTTTCCCTGGTGCCCAGCATCAACCTGGTGGTGACCTGCCTCTGCTTCCCCGTGGCCGGCTGGCTCTCCGATACCCGCGGGCCCAGGTGGGTGGTGGCCGCGGGCGGCGTGTTCGCCGGGCTGGGGATGCTGCTGGCCAGCCGGCTGGGCGCCCCCTGGCAGCTCTATGTCTACTACAGCGTCATGGTGGGCATCGGGGTGGCCTGCGCCTCCACCCCGGCCACCGCCACCGTGACCCGCTGGTTCGAAAGGCGCCGGGGGCTGGCGCTGGGCATCGTCCAGACCGGCACCGCCATGGGCACCATGGTCCTGGCCCCGCTGGCCGGGTACCTGGTGTCCCGCCACGGCTGGCGGACCGCCTTCGTGGTCATCGGCCTGCTCACCAGCCTGGTGGTGATAGCCGCCCTGTGGCTGCGGAAGGAGCCGCCCGGCGGCCTGCCCCCCGGCGAGCGGGCGGCTGTCAGCCGGAGAAGAGCGGCTTCCGCCGGGGACGGCCTCTCGCTGGGAGAGGCGCTGCGCACCCGGGCCTTCTGGCTGCTGTTCCTGATGTACGCCCTCTCCTACGGGGCCCTGATGATGACCACGGGGCACCTGGTGGCCCGTGTGGAGGACGCCGGGATCGCGCCGACGACGGCCGCCTCCTGTCTCACCGCGCTGGGCGCCGGGAACATCGTGGGCTTCGTCGGGGGCGGGGCGGTCTCCGACAGGCTGGGCAGGAAGCCGGTGATGGCCGTGGCGCTGGTCCTGCAGGCGGCCCTGCTGGTCTGGCTGATCAACGCCAGCTCCGCCTGGATGTTCCTGGCCTTCGGGTTTCTGTGGGGGATGGTTGTCGGCGGGTGGGCCCCGCTCATGCCCACCGTGGCCGGGGAACTCTTCGGGCTGCGCCGCATCGGGAGCATCGTGGGGGCGGTATCGATGACCTACGGGGTGGGCGGCGCCATCGGGCTGTACGGCGGCGGCTACGTGTTCACCGCCACGGGCAGCTACACCGCCGCCTACGCCTTGGGGGTGGGGGCCCTCCTCGTGTCAGCGGGCATTGTTGCGGCCCTGAAGCCGCCGGGGGCCGGGGCGCCTGGCGGCGATGCATGAGGCCGTGCTGGCCGAGGTACTCCGAACGGTACTGGGGCCAAGCCCCACATCTCATCGCCAATGCCGTGCCTGGAGTCCGTGCAGGGGCAGGCTGACGTGAGTCATTCGACCCCGTCTCCGCCAGACCGTGAGGACCGGCTTACTGCCGGGCTGACTCCGGCGCCGGCTCGTGGGCCTTGCGGCCGTAGACCTTCGCGTAGGCCTTGCAGTAGGGGCAGAGGCCGCCCTCGATGCTCTTGACGAACCAGAACCGGAAGCCCTTCTGCTTCTCCCTGGCCTTGGTGCAGACCGGGCATTCGTTGCGGCAGAATTCCGCCTGCTGGCGCTGCTTTTCGGTTATGGGCTTGTCCACAGGCTCTTGATAGCATCCGGGCCCGGGGCCTGTCAAGGGGGCGTTGTGCGCGGGGGGGGGGCCGGCCGGTTCGAACGATGGGGGGTTGGCGGCCACTGGCCCGAGCAAGCCGGAAGCCCCTGCCTCCGGAGGCAGGGGCTTCCGTTTGTCCGTCCGGACTGCTGCGCCCCGATCACAGCTGCCTGCCGGTTGACCTCCCGTTGGTGGCGGCGCCGGAAGCCTGGTCAGCCGCTCTCTGAGGCAGGGCCGCCTCCCAGAGCAGCTTCCAGCCCGTGCCGGTCTTGACCAGAGCCACTTCTTCCATGGTGGCCTCGCCCCTCACCATAGCGTTGACCATGGCGGTGGCGCAGGAATCGCTGACCGAGACCCCGGTGACGACCTTGATGTCTATGGCGCCGCTGTAGTAGCGGGCCAGCCTCAGCAGGCCGATCAGCCGGCCCCTGTCGGTTTCGCCGTTCACGGCCACGTGGTCCAGGCAGCGCTCGTAGTTCATGCGGTTGAAGTCGTCGAAGAAGCCCCGGATGGTCTCCTCGACGGCCAGAGGCTCCGCCCGCCACGGGCTGGTCTCGACCAGCCACGGGGTGGCCTCGGCTATCCGGTCAATCCCCAGAAGAACATTCATGCTGCCCCTTCGACGTCAAATTGTAGCCCATGCCTCTCCCCCCGGCGTCTCCCGGGCAGGCGCATTCGTCTCAAAATGACCTCATCACGCTCACCGTGCTATAATTAGACACTCAGAGGGACCATCTCTACCGATGAAGAAGCGCGTTTTCTCCGGCGCCCGCCCCACCGGCAGACAGCATATCGGCAACTACCTCGGAGCCATCCAGAACTACGTCAGCCTCCAGGCCGAGTACGAGTGCCTCTACTGCATCGTGGACATCCACGCGCTCACCACCCTGCAGGGGACCGGGGGCGTGGGCGTCCTGCAGCAGAACGTGCAGGAGATGATCCTGGACTGGCTGGCGGCCGGGCTGGACCCGGAGAGGAGCATCCTCTTCGTGCAGTCCGAGGTGCCGGAGGTGACCGAGCTGCACACCCTGCTGGGCATGACCACCCCCCTGGGCTGGCTGATGCGGGTGCCCACCTTCAAGGAGAAGGTGAAGATGCAGCCGGACAACGTCAACTACGGGCTGCTGGGCTACCCGGTGCTGATGACGGCTGACATTATCCTGTACAAGGCCCAGGTGGTGCCGGTGGGCGAGGACCAGTTGCCCCATCTGGAGCTGGCCCGGGAGATAGTGCGGCGCTTCAACAGCCTGTACGGGGACACCTTCCCCGAGCCGCAGCCCAAGCTGACCCTGGCCCCCATGATCGTGGGGCTGGACGGCGCCCAGAAGATGAGCAAGCAGCTCAACAACCACATCGAGCTGGCGGCCACGGAGGAGGAGACCCGGCAGCGCATCATGACCGCCTACACCGACCCTACCCGCCTGCGCAGGACCGACCCGGGGCACCCGGATACCTGCAACGTCTTCCACCTCCACGAGGCCTTCAACCCGGAGAAAGCCAGGGGGATCCCCGAGGAGTGCCGCGGCGCCCGGATGGGCTGCGTGCAGTGCAAGAAGCTGCTGGCCGAGGAGGTGAACGCCGCCCTGGCGCCGCTGCGCCAGAGGCGCCGGGAGCTGGAGGCCAGGCCGGACTACGTGAACCAGGCGCTCTCCGAGGGCGCCCGGCGGGCCCGCGTCCTGGCCCGGGAGACCATGGGCGAGGTCCGGGAGAGAATGAACCTGGTGCGGAAGGGCGCCTGATGGTGAGCCTGCCGCTGTCCAGGAGCGGCCGCGAGGCGGTGGAGGCGGCTTCCCGGGCGGCCCGGGAGGCCGGCAGTCTCCTCCTCAGGCACATGCACGGCCAGCTCAAGCTGGGGCATAAGGAGGGCCGGGCCAACCTGGTGACGGACGTGGACGTGGCCGCGGAGAAGGCGGTCATCGGGGTCCTCCAGGCCGAGTACCCGGACTTCAACATCGTCTCCGAGGAGTCGCCGGCCGTGTCCCGGGACTCGCAGTTCACCTGGGTCATCGACCCCCTGGACGGCACCAACAACTACGTCCACGGCATACCCATCGTCTGCGTGTCTATCGGCCTGGCGCTGGGCACCGAGCCGGTCCTGGGCGTGGTATACGACCCGGTGCGGAAGGAGCTGTTCACCGCCCGGAAGGGGCGCGGGGCCTTCCTCAACGGCCAGCCCATCTCCGTGGCCGGCCGCCAGACGATACCCGAGGCCTTCCTGGGGGTGGACCTGGGCTACGACGCGGACAGGGGCCGGGCCATGCTGGACTTCGTCAAGGTGCCCTGGCCGGACATCGGCGGCCTGAGGCTGATCGGGTCGGCGGCGCTGGGCCTGACCTACGTGGCCTGCGGGCGGCTGGACGCCTACATCCACCCCCTGCTCTATCCCTGGGACGTGGCGGCGGCCATCATCCTGGTGCGGGAGTCCGGCGGCGTGATCACCGACTGGGAGGGCCGGCCGGCCACCATCGATACCCGGGTGATCGCGGCCGCCAACGAGCCCCTCCACGGCCAGTTCCTGAAGCTGGTCCAGGGCCAGGCGCCGCTGCGCTTCTGAGG
>CAZBJX010000013.1:30968-52768 GCA_964492335.1 uncultured Dehalococcoidia bacterium | reverse complement strand
CTAGCCGGGCTTCTTCTCCTCCTCCACCAGCACCCGCCGCAGGACCTTGCCCACCGGGGACTTGGGCAGGTCCTGCCTGAACTCGATCTTCCTGGGGACCTTGTATTTGGCCAGCTTCTTCTTGCAGTAATCGGTGATCTCCTCGGCGGTGCAGGTCTGGCCTTCCTTCAGGACCACCGCCACCTTCACCGTCTCCCCCCGGTACTCGTCCGGGACCCCGTAGCAGACGGCCTCCTTGACCTTCTCATGCTCGTAGAGGACCTCCTCCACCTCCCGCGGGTAGATGTTGTAGCCGCCGGCGATGATCATCTCCTTCTTGCGGTCCACGATGAAGAAGTAGCCCTCGTCGTCCATGCGGGCTATGTCGCCGGTGTACAGCCAGCCGCCGCGCAGCACCATGGACGTATCCTCAGGCCGGTCCCAGTAGCCCTTCATCACCTGGGGCCCCTGAACCACCAGCTCGCCTATCTCGCCCACCGGCATCTCCGCCTCCCCCTTGTCCAGGTCCATTATGCGGGCGTCGACATCCGGGAAGGGGAGGCCGATGCTGCCTATCTTGCGCTTCCCCATGATGGGGGTGCAGGTGACCACCACCGGGGCCTCGGAGAGCCCGTAGCCCTCCACCAGCTTCCCGCGGGTGAGCTCCTCGAACCGCTGCTGCACCTCCACGGGCAGGGGCGCCGCACCACTGACGCAGGCCTTGACCGACTTCAGGTCGTACCTGTTCACTCCGGGGTGGCTGTTGATGGCCACATACATGGTGGGGACACCGGGGAAGAAGGACGGGCGGTACTTGTTAATGGCCGCCAGCACCTGCCTGGTCACGAAACGGGGCAGCAGGACCATGCTCAGCCCATCCAGAACGCTGAAGTGCATCACGGTAACCATGCCGTAGGCGTGGAAAAGCGGCATCACCCCCATCACCACGTCATGGTCCCGGACCATGCCGATCCCCCGGGCCCAGGCCCTGATCTGGATGGTGTTGGCCACCACGTTGCGGTGGGTGGCCACCACGCCCTTGCTCACGCCGGTGGTCCCCCCGGTGTACTGGAACATGGCCACGTCGTCCGGGCCGACTTCGACCCCCGGGGGCCGGGGCGGGCTGGCCGCCAGCAGCCCCTGGAAGAAGTGGATGCCCGGGGCCGGCGGCACCGCCGGCCGGTGGCCCTCCTTCTTCTCCTTGAGCAACGAGAAGAGCACCCGGCTGACCGGGGGCAGGTACTCCTTGATGTAGGCCACGATGACGTGCTCCAGCCTGGTCCGGCCCTTCACTTCGGCCACGTTGGGGTAGAACAGGCTGAGGGTGATGATGACCCTGGCCCCGCAGTCGTTGAGCTGGTGCTCGATCTCCCGCGGAGAGTAAAGGGGATTGAAGGCCACCACCACCGCGCCCAGCTTGAGGGCCGCGTAGTAGCCGATGACGAACTGCGGGCAGTTGGGCATGAGCAGGGCCACCCTGTCCCCCTTGCTCACTCCCAGCCCGGCCAAGGCCTGGGCCATCCGGTTGGCGTCGGCGTCGAGCTGCCGATAGCTCATCCGGAACGTGTCGCCCAGCGCCCCGGGGACGATAATGGCAGTGCTGGCGGGCGCCCGCAGAGCGCTGTCCTCCACCATGCGGTGAAGCGGGACCTCCGGGTATTCCAGGGCGGTCGGCACGCCCTCTTCGTAGCTCTGGACCCATACTCTCCCCACAAGGCTCTCCCTTCGGCCGGGAGCAGGGGTCGGCCACCCCGCGCCCCCGGCGGATCGCATCTCCTTTCGCCCGCACCGTGTGCGGCGCCCGGCAGTTGTTCGCCGGCCCCGGCTAGAGATCCCTCTCGAACACCGCCGCCGCCCCCATGCCGCCGCCCACGCACATGGTCACCACGCCGAACCGCGATCGGCGCCGCTCCATCTCGTAGAGCAGCTTCGCGGTCAGGTAGACGCCGGTGCACCCCAGCGGGTGGCCCAGGGCAATGGAGCCGCCATTGACATTCAGCCTGGCCGGGTCCAGGCCCAGCTGGCGGACCACGTAGATGGACTGCGAGGCAAAGGCCTCGTTCATTTCGTACAGGTCCACCATGTCGGGGCCTATCCCGGCCTGCGCCAGCGCCCTGGGAACGGCCACCACCGGCCCGGTCCCCATGATGTCGGGGTCCACGCCCGCCACGGCCATCGAGCGGAACACCCCCATCGGCCTCAGCTTGAGCTGCCCCGCCCTCTCCCGGCTCATGATCACCGCCGCCGCCGCCCCGTCGTTCATGGGGCACGAGTTGCCGGCGGTCACAGTGCCCCCCGCCCTGAAGAGGGCCCTCAGCCGGGACAGGGCCTCCGGGGAGGTATCCGGCCGGACGCACTCGTCCTTCTCGAAGACCCTCTCCCGGGAGACCGCCCGGCCGGCCTCGAAGCCCCGGTCCACCACCGTCAGGGGCAGTATCTGGCTGCTGAACCGGCCCTCGGCCTGTGCCCTGGCGGCCTTCTGGTGGCTCTCCCAGGCGAATGCGTCCTGGTCCTGCCGGCTGACGTCGAACCGCCGGGCCACGTTCTCGGCGGTCAGGCCCATGGTGATGTAGGCCGCGGGCCAGGCGGCGACGAGGTCCGGGTCGGGCATCGGCCTGTTGCCGCCCATGGGGATGAGGCTCATGTGCTCCGCCCCCGCCGCCACCACCACGTCGGCGAAGCCGCACATCACCTTCTGGCTGGCGATGCCGATGGCCTCCAGCCCGGAGGCGCAGTAGCGGTTGACCGTGATGCCGGGCACCCGGGATGACAGCCCGGCCTTGAGGGCCACGATGCGCCCGAAGTTCATCCCCGCCTCCGCCTCGGGAAAGGAGCAGCCCATGACCAGGTCGTCAATCCCGGCGGCCTCCAGGCCGCCGGCCCGGCGCACGGCCTCCTTCACCACCTCGGAGGCAGTATGCTCCGGCCTGGTGTTCCTGAGGGCCCCGCTCATGGCCCGGCCGATGGCCGTCCTCACGATTGATACTATGACCGCGTCCCTCATGGTCTCCCTTCCTCAAGCCAGGGTGTGTCCCGCGGCATCCGCCTCATCGCCGGCGGCCGGCCGCCGGCCCTCAGTTGTGCAGCAGCCTGCCTGTCTCGGCCATGCTCTTCAGCCGGGCCCGCGTCTTCTCCTCTCCGGCCAGCGACAGGAAGACCTCTCGCTCCAGGTCCAGCAGGTAGCGCTCCGTGACCAGGGTATTGAGGTCCACGTCGCCGCCACTGATGACATAGGCCAGCCTCCCGGCCAGGTGGCCGTCGGTGTCCGTGATGAAACCGGCATCCCGCAGGAGGAACACCATCAGCTCCAGCATGGCCCGCCCGCTGCGCCCGATGACCCTGATCTCGTCATGCGGCCGGGGCGGCAGGTAGCCCTCCCTCACCAGGGAGAGCGCCGTCTGCCGGGCGTCATGCAGCAGGTGGTCCGGGTTCATGGTGATCGGGTCCCCGGGCCTCATGAAGCCCAGCCCCCTGGCCTCTCGCGCCGAGGTCGACGTCTGGCCCGTGGCTATGGTCTGGAAGGCCAGCGCCACATAGGGGATGAGGTCCGGACGGCCGCCTCCGGGCACAGCGCTCGGCGTCGCCGGGGGAAAGTGCTCCGTGGCCCGCAGCAGCATCTCCTTCGTGCCCCCACCGCCGGGGATGAGCCCCAGCCCCATGTCCGCCAGGCCCATGCGGACCCCGGCATGCGCCCGCACCGCGCCGGCCGCCAGGCAGAGCTCGCAGCCCGCGCCCAGCGCCCTGCCGTATGGCGCCGCCACCACCGGCTTCGGCGAGTACTTGATGGCCATGCAGGCGTCCTGGAAGGACCTGACCGCCTGCTCCAGCCTCTCCCAGTCGCCGCCGGCCGCCAGGGCGTGGACCTTCCGGACGTCCAACCCCGCGCTGAACCCGGCCCCCTGGCTGCCGATGACCATGCCCTCGAAGCCCGCCTCCAGGTCCGCCAGGGCCAGGTGGACCATCCCCACCACGTCCTCGTCGATGGCATTGCCGGGGGTACGGAACTCCAGGCACAGCACCCCCTCCCCCAGGTCCAGCAGGCGGGCCCCGGCGTTGGAGCGGACCACCCTCTCCTGCTCCGCCGGCGACGGCAGCAGGATGATGCGGGGCCCCTCCTCGATGTCGACATAGCCCGCCCGGGCGAGATCGAACGAGGCCCGGCGGCCGTCCCGCGGCCGGTAGAACTTCTCCCTGCCGCCGGCCAGCATCTGCTCCACGCTGCGGGGTATGCTCTCCCCCTCGGCCCGCATCTTCTCGACGGACTCCCTGACGCCGATGGCGTCCCAGGCCTCGAACGGGCCCAGGTCCCAGTTGAAGCCCCAGCGCATGGCCCGGTCGATGGCCACGATGCTGTCGGCCATCTCCGGGGCCCTGGAGGCGCAGTACAGGAGCAGGGCCTTCAGGGACTTCCACGCGAACCGCCCGGCCCGGTCATCGGAGTAGACCAGCCTTCGCATCCTGGCAGAGGCGTCCCCCACCCCCTTCAGCTCGTCCAGGAGCGGCAGCCCGGCCCCCTGCACCGGGACATACTCCAGGGACCCCCAGTCCAGGGCCTCGGCCCGGTCGCCGGCCGGACCGGCCGCCCTGCGGTAGAAGCCCTTCCCCGCCCGATCGCCCAGGAGCCCGGCCTGGACCATCCGGTCCATGAACGGCAGGAGGGTGAAGGCCTCCTTCTCGGACGCGTCCTGTGCGCTGTCCCGGACGTTCCACGCCAGCCTGGCCAGGGCCTCCAGCCCCATCATGTCCGCCGTCCGGAACGTGGCGCTTGCCGGCCGCCCCATGGGCGCCCCCGTGATGGCGTCCGCCTCCTCGATGGTGTAGCCGCCATCCACCATGGCGCGCGCCGCCGCCAGGAGAGCACGGGCCATCACCCTGTTGGCGATGAAGCCGGGGGCGTCCCTGGCCACCACGGTGCTCTTTCCCAGCCGCCTCTCGCAGAAGCCGGCCACGAAGTCAGCCACGCCGGGGCCCGTGGACCGCCCGGGTACCACCTCCAGCAGCCTCACGTGCCTGGGGGGGTTGAAGAAATGCGTGCCCAGAAAGCACGGCCGCCGCGCATCCGACAGCGCCTGCGACATCCGCTCAATGGAGAGCCCGGAGGTGGTGGTGCTCACGATAGCGCCGGCCTTCAGGGCGCCGTCTATCCTCTTCAGAAGACCGGCCTTGACCTCCAGGTCCTCCGGCGCCGCCTCTATTACCCAGTCGGCGTCAGTCAGCCACTCCAGGTGGTCCTCCAGGTTGCCGGGCGTGACCAGCCTGGCATCCGCCGGGCTGAAGAAGGCCGCCGGGCCGGACATCACGGCGCCGTCCAGGCCCGCCCGGGCCAGCCTGTTGCGGAACCCGGGCGACTGCCGCGTGAGGCCCTTCTCTGTGTCCTTCTGGTCGATCTCAGGCGGCACGATATCCAGCAGGAAGCAGGGTATATCCGCGCCGGCCAGCAGGGCGGCGATCCGGCTGCCCATGGTCCCGGCGCCAAGGACCGCTGCCCTGCTGATCCTGACCGTTCCCTCTCTCATGGCGCCTCCGTAGCTCCTGAACCAGACCCTCCAACAGGCGCCGCCCGAGCGGACCGCTGAAGGTCAAGGGGGATGCACCTCAATATATCACAGGCTGTCCACAAGTGGCAGCGCGGGACAACAACGGGGCAGGGCGACAGGCGGGACTCTTCCGGCCAGACGCTGACAGGCACATGCAGCCGCAGGAAGGAAGGCGCGGGGGGTGCTTCTGCCTGCGTGAGGCGACGGAGGCTACTTCGCCCTGCGCAGGCCGAGGGCCCGCGCCGTGCCGGGGATGAGACACCTCCGCCGCAGGGGCTGGCGAGCGGCCCTGGGCCGGCCGCCGTCCACCCGGGCCCCGCTGCCGACGGCTGCCACGGCCCCCACGGGCTCCGCCACCACCACCGACTGCCCGCTCTCCACCTGCACGGTGGCATACTGCCCGGGGCCGTAGAAGATGCGGACCTCCCCGTTCTCCCGGGCCCGGAGCCGGACGGAGTAGATCTGCGCTCCGCTGCCGGCCAGCGCTCCCTGCGTCCAGACGCGGGGGCCCCGGTAGCAGTGCCCGCTCTCCCTGGCCACCACGTAGGGATAGCCCTTCGGGGCATCGGGGCTCTTCTTCACTGCGAAGGTGAGGAAGAAGGGGACCTGGTAGTCGCCGGGCTTCTCGGCGGACCTCTCCCGGCTTATGCCGGGAATGCCGCCCCTCACGAAGCTGCGCACCAGACGAAACACCTCGTCCTTCTCGTTCCTGATGCGGTTGATGTTCAGGTGCGACCGGGGCACGCCGGCGAAGTAGAAGTTGCCCACCACCGACCCGTCCCGGGCGCACTTGACCAGGCTGGCCGATCCCATTTCCACCGCGCCGTCACTGTAGCCGAGCGTGTGGCCGGCCAGGGAGGCGAACTCCGCGGCCGTGGAGGCCTCCACGTTGGTGTTGAGGTCCCAGAGGAGCCTGCTGTCCGGCCTCATCTGGATGCCGCCCCTGGGATAGAGGCGCTCGCTGCCCGGGATGTCGAAGGGCTCCAGGCGTAGCCCCATATGCGGCGTGGCCAGGGTGAGCAGCCGGTCCAGCCTCGGCTTCCCGCCCATGGCGCTGAACTGCCGGGCGATGAGCCCACCCATGGAGTACCCCACCATGGAGAACCGGTCGTTGCCGGTGATCTCCGATATCCGGTTCAGGGCGGCGTCCAGGCGGGAAGCGTAGACCGACACGCTATCATAGGTGCCCAGGGGGCTGCCCACGTACTCAAACTGCCACACATTGCAGTCGCAGGAGGCCTGCAGCAGGCGGTCCAGCTGGGAGAACTGCTCGTCGCATCGGCCCGGGAGGGTGGACAGGGGAAGCCGGTAGCCGTGCACCAGGACCACGTTCTCCCGGTCGCGGATCGGCCCCTCATGCCAGAGCTCCCACTGGTAGCCCGCGGGGCCGTAATTCCGCATGCCTCTACGCTTCAAGAATTCCCCCCTTGTCTGCCGGCGCCCTGACCGGGGAACGAGGCCGGCAGCCAGTACAATGCTACACCAATAGGGCCATCATATCCACTTTGATGACAACACTTCAATGCCCGCAGCCGCCGGGGGGCTTGCATATGTCTAACGAAGCCTCCTTACATGACGCCCCCCGGGTGTGACTTTGTCTTGACCCTGGACATATAATGGATATGCGGTGAAGGGGGAGCGCTGAGAAGAGACATGGGCAAGGCCAAAGATATCTACGAGATGATCACGGCGGACTACTTTCCCGCGGAATCGCTGGCGCACCGCCGGGACGCCATTCTCACCCTGGGACGGATGGCCCGCAGAGGCAACCGCGAGGCCAAGGAAGCCCTGAAGGGTATCTCCACCCACCCGTACGTGCCCTACGAGCTGAGAGCCCTGGCCGCCAGCGAGCTGGCCACTTAGGCCGGCCCCCGCTCTCCTTCAAGCGCCCCATACCCCCCTGCCGCACCGCCATGGCCATGCTGTATCCTTAAGTCAGACTACCGGATGCAGAAAGAGGTAAGAGAATATGGACGATCTGATCACGAGGGCCGCCCGGGACCTGGCCGGGGCCGGTCACGCCATCGCGCTCACCGGCGCCGGCATATCGACCGAGTCCGGCATCGCTGATTTCCGCGGCCCGGACGGAATCTGGACCAAGCACCCCGAAGCGGAGATGCAGGCGTACGAGGCCTATGGCGAGCTGGTGCGCGACCCCAAGAGCCACTGGGATAGGAGCCTGGAGCCGAAGAGCTTCTACAGGATCTTCGAGGAGATCGGCAAGCTCGACCCCAACCGGGGGCACGTTGCGCTGGCGGAGCTGGAGCAACTGGGCATACTCAAGGCGGTGCTCACCCAGAACGTGGACGGCCTTCACCAGAAGGCCGGCAGCCGCAACGTGCTGGAGTATCACGGCGGGGTGGCCAAGCTGCGGTGCATGTCCTGCGGCGCCCGCTTCCCCAAGACGGACTTCGACCTGCACCGGCTCAAGGCCGAGGACCGGCTGCCGCCGCGGTGCGGCAAGTGCCAGGGGGTGCTCAAGGGCGACGGCGTCTACTTCGGAGAGGCCATCCCCGCGGACGTCGCCGAGGCCAGCGTGGAGCAGGCCCTGTCCTGCGACCTCATGCTGATCTGCGGGACATCAGCCGTGGTGCACCCCTTCGCCGAGCTGCCCCGGATAGCCCGGAACAAGAGGGCCAGCTCCTCGAGGTGGGGAGGGATGGGGCCGCCGGCGGACGCGGCGCCCGCCAGTGTGACCATCATCGAGGTCAACGCCGAGCCCACGCCGCTGACCCGGGAGAGGACGTCCAGCTACCTCATCCAGGGCAAGACGGGCGACATCCTGCCCCGGATCGTGGCCGAGGTCCGCAAGCTCGGCGGCCGGCGGGGAGAGACGGCATGAGGGTGGTGGCCTTCAACGGCAGCCCCCGGGGAGACAGCAACACCGCCAGCCTCATTCGCCACGTGTTGGCCGGGCTGCAGGAAGAAGGCATCGAGACCGAGATGGTCTCGCTGGCCGGCAAGCCCCTGCGCGGCTGCCTGGGTTGCTACAAGTGCTACATCAACCAGGACCGGCGCTGTGTCCAGGCGAAGGACGCCCTCAACGATCACGTCCGCAGGATGACGGAGGCCGACGGCATCATCCTGGGATCGCCGGTGTTCGTGGCCAGCGTGCCGGCGGAGGTGAAGGCCCTCATTGACCGGGCGGTGATGGTCAACAAGGCCAACGGCGGCCTTCTGCGGCGCAAGGTGGGGGCGGCCGTGGTGGCGGTGCGGCGGGGCGGGATGGTCACCGCCTTCGACACCATCAACCACTTCTTCCTGCTCTCCGAGATGATCGTTCCCGGGTCATCCTACTGGAACTTCGCCTTCGGCCTGGAAAAGGGCGACGTGGACCGGGACCGGGAGGGCATCCAGACGATGCAGGCGCTGGGCCGGAACATGGCCTGGCTCCTGAAGAAGCTTGCCCGGTGAGGCCGTCACGGGCGGCCGGGTCCCTGCCGGCGCCCGCCGCGCACGGCCTTCCCGCCCCCCTACTCGTAGCGCAGGGCTTCGGCCGGCGCGATCTTCGAGGCCCGCCAGGCCGGGATCACAGTCATCACCATGGACGCCGCCCAGGACACCCCGACGATGATGCCCAGCTCCAACCACGGCATCTGGAACGACAGGCTCTCGTAGTCATCCCTCATCTCGCCCAGCACCTGGTAGGAGAGGGACAGCGCCAGCACCGTGCCGATCAGGATCCCCAGGGAGGCCACAACGAACGACTCCAGCAGGAAGGCCGCCTGCACATTGCCGGACCGGAACCCGATGGCCCTCAGGATGCCTATCTCGTGGCGCCGCTCCACCACCGCCCGGGTGCTGATGACGCCCAGAGCCGCAATCCCCACCACCAGCCCCAGCCCCATGAAGCCGGTCAGCAGGGCATTGATGGTGTGGCTTATCCGGTTGGCCTCCTGGAGCTGCTTCTCCACCGATTCTGCCTGCATGCCGTAGGACAGGAAGGCTGACTCCAGGGCCCGGGCCATGTCCCCGGCGTCCACCCCGTCCCTGAGCTTGAAGAGATAGGTGGTGGCCGGGATGGGGTAGGGAGAGGCCCGGTCCACAATCTGCTGCGACGTGTACACACCATAGTTGAGGGTGGCCGCCTCCAGCACGGCGATTACGGTCAGCTCCGCTTCGATGGCCTGGGCCCCCTCGAAGCCCGGCATGGTCCGCCTGACCTGCACCCGGATCGGGGACATCTCCTCGTCGCTCTGATCGATGCCCTCCAGCATGAACATGCCGCCGAGCGCGAAGCTCATCGAGCTCATGGCCGGAACAGCCTCGGCGCTGATCACTGCCAGGCCGGGGTTGTCCCGCAGCGCCTCCCACACGTCCCGGGGGGACTGGTAGCCCCGGGCCATGATCTGGAACTTGAACTCGTTGCTCTCCAGGTAGACGTCGTCCACCCCGTTCACAACGTACTCCTTCCAGTCCTCGCTCCTGGCGCCCTCCTGCCTGATCTCCATGGGGACCACCGAGGTGGCCGCCACCGCCTCGAAGTCGGCCGGGTCAAACCCCTTATCCGCCAGGGCCTGCCCGATGTCGCGGATGGGGCTGAGGTGGCTCACGCCGGCGTAGACGTCGTACCCGCCGGCTATCGACTCGGCGCCCGACAGGATGGCCGTGTTGGCCCGGATCAGCACGGACATGAAGACAATGCTGAAGATGACCATGGAGAACATGGCCATAGTCAGGCCGGTCCGCAGCCGGTTCTTCATGGGGTAGGCCATCGCCGATCTCAAGATCGGCGCCATGCCCCTGACCCCGCCCACCACCCGCTCCATCAGGCTCATGATCAGGTCCAGGTTGTACGAGACCACCCAGACGCCGCCCAGCACCATGGTTATGCCCATGATGAAGAACATCTCGATCCCGCTCTTCGTCTGGCCGAAGACCGCCTCGACTGCGTCGACCGGCAGCAGGCTCCAGGCCACCAGCAGCACCCCGGCCACGGTGAAGACCAGGCGCTCCCGGGCGCCGCGCCACCGGGCCACCAGCGCCACGCCGATGATGATAAGGGAAACCCCCAGGTACACCAGGCCGGCCTGGTCGAAGCCGGTCCCGGCAAGCAGGAGCATGAGCCCGAAGAGGCCCAGCACCACCCCCAGGCCCAGGGTGCCGCGGCCTACCCTCCTGAGGGCCGGCTCGGGCACGTCCCGGATCGCCCTCACGATGTTGAGCCGGCTGACCTTCCAGGCCGACAGGGTCACGGTGACCAGGGTGACCAGTATCCCCAGGGTGAAGGACACCACCAGGCTCCACGGCTCAAAATGGACCATGATGTCTACGGGAACGCTCTGCGGCACCATCCTGGCCATCACGCCGGCGATGGCGTAGGTGACCAGCACCCCCAGGCCCACGCCCACCACCGCGGCCATCAGGTCATAGACCATGCCTTCAAACAGGAACATCAGGACCAGGTGGCTTCTCCTGGCGCCGATCGCCCGGGCCATCCCCATCTCCGACTTGCGGGCCGCCGCCAGCATCATGAAGATGAGGAATATCAGCAGCGTGCCGGCGGCCACGGAGAAGAGCCCGAACAGGACGAACACCGCGGTGAGCAGGCTGCCGAAGGTGTCGGCAGCATCGAGGGCGTCCTTCTTGACGGTCTGCACCTTGAAGCCCATCTCCTCCTCGAGGGCCGCGAGCCTCGCCTTCACCTCATCGCTGAACCTGGCCCCGTCCATGTGGCCGCCGGTGTTGGAGATGTAGACGGCGTTGATCAGGCCCGGCCTGTCCAGGATGGACTGCGCGCGGTCCAGCGTCATCAGGACGAAGGTGGAGGTCCCCGAGGATGCGCTCTCCACCACCCCCGCCAGCCGGAGCAATACGAGATCCTCCCCCACATACGCGTACAGCTGGTCGCCGGCTTCGGCCCGGAGGTCTTCCGCCGTGCCCCTGTCCAGGAAGACCGGGGTCTCCTCCCCGGCCGAAGCCAGGTCCGCGAAGCTGACGTCCCCGCCATTCACGCTCTTGAGGTGGGTGTACTCGCCGTACCCGGGACCGGGAGCGAACAGGGGCACCGCCGGCGCGCTGAGCATCCTCCCGGGGTTCAGCAGCGGGACCTGCTCCTGGATCACGGGCAGGACCCCGTCCACGCTGGCCCCGGCCAGCTCCTCCCCGATCCTGTCGACCACAGACTCATCGAAGTACCCCGAGTTGGGGGCCGTCTGCGCGTCCGGCACCATGACCACCTCATCGGTGTTGCCCAGGGCCTCCACCGACAGCGACCTGATGGTATAGCCCACGGTATCGCCGGTGCTGAAGGCCGCCGTGATCAGCACCGTGCTCAGCATCAGGCCCAGCACGATGAGGGCCGTCTGGGCCGGGCGCTTGGGAATGTTGCGCACGCCCAGCTTGAACATCACCCGGTGGCGCAGGGCCAGCGCGGCCACCGTCACCGCCACCACGGCGAACAGCACCAGCATGACGATGGCGATGATGTAGAGCGGGGCGCCGAAGAGCTTCTGCACGTCTATTCCCCGCCGACGATCTGGCCGTCCCGCATCCGCACGATCCGGTCGGCCCTCCTGGCCACCTCGTCGGAGTGGGTCACCAGGACGAAGGTCTGCGTGTTCTCTTCATTGAGGCGGCACAGCAGGTCCATGATCTCCCGGGCCGTCTCGCTGTCCAGGTCCCCGGTCGGCTCGTCGGCCCAGATTATGGCCGGCTGGTTCACCAAGGCCCGGGCGATGGTCACCCGCTGGCGCTGGCCCCCGGACAGCTCCGCCGGCAGGCGGTCGGCCACGCCCGGAAGACCCACCAGGGCCAGGGCTTCCAGGGCGGCCTTCCGGCTGGCGGCCGGAGGCGACCCCGACACCAGCAGGGGCATCTCCACGTTCTCCACGGAGCTGAGGACCGGCAGGAGGTTGTACAGCTGGAAGACGAAGCCCATGCGCCGGGCCCGGTAGTCGGTGCGCTCGTTGTCGGACATGCGGGGCAGCCGGACCCCTTCGATAACTACCTCGCCCTGGTCGATGTCGTCCAGCCCGGACAGGCAGTTGAGCAGGGTGGTCTTGCCGCAGCCGCTGGGCCCCATCACCGCCACCATCTCGCCACGCCTCACGGCGAAGTCCACGCCCTTCAGGGCATGCACCTGGACCGTCCCCGTGTGGTAGATCTTGTGGATCCCCCTGGCCTCGATGATGTTCCCTTCTCCGGCCATGTCGTCACCTCCGTCTCAAGCAAGCGCCTTCCACTGCTTCATGCTCTTCGAACCGTAGAGATTGGGCGTCTGCGGGTACTGCCGCGAGGGCAGCACCTGGCGTATCAGCGCGAACCACTGCGCGTAGGTGGCCCCCTCCGGCAGGGTCTCCAGTGCCCGCAGCGCCACGAAGGTGAAGGCACCGTTGGGGCGGCCTTCGAACCAGGCGTCGTAGCTGTACTCCGTGTCCTGGCAGCCCGCCATCAGCAGGGCGGCGTAGCGGCCGGGCGGGCTGGACCGGCGGGCGGTCTGCCTCAGGCCCAGCTTCGCCGCCTCGCGCTGCGGCAGGTATGCCGCCGGCGGGAGGAAGCGCACCTTCCTCTGCGGGGCGGTCGGGCCCTTCATCGTAGGTGGAGTGGTGATGGGGGCGAACCTGGCCACGGTGCCGGAGTGGCATGAGTCGGAGACCATCAGGACCCTCACCCCGGGGGGGCGGGCGCTGTAGAGATCGAACAGCTCGTCGTCGGTGATGGGCCCCTTGGTCTTCACGTCATGGGGGCAGAGGCATTCGTCGGTGCCGTCGGGCTCGTCGCCGTCCTCGTCAGGCACGAAGGAGCCGTGTCCCGAGTAGTGGACCACCACCAGGTCCCCGGCCCTGGCCCGGGCCAGGGTCTGGCGAATGGCCGACCGCACGGCCTTCCCGGTGGCCTGCCCGTCCAGCAGCTTCTCCACCTCAAACCGCCGCCTGGCCAGCTCCCTGGCCCAGTCGTTGGCATCGTTGACACACCCGGACAGGTCGCTGTCGGCCCCGGGGTAGTTGTTGATGCCGATGCAAAGCGCGTGCCTGGCCATCCCCGATACTCCTCCTCTAAGGCAAGCCACCCCCGCGGCCGGAGGCCGGGCGCCGCTCGAGGGCTATCGTGGGAATCATAGTCCCGCCCGGATGGCCAGTCAAGCAAGATGCGCGCCGCGCAATGGTGAACCCATAGGGCGCGGACGGCGCGGGGCTACTCGTAGCGCAGGGCGTCCGCCGGGTAGATCTTGGAGACCTGCCAGGCCGGGACCAGGGTCATCAGCATCGAGGCGCACCATGACACCCCGGCGATGACCAGCATCTCCACCCACGGTATCTGGAACTGCACGTTCTCGATGGTGTTCTTGAGGTCATTGAGCACCTGGTACGAGAGGGCCAGCGCCAGCAGGGTCCCGATCAGTATGCCCAGCGACGCCACGATCGACGACTCCAGCAGGAAGGACAATTGCACGCTGCTGCGCTTGAAGCCGATGGCCCGGAGAATGCCGATCTGGTGGCGCCGCTCCACCACCGCCCGGGTGCTGATGACCCCCAGGCCGGCGATCCCGATCACCACCCCCAGGCCCATGAACCCCGTCAGCAGGGAGTTGATGGTGTAGTTGACCCTGGCCGCTTCCCGCAAATGGGCGTCGATGGAGTCCGCCTGCATGCCGTTCTCACGGAAGGCAGTCTCCAGGCTCCTGGCCATGGCCACCGCATCCACCCCTTCAGCAAGCTTGAAGAGATAGGTGGTCACCGGCACCGCCAGATAGGGCGCGGCCGCCTCATCCACGGTCTGCTGCGAGGTGTATATCCCCACGTTGGCGGTGCTCACCGACTGCAGCACGCCGATGACGGTCAGGCCTTTCTCGACGGTCCCCACGCCGGGGTATTCCGCCCTCACCTGGACCTCCACGGGGGACATGTCCGCGTCCTCCTGGAAGAAGCCCTCCAGCCGGAATCCATCCCCGTAGGAGAAGCTCATGGGGCTCCGGGAGGGCACCGCGTCGGCGCTGATTACCGCCAGGCCGGGATTGTCGCGCAGGGCCAGCCACACCTCCCGGGGTGACCGGTAGCCCCTGGCCATGACGGTGAAGGTGAAGCCATTGGTCTCCAGGAACGTGCTGTCGAGGCCGTGGACCAGGTACTGCTTCCACTCGCCCGTGCCGGCCTCCGGCTGGGTGACCTCCAGCGGCACGGAGGAGATCCCGGCCACGGCCTCGAAGTCGCTGGACTGGAACCCCTTCTGCTGCATGACCTGCTCGATATCCCTGCCGGCGATGGGGCTGTTCCAGTTGACATTGGCCAGGATATCGTAGCCGCCCCCCACGGACCGGGTGTCCGAGAGGACAGCCGCATCTGCCTGGATCACCACCGACATGAAGACGATGGTGAAGATCACCAGGGCGAACATGGCCATGGTCAGGCCGGTGCGCAGCCGGTTCTTCATGGGGTAGGCCATGGCCGACCGGAGGACCGGGGTGGCGCTCTGGAACCGGCCCGCCAGGCCCACCAGGACATGCAGGACGACGTCCAGGTTGTAGGAGACCACCCACACCGCGCCCAGCACCATGATCACGCCGGCGAAGAAGAACATCTCCATCCCCATCGACAGGCCGCCGAAGGCGGTCTCGAACGAGTCGATGGGCACCAGCGACCACCCCACCAGCACCATCCCCGCCAGCGTGAACACCCAGCGCTCCGCGAAGCCGCGCCACCGGGCCACCAGCGCCATGCCCATGATCACCAGCGCCACCCCCAGGTACACCCCGGCCGCCTGCCTGATGAGCACGCCAAAGGCCAGGAGCCCGCAGCCGACGGCCCCCACGGCCAGCCCCAGCTCCAGCGTGCGGCGGCCGGCTCTCTCCGCGGGCGGCTCGGGAACGTCGCGGATGGCGTGGACGATGTTCAGTCGGCTGACCCTCCACGAAGCCAGGGTCACGGTAATGAAGGTGACCAGCATGCCCAGGGTGAAGGCCACCACCAGGCTCCGCGGCTCGACATGAACGGATATCTCGATCGGGTAGTCCCTCACCACCCGGGCCATGACCCCGGATATGGCGTAGGTCAGGCCCACCCCCAGCCCGACGCCCACCACGGAGGCCACGAGATCGTACACCACCCCTTCGAAGACGAACATCTGTACGAGCTGGCCTCTCCTGGTGCCGATGGCCCGGGCCATGCCCATCTCCGACTTGCGGGCGGCGGCCAGCATCACGAAGATGAGGAACACCAGCAGTATCCCGGCCGCCACGCAGAAGAGGCCGAAGAGCAGGAAGATGGCAGTGAGAACAGCGCCGCTCATGTCGGCGTCATGCAGGATGTCCTTCTTCACCTCGTTGACCTCGAGGCCGGTGCCCTCAAGCACGGGCTCCAGGGCCCCGGTGACCTCATCGGTGAATCCGGCCCCGTCCAGGGGCCCGCCCCGGTTGGAGACGTACACCCCGTTTATCTGGCCCGGCCGGTGGAACAGGTCCTGGGCCCCGGCCAGCGGAAGCAGGATGTAGTTCGGGCTTCCGCAGGAGGCGCCCTCCACCACCCCCGCCAGCCGGACGTAGTTGGGCTCCGACCCGATAAAGAGCACCAGTTGGGAGCCGACATCGGCCAGCAGGTCCTCGGCGGTGGACGCATCCACGTAGATGTCACCGGGGCCCAGGTCGGCCAGCGACACCCGCTCGCCGCCGACGGTGACCAGGTCGGTGTAGCCGGCGTACTGGGGGCCGGGCGCAAACAGCCTGACGCTGGGCGCGCTGAGCAGCTGGTAGGGATTGAACAGCGGGACATCCTCGTAGATAACCGGCACCACCCCGTCCACCGGCGCCCGGGAGAGGGCGGAGCTAATCTCTTCGAACCGGGCATAGTCGAAGTACCCCGAGTCCGGGTCCGCCTTCCGGCTGGGCACCATCACCACCTCGTCGGTGTTGCCCAGGGACTTCGCGGCCATTGACCTGAGGGTGTACACGACGGTGTCGCCGGTGCCGAAGGCGGCCGTGATGATGATGGTGCTCAGCATGAGGCCGATGACGATCAGGGCGGTCTGGGTGGGATGCCGGGGTATGTTCCTCACCCCCAGCTTGAAGATGATGCGGTGCCTCAGGGCCAGCACCACCACGACCCCGCCGATGAGAACGAAGCTGACCACCATCGCTGTAGCGATGGTGGTCAGCGACACGCCGAAGAGCTCATGCATGGCTACCGGCCATCCACGATCAGGCCGTCGCGCATCCGGACGATGCGGTCGGCCCTGCAGGCCACCTCGTCGGAATGGGTGACCAGGACGAAGGTCTGCCGGTTCTCCTTGTTCAACCTGCAGAGAAGGTCCATGATCTCCTGAGCGGTGTCGCTGTCCAGGTCGCCCGTGGGCTCGTCCGCCCAGATGATGGCCGGCTGGTTGACCAGGGCCCGGGCAATGGTCACCCTCTGGCGCTGTCCCCCCGAAAGCTCCGACGGCAGCCGCCTCGCCACGCCCGGCAGTCCCACCATGCCCAGGACCTCCATGGCCCTCTTCCGGCTCCGTGAGGCGGAGGCCCCCGACAGCAGCAGGGGCATCTCCACGTTCTCCACGTTGGTCAGGGCCGGCAGCAGGTTGTACAGCTGGAAGACGAAGCCCATGCAGCGGGCCCGGTACTCGGTGCGCTCGTCATCGGACATCGCGGGCAGCTGCTTCCCCTCTATCTCCACCTCGCCCTGGTCGACCCGGTCCAGCCCGGAGAGGCAGTTGAGGAGGGTGGTCTTGCCGCAGCCGCTGGGCCCCATCACCGCCACCATCTCGCCGCACCTGACGGCGAAATCCACGCCCTTCAAGGCATGCACCTCCACCCCGTTGGCCTGGTAGGTCTTGCATATGCCCCTGGCGCTGATGATGTTGCGTTCCTCGGCCATGTCCCGCCTCAACCCCTCCCGCCAGCCCTTACCGGGGCCGTCACCATGGGCAGTCCCCCGCAGCGGCGCCCTCCAGACCCGCCCGGTCCGGTGCGCATGGGGGTCGCGCCCCGGCCCAATCTATCAGGGCCGCCCTTCATGCGGGTATCACTGGAGGCACCGCACATCACAAACATGTCACAAGACGGGGATAGTGCGCGGTCGCGGGCCCCGGCCGGGCAGCCCCGGAGGCCGGCCGCAGATCACGGAGGGCCGGGCGGGCCCGGCCCTGGCGCCTTGTGGCGCGTCCACCCCCCTTCGGCCCGATTATAGCGCAAAACGGGCCGGCACCCATTTCCGCAGCCAGGCCAGGGCTATGTCCATGGCTGCAGGACTCAAACGCAGCTTGTGGCCGGCGCCGGGCACCACGGCCATCTCCCTGGGCTCGCCGGCCCTCGCAAACAGCCGCCGGGCCTGCTCCTCGTCGATCAGGTCATCCTCCTGGCCATGGACCAGCAACAGCGGGCGGGGCGCGATGCGGTCTATCCAGTTGATGGGGGCCACTTCGGCAAAGCCCCGCCCCCACTCCTCGACCGAAGAGGGGAAGCCCTCGTCCCTGATCAGGCCGATCTCCCGGAACCGCTCCACCGAGAAGTCCGCCTGCCTCCGAGCCACGATGCGGTGGAACTCCGCCGGGCAGGCGCAGAGCACCAGCCCGGCCACCCGGGCATCATGGGCCGCCACGTAGGCCGAGGCGGCGGCGCCCCCGCTGAACCCCATCAGGCAGACCCGGGAGGAGTCCACTTCGGGGCTCGCCGAGACCAGATCGATGGCCCCTCGAAGGTCACGGGTCCACCCCAGCATGTCCAGGTTGCCCCCGCTGGCCCCCGTCCCCCGGAAGCTGAAGATGAGGGTGGCGTAGCCGGCCCGGCAGAACCGCTCGGCGAGCCCGGGATAGCCCCTGTCGCCCGGATCCGCCGGCTTCCCGGAGGGGATGCCGTGGCTGATGCAGAGGGCCGGCGCTCTCCCGGCGGCATCGGGCAGGCACAGCTGGCCGGCGATGACGATGCCGTCAACGGTCCACTTCACGGGCCTCACTTCCATGACTGCCCCCGGGAACGGGCGCGCGCCTGGACGGCCCGGGCCAGGCTCTGGCGGGTGACAACCCCCACCACCGTCCGCTCCCTCAGCACCGGGATGCCGTCCAGCCGGAACTGGTCCATCTTCGCCACCAGGTCCAGGGCCTCCTCCTCCGGTGACGCCGTGACCACGTTTGCGGCCGGCGTCATCACCGAGCCGGCCGTGGCGACCTCCCACCGGCCGCCGGGGACCCTGCGGATGTCCTCCAGGTTCACTACGCCCTGGAACAGCCCGTCGGCGGCCACCACGAAGCTGCGATACCGGTTGGGCTCCACGTAGTCGCGGACGATCTGCTGCAGGCTCATGCCCGGCGGCACGGTCATGAAATCAGTCACCATGGCCGAGGCGGCGGTCATGCCACGCATGGTTTCCCGCAGGGCCACCTGGCGGTAGCTCGATGCGGCTATGCTGCTCAGGTACCAGCCGACGAAGACAAACCACATGCCGTCCACCGCATCCAGCGGGCCGGCGCCGATGAAGAAATGGGCGATGACAATGCCCGCCCCGGCCCCGGCCAGGAGCCAGCCCAGGCCCTGCCCCGCCGCCGACGCGATGCGGGTGGCCCTGCGGTAGTCGCCGGTGATGCGCCAGATGGCGGCCCGCAGCACCCGCCCCCCGTCCATGGGAAACCCGGGCAGCAGGTTGAAGACGCCCAGCAGGATGTTGAGCGAGGCCAGCCACAGGAGCAGGTCATGGTAGACGGTGGCCCCGTCGCGGTTGCCGCCAATGGCGAACCAGGCGCTGCCGCACGCCAGGCCGAGGGCCAGGCTCATGGCCGGCCCGGCCAGCGCCATGAGCAGTTCCGTCCCCGGCCGCTCCGCATCCCGGGATATGCTGGCCACGCCCCCCAGGACAAACAGGGTGATGCTGCGGACCGGGATCCCGCTGCGCAGGGCCACCACGCTGTGGGCCAGTTCGTGGAGGAGAATGCACGCGAACAGGGCCACGCTGGCGGCCGCCCCCATCAGCAGGCTCAGCCCCGCACCGTAGAGGGCCGCCCGGAAATCCGAGTAGACGTAGTAGGTGATCAGGCCGAATATGAGCAGCCACGAGTAGTGGATCCTTATGTCGATCCCCAGGACCTTCACCAGACGAACTGAGCCACCCATCTTGCTGCCGCCGGGGCTACTCTACAGAGAAGCGCCGGCACCGTCAAACCCGGAGCCCCCGGGTGCTCCGGGCCAGCATCCGGTCCGGCACCCGGCGCCGGGCTCCGCTGCGTCAGCCTTCCAGCAGCCGCCGCCGCAGGCTGGGCGCCAGGAAGGACTGCCGGTGGACGTCTTCCGCGTAGTACTTCGTGGCCACCGAGCAGGGGCGCCGCGGCTCCCGCGGGTCATGCGCCTTCGAGCCGATGGAGAAGGTCCACCAGTTGCCGCTGTAGGTGGCCAGGGGCACCGTGCACAGGTCCACGATCTGGAAGAAGCGTGACAGCCTCCGCTGCACCTCCCGGACGAAATCGGCATGGAAGTGCAACGACTCCGTCTGGGCCACGAACATGCCGTCGCCCCTGAGCACCGAGGCGGCGCTGGCCAGGCACTGGTCGGTGAAGAGGTTGGCTGCGGGGCCCACGGGGTCGGTGGAGTCCATGATCACCAGGTCGAACCTGTCGGCGGTGCCGGCCAGGAACTCCTCCCCGCTGGCCTCCAGGACGTGGGCCCGGGGATCAGCGAAGCCGGCCGACAGCCCGGGCAGGAACTCCATGGAGGCCTCTATCACCCCCCTGTCCAGCTCCACCATCTGCACCCGCTTCACCGCCTGGTGCTTCAGCACCTCGCGCAGCGACCCCCCGTCGCCCCCGCCGATGATGAGGACCTCCGCGGGGTCGGGGTGGGCGTGCAGGACCACCTGGGTCAGCATCTCGTGGTAGAAGTGCTCGTCCCGCTCGGTGAGCTGCACCACGCCGTCGAGGGCCAGCACCCGGCCGAAGTGGCGGTTCTGGAACACCAGCAGGTGCTGGTTCCGGGTCCGGCGCGAGCAGAGTATCTGCTCGACGTCGTAGTGGTAGTGAATGGGGGCGAAGGGATCGTTCTCCTCAAAACGAAGGTCGGTCATGTCACGCCTCTACTACAGGAAATGGGTCTGCGGCATGGGGAAGCCGTCGAACTCGGACGCGTAGGCGGTAGTGTAAGCCCCGGCCGAGGCGAAGTAGACCCTGTCACCGACCTCCAGGTCCGGCAGCTCCACCTCGTTGGAGATCACATCGAAGCTGTCGCAGGTCGGCCCGGACAGCACCCACTTGCGGGCGGGGCCGACCCGGGAGGGAACGATGCGGTACTTGATACCTCCCACGACTTCCATGAGGCCGTTGAACAGGCCGACGTCCAGGTACAGCCACTGCTCCGAGCCCCTGGCCGCCCTGGCCACTACGCTGGCTGCCAGGACCCCGGCCTCGGCCACCAGGCCTCTCCCCGGGGCTACCGCGACCTCGGTGTCTTCGGGGAACAGGGCGCTCACGGACTCGTTGATCACCCTGGCGATCTCGGCCACCGGCGGCACCGGCTTGAGGTAGGTGGCCGGGAAGCCTCCTCCCACATTGAGCAGCCGCAGCCGCAGCCCCTGCGCCCCCGCCCGCTGCCAGACTGACCAGCTCTTCTCGATGGCCCTGGCCCAGGTGGCCGCCAGGGTGCACTGCGAGCCCACGTGAAAGAAGATGCCCTCGGGCACCAGGCCCCTCTCCCGGGCCCGGACCAGGAGGTCCACGGCCTGGTCGGCCTCCACGCCGAACTTCCTGGTCAGCGGCCACTCGCTGCCGTCATTGGGCACGCTGAGGCGCACGCCCACCCCGGTCCCGGGCGCCAGCGCCGCCAGCTTGTCGATCTCGGCGTACGAGTCGAATGCCATGACGCCGATGCCGCTCTTCCCGGCCAGGCTGATCAGCTCCGGCGTCTTCACCGGGTTGCCGACGGTGATCCGCGCCGAAGGTATGCCCATCTCCAGCAGGCGCTGCAACTCCCCCAGCGAGGACACCTCGAAGTCGCAGCCCAGCCCGGAGAGGAGGGAGATGATGCCGGGATGCGGGTTGCACTTCACGGCGTAGTACACCCGGGCCCGGCCGAAGCAGGCGCGGAACTCCCGGTACCTGTCCCTGATCAGGCCCCTGTCTATCAGCAGCGCCGGCGTCTTCTCGGCGGCCAGCCTGGTCCTGGCCGCTTCCAGCAGGCGGTCGATGGCGGAAATCAGCCCCGTTTCCCCTTCCAACCCGGATAACCTCCAAAGTAACTATGATAACCTTGCCCCCCGCGTTCTGGCAAAGCCGGCGATGCCTGTTGCCGCCCTGCGGCGCCGGCACCGGCCGGCTGTCGGGCGCAAGCGTGAGCGGAGCGGTACGTTGCCAGCCAGGCTGCCGGGTACAAGATGCCGG
>CAZBJX010000013.1:0-30868 GCA_964492335.1 uncultured Dehalococcoidia bacterium | reverse complement strand
GCCGGGGGTCAACCCAGTCCGATAAGCTCGATCCGGTAGTCGACTATCTCCAGGTCAAGCCGGCTGCGCTCGATGGACTGCACCACCTGCGACAGGACCTTGTTGTTCTGCCTGGCGTCGTTGCTGATGCAGGCTATGCCCAGCGTGGTGACCTGCCACACGTCCTGGTCTTCGACCTCGGCGATGGCCACGTTGTAGCTGCCCCTGACCCGGGCGACCAGGGACTTGATCACCTTCCTCTTGCCCTTAAGGCTCTCGTTCTCCGGCAGACGGAGAGTCACGCGGCACACACCCATGTTCATGAGGAGGCCCCCTGCCAATGGGGCCATTCTACACCAGGCAAAACGCAGGGCGCAATCGACTGCTTCCGCAGGCACGATGCCAGGCGCAAATGGCTGCTTCCGCCGCAGGCCGGGTTGCGTATTCCTTTTGTGCTATAATGTGGTCGCTGGAGGGACAAACGGCAGTGGGCAAGAACAGGCGGCTGGCGATCATCTACCTGCTCATCTTCGTGGGCATAGTGGCCCTGGTGATTGTCTTCTGGCCCAGAGGAGAGCCGACTCCCCCGCCCTCTCTCTCGGAAGTCATCACGGCCGTCAAGGAGGGGAAGGTCTCCGAGATCGAGATCGTCGACGACCGCACCCTGGTGGTCAACCAGGAGGGCCGCGAGCAGTACAAGACCACGATCGCCAGCGAATACGTTGGCGATTTCGTCAACCTGCTGAACGACCCCGAGCAGACCGGCGGCACCGTCGTCAAAGTCAGGATCAGCTACTCCAGCGGGTTCAACTGGGGGAGCTTCCTGCTGACCGTGGTTCCCCTGGTGATGCTGGTGGTGCTCTTCATCTTCATCATGCGCGGCGCCAGAGGCGCCAACAGCCAGGCCTTCAACTTCAGCCGCAGCCGGGCCCGGCTGGCCAACGGCGCCAAGCCCACGGTCACGTTCACTGACGTGGCCGGGGTGGAGGAGGCCAAGCAGGAGCTCCAGGAGATCGTGGAGTTCCTCAAGCAGCCGGAGAAGTTCCTGGCGCTGGGGGCCCGCATACCGCGGGGCGTCCTCCTCATCGGAGCGCCGGGGACCGGCAAGACCCTGCTGGCGCGGGCCATCGCCGGCGAGGCCGCCGTGCCCTTCTTCTCCATCAGCGGCAGCGAGTTCGTAGAGATGTTCGTCGGCGTGGGCGCTTCCCGGGTCAGGGACCTCTTCGACCAGGCCAAGAAGAACGCGCCCTGCATCGTCTTCGTGGACGAAATAGACGCCGTCGGCCGCCACCGGGGCGCGGGCCTGGGCGGGGGACACGACGAAAGGGAGCAGACCCTGAACCAGATCCTGGTGGAGATGGACGGCTTTGACACCTCCACCAATGTCATCGTCCTGGCGGCCACCAACCGTCCCGACATCCTGGACCCGGCGCTGCTGCGGCCGGGCCGCTTCGACCGGCGCGTGATCCTGGACCCGCCGGACATCAAGGGCCGGACGGGCATTCTGCAGGTGCACGCCAAGGGCAAGCCGCTGGACAGCACAGTGGACCTGGAGACGGTGGCCCGCCAGACGGTGGGCTTCAGCGGCGCCGACCTGGCCAACCTGGTCAACGAGGCTGCCATCCTGGCGGCCAGGAGGAACAAGAAGAGCATCGGCATGGGCGAGCTGGGAGACGCCATGGAGCGGGTGGTCATGGGGCCGGAAAGGAAGAGCCGGGTCATCAGCACCAGGGAGAAGGAGATCGTGGCCTACCACGAGGCCGGCCACGCCCTGGTCGCCCGGAAGCTGCCTGAAGCCGACCCGGTGCGCAAGATATCCATCATCTCGCGCGGCATGGCCCTGGGGCTGACCTGGAACGTGCCGGCGGAGGACCGGCAGATCACCACCCGGAGCCAGTACATGGCCGAGCTGTCGGTGCTGCTCGGCGGCCATGTCTCGGAGGAGCTCACCTTCAACGACAGGTCCACCGGCGCCCACAACGACATCGAGAGGGTGACCAAGATCGCCCGGGCCATGGTGACCCGGTACGGCATGAGCGAAGGCCTGGAGCTGCGCACCTTCGGCCATAAGGAGGAACTGGTCTTCCTGGGCAAGGAGATCTCGGAGCAGAGGAACTACAGCGAGCGGGTGGCCCTGGACATCGACCGGGAGGTCCGCGCCATCATCGAGAAGGCCCACGACGTGACCAGGAGCATCCTGACGGAGAACCGGGCCAAGCTGGTGCAGATCGCCCAGACGCTGATTGCCGAGGAGAGCATTGAAGGCGAGAAGCTGGAGAAGCTCTTCGAGGACCCCGTCCCGGCGGCGCCCGCGCCGGCTCTTAGCTGAGGCTGGCATGCCTTGATCCGGATAACCAGGAACCCCATCCGCCCGGAAGCCGCCATCGAGAGCGTCCGCAGGAAGGCCTACGGCGCCGTCATAGCCTACGTCGGCACCGTCCGGGACACCTCCCACGACCGCCGGGTCGCCTTCATGGAGCACCAGGTCGCCCTGCAGGACGAGGCCCGGCGGGAGCTGGAGAGGATTGCCGCCGAGATACGCAGCCGCTGGCGCCTGCAGGACGTGGCCATCATCCACCGCATCGGCAAGCAGACGCCGGGGGAGATCATGCTGGTGGTGGCCATCGGGGCCCCTCACCGCGAGGAGGCCTTCGCCGCCTGCCAGTACGCCATCGACAGCTTCAAGCAGGTGGCCCACCGGTGGACGGCGGAAACGCTGGAAGAAGGGCCCGGCCCGCCGCCGCCCGGCGAAGACGCCGCCGGCCCGCCGCCCTAGCTGCGGCGGTCGGTCACGTAGGCCGCCAGGCTCGTCAGGCACTCGTGGGCGGGGTTGCGCGGGAGCTTCCGGATGGCCTCGTGCGCCCGCGATGAGAACTGCTGGGCCACCTCGTAGCATTCGTCAATGACTGACGAGCTGCGCACCATTTCCGCCAGCAGCCGGATTCCCTCTTCCCTGTCCTCCGAGAGGACCTCCCTGACCCTGGAGCTCTCCGGCCGCTCCAGCAGGAGTATGACCGGCAGGGTGAAGACGCCCTGGGCCAGGTCGCTGGTCACCGGCTTGCCCAGCGTCTCCTTCTGGCCCACGAAATCAAGGATATCGTCCACGACCTGGAAGCCCATGCCGATGTTCTGGCCGTACTCCCGCAGCGCCTGCACGCTCTCCTCCGGCAGGTGGGCCAGCACCGCCCCGGACTCGGTGGACGCGGCAAACAGGCAGGCCGTCTTGTCGCTTATCGTCTGGAAGTACCGCCCCCTGTCCCAGCGGAAGGCATTGATGGTCTCCTGGATCTCGCCGCTGCAGATGCTCATGAGGGTGCGGGCGAAGAGCTTGATGACCCGGATGTTGTGCGTCTCGGCCACCAGCCCCGCAGAGCTGGCGAACAGGTAGTCCCCGATGAGCACGGCGTTGCTGTTGCCCCACCGCTGCTTGATACTCATCTTGCCCCGGCGCACCGCGGCGTCGTCGATGGTATCGTCATGCACCAGGGTGGCCGTGTGCAGCACCTCCACCCCCGCGGCCATGGACGTCATCAGAGCGGTGTCGTGCTTCTTGAACTTCCCGGCCAGGAGCGTCAGCGCCGGGCGGACCCTCTTCCCTCCGCCTTCAAGGGCATGCCGCAGCTGCTCGGCCATCTCCGGGGGAGCCTGCCGGGCCACATCCACGATCTTCTCCTCCACGGTCAACATGCCCGCCTTCACGGGATCACAGGTCCAGGCGATGCTCAACGTACTCCTTTCTCAGCCTCTGTCAGCCGGGGCCTCCGGGGCCTGGCCCAGCCTGGCGTTCTCCCGGGCCACCACGTCCTCGTCCAGCTTCACGAACAGAGTCTCGGGCACGCCCAGCCTCTGTCCGGCCGGCAGATCGCGGAAGGCCCACCCCTCGTCCTTCACCGGGCCCCGGCCGCCCAGGAGCCGGTGCAGCTTCTGCGAGCTCGAGGGCAGGAAGGGGTAGAAGAGCGTCTTCAGGGCATTGATCACCGTGAGCGAGACGAACAGCGACGTGGCGC
Organism: uncultured Dehalococcoidia bacterium; assembly: GCA_964492335.1. Lineage (GTDB taxonomy): Bacteria > Chloroflexota > Dehalococcoidia > UBA2247 > RBG-13-53-26 > JAFGCL01. The sequence goes on along the minus strand of CAZBJX010000013.1, from coordinate 26,882 downwards.
ATGAGGCCCGGTCGGTCTTGAGCGCCTTCCACGGCGATTTCTCGTCGAGGTAGCGGTTGGTGTCCCCGGCCAGCAGCATGGCCGCCTTCATGGCGTCCCGGAAGTGGCACCCCTCGAGGAGGGAGCCCACCAAGCCGAACGCGGCCCGGGCCTTCTCCAGCAGGGCCCGGCTGCTGCCGTCCAGCTCCCGGGGGTCGGGGACGCAGCCGTCGAAGTGCTTGCAGGTGAAGGTGAGCACCCGGTGCGCCAGGTTGCCGTATGTGGCCACCAGCTCGTCGTTGTTGCGCCGCACGAACTCCCGCCAGGAGAAGTCGGCATCGGAGGTCTCCGGCATGTTGGCCGACAGGATGTACCGCAGCGGGTCCGGCGAGTAGCGCTCCAGGTAGTCCGGGACCCAGACCGCCCAGTTGCGGCTGGTGGAGAGCTTGCGTCCCTCGATGGTCAGGAACTCGTTGGCCGGAACGTCGAAGGGCAGGTCCAGGCCGCCGTACCCCATCAGCATCGCCGGCCAGATCATGGTGTGGAACGGGATATTGTCCTTGCCGATGAAATAGTAGCTCCTGGCCCCCTGCTGCCAGAACGCCGACCAGCCGTCCTCCCGGCCCTGCCTCTGCCCCCACTCCCGGCAAGCGGAGAGGTAGCCGATGACCGCCTCGAACCAGACATAGATACGCTTGTGCTCGAAGCCGGGCAGCGGGATGGGCACCCCCCACTCTATGTCCCGGGTGATGGCCCGGTCCTTCAGCCCCTCCTCGAGGTAGCGCAGGGTGAAGTTCTGGACATTGGGCCGCCAGTGCTTCTGCTCCCTCACCCAGGCCAGCAGCGGCCCCTCGAAGGCGGAGAGGCGCAGGAAGAAGTGCTCCGAGGTCCGGGCCTCAGGGGCGCTGCCGCAGAGCCGGCACCGCGGGTCACTCAGGTCCAGCGGGTTGGTCGGCTTCCCGCACCGGTCGCACTGGTCTCCCCGGGCCTCGGCAAACCCGCAGGAGGGGCAGGTCCCGTTCACGTAGCGGTCGGGCAGGTAGCGCTGGCAGCTGAGGCAGAAGGGCTGCGGCATGCTGTCACGGTAGATGTGCCCCTTCTCCAGAAGGGTGGTGAAGACATCGTGGACCACCCGGGCATGGTTGGCGGTGCCGGTGGTGGTGAAGAGGTCGAACTCTATCCCCAGCTTCTTCCAGGACTCCAGGAACTGGGAGTGATATCTGGAGGCCACCCGCTCCGGCGTGGTGCCCTCCTGCTCCGCGCGGATGGTGATGGGGGTGCCGTGCTGGTCGCTGCCGGAGACCATCAGCACCTCGTTGCCCCGGGCGCGATGATAGCGGGCGAAGATGTCTGCCGGAAGGTAGGCCCCGGCGATATGCCCCAGGTGCAGTGGGCCGTTGGCATACGGCCACGCCACGCAAACGAGAATACGCTCCATGAAGGTCCGGCTTCCCCTGCTATTCTAGCACACAATCCCTCACCGGTCGCGCTGCAGGTCCAGCCATATCCGGTAGAGCGCCTTCCGCGGCAGCCCGGTGCTGCCGGAGAGCAGGGAGACGGCTTCCCGGGCCGGGACCCCCCTCTCCCACATGGCCCGGAGCTGGTCTTCCACCTCGGCCGTTGTCGCCGGGGGCGCCGCCGGGCCGCACCCTTCGATGACCAGGGTGAACTCGCCCCTGGGCTCCCGGAAGTGCGCCAGGGCCTGGCTCACGCTGCCCCGGAAGACCTCCTCGTGGAGCTTGGTCATCTCCCGGGCGGCGGCCATCCTCCTGTCCCCCAGCACCCCCAGGATGTCCGCCAGAGAGCCCTCGAGGCGGTGGGGAGCCTCGAAGGCCACCAGGGTCCGGGGCTCCCGGGCCACCCCTTCCAGAAGGCGCACCCGCTCCGCCCTGCGCCGGGGCAGGAAGCCCAGGTAGACGAACTGGCCGGCCGGCAGCCCGGAGACGGCCACGGCGGACACGATGGCCGAGGCGCCCGGCACCGGGACCACCGTGACGCCCTGCTTCACCGCCCCCGCCACCAGCTCGTAACCGGGATCGCTGATCCCGGGCATTCCCGCCTCCGAGACCAGCGCCAGGTCATCCTTCTCCAGCCAGCGCAGCAGGCTGGCCTGCCTGGCCATCTTGTTGTGCTCGTGGTAGCTGGTCATGGGGGTCCGGATGCCGTAGTGGTCCAGCAGGCGCCTGGTCCGCCGCGTGTCCTCTGCGGCGATCAGCCTGACCTCCCCGAGCACGCGCAGGGCCCGCAGGGTCACGTCCTCCAGGTTGCCTATGGGAGTGGCCACAATGAAGAGCACGGGCACGATGCGTTCCTCCCAACCAGGGTGCAGTATACTGGTTCTGGCCGCAGAAATCGCTCCTCCGCGCAGCCTTCGGTCTCGATTGACTTTGCGGGCGCCCTTTGATATCCTTTGATGCTAACAAACCCCTGGACTCTGCAGAGGCTATGCCAGTTCGTCAGCTAAGGGAGATGCGTCGCTGCTATGGCTTCGAAGAAGTGGCCATAGTCCCCGGCAACGTCACCGTCAACCCCGACCAGACCAATATCGATCTCGAGCTGGGAAACCTGACCTTCCCCATCCCCTTCCTGGCGGCCGCCATGGACGCGGTGGTCGATCCCGGGTTCGCCGTGGCCTACAGCAAGCTGGGCGGCCTGGCGGTCCTGAACCTGGAAGGGGTGCAGGCGCGCTACGAGAGACCGGGCGAGGTGCTGGCCGAGATCGCCGGGGCGCCGCCGGACCAGGCCACGGCGCTGCTGCAGAAGGTCTACTCCCGGCCCATCCAGGAGAGGCTGGTCAGCGATCGCATCCGGGAGATCAAGGACAACGGGGGCGTCTGCGCCGTCTCCGTCACCCCGGCCAACACCAAGAAGCTGGTCTCCACCATAGTCGAGGCGGGCGCGGACCTGCTGGTGGTGGCGTCTACAGTGACCACCGCCCGGCACGTGTCCAAGAGCCTGAAGGGCCTGGTCTTCTCCGAGCTTTGCCGGTCGGTCCCCATCCCGGTGGTGGTGGGCAATGCCGTCAGCTACAGCGCCGCCCTGGAGCTGATGAAGACGGGCATCGCCGGCCTTCTGGTGGGCGTCGGCCCGGGGGCCACCTGCACCACCCGGCAGGTGCTGGGCATAGGGGTGCCCCAGGTGACGGCGACGATGGACTGCGCCGCCGCCAGGGACGACCATTTCAAGAAGAGCGGGAAGTACGTGGCCGTCATCACCGACGGGGGCATCCACACCGGGAGCGACCTGTGCAAGGCCTTCGCCGCCGGCGCCGACGGGGTGATGCTGGGCGCCATCATGGCCCAGGCAACCGAGGCGCCGGGCCGCGGGTACCACTGGGGAATGGCCAGCCCGCATCCCGCCCTGCCCCGCGGGAGGCGCATCAAGGTGGATACGCGGGCCCCGCTGCACCAGATACTCTTCGGCCCCACCACCGTCACGGACGGCTCGCACAACCTGGCGGGCGCGCTGCGCACCGCCATGGGAGCGTGCGGGGCGTCTACCATCGCCCAGATGCATGAGGCGGAAATGGTCATCGCCCCATCCATCAGGACAGAAGGCAAGTCTTGGCAGTTTCAACAGGGCTCCTCTCGGTAGCCGACCTCAGCCCGGCCGAAATCCAGCAGCTTCTTCACAGAGCGGCTTTCCTCAAGCGCACCCGCAAGCCGCACAGCCGCCTGCGCGGCCAGACCGTGGCCATGGTGTTCGAGAAGCCCTCCCTGCGCACCCGCGTCAGCTTCGAGGTGGCCATGTCGGAACTGGGCGGGCACGCCATCTATCTCTCCCCGGCCGAGGTCGGGCTGGGCAAGAGGGAGAGCGTCTCCGATGTGGCCCGCACGCTGAGCCGCTTCGTGCACGGCATCATCGCCCGCACCTACGCCCACGAAAGCATCGAGCTGCTGGCACGGCAGGCAACGGTGCCGGTGATAAATGCGCTCTCCGACCGCGAGCACCCCTGCCAGGCCCTGGGCGACCTGCTCACCATCCAGGAGAAGAAGGGGGACCTGAAGGGCCTGCGCCTGGCCTACGTCGGCGACGGCAACAACGTAGCCAGGAGCCTGATGCTGGCCGCGGCGGCGGCGGGCATGGACTTCACCATCGCCTCCCCGCCGGGGTATGCAATGGACGGCCCCAGCCTGGACCGGGCCAGGCGGATGGCCGGCCGCAGCGGGGCCTCGCTGACCGCGATGGACGACCCCCGCCGCGCGGCGGAGGGCGCCGACGTCGTCTACACCGATGTTTGGACCAGCATGGGGCAGGAGGCCGAGTCCGACGCCCGGCGCCGCGCCTTCGCCTCGTACCAGGTCGATTCCGACCTGCTTTCGCGGGCCGGAACGGGGGCCCTGTTCATGCACCCGCTCCCGGCGCACCACGGAGAGGAGGTGGCCGAGGGGCTGCTCGACCATCCGCAGTCCGTGGTCTTCGACCAGGCGGAGAACCGTCTCCACATCCAGAAGGCCATCCTCATCAGGGCCCTGGCGGCGGGAGCCCGGCCAGAGCCTTCGGAGACGATGCCGCATCACCATCGCGCCCCGTGATGCCGGATGACGGCGTCACGTGAGGCCGGGAGGAAGCCATGCCCAGACCGGTAGTAGCCATCATCGGCCGCCCCAACGTGGGGAAGTCCACCCTGTTCAACCGACTGCTGGGCCGCCGGAAGGCCATCGTGGAGGACCTGCCGGGGACCACCATCGACCGCATATACTCCGACCTCTCCTGGGAGGGGCGTGACATGACGCTGGTGGACTGCGGGGGCCTGGAGGCCCGACCCGGGGAATCGATCAAGCGCAAGGTGAGGGAGCAGGTGGACAGGGCCGTGGCCGAGTCGGACCTGGTGCTCTTCCTGGTGGACGCCCGGGACGGGGTGCTGCCCGCGGACCAGGAGACTGCCGGCATCATCCGCCGGGCACACAAGCCCACCATACTGGTGGTCAACAAGGTGGACAATCCCAGGCAGGAGGCCGGCGTGGCCCAGTTCTACGAGCTGGCCATGGGGGACCCCGTGCCGGTGAGCGCCTACCACGACCGCGGCGTGGAGGAGCTGATGCGCCAGGTCATCGGAAGCCTGCCGGAGGAGGCGGCGGCGGCGGCGGCCGAGCCCGAGTCTCTCAAGATCGCCATCGTGGGGCGCCCCAACGTGGGCAAGTCGCTCCTGCTGAACACCCTCCTGGGGGAGGAGCGGGTGGTGGTGGACGAGACGCCCGGGACCACCCGGGACACCATCGACACCGCGCTGGAGTACAAAGGGCAGAGGGTGACGCTCATCGACACGGCCGGGATCAGGCGCCGGGGGAGGATCGACCCCGGCATCGAGCGCTACAGCTACCTGCGGGCCGGGGACGCCATTGAGAGGGCGGACGTGGCCCTGCTGGTGATGGACGCGGTGGAGGGCATCACCGCCCAGGACCTGCACATCCTGGGGTACATCCACAAGGCCTGGAAGGGGGCGGCGCTGCTGATCAACAAGTGGGACCTGGCCCAGGTGAAGGACACCTCGCAGTGGATGGAAGTGGTCAGGAGGAAGACCAGGTTCATGCCCTACATCGAGACCCTGTTCATATCGGCCCTGACCGGGGAGGGGGTGGGCAGGGTCCTGCCCCTGGCCTGCCGTATCTACCAGGAGCGGCTGCGGCAGCTGGACCCCGCCCTGCTGGCGCGCATAGTGGCCGACGCTGAAGAAGCCAGGCAGTCGCCCAAGCAGGGCCGCAGGCGGCTCCTGCTCCACCGGGCCACCCAGACGGGCACCAACCCCCCCACCTTCACCTTCCTGGTGAACGACGCCAAGCTGGTCCACTTCTCCTACCAGCGCTTCCTGGAGAACAAGGTCCGCCAGTACTGCGGGTTCGCGGGCACCCCGCTGCGGCTGAACTTCAAGAGCAAGGTGGAGAAGAAGGGCCGGAAGAGGCGGGGACGGGTCATCCCTTGACTTGTCTCATGTACAGCGAGCATAATAGGCTGGAATCTGAGTCCCCTTTGGGCGGGAGCAGGGAGACCACGGCTTTTCGCAGTGCGCCATCGGGACTAGAGGTGTCAGATGTCTAAGGCAGCCATAGTTGGCAGTGCCGCTTGGGGCACTGCCCTTGGCATAGTATTGGCCCGCAACGGAGTGACAACCAGGATCTGGGCCCGCAACCAGGAAACGGCCGACAAGCTCAACCAGGCGCGGCAGAACGTCGTCTACCTGCCGGGCCCCCGGTTCCCCACCCGCCTCTCCGCCACCGCCTCCATGGAAGAGGCCATGGACAAGACGGACATGGTCATTCTGGCGGTCCCCTCCGGGACCATGCGCGAGAACGTGGGGCGGCTGAAGGAGTACCTGGGCGATTCCACCCTGATCGTCAGCGCCACCAAGGGGCTGGAGGTCGAGTCCGGCAAACGGATGTCCCAGATCATTGCCGAGGAGATCGACCCCCGCTTCCACCCCAACATCTGCTCCCTCTCCGGCCCGAACATAGCCCATGAGGCCGCCCAGGGCCTCCTGTCGGTGACCGTGGTCGCCGCCCGGGACGCGGCGGTGGCCGAGCGGGTCAAGCAGCTGGTCAACTCCAACCAGTTCTACGTCTTCACCAGCACCGACCTGGTGGGGGTGGAGTTGGGGGGCGCGCTGAAGAACGTCTTCACGCTGGGCGTGGGGATGGCGGACGGCCTGGGCAACGGCAGCAATGCCAAGGCGGCCCTGGTCATCCGGGGGCTCAGTGAGGCCATCGTGCTGGGGACCACCTTCGGCGCCAATCCGCTGACCTTCATCGGCCTGAGCGGCCTCGGCGACCTGATCGTCACGTCGTTCAGCCCGCTCAGCCGCAACTACTACGTCGGCAAGGAGCTGGCCAAGGGGCGCTCCGTGGAGGACATCGCCAGCTCCATGCCCCATGTCGCCGAGGGCGTCTCCACGGCCAAGGCGGCCTGGCAGCTGGGGCAGAGGGCCGGGCTCAGCCTGCCCATCATGGAGAGGATCTATAAGGTCCTCTACGAAGGGCTCGACGTCAGGAAGGCCGTTGCCGAGCTGGTGGAGTACCCGGTGGACGGGGAATCGCTGGAGGTCACCAAGCTCCTCCGGTTCCTGCTGGACTACCTCAGGGTCCGCTGGTACCAGCCGCCCGCCCTGGGATCGGAGATAGCCGATCCGGAAACCAAGGGCGGGCCGGAGCCCGGGGACAGGCCGGAGCCCCGGGGCGGGCCGGCCGGGCCAGCCGCGCCGGCACCCTCCGGCGGGGCTATTTCGAACCCTTCTTGAAGCGGTCCATGATCCTCTTTCCCGGCTGGCTGCCGGCCTTGCCGGGGTCCATGCTTCCGGCGAGCTCCAGGAAGAGTCTTCGCTGCTCGTCGGAGAGCTTCTCCGGCGTCATCACCCTCACCCGGACCAGCTGGTCCCCTCTCCCCTGGCGGTCAAGGAAGGGGACGCCCTTCCCCTTCAGGCTCAGCACCGTCCCGGTCTGGGTGCCGGGGGTGATCTTCAGGCGGGCCTTCCCCTCCAGGGTGGGCACCTCCACCTCGTCGCCGAGGGCCGCCTGGGCGAAGTTGATGGGGAGCTCATAGACGATGCTGTTGCCGTCGCGAACGAAGAAGGGATGGCTGCGCACGGCGATGTTGACGTACAGGCTGCCGGCAACCCCGCCCCGGGTCCCCGCATCGCCCTCTCCCTTCAGCCGTATCTGGAAGCCGTCGCCCGCCCCGGGCGGGACAGTCACGTTCACAGCGTGAACGCCCTTCTCCCTCCCGGCCCCCAGGCACTGCTCGCAGGGGTGGCTCATCACCGCGCCGTCACCCTGACACCGCTCGCACACGGCCCGGTTCACGAACCGGCCGAAGACACTCTGGCGCACCCGCCTGACCTCTCCCAGGCCGCCGCAGTCGGGGCACTTGACCTGGCCGGTGCCCGGCTCGCCCCCCTTGCCCTGGCAGCGCTGGCAGTAGCCCGTCCGCAGCACCTCGATGCGCTTCCGGGCGCCGAAGACCGCCTCCTCAAAGGAGATCTCGACCTGTCGGTGCAGGTCCGCGCCCGGCTGCGGTGCCCGGCGCCGGGCGCCCGCCGCCGCCCCCGAGAAGAAGGCGTCGAAGATATCCCCCAGGCCGAAGAAGTCGTCGAAGCCCTCGAAGCCCCGCCCCCAAGCAGCGTCAGCATGGCCAAAGTTGTCGTACTGGGCCCGCTTCCGCACATCGCTCAGGACCTCGTAGGCCTCGTTGATCTCCTTGAAGCGGTCGGAGGCCTCATCGTGGTGGTTATGGTCGGGGTGATACTGGAAGGCCAGTCTGCGGAAGGCCTTCTTTATGTCATCCGGCGAGGCATCCCTGGACAACCCCAGCAACTCATAGTAATCCTTCTTGGTGGCCATCTTCCGTCCGAACGCAGATATTCACACTCATCATAGTCTCCGGGCATGCACGCGGTCAACCGGCTTTGCCGTCGTTCTACGATTATGACAGGGGTTAAGCGTTCAGCGTAAATGTCACCGTATGAAGGAGACGGTGACGTTGCATCACAGGGAACAGAAGAAGCTCATGTTGGTCAGTGCAGTGGGGGAGGGCGATTCCCGGCCCTCACTCCAGGTTGCCTGGCCCTCACTCCAGGTTGCCCAGCGCCGCCTCCACCAGCTCGTTCAGCGCCGGGTGAATGTGCATCCCCCTGACTATGAAGTTGACATCGCCGCCGGCAGCCATGGCATTGGTCACCTCCTGGATGAGCTCCGGCGCGAAGGGGCCGACTATGTGGAACCCGAGCAGCCTGCCGGTCTTCCTGTCGACTATGGCCTTGGCGAAGCCCTCTTCCTCCATCATCGCCTCGCCCTTGGCGGTGCTGGAGTACTGGGCCCGGCCCACCATGACCTGGTGGTCCTTCCTGGCCTTCTCTTCGGTCAGCCCCACCGAGGCGATCTGGGGACGGGAGTAGACCGCATGGGGGGTCACCGAGGTGTCCAGCCTGGCCCTCTCGCCGTGCAGGAGGCTGTTGGCCACCAGGGACGCCTGCAGGTTGGCCGCGTGGGTGAACATCTGCAGGCCGTTGGCGTCCCCCACCGCGTAGGCCCCCTTCCGGGTGGTCTCCAGGAACTCGTTGACCTTGATGAACCCTCTCTGGTCGACTTCCACGCCGGTCTTCTCCAGCGCCAGCAGGTCGGCGTTCGACCGGCGGCCGACAGCCACCAGCAGCCTGTCCGCCACCAGCTCCCTGCGGCCGTCGGCGGTCTTCACCGTCACCGCCACCTGGCCGTTGGCCTGCTTCTTCACCTCCTCCGCCAGCGCCCCCGTGTGCACGTCCAACCTCCGGCCCAGGGCCTGCTGCAGCAGGGCCGATATCTCGGGCTCCTCCGCCAGGGCCAGCCTGTCGGCCATCTCCACAATGGTCACCCTGGTGCCCATGGCCGAGAAGAAGTGCCCGTACTCCACGGCTATGTAGCCGCCGCCGATGATGATCAGGCTGCCCGGCAGCTCCTCCTGCTCCAGTACCTGCTCGTTGGTCCAATAGTCGGTCCCGTCCAGCCCTTTGATGGGCGGGGCTGAGGGACGGGACCCGCAGGCGATGACCACCGCGCCGCCGCGCAGCCGCTGGCCGGCGACCTCCAGCGTGAGGTCATCCACGAACTGCCCCTGCCCTTCGTAGAGATCAAGGCCCCTGGAGGCCTTCATCCCCCGGCGGACGTAGTCCTGGCCGTCTTTGATGCCCGCCCTCATGCGGGCCATGATCGAGGCGAAGTCGACGCCCTTGACCTCCGCCTCGATGCCCAGCTTCCCGGCCTCCCGGATGTCCATCACCCTGTCCGCGGCATAGATCAGCATCTTGGACGGTATGCACCCCAGGTTGAGGCAGGTCCCGCCCAGCGGCCCCTTGTCCACCACGGCCACCTTGCGGCCGTGGCCCACCGCTTCGTCGGAGATGATGGCCCCGCTCCCGGAGCCCACCACAATCAAGTCGTACTGCTTCATGGTCCCCCCTTGTCCGCGCCGGCGGAGCGAAACTTCACCCTGATGAGGTCATGGTATCCCGTGTGATATAATTCGTCAAGGAGGTGGCCATGCTCCAGAAGATACTGGTCTGCCTGGATGGATCGAAGCTGGCCGAGCAGATCATGCCGTACGCCGCCGAGCACGCGGCCCGGTTCGACGGCAGCCTGGTGCTCCTGCAGGTGGTCAGCCTGTCCGCCATCCCCACCCCGACGGGGATCGAGTCCGTTCCCATGGCGGTGCCGGACACTATGCTGAAGGATGCCGAACTGGCCGCCATGGACTACCTGAGCGACCTGGCGGCCCCCCTGCGGGAGAGGGGGATCGACGTGCGGTGCGTCGCCGTGGTAGGCCATCCGGCCGAGACCATAGTCAGCTACGCCGAGGAGAACAAGTTCGACCTGGTGGCCCTGGCCACCCACGGCCGCAGCGGCCTGAAGAGGTTGGTCTTCGGCAGCGTCGCCGACTACGTGGTCCGCAAGTCAGGCCTGCCCATACTGCTGATCAAGCCGGGATAGGCCTGCGCCCCGGCGCCTCTTCCTGCGGGGCGCCGGGGCGCAGCCTGGCCGGGGCGCCTACCTGGGAGGCAGGTTCCGCAGCGAGGCCACTATCTTCGGGGCGATGCTCGGCGAGGACGGCGGCCTGACCAGCAGGATGGGGCAGGGGGCCTCCTGAAGCACTTTCTGGGCCACGCTGCCATAGGCCCATCTGCCAATGCCCGACCGCCCGTGGGTGGCCATGACGATGAGGTTGACCTGCCTTCCGGCGGCATAGTCGATGATGGCGGCGGGCGGCTCACCCACCAGGACCTCGGCCCTGGCCGACAGGCCCGCATCCCCCAGCCTCTTCTGCACGCCGGCCAGATACACCTCGGTCGACCTGCCGCACCTGGCCAGGTAGTCCTCGGCGACGGCGCCCCAGTTAACGGTAGCCTCCGGGGTGGTCACCGGGGGCAGCACCAGGACCTCGCACACCCCTATCAGCAGTACCTCCGCGGCCATGCCGTGCCCTGCGGGCGCCATGTACTCCACGTGGGGCAGCACCAGCTCGGCCATCTCCGACCCGTCCAGGGGCACGAGCATCCTGGGCGCGGACCAGGCGTCGTAGGCGGCGTCCCTGGGAACGCCGGCCCTCACCAGAAGCACCGGCTGCGCGGCCGATCGCAGCACCTTGTCGGCCACGCTCCCCATCACCCACCGCCTGACGCCCGTCCGGCCATGAGTGGCCATCACTATCAGGTCCGCCTCCGCCTCTCCGGCGTAGCGCAGGATCTCGTCGGCCGCGTACCCGGCCACCACCTCCCCCTTCACCGTCGCCCGGCGGCCGCCGGCGGCCGCCGGCACCTCGGCCAGGGCCCGGCCGAGCCTCTCCGTCACCTGGTCCAGGTAGGCGCGATGGATGGCGGATTCCGCCTGTCCTTTGGCCGCCACGTGAAGCAGGAGCACCTCCAGCCCCAGCCGCCCGGCAATCCCCGTTGCATGCAGCAGCGATTCCTCGGCCAACTCAGAGCCGTCAAGGGGAACAAGCATCTTCTGATACATCCGCAGACCTCCTCATTTCTCATGCCTGGCACAGGGCCGCGGCCAGCGAGGGCGCTTCCGCGGGCCTGCCGTCGATCTCCTGGAGGAAGCAGAGCTGCCTCTCGTGGGCCGAGGCCCCCCGGAACCAGATGAACGGGCCCGCCCGCCTGGCCACCACCCCCATCTTCACCAGCTGCTGCAGGGAGAAGATGCTGTGGCCGCGGCGGGCCTCCACTATTCTTGCGGCCGACACGGGCCCGATGCCGGGCACCCGGAGTAGCTCCCGGTACCCGGCCCGGTTGACGTCAACGGGGAAGAGCCAGGGCTGCCGCCTGGCTATGACCAGCTTGGGGTCCCCGGCCAGCGAGAGCTGCCCTCCCTGGCCCAGGGCCAGCTCCACCTCCTGTGGCGAGAAGCCATACTCCCGCAGCAGCCAGTCCACCTGGTAGAGGCGGTGCTCCCGCAGCGGCGGCGTGGGCTCCAGCCCCTCGAGGGGCGAGTCCGCCACCGGCTGGAACGCGCTGAAGTACACCCGCCTCAGGCCTATCTCCCGATAGAGGGCGCCGGTGGTGCGCAGTATATCCCTGTCCGTCTCCCCGGCGGCGCCCACCACGAACTGGGTGGTCTGGCCGGACGGCACCAGCCCCCGGCCGGCCGACATGGCCGCTTTCGCCCAGCGCATGCGCTCCACGATCCCGTTGTAGAGGTCCTTCCCGGAGCTCAGCCTGGCCAGGTGGCGGGCCGTCGGCGCGCTGCGGCCGGTGTCGGGGCCGCAGACGTCGAACCTGGCGGCGGCGGCCACTATCTGCAGCCTGCGGGAGGTCTCCATGCTACCCCTTCCGGGCCCTCCTCATTCTCAGGGCGGCGCCCGCCAGCAGCCCGCCGGCCAGCAGTGGCAGGACGGCGAAGCGGAACATGTCGATCTGGAAGCGCATCACAGCGTAGTCACCCTCATACTCATAGGGCGGGTGGCCCCAGTAGCCCGACGAGGCCACACCCAGCGCCGCGCCGATGGCGGACATCCCCAGGACCAGGCCGACCACGAAGAACATGGCCCCCAGCCTGATCAGCCAGCGGTCCGTCTCACCCGCGGCGCCCGCTCTCCGGGACGCCAGGCCCCACCCGACAAGGGATCCCCCGGCCACCGAGGACACGAGGCCGACGATGGTGACGGGGATGAAGACGCCCGGGGTGGACCAGTACGCCTCGTGGTAGCTCTCCACGAAGAAGAGCCCTCCCGACACCAGGCCCGTCAGGCAGAGGGCGGCGCCCACCAGAAGCCCCTTGCTCATGTTTCCTCACCAGACTCCCGGGCACCCCCCACCGGCTGCAGCCGCGGCCGCCGACCTCCGGTCAGGCGCCGGGCAGCAGCCACCGGCCCCGGCTCTACTCCTCCGCGGCGGTCTTCTTGCCCGAGGCCATCGCCAGCATGCCGCCGATCACCAGCGTCAGCAGCGGGACAGGCAGGCCGAAGACGGCGCCCATGAAGGGGTGCAGGGGGAGCGCGCCATCGAAGGCGGAAGACATGGTGCCCATCTTCTCCAGGAAGTCGTCATACGAGGCCAGGCCCACCACCAGCGCGGCGGCGGCGGCCGCCAGCATCACCCCTCCGGCCATGGAGGGCCTGGTCCGGGCCATCGCGGCGCCCATGGCGCCCACGGGCCCGATCACCACCAGCAAGATCATCCACCAGGGCGCGGTGCCGCCTTCCCAGGCGATGACCCCGGCGCAACCCCCCACGAAGTAGGTGAACCCTCCGATGAGCCCCAGGACCATTGCCGCTATCAGCATCTCGCCTCCTTCTCCCAATGTGTGGCCCGCAGGCTGCCCGGAGTGATTATATCCCTTTCGGGACGGGCAGGCACACTGCGCGGGCCCGGGCCGGCGCACCGGCCGGAGAGGGCTGCGGGGGTCAACGGCGGGCAAGGCCCCCGCCTAGAACACGCCCTGGTCCGCGAACCGGAACGCCCCGCTGGAAAACACGGCCAGGCAGGCGTCCACCACGTCGGGGTCGTACAGGCGGCCCTTGTTGCCCCTGATCTCGCTGAGGGCCCGCTCAATGCCCAGGGCCGGCCGGTAGGGCCGATGCGAGGCCATGGCTTCGACGACGTCGGCCACCGCCAGGATGCGCGCCTCCAGGGCGCTCTGGGCCCCCTTGAGACCGGCGGGATAGCCGGACCCGTCCAGCCTCTCGTGGTGCTGCACCACAATCTCCGCCACCGGCCAGGGGAACTCGATGCTCTTGAGGATGTCGTAGCCGGCCCTGGGGTGGGTCTTCACTATGGCGAACTCCATCTCCGTCAGCCGGCCCGGCTTGCTCAGGATCTCCGTGGGTATGGTTATCTTTCCCAGATCGTGAAGCATCCCGGCGATGCTCACCGCCCGGCTGCGCTCCCGGGGCAGGCCGATCTCCGTGGCGATCGCCTGGGCCAGCGCGGTGACCCGCCGCTGGTGCCCGGCCGTGTGCCGGTCCCTGGTCTCCACGGTCAGAGCCATGGCCTGGATGACCCCGTCCAGGGTGTCCTGCAGCATGCGGTAGCTCTCCTGGAGCCTCTTGTCCGCCAGCTTGCGCTCAGTGATGTCCTTCAGGAAGCAGAGGTCCGCCGGCCTGCCTTCCCAGTCCAGCAGCACCCCGTTGAGCTCCACCCATTTAGTCAGGCCGGCCGCGTCCACGATCCTCAGCTCAAGGACACGGGTGGCCCCCTCCCCCCTGAGCCTGCGGCGATGCTCCTCCATCACCACCTGGCGGTCTGCGGGGTGGATGACCCCGGACACCGGCCTCAACAGCAGGTCCTGCGCCGCGCAGCCGAGCATCTGCTCCGTCCTGGGGTTGGCGAACTTCAGCAGCTCATCCTGAATCACCACGATGGCCTCGCTGGCGTTCTCGATCAGGACCCGGTTCTTCTCCTGGGATGCCAGCAACTCGTCCTCCGCCCGCTTGCGGTCCGTCACCTCCCTCAGTGCCACCAGCGCCGCCGGCCTCCCCTGGTAGTCGATCTTCTTGCAGACCACATCCACCCAGACCTCCCGCCCGTCTCTGACCACAATCCGGGCATCCTCCACCACGGGACTGGGCTCCTCGCGCCCGGCAAACGCCAGGAGAGACAGCAGGCGGGCCTTGTCGGCCTCGCCGATGTGCTGATTGACGTCCACGCTCTCCAGCTCCTCCCGCGAGCCGAAGCCCATGATGGCGGCGGCCGCCTCGTTGGCCAGCACCACCTTCGTGGTCTGGATGTCCAGGACCAGCAGCCCGTCCACGATGTGGGCGAAGAGGTGCTCATACTCCCGCTGGGTGTCCCGTAGCAGCCTCCTGATGGCCTGCTGCCCCGAGTCCTTCACCATCAGCCACACCCCGCGCTCTTTCACGATCACCGCCTGGTGATTGCCGACCACGGTGAGCACATCGGCGGGCCGGCACCTGTCCAGGGGGTAGCTGCAGACGACGCGCATGGGGCGCCCGCTCACAAACCGGTCGGCGCCGCACTCGAAATCGGTGAACCGGGACCAGTCCTTCTTGTCCAGCCAGCTGAGATTGGTGGCCAGCCTGATCCCGTCATAGCCGCTGCCCATGGCCTGGTCTATCTCCCTGATGAAGGCCTCGGCCACCTTCTTCACGTCCAAGGCGCCCCCGGGGCCGTACCACTCCCGGTGCTCCGCCAGCTTCACCTGGCCGCCGGCGATGAGGGAGTCCAACTGGGGCACGGCTTCCTTCATGGCCCGCCGCGCCGCGCCGCGGCCCAGGGGGTCAGCGGTGATCCACAGGCAGAACTCATGGCTCTCCAGCCCGCCCTTGAAGAAGGGCACGAGGACGTCCAGAAGGTCCTTCCGGGTCCTGTAGAAGTGGCCCAGGTGCGTGCCCTGGCGGATGTCAGCCAGGGCGCAGGCCTGCTCAGACGCCGTTCGTCTAGCCATCCCCCTCCCTCTGACTTCGGCAGGATGACACAGATGCCCGGCGCGTCGCAGCGCGCCGCGCCATACCAGACCAGGCCTCCCCCCCGGCAACCAATCTGGTGTAGTGCCTCAAGAGCACGCTCAACATAACCCTGAGCAACATGATAACAGCATGTGTCAACATCATCCAGGGGTGTTGACCCGCGCCGGCATCCGCAGTCTCGGCTCCATGTTCTGGCCACCAGACGCCGCGGCGCCGCGGCGCCGCGCCTCTTCCGCTTCGGCGAGGGGGAAAGCCGGTGCTCAACACCATCATCGACGACCGGGCGGCGGCCCGGGCCAGTTTCGAGAGGCTGCGCGGCCTCCCGGCCCGCATGGTCTACACCGGTCACGGGGAGCCGTTCCCGGCGGAGATGCTCCGCCGGCAGTGAAGCGGGCCCGGGAACTTCCCCGCGCCGGCCAGCGCGACCTTCGCATCAGTGACGCGCTGCACAAGGCCTTCGTATCAGCAGATCCGCGGCAGGGGGTCGCCGGCCAGCATATCCACGATCCGGGAGGCGCCCAGGGCGGTCCTCATCACCACCCGGCCGGGGTGCTCGGCCCGCACCTCGCCGATGACCGCCGCGTCCTTCCCGTAGCGGTGGCCCCGCATGGCCTGCAGCACGGCCCCTGCGTCGTCCGGGTGCACCATGGCCACCAGCTTGCCCTCATTGGCCACGTACAGGGGGTCCATGCCCAGCATGTCGCAGGCCCCACGCACCTCCGGCCGCACCGGGACCGCCTCCTCTTCAATGTGGATGCTCACCCCCGACTGCGCCGCTACCTCATTGAGCGTGGTGGCCAGGCCCCCCCTGGTGGGGTCCCGCATCACGTGGACCCGCGGGCTGGCCGCCAGCATCCCGGCCACCAGCCCGTTCAGCGGGGCGCAGTCGCTCAGAAGCATCGTGGAGAAGCCGATGCCCTCCCGCCGGCTGAGTACGGCGATGCCGTGATCGCCGATGGTCCCGCTGAGTATGACCCGGTCTCCCGGGCGGGCGCCCCAGCCGGATACCTCGACGCCTTCCGGCAGGGGACCGACGCCCGCCGTGTTCACGAATAGCCCGTCGGCGCTGCCCTGGTTCACCACCTTGGTGTCCCCGGTGACGATCTGCACACCGGCCTCGAGCACGGCCTCCCGCACCGAGGCCAGCACCCGCTCCAGGTCCGCCAGCAGCAGCCCCTCTTCGATGATCAGGGCCAGGCTCAGGTAGAGGGGGGTGGCCCCCACCATGGACAGGTCGTTCACCGTGCCGCACACGGCCAGCCGGCCGATATCGCCGCCGGGGAAGAAGATGGGCTGCACCACGTAGCTGTCAGTGGTGAAGGCCAGGCGGCCGCCGCAGTCGAAGACTGCGGCGTCGTCCAGCCGGTCCAGCAGCGGATTGGAGAGGGGCTTCAGCAGGACCTGCTCTATAAGGTCGTGGGCCAGGCGGCCGCCGCTGCCGTGGGCCAGGAGTATTCTCTCAGCCATCCGCTTCTCCGTAGAGATAGTGCGCGGCGCAGCAGCCCTCCGAGGACACCATGCACGGGCCCACCGGATTGGCCGGGGTGCAGACGGTGCGGAACAGGGGGCAGTCCCGCGGCGTCCTGACCGCCCGCAGCACCTCGCCGCAGATGCAGCCCTCCGGCTCCACCGTGGGCCCCGGGTCGAACTCGAAGGCGGCATCGGCGTCGAAGCGGCGGTAGTCCTCCCGCAGCCGCAGGCCGCTGCCGGCGACGGCCCCCATCCCCCGCCACTGCGCCGGGCCGGGCTGGAACACCCGGTACATGATCTCCAGCGCCCGGCGGTTGCCCTCTTCGGTGACTCCCCGGCGGTAGGCGATCTCCACCCGGGACCGGCCCGCCTCCAGTTGCTTCACCAGCATGTGCACCGTCTGCAGGATGTCCAGCGGCTCGAAGCCGCACACCACGCAGGGGATCCCGTAGTCATGGGCCACGAACTCCCAGGGCCGCGAGCCGATGACGGCGCTGACGTGCCCCGGGCAGATGAGTCCGCTGATGCGCACTTCACCCGAATCGAGGATGGCCTTGATCGCCGGGGGGCAGAGCTTGTGCAGCGAGAGGACGAAGTAGTTGCCCAGGCCCTCCTTCTCGGCCTGGAGGACCGAGGCGGCCACGGTGGGGGCCGTGGTCTCGAAGCCCACCCCCAGGAACACCACTTTCCGGGCCGGGCCCTGCCGGGCGATCTCCAGGGCGTCGAGCGGGGAGTAGACAACGCGCACGTCGGCGCCCCGGGCCCGGGCCTCCTGGAGGCTCGAGCGGCTGCCGGGGACCTTCACCATGTCCCCGAAGGTGGCCAGGGTGACCCCGGGAATGCCGGCCAGCGCCACGGCCCTGTCCAGGCCGGCGTTGTCCGTGACGCAAACGGGGCACCCCGGGCCGGACAGCATCTCGATGGTCGGCGGCAGGAGCTGCCGGATGCCGTGCCGCATGACAGCCACGGTGTGGCCGCCGCAGAACTCCATGAGCCGGACATGCCTGGTGGACATCTTCCGGATGCCGGCGATGAGGCCCCGGGCCAGCTCCGTGCTGCGGAAGTCCCCGGAGAGCTTCATTCGGCCCCGTCCGCACTCAGCCTGGCCATCTCCCGCAGGATGGCCAGCGTCTCCGCCGCCTCCTCCTGGTCCAGCACGTTGATGGCGTACCCCGCGTGGAGCAGGACGTAGTCCCCCACCTTCGCCTCCGGCGTGAGCATGAGGCTGGTGCGCCGCGTGAGGCCGCCCAGGTCAACCTCGGCTTCAAGGCCGTCGATGGACTTCACCAGGGCCGGGACAGCCAGGCACATGTACTTCTTGTCCTCCCCGCCGGGGAAGACGCCTCCAGGCCCATTAAACCACACGGAAGGGCCGGAGGGCCAATCGTGCTATATTGGGGGTAGAGGAGGACCGCCATGCCATTTCAGTGTGAGCTCAAGGACCTGCCGGCCAGGCCGACGCTGGCCATCCGCACCCGCACACCGGTCCGGGGCCTGTCCGAGGTCATCGGCCGGGCCTACGGCGCCATCGCCTCCTACCTGGGAGAGCTGGGGCAGTACCCCGCCGGCGCCCCGTTTGCCGCCTACCACAACATGGACATGGAGGACCTCGACGTGGAGTTGGGCTTCCCCGTGCTGGCCGAGCTCCCCGGCAAGGGCGACATCAAGGCCGGCCTCATACCCGGCGGCCGGTTCGCCGCGGTGCTGCACACCGGCCCGTTTGACAGGGTAAGCGCCGCCTACGAGGCGCTGGCGCAGTGGATGGCGGACCAGGGTTACCAGGCCACCAGCGTGGCCTACGAGTTCTACCTCAGCGACCCCGGCCAGACCACGCCGGAGGACCTGCAGACCCTGGTGATGTTCCCCCTCAAGTAGCCCGCGGGGCCGCGACGGGACGGCCGCCAGGCGCTCCGCCGCCGTTGTCGAGGCGCGGCGGGGCGGCGGCGGGCAGTGGCGACGGCATTCTGCCGGGCTTGAGGGCGCGCCGTTGCCGTGGAGCGGCCGCCGGAAGGCAGGTCCTGCGGGCCCCCCGGTCAGGCCCCGGCGAAGCTGGCGACGGCCGCCTGGCCCAGGGACACCCCCCCGTCGTTGCAGGGGACCTGCCGGTGGGCGAGCACCTCGAAGCCGGCTTCCCGCAGCCCGTCCACGGCCAGCCGGAACAGCAGCCGGTTCTGGAAGACGCCGCCGCTCAAGGCCGCCGTCCGGATGCCGGTGTCGCGGGAGACGGCCCGGCAGACGTCCACGATCATGGCCGCCATGGTCCGGTGGAACCGGGCGGACACCGCCCGGGCGCCGGCCCCGCTCTTCACGTCCTCGATCACCGCAGCCACCAGGTCCGCCAGCCTCACCACCCGGCAGTCGTCCTGCTCGGCCACCGTGAACGGGTAGTCCGGCCACTCCCGCGCGTCCCCATCGGCGGCCATCTCCAGCTCGATGGCCGCCTGGGCTTCGTAGTCCACCTCACCCCTCACCCCGGCCAGGGCGGAGACGGCGTCGAAGAGTCGCCCGGCCGACGACGTCAGGGGCGAGTTGACCCGGCGCTCTATCTGGCGGCCGACCACCACCAGCTCCCCCGTGTCCAGCGGGCCCAGCAGGGGGAGCCCCTGGAGGCGGAAGTCCGGCCCCAGAAGGGCGTGAACATACCCCAGCGCCATGCGGTAGGGCTTCCTGATGGCCGCCGCCCCTCCCGGCATGGGCACCTGCTCCAGGTGCGCCACCCGGCGGTATCCCGCCAGATCGGCCACCAGGAACTCGCCGCCCCAGATGGTGCCGTCGCCGCCGTACCCGGTCCCGTCGAAGGCCACCCCGATCACCGGCTGCCCCGGGCCCGCGCCCGGGTGCGCGGCGTTGTCCACCAGGCAGCTGGCGATATGAGCGTGATGGTGCTGCACCGGCACCAGGCGCAGGCGGCTGTTGCCGGCCGCCAGCCCGCCGGCGTATCTGGAGGCCAGGTACTCCGGGTGCATGTCGCAGGCCACCACCTCCGGGTCGATGCGGAAGAGCCGCCGGTAGAGGCCGATGGTCTCCTCGAAATGCTCGAGGGTCTCCTCGTTCTCCATGTCGCCGATATGCTGCGACACGAAGGCGTGGCGGTCCCGGGCCAGGCAGAAGGTGTTCTTCTCCTCGGCGCCGCAGGCCAGCACCGGCCGCACGTCAAAGGGCAGGGCAACGGGGTAGGGCGCATAGCCGCGGGCCCGGCGCACGGTGCGGGGAACGCCGCCCTCCACCAGGCAGACGCTGTCGTCGTACGTGGCGTGAATGTCCCGGTTGTGCACCAGGAAGAAGTCGGCTATCCGGCCCAGCCGCTCCAGCGCCTCGCCGTTGTCCCTGGCGATGGGCTCCTCGCTCATATTGCCGCTGGTCATGACCAGGGGGCGGCCGGCCTCCCGGGCCAGGAGGTGGTGCAGGGGCGTGCAGGGCAGCATCACCCCCAGGCAGGCCAGGCCCGGGGCCACCCCGGCGCAGACGGAGGACTCCTCCCGGCGCCACCGGAGCAGCACGATCGGGCACTCGGGCGACAGCAGCAGCCTCTCCTCCTCCGGCGAGACCAGGCAGTGCCGCCCCACGTCCTCGAGGGTGGCCATCATCACCGCCAGGGGCTTGGAGGGGCGGTGCTTGCGCCGGCGCAGCGTGGCCACCGCTTCGTCATCCGTGGCGTCGCAGGCCAGCTGGAAGCCCCCCAGCCCCTTGACGGCCACGATCTTGCCGTCCCCCAGCAGCCCCGCGGCCACCCCAATGAGGCCGGCGGTGGGCCCCTGCTCCCCTCCAGCGGCCGCCGGTGCCCCCTCCCCGTCCACCAGGGCCAGGCCCGGGCCGCAGGCCGGACAGGCGTTGGGCTGGGCCTGAAAGCGGCGGTCCAGCGGGTCTTCGTACTCCCTCTGGCACGCGGGGCACATGGTGAAGGCCTTCATGGTGGTCAGGGGCCGGTCATAGGGGATGTCCTCTATGATGGTGAAGCGGGGCCCGCAGTTGGTGCAGTTGGTGAAAGGGTAGCGGTAGCGCCGGTCGCCGGGAGACAGCACCTCGCCGAGGCAGGCCTCGCAGGTGGCGATGTCCGGGGAGACCAGCTGGTACTGCCCCGGCTCGGGGCGGCTCTCGATGATGCGGAAGCCGGCGTGGCCCTGCGGGGGGATGGGCCGGGCGCTCACCCCCTCGATCCTGGCCATCGGCGGGGCCGCCAGGGTGATCTCCCGCACAAACCCGGCCACAGCCGGCCCTTCGCCCTCGACCTCTATCTCCACGCTGCCCGTGGTGTTGCGCACCCAGCCGGAGAGGCCATGCCGGCGGGCCAGCCGGTAGATGAAGGGGCGAAAGCCCACCCCCTGCACCACCCCGCGGACCGCTACGCGCACCGATTCCATTGCTCTCTCCGTCAGGCCGCCCGGAGCCTCCGCGCCGGTCAGAACAGGGTGACCTCCACCAGCTCGCCGGCCATCATTTCCCCCTTGTCCGGGGGCACCCGGGCCAGGCCCTCTCCCCGGAGCATGGAGGCCAGCAACCTCGGCTTGCCCGGCATGGGGTCGGCGACCAGCTCGCCGCCCTCCTCCTCCAGCCTGACCGGAACATACTCCTCTCTCCCGGCGGCCGACGGGATGCCGCGAGCCAGCCTGGCCTTGACGGACAGCTCGCGGGGCGGCCGCAGGCAGCCGCTCAGCCGGTGGATGGCCGGAGTCACAAAGACACTGAAGGTGATCAGGGACGAGCCCGGAATGCCCGGAAGGCCGAACACCGGCTTCCGGCCCGCCGCCCCCAGGATGGTGGGCTTGCCCGGCCGCAGCGAGACGCCGTGCACCAGGACCCCCGGCTCCCCCAGGGAGCCGATGACCCTGGCCGTCATGTCGCGGGGACCGGCCGAGGTGCCCCCTGAGAAGACGACCACATCCGCCAGCTCCAGGGCCTGCCGCGCCGCCGAGCACAGCGCCTCGAAGCTGTCGCGGACGATGTCCCGCACCAGGGGGGCCGCGCCCGCCTTCGCTGCCAGGGCCGCCAGGGCGAAGGCATTGGAGCTGCGGACCTGGCCCGGCCCGGGCTCGGCTTCCGGGGCCACCAGCTCGTCGCCGGTGGGAATGACGGCCACCTTCACCTTCGGGAAGACGGGCACCCTGGTGATGCCCACCGACAGCAGGCCGCCGATGTCCTGGGCCCGCAGCAGGCTCCCCCGCGACAGCAGCGCTTCCCCCCGGGCCACGTCCTCTCCCACCCGGATGACATTCTCGCCCCGGGCCACGGGGCGCACCGCTTCGATGATCGAGGCGCCGACACTGCGGGTGTCCTCTACCTTGATCACGGCGTCCACCCCTTCGGGCAGCATGCCGCCGGTGTGGATCAGCGCCGCCTCCCCAGGCTGAAGCCTGATGCCGGGCGGCTTCCCCATGGCCACCTCGCCCGCCACCCTGAGGCGGGCCGGCAGGCCCCCGGCGGCGCCCCGGGTGTCCCCGGCCCGCACCGCGTAGCCGTCCATGGAGGAGCGGGCAAAGTGGGGCATGTCGACCGGAGCCGCGGTGTCTTGCGCCAGCACCCGGCCCAGAGCTTCGGCGGTGGCCACGGCCTCTTCCCGGTCTATGGGTTGCAGGTAGGGCTCCAGCCGGGACCACGCCTCGCGTGGCGTGAGCACGGTGAACAGGTCTGCCATGGGAGCAAGTCCAAGGTTAGCACGCGACCGGGGCGAAGGC
This sequence comes from uncultured Dehalococcoidia bacterium, assembly GCA_964492335.1. Taxonomy (GTDB): domain Bacteria; phylum Chloroflexota; class Dehalococcoidia; order UBA2247; family RBG-13-53-26; genus JAFGCL01. Next base: position 4,374 of record CAZBJX010000013.1, on the reverse strand, counting down.
AAACACCGCCATCACCCGGACTACGCGGATGCCGGCCGCTGCCGGGCCGGCCCGCCGGACGGGCCGCCTTGCCAGGCCGGCATCCCGGGGATTCACCAAGTCCATGTGAGCATCGACGGGAATCTCGAAGAGGACTGTGGCCTGCTCGATCCGGGCGGTCCCGGCGCCTACAGCTCGCTGAACAGCGCCTGGGGCAGGTCCTCGGGGAAGGGGACCCGCTCGGCGGTGCTCAACTGGCCTTCGAGGGGCGTGATGGATATCCGGGCGTTTTCCACCGCGTGGATGTCGGTGCCCGCACCGCCGCTCCACCAGGGCTTGCCGATGGCGATCTTGTACTGGTCCCAATCGCCGTCTCGGCCCATGGTGATGGCCGTGCTGAAGCCGCCCCTGCTCACCCGGGTGAGCTCGATGCCCTTGATCTCATGGCGGGGCAGGTTGGGAACGTTGACGTTCAGCAGGATGGGGCCGGTGCCATCGCCGGCGATCCGCCGCGCCAGCAACCCGGCGACCCTGGCCGCCGTCTCGAAGTAGAGGTCCTGGCGAGCCTGTACCGACACCGCCAGCGACGGTATCCCCCGGATGTACCCTTGCAGCGCCGCCCCCACGGTCCCGGAGAGCAGCACGTCACAGCCCATGTTGGCCCCGTTATTGATCCCGGACACCACCAGGGCGACCTCCCCGGTCACCTGCAGGCCCAGGATGACGCTGTCCCCGGGCGTCCCGTCCACGGCGAAGGCGGGCACGCCGGCGATGCGGGACTCCACCTGCGTCAGCCCCACCGGGCGGTGCAGGCTGATGGCCGTCCCCACCCCGCTCTGCTCCCGGGAGGGGGCGAAGACGGAGATCTCTCCTACCGTGGCCAGCTGCTCCGCCAGGGCCCACAGGCCGGGGGCCTGGATGCCGTCGTCATTGGTGACCAGGATCTTCATCTTGAGTCTCCAGTTTAGCAGATTCGCCGGCCCAATGGCCCGTTGTCCCCAAGAAAGAGGAGGGGCTGGTTGCCGGGACCAGCCCCTCCTGGGACGTGCCTGACGGGGCGCCCTAGGTGTACTTGTAGAAGCCCCAGCCGTTCTTCTTGCCAAAGCGGCCCATGGTGACCATGGCCTTCAGCAGCGGCGGCGGAGCGTATACCGGGTCCTTGAACTCGTCGTACATGGCCAGGGCCATGTTGTACATGGTATCCAGCCCGGTGAAGTCCATCAGGGTGAAGGGGCCCATCGGAGAGTTGGTGGCCATCGTCCAGGCGGCGTCCATCTCCTCCACGGTGGTCCAGCCCTCGTCCAGCATTCGGATAGCGTTCATCATGAAGGGGAAGCCCATCCGGTTGACCAGGAAGCCGGGGGTGTCCTTGGCGAAGACCACCTGCTTGCCCATGGACTTGCCCACCTTCTCGGCGATGTCCACGGTCTCCTTGGAGACCGCGATGGTCTTGACGATCTCCACCATGCGCATGACCGGGACGGGCTGGAAGAAGTGCATGCCGATGCACTTGTCCGGCCTCCGGGTGGCCATGGCCATCTCCAGGATGGACAGGCAGGACGTGTTGCTGGCCAGGACCGCATGCGGGGGGCAGATCTTGTCCATGGTGGAGAAGATCCTCTTCTTCTCGTCCATGTTCTCGATCACGGCCTCGATGACCATATCGCAGTCCTTGAAATCCTCCGGCTTGATGGTGCCGGTGAGCCGGGCCAGGGTGGCATCCTTTTCCTGGGCGGTAACCTTGCCCTTGCTGGCGGCCTTCTCCAGGGACGCCTTCAGCGAGTTCAGGCCCTTGTCCAGGAACTGCTGGTTGACCTCCAGCACGATCGTAGAGTACCCGGACCTGGCGGAGACCTCCGCGATGCCTGCCCCCATCAGGCCACAGCCCACCACACCGATTCGCTTCACTTCCATTGCACCTCCTTAGCTATCTCCCGAAATCGTCTCCGCAGGAACCCCTGCTAGCCTTGCCTTGATCCCGTCCAGCCTCTCCTGGTACGGCCGGGCGATCTGGCCCAGTTCGCTCTTCCACTCGGGGACCACCTCCGGGTTCACGCCGCCGATGGCGCTCCCGGATATCCGCATCTGGTGAAGCACGCCCCTGGCGGCCGTCTCCAGCTGCCGCCGCCTCTTCGCATCGGCCTCGCGATACTCCTCGAACAGCGCCTCCGTCTCGGCGCGGGCCAGAGCGACGGCCTCCTTGCTCACGGCCCCCGTCGCCAGGACCCCCTCCGCCACCTTCGACAGCCGCTGGGCGTCGCCCAGCTCGATCGAGCCCGCGAGCCTCGAGGCCAGTGCTGACGCCACCAGTCCCCTGTCTTCATCCTTGCTCTTGTCCAGGCCCAGCCTGATATCCCGCAGCGGCGTCCCGGCGAGGTACCTGTCCGCCAGCCCCTCCCCCACCTCCCGGCACCTGTCCTCCTTCTGCCGCCGCAGTTCCTCGGGAGAGAGCTTCCCCAGCTTGTCCACCTTCTCCATCGCCAGTTCCCAGGCGCTCTTGATCTCTCCCACGCTCTTCTCCAAACCCAACAGCAGGAAAGCTGGTGCCAGCTTTCCTGCCGGTCCTTGCCGAAAGCCCGTCTGTGCCCGCAGCGCTAAAGGGTGCTGTACCCGCCGTTGACGCTGATGGTCTGCCCGTGTATGAACGAAGCCGCATCGGAGCAAACGAAGAGCACCGTGTTGGCCACGTCCTCGGCCACCGCCATGCGGCCGATAGGATACATCTTGACCTGCATCTTCTTCATTTCCTCGGGCATGTTCTCCTGGGTGACGCCCTGGGTCATGGAGAGCTCGGAGGCGTGATCGGCCTTCTCCGGGATGACGCCGGCGGGGCAGATGCAGTTGACGTTGATGCTGTACCGGCCCACCTCCTTGGCCACCGCCTTGGTGAAGGCGATGACGCCGCCCTTGCAGGCGGAGTAGAAGGTCTGCCGGAACTCGCCTATGCGGCCGGCCTCGGACCCGATGTTAATGATCTTCCCGTATTTCTTGGGTATCATCACTTCAAGGGCCGCCCTGGTGCCGAAGATGGCGCTGTAGAGATTAAGCGCCACCATCTTCTCCCAGGTAGCCTTGTCCTGCTCCATGAACAGCCGCCACGGAGACTCCTGCCAGCCCACACCGTTGATCAGCACGTCCAGCTTGCCGAACTCCTTGACGGTGCCCTGCACCAGGGCGCTCCACGAATCCTGGCTGGTGACGTCGGTCTTGACGAAGACGGCCCGCCCCCCGCCGAGGGCGTTGGCCTCGGACACCACCCTCTGCCCGGCCTTCTCGTCGATGTCGGCGCAGACCACATTGGCGCCCTCTCTGGCAAACGCCAGCACATTGCCCCGGTTGATATTGGAGCTGCCTCCGGTGACGATGACTGCCTTACCCTTGTACCCCAGTTCCATATTCCCTCCTTATGCGTCTATTCAGTTGTGAGGCAATGGGGCCCTGCCGGCCCGCGTGGCGGGCCGGCAGGCAAACCGCTTCTAGAACACGAACGGGTCGATGTTGCCGCTGTCGAACTTGGGGGCCCGCTTCTCCAGGAAGCTCTTGGCCGCGTCGAGGTGGTCCGGGGAGTTGAGCGTGTGGTACTCGTAGGCAATGCTGGTGTCGAACAGCAGGTTCACGCGGTCGATGAGTATCTTATTCAGTACCAGCTTGGTCAGGCTGAGGGCCAGGAACGGCCCCTCGGCGAACTTCTTCGCCTGGGCCCAGGCCTCTTCCATCAGCTTGTCCGCCGGCACGCACTTGGCGATCAGCCCCATGCGCTCCGCCTCCTGGGCGGTGACCATCTCGCCGGTCATCAGGTGGTACTTGGCCTTGGCCATGCCGATCAGCAGGGGCCAGATGAGGCAGCCGCCGTCGCCCGGCAGAATGCCGACGCCGATGTGCGGGTCGCCGATGCGCGCCTTCTCCGAGGCGATGACGACGTCGCACTGCAGGGCCAGGGTGGCGCCCAGCCCGGCGCAGGCGCCGTTGATGGCCGCGATCACCGGCTTGCGGCAGTTGAGCAGGTTGAGCACAATCCGCTTCACGCTGGTGCTGGAGATGCGGATGGAGTGGTCCGTGTAGCCCTGGATCATGAGGTTGATGTCGCCTCCGGCGGAGAACGCCCTGCCCGCGCCGGTGAGGATAACCGCCAGGACCTCCTGGTCCTCGTTCATATCCTCGAATATGCTCTCGATCTCGTGGTGCTCCGGCTTGCCGATGGCGTTCATGGCATCCGGATTGTTGAGGGTGAGAATGGCCACCCTTTCCTTCTTCTCCACCTTGATGTACTTGTACTTGCTATAGTCAACCATGAGTCGAACCTCCTTCCCGTTTTCGCTATCTGCCCGGGCCGCGCCGGCCCGGCCTACATCCCCAGTTCCTGGGCCACTACCTCGCGCTGGAAGTCGGCATCGC
>CAZBJX010000012.1:0-59546 GCA_964492335.1 uncultured Dehalococcoidia bacterium | reverse complement strand
GGCAGTGTGTATCGCCGCCGCCAGTTGACGGCCGCTGGCCCCCGTTGTATTATGCTCCGCGGGTGGGGGAGTCCCAGCCATCGACTTCGCCCCAGGGGGTTACGATAGGGGTGACGAGCCTCTACAGTCTCAATACCTGGTTGTTCAAACGCTGACGGGAGGTGTAGCCATGTATGAGAGGATTCTGGTACCGCTGGATGGGTCCGGACGCGCGGAGCATGCGCTGCCCTACGCTGAGTGGGTGGCAAAGAGGCTGGGCAGCTCGGTCACCCTGATGACGGCCTGTGCCCCCGGGGATTCGATGATGAGGGCCCTCACCGTCTACCTGGAGAAGCAGGCGGACGATCTGCGGCAGGCCGGCGTGGACGTCGATTCCATGTGCGTGATCGGGGATATAGCCGAAGAGATATTGAACCAGGCTGAGAAGAACCGCGTAGGCCTGATCGTAATGACCTCGCGCGGGGCCAGCGGCACCACGCGCTGGTCGCTGGGGGGCGTGGCCCTGAAGGTGGTGCTGCACTGCAACACGCCCATCCTCCTGGTGCGCACGGCCGAGCGCCACGCGGCCCGCCTGGAAGAGGGTGTGCGCAGCATCCTGGTGCCCCTCGACGGCTCCCCGGTGGCGGAGAGCATTCTGCCCCATATCAGGGACCTGGCGCTGGCCACGGGCCTGGAGGTCATCCTGATGCAGGTCACCGTTCCCATAGGATACCCGGCTGTGGCCAGGGACAACGTGGAGGCCGGCGGCCACGAAGCGGATGTCAAGAAGCTCCACGAGTCCAGGATAGCGGCAACGCAGTTCTACCTGGGCGAGAGAGAGAAGGAGATGGCTGACAAGGGGGTCAAGGTCAGCACGGTTCCGCTGTCCGGCAAGCCGGCCTCGGACGTTATCCTGAGCTACATCAGCGACAATCCCATTGGCCTGACCGCCCTGGCCACCCACGGCTTCTCGGGGATCAGCAAGTGGGCCTTCGGCAGCGTGGCCATCGACATCCTGGAAGGGTCCGCGCGGCCCCTGCTGCTCCTGAGGCCGCCCCTGCCGACGACCCGGTAGCGGCCCCGGCCGGCACAGCCCAGTATGCATGAGGGATGCCCGCCTTCGCGGGCATCCCTCAGTCTTCTCGGCGCCGCACATCGAGCCCCTTCGGCCGCCACCCCCGGGCCCTGCAGACGCGGCGTCCCCGCGTCTGTCGAGTGCCGGTGCGGCATCACGGGTGCGCCCGACGCCGGCTCCAGGCTATCCTAGATTCTCTTGACGACCTTCTGGTACTCTTCGCTGGAGAAGGCCTTGCAGGTGGTAGTCTTGAAATCGCCGCGCATGGCCATGGTGAGGAGCCGCTGCAGGGCCGCCTCGTCATTGGGGTACTCCACGATTACCACGAAGTCGAACGATCCCATCAAAGCGTAGAAGGAAACCAGCTTGCCACCGAGCTTCTCGATATCATCCTTGAATGCCTCTGTGCCCTTGCCTATCTCCCGGACCCGCTTCGCCCCCTGATCTGTGTAGGTGGCCAGAATGACGTAGGTAGACATGGTTCATCCTCCTTTCACCGCGTTGGCATTTCCGTCGATACCGTGCCCGCCGGCGCCGGGGCCTGATGGCCACGGCCCGGACCGTGGCATCATTGCCGCCTTATGGCAGGGCCAACAGGGGCCGGGCGGGCAGCGCCGTCCGCCGCTTTGTCCGGTGAAGCCCCCTGTGTCACTGTGGATCGACCCCCCTGTGTGTCTTGAGCTGGAGCGGTGCCGCGGCGGCGGGCCCTCCGCGCTCACACCGAGACCGTATCATAAACGACCATTGGTGTCAATATCCGGGGAGAAGCGCCGAAACGCGGCCCTCGCCCTTCGGCGAAGGGGGGCCGCCCGGTGTCCGGCGGCAGCGTTGACGGCGCGAAAGACGTCATAGTATACTGAATCCCAGCCATGACGATCAGAAGCGCGCGAGCAGGGATGGGATGGATAAGTGGGTCGTTGAAGCCTTACGGTTCATCGGCATCGGCTGGTACGTGGCCTTCTGCATCGGGGGCGGCATCGGGCTCGGGGTCTGGCTTGACAGACGCTTCGAGACATCGATAGTATTTACACTGGCAGGTGTTATCCTGGGGTTGGTGGTGGCGGTCCTAGGGATGTACAGAATGATAGAACCGCTGATCAGAGAGCAGAACGACAAGACACCCGGGGGTAAACACTAGTGGGTCGCCGGGGCTGTGGTCTCGTCGGTGGCGTAGTCCTCATCCTCTTCATCGTGGCTCTGGCCGGCGGCGCCATCGGGCGGGGCATGAAGATCAGCCTCCTGCCCCAGGTGCTGGAGGTTCCTTCCCTCAACATTGAATCCTTCTTCCGGGGCGAGACCATATTCGCGCGGGAGAGCGCTTTCCCCATCACCAACACCCTGATCGCCTCCTGGGTGACCATCGTCGTGGTTACCCTCATCGCCTTCCTGGCCACGCGCAAGATGAAGATCATCCCGGGGCGGCTGCAGTCTATCGTGGAAATGGCCCTGGAGAGCCTGCTGAACTTCATCGAGGGCGTGGCGGGGCGCAAGAACGGCCGGCGCTTCTTCCCGGTGGTGGCCACCATCTTCATCTTCGTGATGTTCAACGCCTACCTGGCGCTGTTGCCGGTGTACGGGCCGGTATTCAATGTCGCCGTGGAGGACCACATCAAGGCGCCGGCGGACGGGATGGTGGTGGAGCTGCTGGTGCACCACGAGGCGACCGGGGAGGACGAGGAAGAGGCAGTCCTTCACGTGAGGTCGGAGAAAGAGGAGATCATCAGGCTCGTGACCGCTGGCGGATGGGAGATGATCACCGCCCCCAACAAGGGGGAGCTGGAATACGAGGTCGTGGTGGGGCAGCAGGTTCGCGAAGGCGATCAGGTGGCCCTGGTCAGCGCCAAGCCGCCGCTGCTGCGCTCCGCCAGCACGGATGTCAACATGACCTTGGCCTTGGCCGTCATCGCGGTGCTCTTCATCGAGCTGATGGGCCTGACCGGGCGGGGCTTCAAGCACTATATCAGCGAGTACATCAACGTCGGCGAATTCATCCGCGGGATGAAGCTCCTGTTCACGGGGAAGGTTGTCGACGGCATCATGGCCACCGTCACCGGGGTCATCAACATGGTGATCGGCGTCCTGGAGTTCATCAGCCACTCGACCCGCATGATCAGCTTCACCTTCCGGCTCTTCGGCAACATGAGTGCCGGCGAGATCCTCTTGCTCTCGGCCACATTCCTTATTCCCTGGGTGATGGCCATACCGTTCTACGGCCTGGAGCTGCTGATCGGGTTCATCCAGGCCCTGATCTTTGGCGGGTTGACGCTGGTGTTTGCCACTATAGCAGCAGGTCATGGCGAAGAAGACCATTGACATAGAAGGAGGACAGGCCACATGAATGAGTTTACCGTAGATGCAGTGAAGATGATCGCAGTGGGGTTGACCGGGAGCATCGGTCTCTTGGGGCCGGCCCTGGGGTTGGGGTTGATAGGGTACGCCACCGTCACCGCGCTGGGACGCAACCCTGAGGCCAGGGGCGCCATCCTGACCAACATGATCCTGGTGGCCGCCCTGTGCGAAGCTATCGGTATCTACGCACTCATCGTCTCCATCATCCTGGCCATGGTGGCCTAAGCAAGAAGGGGCGGGAATCGAGTAAGGAGGACCAATGGGAAACGACGGACTGCCGATGTCGATAGTGATCCTGGTATCCGTGGTGTTCGTGGTAGCAGTTGGACTGGCCGGGTTGATGGTCTACGTGCTCATGAATACCTTGCTCAACGCGCCGGCTGCCTAGCCATAGAGGCTTGCCGGTGTGACCGGCCGGCCCAGTCGACAAGGAGGAGGTGAAATGCTCGGAATAAGTCTACCGTATCTGGTGGCTTTCATGATCAATTTCTTCCTTCTGCTTGGCTTGCTGACGGTCTTCCTCTACAGGCCGGTTACCAGGATGCTGGACGAGCGGGCGGCGAAGATCAAGGAGAGCCTGGAGAAGGCGGAGCAGATTAAGCAGGAGTCGGTACGGGCCGAGGAGTCGGTGCGGGCCCAGATCGAGGCGGGACGCAAGGAGGGCCAGGCTATCATCGCCCAGGCCCAGCAGAATGCCGAGCGGGTGAAGGAAGAGGCCAAAGCGGAGGCCCGCAAAGAAGCGGAAGCGGTGATATTGAAGGCCCAGGCCCAGATTGAGGCCGACCGGGAAGAGAGCTTCAACAAGCTGCGCCGCGAGTTCGCCGACCTGGCGGTGCTGGCGGCAGAGAAGGTCATCGAGCAGTCACTGGACAAGCAGGCGCATCAGAAACTGATCGACAGGACACTGGAGGAGGGCCTGGCCTCCAGGAAGAGCCAGCTGAATTAGAATCATGGGGAAAGGTGTATCCGGGAAGCGGCATGCCCAGGCGGTCTTCCAGATTGCCCTGGAGGAGAAGCAGCTTGACAGGTGGCTGACCGACGTCGAGAGGATCGCGGCCGTCATGGGGGATGCCGAGATCGCCGCCACCCTGGCCAGCCCCAAGGTCAGCATGGACCAGAAGAGGGGCCTGTTGGACCAGGGCCTTGAAGGCGTGTCGCCGGTAGCCATGAACCTGGCGCTGTTACTGGTGGAGAAGAACCGTCTCTACCTGGCCCGGAGCATGGCGGTGGAGTACAAGCGGCTGATGAATGCCTACCTGGGCATGGAGCTGGCGGAGGTCACCACGGCCATACCCGTCAGCCCGCAGGAGAGCGAGAGCATCGGCCAGAAGCTGGCGGCCATAGCCGGGAAGAGGGTCACCGTGGAGCCGAGCGTGGACCCGGGGATAATCGGCGGCTTTGTGGCCAGGCTGGGAGACAAGCTGATAGACGGCAGCGCCCGCACGAGGCTGCAGGAGTTGAGGAAGACTATAGCTTGACTCGGACAAGGTTGTGTGGTTGGTACTGGTGCCTGCCGCATCCGGGTTGGAGGTGACGTAGATGGCAACACGCAGTGATGATATCGTCTCGGTAATCAAGCAGCAGATACAGCAGTTCGGGACGACGGTGACCATGGTCGACGTGGGCACCGTGGTCGAGGTGGCTGACGGGCTGGCCCGGATCCATGGGCTCTCCGGCGCCAAGTCCAACGAGTTGCTGCAATTCCCGAATGACATCATGGGGCTGGCCCTCAACCTGGAAGAGGATGGCGTAGGCGCGGTTATTCTGGGCGACCCCCTGGCGATCAAGGAAGGCGATGAGGTGCGGTCCACGGGGCGCATCCTGGAGGTGCCGGTGGGCGACGCGCTCATCGGCCGCGTGGTTGATCCGCTGGGGCGGCCGCTCGACGGCAAGGGCCCCATCAAGTACGACAAGGTCCGGCCCATGGAGAGGGTGGCCCCGAACGTGGTGACGCGGGCCCCCGTCAATGTGTCCGTGCACACCGGGATCAAGGCCATTGACGCCGTCATTCCCATCGGGCGCGGCCAGCGAGAGCTGATCATCGGCGACCGGTTCACCGGGAAGTCGGCCATCTGCATTGATACCATCATCAGCCAGAAGGGCGGCGACCTGATCTGCATCTACGCTGCCATCGGGCAGAAGGTGTCCAAGGTGGCCCAGATGGTGGCCACGCTGGAAGCCCACGGGGCCATGGAGCACACCATTGTGGTGGTGGCCGGGGCATCGGACTCGGCGCCCATCCAGTACATCTGCCCTTATGCGGCCTGCGCCATCGGCGAGGAGTTCATGGAGCAGGGCAAGGATGCCCTGGTGATATACGATGACCTGAGCAAGCATGCCTGGGCCTACCGCCAGATTTCGCTGCTGCTGCGGCGTCCCCCCGGCCGCGAGGCCTATCCGGGAGACGTCTTCTATCTGCACAGCCGCCTGCTGGAGAGGTCGGCCAGGCTGTCCCCCGAGTTCGGCGGTGGCTCCCTGACCGCTCTCCCCATCATCGAGACGCAGATGGGCGACGTGTCGGGCTACATCCCGACCAATGTCATCTCCATCACCGATGGCCAGATATTCCTGGAGACGGACTTGTTCAACGCCGGCATCCGCCCGGCCCTGAACGCCGGCACGTCGGTGTCCCGGGTGGGCGGCTCCGCGCAGACCAAGGCCATGAAGAAGGTGGCCGGCAAGCTGAAGCTGGAACTGGCGCAGTACCGCGAGCTGGCGGCGTTCGCCCAGTTCGGCTCCGCGGACCTGGACAAGGCCACCAAGGCGCAGTTGGAGCGAGGCCAGCGCAGCACCCAGTTCCTCAAGCAGCCCCAGTATACACCGCTGCCGCTGGAGAAGCAGATCATCATCCTCTACGCGCTGACCAATGGCTACATCGATGATGTCGCGGTGGAGAAGGTGTCGGACTTCGAAGACGAGCTGCTGAAGTACATGGAGGTGAACCATCCCGAGGTGGGCAAGGCCATTGAGTCCGCCAAGGACCTCAGCCCGGAAACCGAAGAAACGCTCAAGAAGGCCATCGTGGAATTCAAGAAGGGGAGGGCCATATAGGCCGTGGCTAACCTGCGCATCATCCGCCGCCGAATCAAGAGCATCCAGTCCACCGCCAAGATAACCAAGGCGATGGAGATGGTGGCGACGTCCAAGATGAAGAGGGCGCAGGAGCGCACTTTGGCGGGGCGGCCGTATGCCGAGAAGATCCAGGAGGTGCTGGGAGACCTCGTGTCTCAGCAGGGCGCCGCCAGCCACCCGCTGCTGGAGCGGCGGGAAGTGAAGAGGATCGAGATCATCTACATCACCCCCGACCGGGGGCTGTGTGGCGGCCTGGTGGCCAATATGAACCGCAGCACCGGCAGCTTCGTAGTGGACACGGCCGAGAGGGGGGTCCCCTCGGTGCTGGTGACCATCGGCCGCAAGGGCCGGGACTATATGATGCGCTACGGCCGGGAGCTGCGGGCGGAGTTCACGGGGATGTCGGACAGGCCCAGCCTGCTGGACACCATGCCGATATCTAAGATCGTCATCGATGACTACACCAACAAGAACTGCGACGTGGTGTATCTGGCCTACAGCAAGTTCATTACCACCATGACGCAGCGGCCGGTAATGCAGCAGCTCCTGCCGGTGGAGCCCACCGCCAGCGAGCGCAAGGCGGAAATCGAGTACATCTACGAGCCCAACCGCAAGGAAGTGATGGCCGACCTGCTCCCCAGGTTCGTGGAGATGCAGGTCTATCATGCCGTCCTGGAGTCGATCGCCAGCGAGCAGTCGGCCCGGATGGTGGCCATGCGCAACGCCAGCGATAATGCCAATGAGCTGGTGCAGGGGTTGACCCTGGTGTACAACAAGGCGCGCCAGGAGATGATAACCAAGGAGCTCCTCGATATCACCGGTGGCGCTGAGGCGTTAGCCTAGGAGGGTATAAGACATGGGCAAGGGTAAAGTAGCTCAGGTAATCGGCACGGTAGTGGACATCGAGTTTCCCCCCGAGGAGCTGCCGGCCCTCTACAACGCCATCGAAATCCCTCGCGAAGGCGATGAGAAGATCGTACTTGAGGTGGAGCACCACATCGGGAACAACTGGGTCCGCTGCCTCTCCATGATGCCGACCGAGGGCCTGGAGCGGGGCGTCGAGGCCATCGACACCGGGGCGCCGATATCCGTCCCGGTAGGCAATGCCACCCTGGGGCGGCTGTTCGACGTGCTGGGGGCACCCCTGGACAACCTGGGCCCGGTGAAGGCGGACTTGAGCTGGCCCATCCACCGCATGGCGCCTCCCTATGACCAGCAGGAGACCAGCACCCAGATACTGGAAACGGGCCTGAAGGTCGTTGACCTGATTGCCCCCTTCACCAAGGGCGGCAAGATCGGCGCCTACGGCGGCGCCGGCGTGGGCAAGACGGTGGTCATCCAGGAGCTGATTCACAATATCGCCACGGTCCACGGCGGCGTGTCGGTCTTCGCCGGCGTGGGCGAGCGGTCCCGCGAGGGGAATGACCTCTGGGCGGAAATGAAGGCCTCCGGGGTCATCGCCAAGACGGCCCTGGTGTTCGGGCAGATGAACGAGCCGCCGGGAGTCAGGGCGCGGATCGCGCTCACCGGCCTGACCATGGCGGAGTACTTCCGCGACCTGGAAGGGCAGGACGTGCTGCTGTTCATCGACAACATCTATCGCTACGTGCTGGCCGGCATGGAGGTCTCGGCCCTGCTGGGGCGAATGCCCTCGGCCGTGGGCTACCAGCCGACCCTGGCCACCGAGGTGGGCGAGCTTGAGGAGCGCATCACCTCCACCAAGAAGGGCTCCATCACCTCTTTCCAGGCCATCTACGTTCCGGCCGATGACTACACCGACCCGGGCATCGTGACCACCATGGGCCATCTGGATGCCGTCATCGCCCTGGAGCGCTCCATCGCCGACCTGGGCCTGTACCCCGCGGTGGACCCCCTGACTTCGACCTCCCGGATCCTGGACCCCAAGATCGTGGGTGAAGAGCACTACAACGTCGCCCGGGGCATCCAGAAGGTGCTCCAGAGGTACAAGGAACTCCAGGACATCATCGCCATCCTGGGCATCGAGGAGCTGTCGGAAGAGGACAAGCTGACGGTGTCCCGGGCCCGCCGCATCCAGAGGTTCCTGTCCCAGCCGATGTCGGTGGCGGAGCAGTTCACCGGCCGGAAGGGCAAGTACGTGCCCATCAAGGAGACGGTGCGGGGCTTCCAGGAGATCCTGGACGGCAAGCACGATGCCCTGCCGGAGCAGGCCTTCTTCATGGTGGGCACCATCGAGGACGCGGTGGAAGAGGCGCGGCGCCTCGGGATGTAGCTATGGGACTGAAACTGGAAATCGTCACGGCGGAAAGCCCGGTCTTCTCGGGAGAGGTGGATGCCGTCATCGCCCCGGGGACCATGGGCCAGTTCACCGTCCTGCCCCATCATGCAGCGCTCATGACCATGCTGGAGCCCGGAGAGCTGTGCCTGCGGATGGGCGGCCAGGAGACCTACATGGCCATCAGCGGCGGCTTCCTTGAGGTACTCGATGAGAAGGTGATCGTGCTGGCGGACGCGGCCGAGCATGCCGACGACATCGACACCGCCCGGGCCGAGGCGGCCATGAAGCGTGCTCAGGAGTCCATGAAGCGCCCGCTGAGCGCGACGGAATCGGCTGCTGCCGAGGCCGCTCTGAGGAGATCGCTCGCGCGGTTGAGAGTGAGCGAGCGCCGGAAGAAGAAGGGGAACAGGGTCATCTAGGGAAGGCGCGGAAGCGCCGGGAGCTAGAGGATTTCGAGCTGCACCCGGACGCCGGCCCGGACAGCCGCCACTCTCAAGAGGGTCCGCATAGCCTCAGCCACCCTCCCCTGCTTGCCGATGACGCGGCCTCTGTCGTCCGGCGCTACTTCCAGCTTGAGGATGACGTTGTTGTCCGCGGTGATCTCTTCAGTGACTACGACAGCGTCGGGTATGGTGACAATCGACCTGGCGATGTACTCCACCAAGCCTTTCATTTCGCGCCCTCAGTGGCGGGCTCCGCCTTGGGCTTGAAGACCCGGGGTGGCGGGGGAGGCATGAGGCCCTGCTTGGCCAGGAGCCGGTGCACCGCTTCGCTGGGCTGGGCCCCCCGCTGGAGCCACTTGGTGGCCTTGTCCGGCTGTATCACCACGGTCTCCGGGTCGGTAAGGGGATTGTAGTGGCCGATCCTCTCGATGTAGGCCGTGTCCCTCGGAGCCCGGGAGTCAACGACGATAACGCGATAGCTGGGTCGGTTCTTGGCGCCTACTCTCTGCAGTCTTATTCTCACCATAGTAGATGCTATTATCTGGCCTGGCCCGTCAAATGTCAACTTGGAGCTGAGCGTGCCGCGAGCGTGGCCTGGCTGCGGGCGCCCGCTGTTGACTTCTGCGGAGGCCCCCCTGTATGCTTTCTCGAGAGATGGCCGCACCGATCACCCAGGACGACCAGCAGGCCAGGAATCCCCGCAAGCGCAGATGGTATCTGATACTCCTTTCCGTGCTTCTGATCGTGGCCATCGGCGTCCTGGCGGTGGTGTACAAAGAGGACCTCGAGCGCATCGTTCAGAACATCGATCAGTATAAGAACTACGCGTATGCTATCGCGTTTGTGGTCAACTTCATGGCCGGCGCCACGGTCATCGTCTACGTGCCGGGCGTGCCCACCGTGTTCGCCCTCGGCGGGATAGTGCCCTTCCCCCTGGTTGTAGGCGTGGTCGCCGGACTGGGGGAGGCCCTGGGGGGGTTCACCGGGTACGTGCTGGGCCTGGGTGGGGAGTCCTATCTCAAGGAGCCTGGCCAGGGGCGGGTCCAGATGGCGTTCAACAGGATATACTCCCGCATCGACAGCTGGATGGGGAAGAGGGGCTACGTGACCGTATTCCTGGCCTCCGCCATCTTCAATCCCTTCTACATGTTCTTCGGCGCCACGGCGGGGGCCACCGGGATGGCCCCCTGGAAGTACTACCTGGCATCAGCGGCCGGCAAGATCGTGAAGGCCACCTACGTGGCCTACCTGGGGGCCTGGGGGATGGGCTACATACTCGGCTGGCTGGGGATCAAGACCACGGCCTGAAAGAGGAGATAAGACCATGGACCTTGGCGAGATCCTGAGGGTCATCCTGGTTTCGGCCACTCCCATATCCGAGCTCCGCGGCGGCATCCCGCTGGCCCTCTTCCGCTACGATTTCCCCTGGTACGGGGCCTTCCTTCTGGGCGTAGTCGGGAACCTGCTGCCTATCCCTGTTGCGCTGGCCTTGTACGACCTGGTGGTGAAGCTGATGAGCAAGATACCCTGGATCAAGAAGCTGGTCGAATGGTTCTTGCGGTACACCCGGCGGCGGGGCGGGCTGGTGGAGAAGTACGGGTGGGTCGGCCTGGCCATGTTCGTGGCCATTCCGCTTCCCTTCACCGGGGCCTGGACCGGCTCGGTACTGGCCTACCTCATGGGCATCGAGTACAAGCGGGCCCTGCTGGCCATAGTCCTGGGCGTGGTGACAGCCGGGATCGTCGTCACCCTCTTCTGCTTGCTGGGCTGGGAGGCCTACCTGCTGCTGGAGAGCTCGTGAGCCGCTCCCGGCCGGCGGTCATATCAGAACGCCAGGTCTGCGTCGGGGGACGGGCCGTCCGGCTGGTCGTCAAGCGCAGCCAGGTGGCCAGGCTGGTCCGCTTCGAGATGAGGGAGGGCGGAGAGCTCACCGTGGTGCTGCCCCGGCACGGCCGCCTGGGTGACGTGGACGGGATGGTGCAGTCGAAGTCGCGGTGGGTGCTGTCCAAGCTGGACGCGCTGGCCACCCGCGGCCTTCCGGGCGGGAGCGCGAGGCTGAAGGAGGGCGACTGCGTTCCCTACCTGGGAAGGGAGCTGCGGATCGAGACTCCCGGGCCGCAGGGGCCCGGGGTCACGGCCCGGATGCGGGGCGAGACGCTGCTGGTCTCCACCGGCGGCTCCCGCTACAGCCTGGAGACGGTGGTGAGGGCCTGGTGCCGTTTCCAGGCCGCCACGGTGCTCCGCCGCAAGGCGGAGAAGTACGCGGCGGACATGGGCGTCACCTTCAGCCGGTTCACCATAAGGGCGCAGAAGACGCGCTGGGGGAGCTGCTCGCAGCGGGGGGCACTCAGCTTCAACTGGAGGCTGATGATGGCCCCGGAGGGCGTGGTGGACTACGTGGTTGTCCACGAGGTGGCCCACCTGCGGGAGATGAACCACGGGGGGCGGTTCTGGGGGCTGGTGGCGCAGCACTGCCCTTCATGGCGCGAGCACCGGAAGTGGCTGAACGACCACGGCCCCCGGCTGTCGGCGCTGCTGAACGGGAAGGGATAGGCGCGGCGGGCGGCGGCATACCCCACCGGCCCCGCGGCTCTCCCCGCGCTCCGGCCCCGGCGCCCATTTGACGGCCCCCCCGAAGCTTGTTGGCGCCTGGGCGGGGTGCTACAATGAACGCCAGAAAGCCCCACCCGTCCCTGTAGCTCAATTGGACAGAGCAACTGCCTTCTAAGCAGTAGGTTCCGAGTTCGAGTCTCGGCAGGGACGCCAGTCCTTGAGGCTCCCTCCGGAAAGCAGCGGGCCTCCCCTACCCCGCGTGCCGCGCTGCGGCATTGGTCGCCGAGCACGGTTTTGGGGTAGAATTATTCACAACCGACGCAGCGGGCGCGCGCCCCCCGGGGGCGCCGCGCCGGCCGATCTGGTGAGCGCATTCGCCAGGCGGGGCGAAAGGAGCAGCCGTGGACAGCCACCATCTCTATGACAAGAGTGAACTGCGGGAGCTGGAGCAGCAGGCGGCGCTCTCCGAACCCGGCCTGAAGGAGGTCACTGAAAGGCTGCCGGGGTTTGCCACCGGGTCGGGCCTGCCCCTGAAGCGGGTCTACACGCCCCTGGACGTACCGGACCTCTCCTATCCCGGCGACCTGGGCCTGCCCGGCCACTACCCCTTTACGCGGGCCATCCACGCCACCGGCCACCGGGGCCGCCTGTGGACCATGCGCATGTTCTCGGGATTCGGGACCGCCGAGGAGACCAACGCCCGCTTCCGCTACCTGCTCAGCCACGGCGAGACGGGACTCTCCACCGCCTTCGACTACGCCACTCTGGTCGGCTACGACACCGACGCCGTCGAGGCCAGGGGGGAGTTCGGCAAGTGCGGCGTGGCCATCTCCTCGCTGCGCGACATGGAGATCCTCTTCGACGGGATACCCCAGGACCAGGTCACTACCTCCATGACCATCAACGGCCCGGCGGCCATCATCTGGGCCATGTACATCGTGGCGGCGGAGAAGAAGGGCATCCCCATGGCGAAGCTGGGCGGGACGATTCAGAACGACATCCTGAAGGAGTACATCTCCCAGGCTTCGTATATCTATCCGCCGGAGCCGTCCCTGCGGCTGGTGGCCGACACCATCGAGTTCGGCACCAGGCACCTGCCCCGGTGGAACACCATCAGCATCAGTGGGTACCACATCCGCGAGGCGGGCGCCACGGCCCAGCAGGAACTGGCCTTCACCCTGGCCGACGGCTTCACCTACGTGGAGCTGGGGCTGGCCCGCGGGCTGGACGTGGACGAGTTCGTGCCGCGCCTCTCCTTCTTCTTCAACTGCCACAACGACTTCTTCGAGGAGATCGCCAAGTTCCGGGCGGCGCGGCGCATCTGGGCCAGGGAGATGAAGGAACGCTTCAAGGCCAGGAATGACCGGTCCTGCTGGCTGCGGTTCCACACCCAGACGGCCGGGTGCAGCCTCACGGAGCAGCAGCCGGAGAACAACATCATCCGCACCACCATCCAGGCGCTGGCGGCGGTACTGGGCGGGACCCAGTCGCTGCACACCAACTCCATGGATGAGGCCATGGCCCTGCCCTCCGAGAAGGCGGTGCGCATCGCCCTGCGCACCCAGCAGATCATTGCCCACGAAAGCGGCGTGACCGGGTCGGTGGACCCCCTGGGCGGCAGCTTCATGGTGGAGGCGCTTACCAGCGAGATGGAGGCGGCCGCCCGGGAGTACTTCCGCAAGATCGATTCTCTGGGGGGAGTGGTGGCCGCGATCGATAAGGGGTTCTTCCAGAGGGAGATAGCCCAGTCGGCCTACCGCTACCAGCGGGAGATCGAAACGAAGGAGCGGGTGCTGGTGGGGGTGAACGAGTACGTGACGGACGAGACGCCCGATATCCCGCTGCTGACGGACGTGGCCAGCGGCCAGCAGCGCCATCTGGACAGGCTCAACCAGGTCAGGCGTGAGCGGGACAACCGGGAGGTGGCCCGCCGGCTCGCCGGGCTGCGCGACGCGGCCAGGGGCGATGCCAACCTGATGCCGTATATCCTGGACGCGGTGCGCGCCTACGCCACGCTGGGGGAGATGTGCGGCGTGCTGCGCGAGGTCTTCGGAGAGCACACCGAGCTGATCATTACCTAGAGGCGGCGCCGCCCGGCGCGCGAAGCCGGGCGCGGCGCGGCACGGAGGAGAGGGACATGAGCAACACGGCTGACAGCCCGGGCAGCGGGCACAGGACCCGCATTCTGGTCGCCAAGCCGGGGCTTGACGGGCACGACCGGGGGGCCAAGGTCATCGCCCGGGCCCTGCGGGAAGCGGGCATGGAAGTGATCTACACGGGGCTGAGGCAGTCGCCGGAGATGATCGTGGAGGCGGCCCTCCAGGAGGATGTGGATGTGGTGGGCCTCAGCATTCTCTCCGGGGCCCACATGGAGCTCTTCCCCATCGTGTTGGACGGGCTGAAGCGGAAGGGCATGGGCCACGTCCTCATCGTGGCCGGCGGCATCATCCCGGAGGAGGACGTGCCGAAGCTGAAGGCCATGGGCATCGAGGCCATCTTCCGGCCGGGGGCCATGACCCGGGACATCGTGGAGTTCGTCAGGGGGGCCGTGGAGGAGAGGAGGGCGCGGCCATCGGGCCGGGCCTGAAGCGGGGGCGGGCCGGGCTGATGCTCGCCCTGGTGCTCGTTCTGCTGGGGGCCGTCCCGGCATGCGGCGGCAGCCACCGGGATGAAGGGGCCACACTGCTGATCGGGGTGCTGGCGGACTTCAGCGGCGCATCTGGGCCGGGCATGGGGCCGGCCGTCAAGGCCATGGAGGACTACCTGAGGCTGGAGGTGCCCGCAAGCGATCGCCCCCTGCCGGGCAATCTGAAGGTGGAGTTCACCCGCTTCGATACCGGCCTGGACTACATGGAGGTCATCCCGGGCTACCTGGAGCTGCAGGGGCGGGGCGTGAAGATGATGGTGGTGATGAGCGCCCATGACCGGGACATCCTGGGGGACACGCCCGCGGCGGACTGCATGCCCACCGTCGGCGCCGGGGGCCTGCAGTCCCGGCTGTCCGACGAGTGGGTGCTCACCATGTGGTCCCCGGCCCAGAGCCAGGCCGAGGTGGGGATGCTCTTCATCATGCAGGACTGGGACTACCGGGGCCAGGGGCGAAGCCCCAGGGTGGGGCACCTGGGCTACAACCTGCTGAGCTCCATGTGCTACCAGGAGGGCATTCAGGCGGTCCTGAACGCCAACCCGGGCCGTTTCTCCTGGGCCGGGTTCGAGGAGGCCCCCCTGGGCAACCACGACTGGGCGCCCGAGGTGGCCCGGCTGAGGGACTGCGACTTCATCATCGTGAGTGTCACCGGGGCGATGCTGGCCAGCTTCGTGTCCCAGGCGCGCGCCGGGGGCTGCGCCGCCAGGCTCATCACCGGGATGGAGGGCTTCCCGGGCTTCTGGCCCCTGGTGGCCGAGGCGGCATCGCCGGAGCGGCTGTCCGGCTGCTTGTTCGTGGGATGGTGGCCCTGGTGGAACGAGGATGTGCCGGCGGTCCGCGCCTGCCGGGACTACGTCGCCCGGACCTACCGGGGCCCGCAGGCCGAGGAGCTGTCCGGGACATCCTCGGTCATCTGTGGTTGGGAGCTGGGCATAGTCCTGGAGCAGGCCATCAGGAATGCCCTTGAGGGGGCCGGGGCGGGGCAGCTCGATGGCCCGGCCCTCAAGGACGGGATGAGGGCCATAGACGTGCGACTGGAGGGCTGCCTGGACCGCTGGCAGGTGGCGCCCGGCAGCAACTGCCTGCAATGGTCCCAGAGGGCCTTCCAGTACGGCCCTGCCGAGGGATGCTGGACACCCCTGGAGGGGGTGTACCAGCCCGCCCTGACCAGGCCCCCGGGCCAGGCCGGGGCTGACGGGGGCAGGCCGAGGGAACAACTCAGGTGAATGGCGGGCCCGCGGCGGGCCCGGAAAGGGGTGATCCATGCTCATTCGCGATATCATGACCACCAACGTAGTGACCATTCCCAGCACCGCTTCCCTGACGGATGCCGGGAGGATCCTGGATGCCCACCGCTTCAAGAGGATCCCCGTGGTGGACAGGGGCCGGCTGGTGGGGGTGGTGTCAAAGGACACGCTGGAGCGGTCCGGCCCGTCGAAGCTGACCACCTTCAGCATGCACGAGCTGAGCTACCTCATGTCCAAGGTCACGGTGAAGGACGTCATGAAGAGAGATGTGGTGACGGTGTCCCCCGAGGCCACCGTCGAGGAAGCCGTCACCGTGGCCCAGTCCCGCAGGGTGGGCGCCCTCATCGTGGTGGAGGATGGCAGGGTGGTGGGGATAGTCACCACCAACGACATCTTCTACAAGATAGTCAATCCCATGCTGGGCATTGACCTGCCGGGAATCAGGCTCTCGGTGCGCCGGTGGAAGGGCATAGGCGACCTGCAGAAGGTCCTGGCCACGATCGCCCGGTTCGGCCCGGAGCTGTCCACCCTCTATGCCAGGAAGTCCCCGGAGACCGGGGAGAACGACCTCATAGCCCACGTGGATGTGAAGGACACGGCCGGCCTTATCGAGGCCCTGAGGGCGGACGGCTTCGAGGTCCTGGTGCGGGCGCGCTAGGCCCGGGGCTCCCGGAGCCTACGGCCGGCGGGTGCGGGCCCGGCCGCGGGTGGCGCCCTCCAGCGCCTGCCACTCGGCCAGGTTGAGGTCGATCTCCTCTTTGAAGCCCCAGCTCACGGCCAGGGAGTCGGCCATGTCCTGGCCGGTGGGCATGGTCTCGCTGTCGATCTTGTGGTCCAGCCGCAGCAGCAGGTGCGCGAACTCGTGTGCCACCTCCCCCAGCGTGGCCTTGTCGGACAGCTTCTCCACTTCGCGGCGGAAGATCATGATGTAGACCTGGTGGCGAAACCCCTTCTTCGAGTGGGGGGCGCAGGCCACGCTCAGAGGGCGGATGGTGCTGGCCTCGATGGCGCAGTCCACGATGCTGATGACCTCCTGGCCGAACCTCTGGAACAACTCGTCATCGATGCGACTGGTGAACTCGGTGAGCGCCCTGTCCAGCTTGGGGCTCATGTTGGCGTCAAGTGACCAGTTGCCGACCTCGTACCATGCCTTGTCCATCAGCAGTCAGCCCTCCAGTGCAGGTCATTCCGTTGGGACCCGTCGGGTTGAGGGTATCAGGATTATCCGACTGGCGCAAGTGCGCTGAAGTCAGGCCTGGTGGCCGCTTCCCGCAGCCCGTCACGCCGGGCTGCCGCGGCTATGGCAGCATCCTCTGCATGAACCCCCGCAGGTCCCGGACGATGAAGTCGCCATCGTCGCCGGCGGCCCTGTCGAGGTGGAAGGCCCGGATGCCCAGCTGGCTGGGGGCGGCGAAGTCGAAGAGCTGGTGGTCTCCGACATGGGCCATTTCCGCAGGGGAGATGGCCAGCGCCTGGCAGACGCGCGCATAGACCTCCGGGGTCTTCTTCACCTCCCCGAAATCCGAGGTGCAGGAGAAGAGGCCGGTGAAGTAGCGGTCCAGGCCGGCGGCCGCCAGCTCGATGTCCATGAAGTCCCTTGAGGCGTTGGAGGTGACCACCAGGCGGTAGCTCTCCCCCAGCTTCTCCAGGACCTCCTCGGCCTCCGGATAGGGGGCCACCTCGTGGCGGTAGCTCGTGAGCAGGCCGGTCCAGTCGTCCCCCAGCCGGAAGCGGCGGAACCAGTACCGGATGTCGTACCAGTCGGTCTGCTGCTCCCCCACGATGTCGTACTCGCGGCGGACGATCTCCCTGGCCGCCTCCAGGGGCATGCCCCGGCTGCTGGCGAACAGGGCCGGCAGCCCTTCGTGCCATACCAGCTCCACGAACCGGCCCTGGGTGATGGTGCCGTTCATGTCGAAGGATATGGTGGTTATGGGCATCGTACTATTATACCGTAGCGCGGTGCTGTTGAAAAAGAGGCCAATGCCGTATACAATTTCTATTTGTGCCCTGATCCAGGTCCCATGGCGTTTACATGGGACAGCAGTAATCTTGAACGAGGAGGGAAGGTGATTGAATGCGCTAGGTAGACATCTGCTGTTGGAGCTGCGAGAGTGCAATGCAGCGTTGCTGGATGACCTGGTATACCTTGAGAATGCCCTTGTTTGTGCTGCCAAAGAGTCTGGAGCCATCGTTCTCGACAAGTCCTTCCATCATTTCGCGCCACAGGGGGTGAGCGGCATCGTGCTCATAGCCGAATCGCACCTGTCGCTGCACACGTGGCCGGAGCATGCCTATGCCGCGGTGGACATCTTCACCTGCGGGACTACGGTGAAGATCGAAGTGGCGGCGGAGGCGCTGATCAAGCAACTGGACAGCAGGGACCCTTCTATGCTGGAGGTGAAGAGGGGCATCATGGTGCGAGAGAGGCACCTGGTGGGGTAGACCATGGATGATGATCCTAGTATATGGTTCTCTGACGTCATAAGCCCGCACTTCGTGCAGCGGTACCGCGTGAGGGGCACTCTCTACTCGGGCCAGACCCGTTATCAGTCGGTGCAGATCATCGACTCGGTTGATTTCGGGCATTGCCTGCTGCTGGACGGAAGACTGCAGTCGAGCCAGAGGGACGAGTTCATCTACCACGAGGCACTGGTCCACCCGGCGCTGATCACTCACCCCGGGCCGGCCAGGGTATGCATTGCTGGTGGCGGGGAGGGGGCCACGCTGCGGGAGGTGCTGGCGCATCGCACTGTGGAGAAGGCGGTGATGGTCGACATCGACGAAGAGGCGGTGGGCGTCTGCCGTCGCATGCTGCCTTCGCAGCACCAGGGGGCCTTCGACGACCGGCGGGCAGAGGTGCTGTACCTCGATGCCCGCAAGTACCTGTCCGAGTCCTCCGAGGAGTTTGACGCCATAGTGATAGACGTCACCGACCCGGTGGAGGGCGGGCCCGCCTGGAAGCTCTACACCCGGGAGTTCTACCGCATGGTGGCTGACCGCCTGGCGGCCGGCGGCATCGTGGCGGTGCAGTCCGGGCCGGCCATCCTGCACGACATGGCGGTCTTTGTCGCCGTGAACCGCACGCTGCGGGAGGTCTTTCCGCGGGTGCTCTCCTACGTAGCCAGTGTCCCTTCCTTTGGCGGCGCCTGGGGGTTCACCGTGGCTGCCCGGGACCTGTGCCCGCCGGCCCCGCAGTCGGCCGAGATAGACGCCCACATCGCCGCCAGGGTGGACCGCAGGCTGCGCTTCTACGACGGGACCACCCACCAGGGCATGTTCCACCTGCCGCGGTACCTGCGCGACGGCATAGAGCAGTGCCGCAGCATCATCACCGACCAGTCCCCCGTATATCTCTCGTAGGAGGCCAGCGTCCTGGAGCGGGTGGCCCTCTTGCGGACCTGGCGGAGAAGCAGCAGGCCCGGGCGGCATTGATGTCGGAGATGGACACAACATGAGAGAGATGACGCCGGGGATAGCCGAAGACATCGCCCATCTGGTGGGCAATACCCCGCTGGTGCGGCTGAAGCGCCTGGCCCGGGGGCTGCCCGGGGTGGTGGTGGCCAAGCTGGAGTCCTTCAACCCGCTGTCCAGCGTCAAAGACCGGATCGGGCTGGCCATGATCGAGGCGGCGGAGAAGGAGGGCCTGATCAACCGGGGCTCAGTGATCGTGGAGCCGACCAGCGGCAATACCGGCATCGGGCTGGCCTATGTCTGCGCCGCCCGGGGCTACAGTATCATCATCACCATGCCCGACACGATGTCCGTCGAGAGGAGGCTGCTGCTGGAGGCGCTGGGCGCAAAGGTAGTGCTCACCCCGGGGGGCGAGGGGATGGCAGGGGCCATCGCCCGGGCCCGGGCCGTGGCGGCGGAAACCCCGAACTCGTTCATGCCGCAGCAGTTCCAGAACCCGGCCAATCCCCGGGCGCACCGGGAGACCACGGCGGAGGAGATCTGGAGGGATACGGGCGGGCTGGTGGACATGGTGGTGGCCGGGGTGGGGACCGGCGGGACCATCACCGGGATAGCCGAGGCTCTGAAGCCCCGGAGGCCGGGGTTCCGGGCGGTGGCGGTGGAGCCGGCGGGCTCACCGGTGCTTTCGGGCGGCCGGCCGGGCCCGCACGGGATCCAGGGGATAGGGGCCGGCTTCGTGCCGCAGGTCCTGCGGGTTGACCTGCTGGATGAAGTGGTGACAGTGAAGGATGAGGATGCCCGGGACACCGCCGGGAGGCTGGCCAGGGAGGAGGGGGTCCTGGCCGGCATGTCATCGGGAGCGGCCGCGTGGGCCGCGCTCCAGGTGGCGGCCCGGCCCGGGAGCCGGGGGAAGATGATCGTGGCCCTGTTGCCGGACACGGGCGAGAGGTACTTGAGCGCCGGGCTCTTCCAGGCCTAGGCGGACCAGCGGAAGGAGATGCAGGACATGGATGAAGTGACCATTTCCCGGGCCATCGCCGAGACCTTCTTCAAGGAGTTCGTGGACTCGATGGAGGTCGAGGCGGCGGTGGTCGGCGCCGGCCCCTCGGGCCTGGTGGCCGCCTATGACCTGGCCCGGGCGGGCGTCAAGACCGTGGTATTCGAGAGGCAGCTTCGAGTGGGTGGCGGCATGACCGGCGGGGGGATGATGTTCAACCGCATCGCGCTTCAGAAGGAGGGCAAGCAGATACTGGACGAGTTCGGGGTGCGCTCCACCCTGTACCGGCGGGGCTACTACACTGCCGATGCCCTGGAAGCCATCTCCTCGCTGTGCGTGGGGGCCATCCGGGCCGGGGTGAAGATATTCAACCTGATGACGGTGGACGACGTCATGGTCCGCAGCGACAGGAGAGTGAGTGGCCTGGTGCTGCAGTGGACGGCGGTGAACATGGCCGGGATGCACGTGGACCCCCTCACGGTCCGGGCCAAGGTGGTCATCGACGCCACCGGCCACGACCACGAGGTCTGCAATATCCTGGTGCGCAAGACCGGCCCCAAGCTGAAGACGGCCACGGGGGCCGTTATGGGGGAGAAGTCCATGTGGGCGGAGAAGGGCGAGGCGGACCTGGTGAAGAACACCATAGAGGTGTATCCTGGCCTCATCGTGGCCGGGATGGCGGCCAATGCCGTCCTCGGCTCGCCGCGCATGGGGGCTATATTCGGCGGCATGCTCATCTCCGGCAAGAGGGCGGCGGAGCTGGCCCGGGCCATAGTGAAGAAGGGGTAGGGAAGATCTTCAGGACGCTGCGGGAAGATGTGCGCACGGTATTCGCCATGGACCCGGCGGCCAGGAGCCTGGCGGAGGTGCTCACCTGCTACCCGGGGCTGCACGCCCTGTGGTGCTATCGCTTTGCGCACTGGTTCTGGCGCCGCCGGCTGCGGCTCCTGGCGCGGATGCTTTCTCACTGCGGCCGCCTCGTTACCGGGATCGAGATACACCCGGGGGCCACTATCGGCCGGAGGTTCTTCGTGGACCATGGCATGGGAGTGGTGATCGGGGAGACCGCCCAGGTGGGCGACGACGTGCTCCTGTACCAGGGCGTGGTCCTGGGCGGCACCAGCCTGAAGAAGGAGAAGAGGCACCCCACCGTCGGCAGAAACGTGGTCATAGGCGCCTCGGCTATAGTGCTCGGGCCCATAACCCTGGGGGACGGGGCGCGGGTGGGCGCCAACTCGGTGGTGGTCAAGTCCGTGCCGCCCGGCGCCACGGTGGTCGGGGTGCCCGGCCGGATAGTGGAGGCGAGGAAGGAGGAGGTCGCCAGGCTGGACCACGGCCAGTTGCCCGATCCCGATAGCGAGACCATGCGTTCCCTGGTCGAGCAGCAGCGCCTGATGGAACTGAGGATCGAGAGGCTGGAGAAGATGACCGGGCCCCCGGCGCCGCAGGGCCGATCCGAGGAGAAGAGGGAATGACCAGGACGATAGCGGAGATAAACGAGAAGATACGAAGAGGCCGGGCGGTGGTGGCCACCGCCGAGGAAGTGATCGGCCTGGTGGAGAAGAAGGGCGTTGAGAAGACGGCCCGCGGAGTGGACGTGGTGACCACCGCCACCTTCGGCCCGATGTGCTCCTCCGGCGCCTACTTCAACCTGGGGCACGCCAGGCCCAGGATCAAGCTGGCCGGTACGACCTACCTCAATGACGTCCCGGCCTACGCGGGCCTGGCCGCCGCGGACATCTTTCTGGGGGCCACGGCCATGCCGGAAAACGATCCCCGCAACCGGATCTACCCCGGGGAGTTCCTGTACGGCGGGGGACATGTCATCGAGGACCTGGTGGCCGGCAGGCCCGTCGCGCTGCTGGGCACGGGCTACGGGACGGACTGCTACCCGCGGAAGAAGATCGAGACCACCATCAGCCTGAAGAGCATCAACGAGGCCGTGCTCTTCAACATGAGGAACGCCTACCAGAACTACAACGTGGCGGTCAACCTCTCGGACCGGACCAGGTACACCTACCTGGGCGTGCTCAAGCCGAACCTGGGCAACGCCAATTATTGCTCGGCGGGGCAGCTTTCTCCGCTGCTGAACGACCCTTACTACAAGTCCATCGGGATAGGCACCCGGATCTTCCTGGGGGGCGGCATCGGGTACGTGGCCTGGCACGGCACCCAGCACGTTCCCAGCGCGCCCCGGACGGAGAACGGCGTGCCGCGGCGGGGGGCCGGCACCCTGGCCGTCATCGGCGACCTGAAGCAGATGCGGCCGGAGTGGCTGCGCGGCCTGAGCTTCCTGGGGTACGGCTGCACCCTGGGGGTGGGGATAGGCGTGCCCATTCCCATTCTGTCCGAGGAGAGCCTGCGCTATGCGGCGGTCAGGGACGAGGACATCCTGGCCCCGGTGATCGACTACTCGGACGCCTATCCGCAGCGCAAGCCCGACATCCTGGGCGAGGTTAGCTACGCGGATCTGAAGAGCGGCCGGATAGAGATCAGGGGCAAGGAAGTCCCCACGGCGTCCCTGTCCAGCTACCCCAGGGCCGTGGAGATCGCCCAGATACTCAAGGACTGGATAGCCAGGGGGCAGTTCCTGCTCACCGAGCCGGTGGCCCCCCTGCCGGGGGTGGAGGCCGGCATCACCTTCAAGCCGCTGGACGAGCCAGCCTAGGGGAGGAGAGCGACAATGGCGGTATCGAAGAGAGTAGTGCTGCACTTCCCTCGGTCCTGCGTGGACCGGCCGATAGTCTACCGCCTGGTGAAGGACTACGGCCTGATGCTGAACATCCTTAAGGCCTCCGTTTCGCCCAACGAAGAGGGCCTGCTGGTGCTGGAGTTGTCCGGCGACCGGGAGAGCTACGAGAAGGGCGTGCGATACCTGGCCGACCTGGGTGTCAGCATCCAGCCCCTCAGCCGTGATGTCTACCGCAACGATGAGCGCTGCACCCACTGCGGCGCCTGCGTCACGGTCTGCCCCAGCGGCGCCTTCGTGGTGGACCCCGTCAGCCGGAAGGTCAAGTTTCTGGACAAGAAGTGCATCGTGTGCGGCCTGTGCATCAGGGCCTGCCCCCCGCGGGCCATGGAAATGCGTATTTGACCGATGCCCGCCTGCGAGCCAAGGTTCTATCGGGACTGGGTCCGGGACAGAGACCTGGTCTCCTTCAGCGTGGCGGTGAAGGAGTCGGACCTCTGCGTGCGGGCCACGCGCAACCTGGGCCGGAAGGCGCTGAAGGTACTGCTGAAGCACCGGGCGGCTCTGGAGGCCTACATCGAGAGGCACCCCGGGTTTCTCACCGCCCTGGCGCCGCTGGCCGTGGGCCGGGACGCACCCCTGGTAGTCAGGGACATGGCCGAAGCGGCCAGTAAGGCCGGCGTGGGCCCCATGGCGGCGGTGGCCGGCGCCGTCGCGGAGCTGGTGGGCAGGGAGCTGCTGCCCCTCAGCCGCGAGGTCATCGTGGAGAACGGCGGGGATATCTTCCTTCGGACCCGGAAGACGCGGTCCATCGGGGTCTGGGCCGGGGAGTCGTCGCCCTGGAGCGGCCGGCTGGCCCTGCGGATCGAGCCCCGGGACACGCCCCTGGGCGTATGCACCTCCGCGGGCACCGTGGGCCATTCAAGGAGCTTCGGCCGGTGCGACGCG
This sequence comes from uncultured Dehalococcoidia bacterium, assembly GCA_964492335.1. Classification (GTDB taxonomy): domain Bacteria; phylum Chloroflexota; class Dehalococcoidia; order UBA2247; family RBG-13-53-26; genus JAFGCL01. The sequence continues at coordinate 35,876 of CAZBJX010000012.1, read as the reverse complement.
GCCATCGTGGTCTCGGCGTCAGCCTCGCTGGCCGACGCGGCGGCCACGGCGGTGGGCAACCTCATCTGGTCGGCGGCGGACATAGAGAAGGGCATCGATTTTGCCCGGGGCCTGGACGGCATCAGGGGGGTGGTGATCATCAAGGACGACCGGATCGGTGTGTGGGGCCAGGTCCGGCTGGCGGAAATCGGGGCCGGGGAAACCAAGGGGCCCGCCCGGCCTCTGCGGAAGGGCTGATCGCCCATGACCGGCCACTCGCATAGCCGCCATGCCGCGGCGGGCGGCAACCGCAGATGGCGCCCGGGCACCTGCAGATCGAGGACCGCATGGTGAGCGACAGCGGCCACATCCTGGAAGCGGGCAGCCGGCTGCTGGGCCAGCGCTTCGGGACCGGGCATACGATGCTGCAGTTGGAGTGCGACGAGTGAGCCAACGGCCCGGTACGCCGCCTGTCGGACCGCCCCCGGGGGTTTCCAGTATAATGGGATTGCCGCTCCCGTGGTCGCCCCGGCACAGGCTGATGTGAGGGAGGTTAGTCAAAATGGCCAAGGATCCCGTGTGCAACATGGATGTGGACGAGAAGAAGGCCCCGGCCACCGCGCAGTACAAGGGGAAGACCTACTACTTCTGCGCCCCGGGCTGCAAGAAGGCCTTCCTGGAGGACCCCGAGAAGTACCTGGGGCGCTCGTCCTGAAAGGTGCTGTGCTTCCTGCAGTCTGCAGGAGCCAGGTTGAAGCCGCGCGGCGGCAACCCGCCACCCCGGGGCTGATCGCAGAGGTGTCTGGCGAAGGGGATGGCCGGGGACAGCCGGATGAACGTCTACTCCGGAAGCTGGAGGATAGTGACCGATGAATGACAGCCGCCAAGACCTGACCGGCCGCGTACTGGACCTCAAGAAGCGGAGAAACGCCGTCATCCTGGTGCACAACTACCAGCTGGGGGAGGTCCAGGACATCGCGGACTTCGTGGGCGATTCCCTGGAGCTGTCCCAGAAGGCCGCCGGGACGGATGCCGCCGTGATCGTTTTCTGCGGGGTGCACTTCATGGCGGAGACGGCCTCCATCCTGTGCCCGGACAAGAAGGTGGTGCTGCCGGTGGCGGAAGCGGGCTGCCCCATGGCCGACATGATCACGGCGTCGGCCCTGCTGGACCTCAAGAAGCAGCACCCGGGGGCCCTTGTCATGTGTTATGTCAACACGACGGCCGAGGTCAAGGCGGAGTCCGACATCTGCTGCACCTCCGCCAACGCGGTGGCGCTGGCACAGAAGCTGGAGGCCGGGGAGATCATCTTCGTGCCGGACCAGTACCTGGGGCAGTACGTCTCCACGAAGACGGGGAAGCCCATGATACTGTGGCCGGGGTACTGCCCCACGCATGCCCGCATCCGGGCGGCGGATATCGAAAGGGCCAGGAGGGCCTTCCCGCAGGCCGAGGTGATGGTGCACCCGGAGTGCCGGCCGGAAGTCAGCTCCATTGCCGATTTCGTCCTGAGCACAGGCGGCATGGTCCGGCATTGCCGCAGCACCAGCGCCACCCAGATCGTGGTGGGGACGGAGATGGGCATCATCTACCGCCTGCGCAAGGAGAACCCCGACAAGCTCTTCATCCCCGCCACCGAGCAGGCCGTCTGCCCCAACATGAAGCTGATCGGCCTGGAGGAGGTCCTGCGGTCGCTGGAGGGCCTGGGGCCGGAGGTCAGGGTGCCCGAGGGAGTGCGCGTCAGGGCCGCGAGGGCCGTCGAACGGATGGTCCGGGAGAGCTAGGCCCAGCCGGCGATGGACATCCTTGAAGGCCTGAACCCGGCCCAGCGCAGGGCCGCCGAGTCCATTGAGGGGCCGCTGCTCATCCTGGCCGGCCCCGGCAGCGGCAAGACCCGGGTCATCACCCACCGCATCGCCTACCTGGTCAGGGTGGTAGGCGTCAGCCCCCGGCGCATCATGGCGATGACCTTCACCAACAAGGCGGCCCGGGAGATGAGGGAGCGCCTGGAGGTGCTGCTGGGTGGCTCCGCCGGGCAGCTGTCGGTGGGCACCTTCCACGCCGCGTGCGCCGCCTTCCTCCGCCGCGACGGTGCGGCCGAAGGCGTGGACCCCAGATACGCCATCTACGATGATGACGACCAGGTGACCCTCATCAAGCGCTGCCTTCAGGACCTGTCGATCGACCCCAAGCGGTTCCCGCCGCGGACCTTCCAGAGCGCCATCAGCAGCGCCAAGAGCCAGCTGATCACGGCCGAGGGGTTCGCCGAGAGGGCCCACAGCTACTTCGAGGAGGTGGTGTCCCGGGTCTACCGGCAGTACGAGGTCCTCCTGGCCCAGAGCCAGGCCCTGGATTTCGATGATCTGCTGATGAAGTCCTGGCAGATGTTCGACAGGCACCCGGAGGTCCTGGCCAGGTACCAGTCGCGCTATCTCCACCTGTTGATCGACGAGTTCCAGGACACCAACATCACCCAGTACGCCATCGCCCGGCAGTTGGCCGCCGGGCACCGCAGCATCTGCGTGGTGGGCGATCCCGACCAGTCCATATACTCCTGGCGCAACGCCGACCTGCGCAACATACTCAACTTCGAGCGCGACTACCCCGAGGCCAGGGTCATCCACCTGGAGCAGAACTACCGCTCCACCAAGACCATCCTGGAGGCGGCCCACCAGGTGGTCTGCGTCAACCGCGGCCGCAAGGAGAACGTGCTGTGGACGGACAACGAAGAGGGGCCGCCGGTGCGGGTGGTGGAAACGTTCAGCGAGGCCGAGGAAGCGCAGTTCGTGGTCGGCGAGATAGACCGCCTGCTGCGGCAGGGGGAGGCCAGGCTCATGGACTGCGCCGTGATGTACCGCACCAACGCCCAGTCGCGGGTGATGGAGGAGGCCTTCGTCCGCCACGGCGTGCCCTACCAGGTGATCGGGTCCGTCCGCTTCTACTCCCGGCGCGAAATCAAGGATGTGGTGGCCTACCTGAAGCTCATCCACAACCCGTGGGACTCCGTCAGCCTGGCCCGGATTGTCAACGTGCCGCCGCGGGGCATCGGCCAGAAGACCCTGGAGGAGCTGCGGCAGTGGACGAAGGGGCCGGGGCTGCCGTTGTACATCGGCCTTCAGAGGCTGGCCGAGGACCCGGCCGGCTCCCCGCTGGGGGCCCGGTCAACCCGGGCCCTGGCCGCCTTCCATGCCATGATGGAGGAGCTGGTCTGCAAGAGCCGGGAGGCCAGCGTGGTGGAGGTCCTGGACGGGGTGCTGGAGGCCTCGGGCTACAAGCAGCACACGCTGGAGCAGCCGGACGGCGATGACCGCTGGGACAACATCCTGGAGCTGCGGGGCATTGCGGCCCAGTACCGGGACCTGCCGCCCCCGGAGGGGCTGACCGCGTTCCTGGAGGGTGTCAGCCTCTTTTCCGACACCGACGAGCTGGACGAGAAGAAGGACCAGGCCACCCTGATCACGCTGCACCAGGCGAAGGGGCTGGAGTACCCGGTGGTGTTCATCGTGGGGACGGAGGAAGGGGTGCTGCCGCACTTCAGGTCCTTCGACGACCCGGCGCAGATGGAGGAGGAGCGCCGCCTGTGCTACGTGGGCATGACCCGGGCCAGGGAGCGGCTCTACCTGGTGCGTGCCCTGCGCCGCAGCCTGATGGGAGGCACCAGCGCCAATCCGCCCTCCCGATTCCTGAAGGACATCCCTCCCAGGCTGGTCCGGGCCACGGGCCTGTTCGGGGAGGAGCCGGAGCCGGCCCCGGCGACGAAGGCGGCAGGCACCCACCAGGCGAAGGGCGGAGGCGCTCACTCGTCGAAGGCGGCAGGCACCCACCAGGCGAGGGCCGGAGGCATCCAGTTGTCGGCGGGGGACCACGTTGAGCATCCGCGGTTTGGCAGGGGGGTGGTGGTCAGTTGCACCCCGGCCCGCGACGACCAGGAGGTGGTGGTCGTCTTCGATGGCGCGGGCATCAAGAAGCTGCTGCTGAGCCTGGCACAGCTCAAGAAGGCGGGCTAGACCGGGTGCTCGGCCTCCCCGTCCGCCTCGGAGGTGTGCAGCCCGAGGAGCAGCTGCATGTCGGCCGTGCGGGCCCGACGGTGTCTGGTGCTGGCGGCCCACTGGCGCTGCAGCCAGGACAGCGCCTTCCGCGTGTCGCTGGCCACCCGGGCCTTCTCGGAGTGCTCCACCCGGTACTTGAACAGCCAGTAGGTGAACTCCTTCCTCTCCGTGAGCGACATGGAGTCCCCGTCGGCGTACCCCCGCTGGCCCCGGAACCGGGCCAGGAGGTCAAGCATGTCCGCCTCGTAGATGCGGCGGCAGGTCTCCTGCTCCACGCGCTGGCCCAGGACCAGGGTGAAGTGGCCGTTCTCCTTGAGGACCTCCTCCTCGACCACGGACTGGAGGGCTTCCTCCACCACCACCCCGTAGAGGTAGTTCAGGTAGGCGCGGTACTTGACCTCGCCGATGAGGTTGCGGAACTCCCGCGGGGGCAGGTCCAGGGGCGGGGTGGCGGCGAAGAGCAGGTCCATCTTCTCGCTCTCCGGCACCGGGCCGTCGACCTCCTGGCACAGCCTGTCGGCCAGGGTAAGCCAGTCGAAGGCCTCTCCCCCGATCAGGTAGCGGTAGCGCCGGCCCTCGTGCAGCTCCTCGGCGCTCCCCCAGAGGCCGATGGCCTCCAGCAGGGCCACGTACCAGTTCCGGCCGGCGGCGATGCCATCCTTCAGGTGGAGGATGGCCTCCCTGTCGGCGGGGGTCTGGGAGAGGGTCTTCTCGGCGGCCTGGGTCATGGCCCCATTCTAGCACAGGGGACCAGGGGCGGGAAGCGCGGGCCAGGCTTGGAGTCTGCTATGGCGGGCCTGGCCCCGTGCTCACCTTGCCTGGCGGCGGCATAAGGGCTACCATCAGCTTGCAGGGCCGACCCCCGGAGATGTCACTTATGAATAGCAGCCCCCGCGGTCCGCGCCACGACAGGGCCTCCGATCTCGACCGCCTCTTCAACCCGGCGTCGGTGGCGGTCGTGGGGGCGCTGTCCGATGCGGACAAGTGGTACATCCGGCAGTACTACATAGCCCCGCTGCTGGAGCTGGGCTACCGGGGCCGGATATATGCCGTCGACACCAGGGGGGAAGAGGTGCCGGGCGCGGTGTCCTGCCGCAGCATCGGGGAGGTCCCGGGCCCGGTGGACCTGGTTGTGGGCTGCCTTCCGGCGCGGCGCACGCCCGCACTGGTAGCCGAGTGCCGGGAGGCCGGGGTGAGGTTCGTCCAGATATTCAGCGCCGGGTTCGCGGAGACAGGGGAGCCGGAGGGCATTGAGGCCCAGCGGCAGCTACTGGCGGCGGCAGGGCCCGGCGGACCCCGCATAGTCGGGCCCAACTGCATGGGGGTGTACTGCCCTTCCTCCGGGGTCAGCTTCTGCGCCGATTACCCCCGGGAGCCCGGCCCCATAGGGCTGCTCTGCCAGAGCGGCGGCATCACCGGCTGCACCGTGCGGGCGGTGGCGGACCGGGGCCTGCGCTTCAGCAAGGTGACCAGCTTCGGCAATGCCGCGGACGTGGACGAGTCCGATCTCCTGGAGTACCTGGCGCGCGACCCCGCGACCAGGGTCATCGCGGCCTACATCGAGGGCGCCAGCGACGGGCCGCGCTTCGCCCGGGCGCTGCGGGAGGCCGCCTCGAGCAAGCCGGTGGTTGTTCTGAAGGGCGGAGCCACCGCCGCCGGGGCGAGGGCGGCGGGCACGCACACGGGGGCACTGGCCGGCGCCGACGCGGTCTGGGGCAGCCTCCTCCGGGACGCGGGCGTCATCAGGACCGGGAGCGTGGAGGAAACCGCCGACATGCTGGTGGCCCTGCTGCGCATGAGGCCGCCGGCGGGCACCAGCACCTGCCTGGTGGGCAACGGGGGAGGGCCCACGGTGCTCTCGGCTGACGATTGCGAGAGGGCCGGGCTGAGGATCGCCCCCATGCCCGAAGAGATACGGCGGCGCCTGCTGGGTTTCGTCCCGCTGGCCGGTACCATGGTGGGCAACCCCCTCGACGCCAACGGGCTCAACGCCATCATTGTGCAGGAGCGGGTCTCCGCGGCGGCGGACGCCCTGGAGGTGCTGCGGTATCCCTGGGAGACGCAGATCAAGCCGGGGGACCGGGGATGGGGAGACCTCACGGCTGCGCTGGATGACTGGCCGGGCCTGGACCTGGCCGTCTTCCACTGCCCCGTGGACAACAACCCCATGCCGGTGACCGAGGCCATGATCGCCGCGCAGGTGGGACCCATGATGGCGGCGGCCCGGCAGTGCCGCCTCCCCGCGGCCATGGTCATCCACTTCACCACCGACGAGAGGTCCCGCCGCCTGTCACACAACGCCCGGCAGGTCTGCCACGAGAAGGGCATTGCGCTCTTCTCTTCCATGGGTGGCGCCGCGCTGGCCATCAGGCGGCTGATGGAGTTCGCCCGCGCCCGCCCGGGCATGCTGGAGCGGGCCCGCGGCGGCTGAAGTGCCCGGCAGGGGGCGCGAGCACAGGGCCATGCTGCGATATGGAGGATTTTGACTTATGCGATCAATATTGGCTATACTGTTGCCATGGGAGGGGTCCAGATGCAGCAGTTGACCGCCAGACTGGTGGATTGGCTGAGGGAGGAAGTGGCGGGCGCCGGCGCCCGGGGGGTGGTGTTCGGCATGAGCGGAGGCATTGACTCGTGCGTGGTCGCTGTCCTGTGCCGGCGGGCCTTCCCCGACGGCGTGCTGGGGGTACTCATTCCCTGCCACAGCATCCCCGAGGACGCGGAGCATGCCCGCCTGGTGGCCGACAGGTTCGGCATCCCCACGGAGACGGTGAACATCGATGCCGTGTACGACGCACTGGTCTCGGCGCTGCCGGGCGCCGCGGGCCCGGACTGCCGGGCGGCCACCAGCAACCTCAAACCCCGGCTCAGAATGGCCACGCTGTACTTCTTCGCCAACCGGCTGAACTACCTGGTGGTGGGCGGGAGCAACCGCTGCGAGCTGGGAGTGGGCTACTTCACCAAGTACGGCGACGCCGGCGTCGACCTGCTGCCGCTGGGCGGCCTGGTGAAGTCGCAGGTACGGGACCTGGCGCGGCACCTGGAGGTCCACCGGGAGATCATCGACAAGCCGCCCTCCGCAGGGCTGTGGGCGGGCCAGACCGACGAGCAGGAGATGGGCCTCTCCTATGACCACCTTGACGCGTACTTCACCGGCGGAGAGGTCCCTGAGGCCGCCAGGCGAAAGATCGAGGAGAGAGTGGCGCGCCACGCCCACAAGCGCGCCCTTCCCCCGGTGCCGCCGTACCAGGTTGTTGGCCCCGGCGGGCTGTGTTATCATGCCGATTGAACAGGAGAGAAGGAAGGAATCACCCATGAATGAGAAGGAAAAGGCCCTGGATATGGCCATTGACCAGATTGAGAAGCAGTTCGGCAAAGGCGCGGTGATGAGGCTGGGGGAGTCCCCCGCTCTGCTGGCGGTGGACATCATCTCCACCGGCTCGCTCTCCCTCGACCTTGCCCTGGGCATCGGGGGCATTCCCCGGGGCCGCATCACCGAGATCTTCGGCCCGGAGTCCTCCGGGAAGTCGACCCTGGCCTACCACATCGTGGCCCAGGCCCAGGCCCAGGGCGGGACGGCCGCCTATATCGATGTGGAGCACACCTTCGACCCCACGTATGCCAGCCGTTGCGGGGTGAACATCGTCGACATACTGGTGTCGCAGCCGGACGCGGCGGAGCAGGCCCTGGAGATCACCGAGGCCCTGGTCAGGAGCGGCGCCATTGACATCATCGTCCTGGACACGGTGGCCGCCCTGGTGCCCCGGGCGGAGATCGAAGGGGACATGGGCGACGCCCAGGTCGGCCTGCAGGCGCGGCTGATGTCGCAGGCCCTGCGGAAGCTGACCGCCGCCATAAGCAAGTCCAACACGGCCGCCATCTTCATCAACCAGTTGCGGGAGAAGGTGGGGGTTTTCTTCGGGAACCCCGAGGTGACCCCGGGTGGAAGGGCCCTGAAGTTCTACAGCTCCGTGAGGATCGATCTCCGCCGCAAGGACTCCATCAAGTCCGGCACCGATATCGTAGGCAGCCGGGTGAAGGCCAAGGTGGTGAAGAACAAGGTGGCGCCCCCGTTCCGGACGGCCGAGTTCGACATCATGTTTGCCCAGGGGATAAGCCGGGAAGCAGACCTGGTTGACCTGGGCGTGGCCATGGGCATCGTCAAGAAGAGCGGCGCTTTCTTCTCCTTCAACGATACCCGGCTGGGGCAGGGGCGTGAGAACGCCAAGGCCTTCCTCAAGGAGCACCTGGAGGTGGCCCGGGAGGTGGAGTCCCAGATCAAGGCCAGGAGCACGTCCGTGGGCGGCCTGGTGACTGTCGCCGGGGACGATGAGGGCGGCGAGGCTTGACGGAAGAAGGCGCTGCTTCAGAGCCCGGAGGGCCTTCCGGACGGGGGCGGGCCCCGGGGCGGAAGGGGGCCCCGCGGCCCCAGTCAGCGCTGGATGCCGCCTGCCGCTACCTCGGGTACCGGGCGCGCAGCGAGTCCGAAGTCCGCATGTGGCTGGAGAAGAAGGGGTTCGCGCGGGGGGCGATCGACAGCGCCGTGGGGACCCTGAAGTCCCGGGGGCTGGTGGATGACGTGGCCTTTGCCCGATACTGGAAGGAGTACCGGGACTTGAACAGCCCGCGCGGGCGGGTCGCGCTCCGCAGCGAGCTGGCCCGCAAAGGGATAGACCGCGAGGTGGCGGCTGCCGTCCTGGACGGGGCCGACGACGAAGCTGCCGCGTACCGCGCGGCGCAGAAGAAGGCCGCTCGCCTGGCGGGGTGTGATTACGGCCAGTTCCGCACGAGGCTCGGCGCCGCCCTGCGGCGGCGGGGCTTCGGCTATGAAGTGATTGAGGGCACAGTCAATCGGCTGTGGCAGGAGAGCTGGAGCAATGAGTAAGAGCAGACGCCGCGGAAAGCGCAGATACCAGAGAGGCCAGCAGCCCGGGGCCCGGCGCCAGCCGGGCGGGGCCGCGGACCGGCCGTCTGGCGCCGGGCCGGCGCCGCAGAAAGCCCCCGGGCCAGGCGCGTCCCCGGCGTCTCCCCGGCCGGCCGTGCCCCGGGGGTCATCGGCTGCGGGCCGGATGGCTCCCCGGGCTGGGGGGCCGGCCAGGCCCGTGGTCCCGGCCAATCCGCACCTGCTCAGGGACCTGCGCAACATCGGCATTGTGACCGCAGCGCTGGTGGTCCTGCTGATAGTCCTCTGGCTCGTGCTCTGAGATGCCGCGTGGAAATAGAGGTGACCCTCAACGGGGAGAAGGCCCGCGGCCGGCCCGGGATGACCGTCCTGGACCTGGCGCGAGAGAAGGGCGTGGACATCCCTACGCTCTGCCACCACCCTGATCTGACGCCCGCCGGCGTGTGCCGGCTCTGCGTGGTGGAGGTGGAGGGGCAGAGGGCACTGGTCCCCTCGTGCCAGACGCCGATCTCGGCGGGCATGGTCATCCACACTCATTCGCCCAGGGTGACGGCCACCCGCCGGACGCTGCTGGAGCTTATCCTGGCCAGCCACCCCGATGTCTGCCTGGTGTGCGACAAGGGCAACAGCTGCCAGCTGCGCCGGCTGGCCGGCGACATGGGCATTGCCATGCCCCGGTTCCGGATGAAGCGGCACTTCCACCCGGCCGAGGACGCCGCGCAGTATGTGGTGCGGGACCTGTCCAAGTGCATACTCTGCCGCCGGTGCGTCCGGGCCTGCCGTGAGATCAAGAAGGCGGACATACTGGCCATGGGTTATCAGGGCTTCGACTGCAAGGTCATCGCCGGGCACGACCGGCCGCTTGAGGCCGACGTCTGCCAGTCCTGCGACGTGTGCCTGTCGGTCTGTCCCGTTGGTGCGCTGCAGAAGCGGGAGGACGCGGCCCGGGGGCCGAAGGCCCGGGCCGCCGCAGCGAGGTGAGCACGGTGCAGCAGGACATCCTGGTGCTGAGGAACTGCGGGCTGGTTGACCCGGGGGATGTCGACTCCTACGAGGCGATGGGCGGCTTCGAGGCGCTGCGCCGGGTGCAGTCCCGGATGACGCCGGCGCAGGTGATCGACGTGGTGAAGAGGTCGGGGCTCAGGGGCCGCGGTGGCAGCGGCTTCCCCGCCGGGGCCAAGTGGGAGCAGACTGCCTCGGCGGCGGGCGGGCGACGCTATGTCATCGGGAACGCCTCCGAGGGGGAGGTGGGGGCCTTCAAGGACCGGCACATGTTGGAGAAGGACCCCTTCTCCTTCATAGAGGGCCTGGCCCTGGCGGCCTGTGCGGTGGGGGCCGCCGTGGCCCTGGTCTACCTGAGGGCCGAGTACGGCCACTTGGTGGCGCCGCTGGAGAAGGCCGTCGCCCAGGTGAAGGGTAAGGGGTGGCTGACCATCCGCGGGCGGGAGGTCGATATCCTCGTGCGCCGGGGAGCCGGGGGCTATGTCTGCGGCGAGGAGACGGCCCTGATGGAGTCGCTCGAGGGCCGGCGCGGTGAGCCCCGGCCGAGGCCGCCCTTCCCGCCCACCAGGGGGCTGCACGGGATGCCCACGCTGATCAACAATGTGGAGACGCTGATGAACATCCCGTGGATCGTGGCCAACGGGGCCGACCGGTTCCGCGCCATGGGCACTCACCGGAGCCCGGGGACCAAGGTCTTCTCGGTCAGCGGGGACGTGGACTGGCCCGGGGTCTACGAGCTGGAGATGGGGCGCCCTCTGCGGGACTTGGTGGAGCTGGCCGGGGGACGGGATGTCAAGATGGTCCAGGTGGGCGGCGCCTGCGGCCGGGTCCTGCCCGCCGGGGGTATGGATGTGCCGCTATCGTATGAGACCGTGCTCGGGGCCGGCCCGGTGATGGTCTTCGACCGCAGCCGGGACGTGGTCGATATCATGTGCCGCACCATGGGCTTCTTCGCCTCGGAGTCGTGCGGGAAATGCACCCCGTGCCGGGAGGGCACCCAGGCCATGGCCGAGGTCCTGTCCCGGATCGCCGTGGGGGAGGGCGTGCGCCGGGACCTCGCGGCGCTGGTGGAGCTGTCGGAGGCCATGGCCCTGGCATCGTCCTGCGGGCTGGGCCAGGCCGCGCCCCTCCCGGTGATGGACAGCCTGCGGCATTTCCGCGCCGAGTATGATGAGCACCTCAAGGGCTAGCATGCAGGCCGGGACGGAGGATTCTTGAAGGCGATCACCAGGCAGAAGCCGCTGGCCGAGATTGAGGAAATGCTGGAGGGGTCGTCCAGTGTGTTCTTGGTGGGGTGCGGCACCTGCGCCACCATGTGCCGCACGGGGGGGAAGGACCAGGTGGTCGACCTGGCGGCCAGGCTCGCGGCCCTGGGGAAGAAGGTGACGGGGTCGGTGGTAGTGCCCACTGCCTGCGATGCACTGGACCGCGAGGCGCTGGCCGCCAATGCCAGGGCGGTGGAGCAGGCCGACAGCATTCTGGTGATGTCCTGCGCCTTCGGCGTGCAGGTCATGGCCCTCTTCACCGCGAAGCCGGTCCACCCGGCCCTGGACACGCTCTTCATGGGGCAGGAGATGGAGCCGGGCCTGTTCGCCGAGGTCTGCGTGCAGTGCGGGGAGTGCGTGCTGGGGTGGACCGGCGGCATCTGCCCCATCACCTCCTGCCCCAAGGGCCTGCTGAACGGGCCCTGCGGGGGGGCGAGGAGGGGCAAGTGCGAGGTGTCCGCTGACCGGGACTGCGCCTGGGAGCTCATCTACCGGCGGCTGCGCCAGCAGGGAAGGCTGGACCTGTTGAAGAAGCGCCGGCCCCCGCGGGACTTCTCCGCCAGCCCGGGCCCCGGCACGTATCTGGTGGAGTGACGGTTGTTGAGATGGACCTGAGGGAGAAGCTGGCCGCCGGCCGGTTCGTGGTGACCTGCGAGGTGGGCCCCCCGAAGGGGGTGGATGTCAGCGGCATGAAGGCCGGCGCCGAACGGATCCGCGGCCGGGTGGACGCGGCCAATGTCACCGATCAGCAGGGGGCGGTGATGCGCCTGTGCTCCCTGGCCGGCTGCCGCCTTCTGAAGGAGTGGGGCCTGGAGCCGGTCCTGCAGCTGACCTGCCGCGACCGCAACCGCATTGCTCTCCAGTCGGACCTGCTGGGCGCCGGCGCGCTGGGCATCGAGAACATCCTGTGCCTGACCGGGGATTATGTCACCCTGGGCGACCACCCGCAGGCCAGGCCCGTCTTCGACCTGGATTCCGTCTCTCTGATCGAGGCCGCCCGCCGGCTGGAGGCGGGCCGCGACCTCGCCGGCAGGGAGCTCAAGGGGGCCCCCCGCTTCTTCATCGGAGCCTGCGTGACACCGGAGGCGGACTTCCTGGAGGGGCAGGTCCTCAAGATGGAGAAGAAGGTGGAGGCCGGGGCGGACTTCTTCCAGACCCAGGCGGTCTACGATGTCCGCAAGTTCGCTGACTTCATGGCCATGGTGGGGCACCTCAAGGTGCCGGTGCTGGCGGGGGTGGTGGTCCTGCGCTCCGCCGCCATGGCCCGGTACATGAACGAGAAGATTGCCGGGATCCACGTGCCGGAGGCGGTCATCGCCGAGATGGACCGGGCCCAGGACAGCGCCTCCAAGGGGGTTGAGATCGCCGCGCGCACCATCGCCGACATCCGGGGCCTCTGCCAGGGGGTCCACATCATGACGATTGGCCAGGAGAAGAGGACATCGGATATAATTGACGCTGCGGGCCTGTGACCGGGCGCGTGCGGGACTACCTCCGGCAGACAATGGAGGCGGACAGTGGCCATGAGCTCTACCGGCAGCCTGAAGACCTGGTTCCTGGAGACCAGGCCCCACTTCCTCATCCTGACGCCGGCGTGCGTCCTGGTGGGCGTGGCGGCGGCGGCTTACGAACGTTTCGCCCTGAATCCGTGGCACGTTGCCCTGGTGCTGGTGGGGGCGCTCCTCTCGCATATCAGCGTGAATGTGCTCAACGACTACTTCGACTACCGCAGCGGGATCGACCTGGTCACCAGAAGGACCCCCTTCAGCGGGGGCAGCGGCATGCTGCCGGGCGGTCTGCTGGAGGCCCGGGGGGTATACCTCCTTGGCCTGGGCAGCCTCGTGGGCGCGGGCACCGTCGGCATCTACTTTGCCATCGTCCGCGGATGGGGGATCCTGCCACTGGGCATCGCGGGCCTGCTGGTGGTGTACCTCTACACCTCCTATCTCACCAGGAGCCCCCTGCTCTGCGTCCTGGCGCCCGGCTTGGGCTTCGGCCCGCTGATGGTGGTAGGCACCTACTTCGCCCTGACCGGCCGGTACTCCGTCACCCCCGCAGTGGCCTCTCTGGTCCCCGGCTTCCTGGTGTCCAACCTGCTGCTGCTGAACCAGTTCCCCGATGTCGAGGCGGACAGGCAGGGCGGCCGCTGCCACATCCCGATCGCCTACGGGCGCAGGTCCGGCGCCCGGACCTACGCCGCGTTCATGGCCGCCACCTTCGTCAGCCTGGCCCTGGGAGTGGAGCTGAAGGTCCTGCCGCTGACGGCGCTCCTGGGCCTGGCGACCCTGCCCCTGGCGGTGAAGGCGGTGGCGGGGGCCCTCAGGAACTGCGACGACATGCCCAAGCTGGTCCCGTTCCTGGGCATGAACGTGCAGGTGATCCTGCTGACCACCCTGCTCACCGGCGCCGGGATCTGGCTGGGCCTGGCGCTTCCGGACAGTCTGCAGTGGTAGAGCCCCAAGCGGTCACCGTGAAGTCGGCGAAACGCCCGCGGTAGCCGCCCCAGCGCACCCGCACCCCGCGCACCCGGCCGCTTACCGTAGCGTGCAGGGACGACGGGCGCCGGTCCAGCTCCTCCACCAGCTTCCTCATCGCTTACCGTAGCGTGCAGGGACGACAGGGCGGGGCCCCGGCGGGCCATGTCAGGGCCTCGCCCTCACCGGGCGCGGGTACAGGTCCTGGTCCAACCGGGTCAGCCCATGCCGCAGGGCCAGGGCCACGGCCTCGTGATACTCCTGGCCGGTGATGCCCCTGTTCAGCGGCGGGTGGCGGTCAGCCAGGTGGCAGGGGCGGTACTGGGCCATGATGTTGACGTAGGTGTGCGGGGACACCTCCCTGGCCAGGAAGGACATGGTCCGCTCCGTCCCGGCCAGGCCGCCGGGCAGGACCAGGTGGCGCACCAGCAGGCCCCGGGTGGCCAGGCCCCGGTCATCTATCAGTAGGTCGCCCACCTGCCGGTGCATCTCCCTGACCGCCGCCCGGTTGACCTCGGCGTAGCCCTCCACGCCGGAATACCGCCGGCCGGCCGCGCTGTCGGAGTACTTCATGTCCGGCATGTAGATATCGATGATGCCATCCAGCAGCCGGAGCACCTCCAGCGACTCGTACCCTCCGCAGTTGTACACCAAGGGCAGCCTCAAGCCGTGGCCGGCGGCCAGCTCCAGGGCCTCCAGCACCTGGGGCACGACGTGCGTCGGCGTGACCAGGTTGATGTTCTCGCACCCCCGGTCCTGGAGGGAGAGCATGATGGTGGACAGCTCCCGGCCGTCCACCTCCTGGCCCTGGCCGTGCTGGCTGATGGAGTAGTTCTGGCAGAAGATGCAGCCCAGGTTGCAGCGGGCGAAGAAGATGGTCCCGGAGCCCCCGGAGCCCACCAGGGGCTCCTCCTCACCGAAGTGGGGGCCGAAGCTGGAGACGATTGCCCGGCGGCCCGTGCCGCAGGTGCCCGTGCGCCCCTCCAGACGCTCGGCCCGGCAGCGCCGGGGGCAGAGCTCGCAGTGCTCCAGAATCCTGAGGGCGGCCTCGGTCCGCCGGCGGAGGCGGCCACCGCTGGCCAGGGAGAGGTAGGCCGCAGCCCCTATGGGGCCTCCCCGGGGGGCGTCTCCTTCTTCCCCTTGGTCTTGATGACCTGCACGGTCACCGGCGGTGACAGCACGTCGGATACCACGGGCTTCCTGGCATCCTTCTTGCGCTTCCTGGCCTCCCTGCCGCCATAGTCCTTTCTTCCCATTGACACACCTCGCATGCTTCAGTACCGGGTAGTTTAGCAGAGCACCCTGGTGCCGGCAATGCCCCCTTGTTCGGGGCCTGCGGCCGGCGCGGAGGGGATGCCCGGGGCGGCGGTTTGTGGCTCCGGGTCGATAGTGCTATATTACTGGCAGGCCCCAGGGTCAGCCGGGGGCTCTCTCCAAGGGGGGTGGACAGCATGCTGCTGAGACGGCCGGTCGCCTGCGTGGCGGTCTGCCTCGTGGTCGTGGCGCTCCTGGCGCCGCTGGCTGTGCCCCGCAAAGCCGGCGCTGCCTGAAGGTGCGTGCTGCTGACGGTCGTCAGCCAGCCGGCGGGCGGGGGCTCCGTCACCCTGGAGCCTCTCTATTCGGACAACCAGTACTACCCCGACGACACCGTGACCTTGACGGCCGAGGCCTCGGCCGGCTATGTCTTCGTCGAGTGGTCCGGCGATGTCGCAGACATCCCCGATGTGACGGCCGGGGTGGTCACGGTGGGGATGGCGCGGAAGAGGACGATCACGGCCAGCTTCGTCCAGTCGTGGGTGCGCTACACCCTGACGGCGGCCGCGGAGCCGTCTGCGGGGGGCGCCGTGGCCGTTAGCCCGGCCCAGGACAACTACACCGTGAACCAGGTGGTCACCCTCGCCGCGGCCCCCGCGCCGGGGTACGCCTTCAGCCACTGGGCCGGGGACATCTGTGGCACGGCCTCGCTGGTTGACCTGCGGATGAACCGGGACCTGTCGGCCACCGCCGTCTTCAATCCCGTGCTGACGGCCCGCGTGGAGAGCGCCGGGACCGGCACTGTCGAGGCCGACCCGCCGGCCGCAGCCGGCGGCTACCCGGCGGGCACGCCCGTGAGCCTGATCGCCCGGCCGGCGCAGGGGTACCTGTTCGACCGGTGGACCGGCGATGCCGACGCCCTTTCGGACCCCCGGCAGGCGGCCCTGTCCCTGACGATGTGGGCGCCGCTGGACCTGACGGCCAGGTTCGTGCCGGCCCCGCGCTACAGCCTGGACGCGGCTGTTCAGGGCCTGGCCGGCGGCTCTCTGTCCCTGGAGCCGGCCCAGCCGGCCGGCGGCTACCTGGCGGGCACGGCCGTGAGCCTGATCGCCCGGCCGGCGCAGGGGTATGTCTTCAGCCACTGGACCGGGGACGCCTGCGGGACGGACCCCGCCGTGCAGCTGGACATCTCGCGGGCGCTCACCGTGGGGGCCGTCTTCGACCCCCAGGTGGCTGCCGCATGCGACCCTGCCGGCGGCGGCGAGGTGGGCGTCACGCCGCCCCGGGAGTCCGGCGGCTATCAGCCGGGGAGCGAGGTCACCCTGGAGGCCCGGGCGGCCAACGGGTACAGGTTCGCGAGCTGGAGCGGGGACGCCTCCGGTATGGACAACCCGGTGACCATTGTGGTGGACTCGCCGAAGGCGGTCACGGCCGTATTCGAAAGGCAGTTCGTGTTCCCCTGGTGGGCGATCGTCGCCGCCGCAGCGGTGGCGCTCCTCATCCTGCTGGGCCTGCCCCTGGAGATGATGCTCAGGCGCAAGACGGAGGAGCGATAGGGGGCCGCAACGGGCCGGCTGGAAGGCTGGCCTGAGGGGCCGCGGCCCCTGCCTGGAGCGCGCCTGTACCACGGGGGGACTTCCCCGGGGCCCGGGTGTGGTCTACGGACCTGCCTGGAGCGCCTGGACCAGCAGGTGAAGGGCGTGGGTGACCACCAGGCGCTTCACATCCACCCGCCGGGGCGGATAGCGCCCCTCCACCACCCGGCTGGTCCCGGGCCCGGCTATGCCTATGTAGGCCAGTCCGGGCGGCTTGCCTTCCAGCGGGTCGGGGCCGGCCACGCCGGTCACGCTGAGGCCGAAGTCCACGCCGAGCCGCTCCCTGGCCACCCTGGCCATGTCTTCGGCTACCGGGGCGCTGACCACTCCGTGGACCTCGATGAGGCGGGCATCGACACCGAGGGCCTCCTTCATCTCGCGGCTGTAGGAGACGAACCCTCCCTTGAAGTAGGCCGAGCTGCCGGGGACGTCGGTGATGACCGCCGAGAGCAGCCCGCCGGTGCATGACTCCATGGTGGCCAGGGTGAGATGCCGGGCGGCCAGAAGCGCCCCCGCCCGGCCCTCCAGGGTGTCGGCATCCATGCCCCACACCTGCTGGTCCAGGCTCTCTCTCAGCCCGGCCTCGGCAGTGTCGAGGAGCGCGGCGGCCGCGGCGTCATCGGGGGCCCTGGCGATCAGCCTCAGGTGTATCCCGTCCGGCCGGGCGTAGATGCCCAGCACCGGATTGCCCATCCTGAAGACTGCGGCGGCCTTCTCCCCCACTTCCGCCTCTGAGCCCAGGCACTTCAGGGTGCGCACGGCCACGGCCTCCCGCCGCACCCTGGCCCGCAGGAGGGGCACCACCTCGACCTCCCACATGCGCTGCATCTCGGCGGGAGGGCCGGGCATGAGCACGATGGTCTTCCCCTCCTTCTCCACCCACCAGCCCGGGGCGGTGCCCCTGGGATTGGGGATGGAGCGCGCGGAAGGTATGAGAGTGGCCTGCTTCATGTTGGATGAGGGCATCTGGCGCCCCATGGCGGCGAACACGTCCCGCAGTTCCCTCTCCAGGCCGGGGGATACGGACATTTCCTCCTGCAGGACCCGGGCCACGGCCTCGCGGGTCAGGTCATCCTCGGTAGGCCCCAGCCCGCCGGTGGCCAGCACCACGTCGAAGCGGCCCCACGCCTGGTGGAAGGCCTCCGTCAGGCTGATCATGCTGTCGGGCTGGACGGTGATGGACTTGAGCTCCAGCCCCAGCAGGGGCAGCTGGGAGGCGAGGTAAGCGGCGTTGGTGTCCACCACTTCCCCCATCAGCAGCTCTGTGCCCACCGATACAATGCCGACGTTCATGGCAGCCGCCATTTCCCGGAGCAGGCGGCCCGGGCGCTCAGGAGCGGCACTTCCCCACCGGGATGCCCAGGTATTCCTCCACCAGGGCCATGGCGCAGTACGGCCCGCACATGCTGCAGGTGGTGCCGCTCCCGGCGAAGCGGTCGTGCAGCCGCCGCGCCCGGGGCGGGTCCATGCTCAGCCTGATCTGCTCTTCCCAGTCGAGGCTGCGCCGCGCCAGGGACATCTTCCGGTCCCACTCCGCGGCGCCCCTGACCCCCTTGGCGATGTCGGCGGCGTGCGCTGCGATGCGGGCCCCGATTATGCCCTCCTTCACCTCCTCGGAGTCGGGAAGCGAGAGATGCTCGGCCGGGGTGACGTAGCACAGGAAGTCGGCCCCCGCGGCGGCGGCGATGGCGCCCCCGATGGCGGCCGAGATGTGGTCGTACCCCGCGCCCACATCGGTCACCAGGGGGCCCAGGACATAGAACGGGGCGCCGCGGCAGATGCGCTTCTGCAGCTGCACGTTGGCCACCACCTGATCGATGGGAACGTGGCCGGGGCCTTCCACCATCACCTGGACCCCGGCCCTCCAGGCGCGCTCCGTCAGCTCGCCCAGGGTGAGCAGTTCCTGGACCTGGCAGCGGTCCGTGGCGTCGGCCAGGGAGCCCGGCCGCATGCCGTCCCCCAGGCTCAGGGTGACATCGTGGCGGCGGGCGATGTCCAGGAGGCGGTCGTACTGCTCGTAGAGGGGGTTCTCCCTGTCATTCCGTATGATCCACCCCAGCAGGAAGGCCCCGCCCCGGGACACCACGCTGGTGAGCCGGCCCTGCTGCCTCAGGTGCTCGATGGAACGCCGGGTGACTCCGCAGTGGACCGTCATGAAGTCCACGCCTTCCCGGGCCTGCTCCTCGATGACCTCGAAGATGTCATCGGCGGTCATGTTGACGATGGCCCCCCGCTTCCGGGTGGCCTGGATGGCGGCCTGGTAGATGGGCACCGTCCCCAGCGGCAGGGGGCAGGCGGCCAGGATTGCCCGCCGGATGCCGCTGATGTCCCCTCCGGTGCTC
Source organism: uncultured Dehalococcoidia bacterium (assembly GCA_964492335.1). Taxonomy (GTDB): domain Bacteria; phylum Chloroflexota; class Dehalococcoidia; order UBA2247; family RBG-13-53-26; genus JAFGCL01. The sequence goes on along the minus strand of CAZBJX010000012.1, from coordinate 17,013 downwards.
AGGTCCATCACCGCGTCCGCCCCGTACTCCATGACGATGCGGACCTTCTCCATCTCGGCCTCCACTGAGGCGTGCGCCGCGGAGGTGCCGATGTTGGCGTTGACTTTGGTGGCCAGGCCCCTGCCGATGCCGCAGGGCTGGAGGTTGCCGTGGGCGGGGTTGGCAGGGATGACCGCGGCGCCCTCGGCCACCACCCGGAGCACGGACTCAACGTCCAGGCCCTCCCTCTGGGCCACCAGCCGCATCTGGGGCGAAGCCCTGCCTTCCCTGGCCATTTCCAGCTGGGTCATCCTGCTCTCCCTCCGAAAAGACAAAGGACCAAGAGCACCAGTCAACGGTCCTTGGTCCCTGGAACCGCCTCCCTACGCTCGCATTACCGAGGTCAGGTTCAAAGGGTCGCCCGCCATGGGACGGGCTCTCAGCCTCTGAGCTCCCCTGCGGTGGATGTATGCCTTTGGGGCCAGTATACCGCCGAAGCCCCGGGGAACACAAGCGCCACCTGCCCCGGCCGCAGGGCCGTCTTTGACCCCCGGCCGCGCCGCTGGTATCATGGATTCAGTTGATTCCATACAGGGGTGCCCGAGCGAGAGCGAGGGCTTAATACGGCAGCAAGCCCGGTGGAATTCCGGCACAGTCCCGCCTGCTGTGACAGTCAGAACTCCGGCCCCTGTCCAGCGAGCCCGCAAGCCCCTTGAGGGGCCGGGCCGGCAAGAGCCTCCGCGGAGAAAGGGGAGCGACCATGACTCGAGCGCCCTGACACTCCTCGCTCTGCCGGGCCGGGGGTCTTTCTTTTCCCCGCCGGCAGGGCCTGAGAACACGCCTGCCCCAGCCAACCCCCCGCACCGGCCGCAGCGCCATATCCGTTTGCCCGCGCCGCCGGTGCGTGACTTGAGCCTGTGAAATCACGAGGAGGATTTGGTGAAGAACTCAGCTTTCAAGGTATTGCTGGCCATGCTGGTGGTGCTCTCCGTTGGCCTGCTGGCCTGCGACAAAGGGCCCTCCGCCTCGACGCTTGTGGACGACCAGGGCCGGGAGGTCACCGTGCCGGGCGACCCGCAGCGGATCGTGTCGCTGGGGGCCCCCATAACCGAGATTCTCTTTGCCCTGGACCTGGGGAGCCGGGTGGTGGCCACCGACGATTACTCCGACTACCCGCAAGAGGCAGTCGCCCTGCCCAAAGTGGGCGCCCCGTGGCCGGGATTCGACACCTCGATCATACTGGACCATGACCCGGACCTGGTCCTGTCCTCGGCCGGCGCCGTAGTGCAGCAGTTGGAGCCCTACGTCCCCGTGTTCGTGGTCCAGCCCTCTGACATCCAGGGGGTCATGGACAGCATCCTGCAGATCGGCGACATCACCGGCAGGGAGAAGCAGGCCCGGGCCCTGGTGGATAGCCTGCGGGCCAGGGTGGATGCGGTGGCGGCGGTCACCGCAGACCTCCCCGCGGCCCAGAGGCCCACCGTCTTCTACGAGGTGGATGCCACCGATCCCGAGCGGCCCTACACGGCGGGGGCGGGCACCTTCCAGGACGAACTGGTCCGCCTGGCCGGCGGCACCAACATCGCCGGCGGCACCTCCGGCTGGTACCAGATCAGCCTGGAGGCCATCGTGGACGCCGACCCGGACCTGCTGATACTGGAGGACTACCAGTTCGGGGTCAGCGTGGAAAGCGTGGGGGCCCGCTCGCCGGCATGGGCCGGCCTCTCCGCCGTGAAGGAGGGCAGGGTATGCCCCATAGAGGACCCGGACCTGACGGCCAGGTACGGGCCGCGGATCGTGGACGGGCTGGAGATGCTGGCCCGGATGCTGCATCCGGGGCTCTTCCCGGAAGGGGGGCAGACGCCGCCGTAGGCTGATCGATCAGGGGGGTGGCCGTCCCGCCACCGGTGGCGGGACGGCCACGGGGCCCTTCGATGGGGCGCAACGTATGAGAGTCCCGGGCGGAAACCGCCGACACCTGGGCATTATCCTGCTGCTGGGGCTGGCCCTGGTGGCCTGCCTGGTTGCGGCCGCTGCCGTGGGCTCGGTCTCCGTGCCCTTTGGCGACGTCATCAAGATATGCTGGAACGCCGTTTCGCCCTTCAACATCGATCCCACCTGGAGGGCGACGCATGAGACCATCATCCTCCATGTGAGGCTGCCCCGGGTGCTGGGCGGGGCCCTGGCCGGGGCGGCCCTGGCGACGGCCGGGGTCGTCTTCCAGGGGCTGCTGCGCAACCCCATGGCCGACCCGTACATCATCGGGACGTCGGCCGGGGCGGCCCTGGGGGCGACCATAGCCATGATGCTGCCCCTGAGCATGACCTTTCTGGGTTTCGGCATGGTGCCCCTGCTGGCCTTCGCCGGCGCGCTGGCGACGGTGATGCTGGTGTACCGCCTGGCCCGCGTCGGGGGAAGGACGCCGGTGGTCAGCATGCTGCTGGCCGGGTTCGTGGTCAGCGCCATGCTGACGGCGCTGATGTACCTTATGATCACCATGAGCGACTCCCTCAATGAGAAGCTGCGCTCGGTGTACGGCTTCCTGCTGGGCGGCATATCGGTGGGGGGCTGGGGGCAGATAGCGGTCATCGCACCGGTCATCATCCTCGGAGTCCTGCTGGCCCGGCTGACGGCCTTCCGGCTGAACGCCTTCGCCCTGGGAGAGGACGGGGCCGCCCACGTGGGCGTTGACGTGGAGCGCAGCAAGGCCCTCTTCCTGGCCCTGGGATCGGTGCTGACGGCGGCCGCGGTCTGCATCGGCGGGCTGATCGGGTTCGTGGGGCTGGTGGTACCCCACTCCCTGCGGCTGGTGCTGGGGCCGGACCACCGTCTGCTGGTCCCCGGCTCGGCCATTGCCGGCGGCGCCTTCCTGGTGGTGGCCGACCTGCTGGCCCGCACCCTGTCTTCCCCCCGTGAAATACAGGTCGGCATCATCACCGCGCTTATAGGGGCGCCCATTTTCATCTACCTGCTCAGGCGCGGCGGGAAGGAGTACGGGCTGTGAATAACACTGCGATACGGATGGACCGGGTGACCTTCTCCTATGGCAACGGGGCGGTGCTGCGCGACGTGGACCTGTCCATTGGCCGGGGGGAGATGGTGGGCCTGATCGGCCCCAACGGCGCGGGCAAGACCACCCTCATCCAGCTGGTCAGCGGGATACTGGCGCCCTGGGAGGGGAATGTCCGGCTCCAGGGAATGGAAGCCGGGAAGATGAAGCGGTGCGCCATCGCCCGGGAGGTGGCCGTGGTGCCGCAACAGGTGGCCGTTCCCCTGGGCTTCACCGTGGAGGAGGTCGTCATGCTGGGCCGGACGCCATTTGTCAAGCCCTGGCGGGACCTGTCGGCGGCCGACCACGGGGTGGTGCGGCGCACCATGGACACCGTGGGCGTGGGCCACCTGGCGGGCAGGCGCTTCAGCTCCCTCTCCGGCGGCGAGCGTCAGAAGGCGGTCCTGGCCATGGCCCTGGCCCAGGAGACCGGGGTGCTGCTGCTGGATGAGCCCACCGCCCATCTGGACATCAGCCACCAGGTGGAGATGCTGGAGTTGCTGGCGGACATGAATGCCGCCCGGCCGCTGACCATCGTGGCCGCCATGCACGACCTGAACCTGGCCTCCGCCTACTTCCGCCGGCTGGTCCTGCTCAAGGCCGGGGCCGTGGTCGCCGACGGCACGCCGGAAGAGGTGATCACCCCGGCCATCATCGGGGCGGCCTACGCCGTGGCGGTGCACGTCCAGCACCACCCTTCGAGCGGGGTGCCCCAGGTGCTGGTCCTGCCGCGGCACCACGGCTCCCGCTGACCGGCCCCGGCGGGGTCGGGGGCTGCACTGCTTCTCCGGGCAGCTGCGGCTGAACTCTTCGTGGCGCAGCCCTTGTGGCCGGCCGCCCCGGACCATATAATGGGGCCGCCACCCGCTGGCGAGGCAGGGCCCGGTGGCGGGCCGGCATCCTGCGGAGGCGAGATGACCACGCTTGAGCCCCTGTTCACGCCCGAGGAAATCGACGCCGCCGTGGCCCGGCTGGCCCGGGAGGTCCGGCGCGACTACGCAGACAAGAGCCCCGTTCTGGTGGGGGTCCTGAAGGGCTGCTTCGTCTTCATGGCCGACCTGGTGCGGGCCCTGGACATGCCCCTGGAGGTGGAGTTCATGGCCCTGTCCAGCTACGGTCGGGGGCGGGCCCGGAGTTCCGGGCACGTGCGGGTGGTCCACGGCTTGAGGGCCAGCGTGCGCCGCCGCCACATCCTGGTGGTGGAGGACATCGTCGACTCCGGGGCCACCCTTGATTTCACCCTGGGGTACCTGCGGCGGAGAGGGGCTACATCGGTCCGCGTGTGCGCCCTGTTTGAGCGGGCGGTCGCCCGGCGGGAGGCGGCGCCCGTCGACTACCTGGGCCTGACCGTGCCGGACTGCTTCGTGGTGGGCTACGGCCTGGACTATGATGAGCGATTCCGGCACCTGAGGGGGCTCTACTGCCTGAGGGAGGGCGGGTGAACCTCCGGGAGACCAAGGAGCTCATCCGCGTGGCCAGGGGTCAGGCGCCGGCCGACCTGGTGCTGGCCAACGGGCGAATCGTCAACACCTTCAACGGGGCGGTGGAGGAGGGCAACGTGGCCGTGTACCGCGGCCGCATCGCCGGCATCGGGGGCTACACGGAGGCGGCGCAGACCATCGACCTGGCCGGCCGGTACGTGGCCCCCGGCCTGATCAACGGCCACACTCACGTGGAGAGCTCCATGCTCCACATCACGCAGTACGCCAGGGCCGTGGTCCCCCGCGGCACCGCCGCGGTGGTCACCGACCTCCACGAGATCACCAACGTCTGCGGCCTGGCGGGCGCCAGGCAGGTACTGCGCATCGCCGAAGGCCTTCCCCTGCGGGTGCTCTTCATGGTGCCGTCATGTGTGCCGGCCACCCGCCTGGAGTCCTCGGGGGCCCGGGTGACGGCCGGCGACGTGCAATGCGCCCTGGAATGGAAGGCCAGCATCGGGCTGGGAGAGGTGATGGACTTCCCGGCCGTGCTGCAGGGGCACTCGGGCATGCTGCTCAAGATGGCGATGGCCAGGGGCAGGGCCATCGACGGCCATGCCGTGGGCCTGCGCGGCCGGGCGCTGAACGCCTACCTGGTCGGGGGGATCGCCTCGGACCATGAGTGCACCACCCTGGACGAGGCGCAGGCGAAGCTGGCCCGGGGCATGTGGATCATGATAAGGGAGGGCTCCTCGGAGAAGAACCTGGCCGACCTGCTCCCCCTGGTCACTGACCGCAGCTTCCACCGCTGCCTGCTGGTGGTGGACGACCGCAACTGCGGGGACCTGCTCCGGGACGGGGACATCGACGCGGTGGTCAGAAAGGCCATCAGCCTCGGCCTGGACCCTGTCCGCGCCATCCAGATGGCGACCATCAACCCGGCCCAGTACTTCCGGCTCGACGGCCTGGGGGCGGTGGCGCCGGGCTACCATGCCGATCTGATGGTCTTCTCCAGCCTGGGCGAGCTGGACGTCTCCATGGTCTTCCATGGAGGCCGGCTGGTGTCGCGGGATGGGCAGGCCCTCTTCTCCGTGCCGGGCAACGGGGGCGACCGGCTCACGGGGACCGTCAGGGTGGGGCCCTTCTCGCCGGCCGCGCTGCGCATCCCCGCGGAGAGGTCCCGCCTGCCGGTTATTGAGGTGGTCCCCGGCCAGATAGCCACCATGAAGTGCACCGTCCGTCCCCGGGTGAAAGGCGGCGCCGTGGTCAGCGATGTCGGCCGCGACCTGCTGAAGCTGGCCGTGGTGGAGCGGCACAGCGCCAGCGGCCGCGTTGCGGCCGCCCTGGTCAAGGGCTTCGGTCTGACGCGGGGCGCCCTGGCCTCCTCCATAGCCCACGACGCCCACAACATCCTGGCCGTGGGGGTTGAGGATGGGGACCTGTACACCGCGGTCAGGGAAATCGAGCGGCTGCAGGGGGGCCTGGTGGCCGTGGCCGGGGGGCGGGTGCTGGCCTCTCTGCCCCTGCCGGTGGCGGGCCTGCTGTCGGACCAGCCCCTGGAGACGGTGGTGGAAGGCCTGGCCGGGGTGGAGGCCGCCGCCACGGCGCTGGGCTGCACCCTGGATTCGCCCTTCAGCACGCTATCCTTCCTGGCGCTGCCCGTCATCCCCCGGGTGCGGCTCACGGACCTGGGCCTGGTGGACGTGGACCGCTTCGAGCTGGCCTAGAGAGCGCACCGATACCCATCCACAGGGCAGGCAAATCGGGTGACGAGCACTACTGGCGCCAGGTTTCTAGAGGGTCGTGTCCGGCCAGACCTTCTGGCCTGCGGCCACCCGCGTTCCGGGGGTGACCACCACGCTGTCGCCCACCACCGCCCCCGCCTCCACGATGCCGCCGTCGCCGATGATGGTCTTCTCCCCGATCACGCACTCCCGCACCGCGGCCCCGCTGCCGATGCGGGCGTTGGCCCAGATGATGGCACGGTCCACGATGGAGCCCTCCAGGACGGTGCAGCCGTCACCCAGCACCGCCGGGCCGGTGATCCGGGCGCCGGCGCCGATGGTGCAGCCACTGCCGAAGCGGACCGGCCCTTCCACCATCGCGGCCGGGTCGAGGCGCAGGCCCGCGGCCGGCCCGTCTTCGCCCGGCGGGCCGGGGCATTTCCCCAGCAGCAGGTCGTACTGCACCTGCCGGTAGTTGTCCGGGGTGCCGATGTCGATCCAGTAGTCCCTGGTGGAAAAGGCATAGACCGGCGCCCCCGCAGACAGCAACCCGGGGAACACCTGCCGCTCGAACATGCAGTGCTCGCCCGGCGGCACGCCCTCCAGCACCGACGCCTCCAGGACGTAGATCCCGGCGTTGATCATGTTGCTGGGGGCCTCGTGGCGCGGGGGCTTCTCGATGAAGCGCTTCACCCTCCCGTCGGGAGCGGTGTCGACCACGCCGTAGGCCGAGGGGTCCTCAACCGGGGTGAGGGCGATGGTGGCCACTGCCCGGCGCCGGCGGTGGAAGGCGAGCATGGCCTGAAGGTCGATGCCGGTGACGATATCGCCGTTGAAGACGAAGAAGGCCCCGTCCAGGCGGCCCTCCGCGTTCTTCACGGCCCCGGCCGTGCCCAGCGGGGTCTCCTCCATAACGTAGGTCAGCCTGACCCCGTGGTGGCTGCCGCCCCCGAAGCGGCTGCTGATCCGGTCCGGCAGGTAGCAGCAGGTGACGACGATGTCATCCACCCCGTGGCCGGCCAGATACCCCAGCAGGTGGGCGAAGAAGGGGCGGTTCAGCATGGGCACCATGGCCTTGACCGTGTTGCACGTCAGAGGGCGCAAGCGGGTGCCCTCGCCTCCCACAAGAAGTACAGCCTTCATTCCGAGGACAGATTATACACGGCGGGCGGGAGCGCGCTCAAGCCCCTGCCGGCTAACAAGTTACAGCTACCCGCCGGCCGTGGTCGCCGGCGCATTCACCTTGACTTGAAGATGAGAAAAAGCGTATCATACCCCGTTGAGACCGAGCGAAGATGCCTAAGAGAACCTATCAGCCTAAGAAGCTGCGCCGGAAGAGAGTCCACGGCTTCCGAATCCGAATGAGGACTCGCGGAGGGCGGAGCGTGTTGAAGTCGAGAAGGCTGGCAGGCCGTCACCGCCTGACGGTATAGCCACGTATCCCGAGGCTCTTACCCGCGTTCGCGATGAAAAGGGAACAGCGCCTCACCCGTGGCCAGGATTTCGCCAGGGTGTATGACCACGGCAAGTCCTGGGTCAATGGTCTGCTGGTGATGAGGGCCTTCCCCAGCGAGCTCGACCGGACCAGGATCGGGTTCTCTGTCAGCAAGCGCGTGGGAAATGCAGTGGTGCGCAATCGCATGAAGAGAATACTGCGGCACGCCGTGCAGGCTGGCGCATGGGAGACGGGCTGGGATGTGGTGATCATCGCCCGCTCCGCGGCCGCAGCCAGCGACTTCCACCAGATCAGCGCGGCGGTGGAAGACCTGGGCCGGCGCTCCGGGCTGCGGAGGCCGGCTTGAGGACGCTGGCGCTGGGGCTGATTCGCGGATACCAGATGAGCTGGTCCAGGGTCATGCCGTCCGTCTGCCGTTTCTCCCCGTCCTGTTCGCATTACATGTACGAGGCCATACAGAAGTACGGCCTTCTCGAAGGAGTGTGGCTGGGCAGCCGAAGGATAATGCGCTGCCATCCATTTCACCCCGGCGGCTACGACCCCGTCCCCTGATTTCGCAGGCGCCTGCTATGGGAAAGAACTGGCCTCATGCTTTCTAGAGCGACACTGCCGAGGCTCTCTCGGCCTCTGCTGCTGCTGGTGATAGCCGCCATTGCCCTCGGCGCCCTCGGGTGCTCCGCAGCGCCCAGCCGGGGCTGGTCGGGGCCTCTCGTGTCGGACAACACGCTGTACGTGGGCACCGTCCAGGGCAAGGTGGTGGCCTACAACGTGCAGAGCCACGAGAAGGAATGGGCGCGCACCGTGGCCCAGCAGAGCGGCGGGGGCGGCCTCTCCTGCGTGAGCTGCACCGGGGGCATGTCTACCGCCATGAGCCTCTACGGCACGCCGGCCGTGTGGGGCGAGCGGCTGTACGTGGGCACCTATACCAGCGGCGAAGTGCTGTGGGTGGCCCGGAACGGATCGGCGGTGAGCTCCCTCAATTTCAAGACGGGCAAGGACATCGTCGGCAGCGTGACCATCGACGGCGACATCCTCTATGTGGGCAACTCCGCCGGGAACGTCTACGCCCTGGACCTGACCGTGGCCAACCTGAGCGACAGCCTCAAGGAGGGGTGGCCCTTCCGGACCGGGGGGAAGATCTGGTCCACCCCGGTGGTGGATGAAGGGGTGGTCTACGTGAGCTCGGCGGACCACAGGCTGTACGCCATTGACGCCGGGACCGGAAACGAGATATGGCATTTCGAGATCGACGCGGCCTTCATGTCGACCCCCCTGGTGGCCGACGGGATGGTTTACATCGGCGGCTGCGATCGCCGGTTCTACGCGGTGGCCACGGCCACCGAGGAAGAGCGCCTTGCTGCGGGCGCCCGCGAGCCGGGGACGCCGTCCGAGATGACCCGGGAGGCGTCGGCCGTATTTGACGGGGCCGGCAACTGGTACTGGACCCAGGCCCTCTACTGCAATGGCCGCGTCTGGGCGGGCTGCCTGGACCACAAGATCTACGTTCTGGAGGCCGGGACCCTGGAGAAAGTAGGGGAGATCCAGACCGGGGGCATGGTCTATGCCCCTCCCGTGGCAGCCGGCGGGCTGGTGGTGGCGGGCTCCCGCGACGGCGGCCTCTACCTGATCGACCCCGGCACGCTCCAGTACTCCGCCTACGCCGTTAACCCCGAGGGCGGGATGACGCAGACCTGGAAGACCGCCCCCTATACCGGGGAAGTGGTGAGGCCTGAGCAGGCGCTCGACTTCGAACCCTACCCCATCCTGGCCCCGCTGCAGGTGGACCCGTCGGGCGAGGTGGTCTACGTTCACGCCCAGGACGGAAAGCACATGATCTATGCCTTCAGCTTGTCGACGCCCGAGGTCCTCTGGAAATTCCGGACGGACGAGATCAGCGAGGATTGAGGCGCAACCTTGGGATTCCTGAACCTGATCCTGCTGCAGCCAATCCTGAATATCCTGCTGGTCCTCACCAATTTCCTTTTCGGCAATTTCGGGCTGGGGATCATCGCCCTCACCATCCTGGTCCGGCTCATCATGCTCCCCCTGACGCTCTGGCAGCTTCGCGGCAGCCGGAAGCAGTCCGAAGCCATGGCCTCCATGAAGCCGAAGCTGGACCATCTGAAGAAGAAGTACGCCAAGAACCCCCAGAAGCAGCAGCAGGAGATGATGAAGCTCTACAAGGAGGCCGGGATAACCCCCCTGGGTTGCCTGCTGTCGCCCATGCTGGTGACCACCATCATCCAGTTGCCCATCTATGTGGCGTTGTACCGGTCCATCATCCAGGCGCTGGCGGCAACGCCGCAGGACTTCCTGGGGCTCTCCCAGAACCTGTACTCATGGGCGGCGGCCAACCAGGGCCTCCCCATATCCGAGGGCTTCCTCTGGCTGGACCTGACCGCCAGGGACCCCTACTACATCCTCCCCCTCCTGGTGGCGGGAACGCAGTGGCTGTCCCAGAAGATGATGACCCCGCCCTCGGCCGACCCCCAGCAGCAGAGCACCAACCGGATGATGCAGATAATGATGCCGCTGTTCATGGCCTTCATCACCATCTCCCTGCCCTCGGGCCTGGGTGTCTACTTCCTGATGACCAGCATCATCATGATAGTGGTGCAGTACTTCATCTACGGCTGGAAGAACGTCTTCGCCAAGGCCCCGGCGCCGGAGCCCGTCCCGGCGAAGAGCGCCAAGGGTGAGAAGGCCAGGAGCGCCAAGCGGGCGGAGCCGGAGCCGCCGCCCGCAGACACCGCCGAGAAGAAGGGCTTGAAGGGGCTCCTTGACCGGCTGAAACCACAGGAGACTGACGAGGATAGCGGCAAGGACGGCTGAGGCCCGCCCGGCCATCCCCGGCCCGATATCCCTGACCCGGAGGAAGTGATACATGGAAAGCCTCGAGGTGAGCGCCAAGACGGTGGAGGAAGCCATTGAGCGCGGCCTTCAACAGCTGGGCCTGTCCCGTGATCAGGTGGAGTGCGAGGTGGTGAGCAAGGGCAAGTCCGGCTTCCTGGGGATGGGGGCCGAGGACGCCGTGGTCCGGTTAACGCCCCTGCCTTCACCCGGGCCGGCCCCGCAGGAGATCGACCAGTCGGCCGCCGCCCGGGAGGCCCTCGAGGAGATACTCCGGCTGATGAAGGTCAAGGCCCGGGTCGAGGTGCGCACCGACGTGCCGCTGGACGAAGAAGGCCGGCCCGGCGCCCCGGTGATCTCCCTTGAGGTGGATGGAGACGACCTGGGCATCCTCATCGGGCGCCGGGGAGAGACCCTGGCGGCCCTGCAGTACGTCCTGCGGCTGATTGTGGCCCACGAGCGCAAGGCCAGGGTGCCCTTGACCGTCGACGTCGAAGGTTACAAGCAGCGGCGCTACGGCTCGCTGAGGGACCTGGCGGTGAGGATGGCGCAGCAGGCGGTCACCACCAGGCAGTCGAGGGCCCTGGAGCCCATGCCTCCCGACGAGCGGCGGGTGGTGCATCTGGCCCTGGCTGTCCACCCTGACGTGGTCACCCAGAGCGTAGGTGAGGGCGAGCTGCGCAAAGTGGTCATCATGCCCCGCAGGAGATAGTCCGGCGCCGGGGCGCTGCGGCCATCGTCTCCCGGCTGCCGGGGGCCGCGCGGCCCCCGGGGAGCGCCCCTCGATCAGGCCCGGCCCGCCAGGTACCTGGCGGCGGAGAGAGTCGCCGTGATGCCGTCCCCAACAGCGCTGCCGATCTGGCGCGGTGAGTGCTGACGGACATCCCCGGCGGCAAACACCCCCGGCACGGAGGCGGCCAGGTTGTGGTCCACCCTGATGCTGCCCGCTTCATCCATCTGCAGAATGCCGGCGAAGGGCTGGCTGTTGGGCTCCACGCCCACGGCCACGAACACCCCCTTGAGCGGGATGGTGCGGGCCTGGCCGGTCTTCACGTTCCTCACACTGATGCCGTTCACCATCTGGTCCCCGGTGATCTCGCTGACCACGCTGTCCCAGACGAACTCGATCCTGGGCTCCGTGCTGGCCCGCTGGGCCAGCACCTGCCCCGCCCGCAACCGGTCGCGCCGGTGCACCAGGAAGACCCGGCGGGCGTAGTGGGCCAGCTCCAGGGCGTCGCTCACGGCGGTGTCCCCCCCGCCGACCACGGCCACCTCCTGGTCGCGGAAGAAGAAGCCGTCACAGGAGGCGCAGTAGGAGACCCCGCGGCCGACATACTCCTTCTCGCCGGGGGCCTCCAGCTGGCGGTAGCGGGCGCCGGTGGCCACGATGACGGCCCCGGCCGTGAGCGTGCCCTCGGTGGTGGCCAGCTGGTGCGCAGGCCCGGGCACAAGATGGTGCAGCTCGGCCAGGAGCGTCTTGAGGCCGTGCCTGGCGGCCTGCTCCTGCATGTGCGACCCCAGGTCCATGCCAGCAATCCCGTCGGGGAAGCCGGGGTAGTTCTCCACCAGCCTGGCATTGACCATCTGCCCGCCGAAGACCCCCCCCTCGATGAGGAGGCTGTCCAGGCCGGCGCGGGTGGCGTACAGGCCGGCGGTCAGGCCCGCCGGCCCGCCGCCGATGATGACGATGTCGTGCGCTTTCATAGCCTTCTCCTTTGCTCAATGGAGCCACTACTATTCTGCGACAAGAGGCCCCGGGCGCGCAACCGCCCCCGCCCTGCATTTGACAATCGCCCCCCCTGCATACTACCCTGTTAGCGCTGGATTCCGAGCATGGCTGATTGGTCCGGTCTGCAGACCAAGCTGGGTGTCTCTTTTGTCGACCTGTCGCTCCTGCAGCAGGCCTTTGTCCACCGTTCCTACCTCAACGAAAACGCCGACTTCAAGCTGGGCTCCAACGAGCGCCTGGAGTTCCTGGGGGACGCCTTCCTCGGGCTGGTGGTGGCGGAGCACCTCTTCCGGGAGTTCCCCCATCTGAGCGAGGGGGAGATGACCAAGCTCCGCTCCGACCTGGTGCGCCAGGACAGCCTGGCCCGGCTGGCGTCATCCCTGGGGCTGGGGGACTACCTCTACCTGGGTCAGGGCGAGGAGAAGGGCGGCGGCCGCAAGAGGCCCCGGAACATGGCCTGCACCCTGGAAGCGCTGGTGGGCGCTGTCTTCATGGACCAGGGGTTCCAGGTGACGAAGGAGATGGTGCTGCGGCTGTTCGCCGCGGCGATGGCCGTGGTCAGCGAGCGCGGCCTGGCCAGCGACTACAAGTCCAGGCTGCAGGAGCTCATCCAGGCCCAGAGGCAGGAGAGGCCGGCATACCGCCTGGTGGAGGCGGTGGGGCCCGATCACGACAAGACGTTCTGGGTGGAGGTGGTGGTGGGCGGGGACGTGCTGGGCCGTGGGTCGGGCAAGAGCAAGCAGGCTGCCGAGAAGGACGCCGCCAGGCACGCCCTCGAAGAGCGCAGCAGCACAGGGGCCGCCGGCCCGGGCCAGAGCAGCCGGGCTACTGGCGGGCCAGGTAGCGCAGGGCCAGCCTGATGCGGTCCTCCAGGGCCGTGTCCTCCGAGACGGGCACGGCGGCGGCCCGGTTGGCGTCCGCGGCGGAGTAGCCCAGGGCCATGAGGGCGCCGACGATGTCGGCGCTTTCCGGTGAGATGGAGACCCCTTCCAGGCCGCCCCAGCCCTTCTCCAGCTTGCTCTTGAGCTCCAGGACCAGCCGGCTGGCGGTCTTGCGCCCAATGCCGGGCGCCCGGGTGAGGAGGTCCAGGTTGCTCCCCAGTATGGCCGCCGCCAGCTCGTCGGCCGACAGGCAGGAAAGCAGCGACAGCGCCGACCTCGGCCCCACGCTGCTGACGCTGATGAGCATCCTGAACAGGTCCACTTCCTGCTGCGCGCTGAAGCCGTAGAGGGCAGTGGCGTCCTCCTTCAGGTGCAGGTGCGTGTAGAGCCGGACCCTGTCGCCCGGGGAGCCGAGACGGCTGAGGGCGGATGCGGGCATGAACACCTGGAAGCTGATGCCGGCCACCTTCACGATGGCCGAGTCGGCGCCCACCTGCTCCAGCGTCCCATCCAGGCCGGCTATCATGACGCGGCCTGCTGGCCCCTGGCCAGAAGCGTGGACAGCTGGCGCTGGCGCAGGTGGCAGAGGGCCACCGCCAGCGCGTCCGTGGCGTCGCTGGGACCAGGCTTGCCGGCCAGCCCCAGCTGCAGGCACACCATCCGCTGGACCTGCTCCTTGTCTCCCCGCCCGTAGTCGGCCACGCCATGCTTCACCTTGGCCGGCGGGTAGGTGGCGACGGGGATACCCTGGCTGGCGGCGGAGAGCATGGCGATGGCCTGGGCCCGGCCGATGGCCAGGGCGGACCGCACGTTGCGGGCCACGAAGGGCTCCTCGATGGCCATCTCGTCGGGGTGGAAACGGGCCACCACGTCTGCCAGTCCCACGTACAGCTCATGGAGCCGCTCCGACAACGGGGCCGAGGCGGCCGCGGTGAGCACACCGCACTGGACCATCCTCGGCTGTTCGCCGATATCCTCCAGCACCCCGTAGCCCATGGCCACTGTTCCGGGATCGATCCCCAGGATTCTCATCAACACCCCTTCGGGCCGCCGCCGCAGGGCGGCCGGCGTCAGGCCCCTGCCCTCAGCTTCTCGATCACCGCATCGGAGAAGTCGACATTGGAGAAGACCCGCTGGACATCATCGAGCTCCTCTATCCGGTCCATCAGCTTCAAGGCCTTCAGCGCATCTTCCTCACTGAGCACCAGCAGGGTCTTGGGTATCATGGCCAGGTCGGCGGACGACACGGCGCACCCGGCCTGCTCCAGGCCCTTGCGCACCACCTCCAGCTTGCCAGGGTCGGTGTAGATCTCCAGATAGCCGCTCTCCACGCTGACATCATCGGCGCCGGCATCTATGGCTATGAGGGCCAGCTCCTCTCCGTCCGCGGCGCCGGTGTCAACGGTAATCGTGCCCTTGGACTCGAACAGCCAGGCCACGGACCCCGCTTCCGCCAGGGTGCCGCCCCCGCGCTGGAAGACGTTGCGGATCTCCTGCAGGGTACGGTTGCGGTTGTCCGTGAGAGCCTGGACCAGGATGGCCGCCCCGCGCGGGCCGTAGCCCTCGAAGCTGGTCTCCTGGAGGGCCGCGCCGCCGCCCCCTCCGCTGGCCCTCTTGATGGCGCTCTGGACATTGTCCATGGGCATGTTGCTCTCGCGGCACTTCTGAATGGCCAGCCGAAGGCGGAAGTTGTTCTCGGGGTCCGGGCCCCCTTCCCGCACCGCTACCGCTATTTCGCGGCCCAGCTTGGTGAACATCTGGCCCTTCTTGGCATCAGCTGCACCCTTGGACCTCTTGATCTTGGACCATTTCGAATGCCCCGACATGTCCCGTTCCTTCCTTCCCGCCGGCCGGGGTACCACCCCCCGTCCGACGACCGCCCTGCAGTGCCACCATCTACGATATATCAAACGGGCCTTGCCGTGTCAACATCGCTCGAGGGTGGCCGAACACAGGGGGCTCTCCCGGGCCGCCCGGGGCCGGGCCCTAGCCGTACTTCTTGGGGTGGGCCGCTCCCCAGTCCCAGAGCCTTTTCTTGGCGGCGAAGACCTGGTCTACCAGGGAGTCGGGCTCCGGCTTCTCTTCCCAGGGCTTCTGCGCCTTGTCCAGGTTCAGGTCCTTGGCAATGATCTTGTAGCAGTTGTAGGCCTCGCTGGCCCCCGCGTTGGACCCCACCCACCAGCAGCCGCCGGTGGCATACAGGTTCTTGATGGGCGTCCGGTGGTTGGCCAGCTCCGGGGTGGGCCGGTTGCCCTCCAGCTGCCACGGGTTGCGATCGATGCCGGCCATGGTGCCGTGGGGCGCCAGGTTCTTCATGCGCAGGTTGTCGTAGGGGCTGTTGGTATCGATGCCGATGACGTTGTCCCAGGTCATGTTGGGGGCGTACTGCTGCCAGATCCTGATCAGCTCGTCGGCGTAGCGGTCCTTGATCTCCAGCCACTCCTTCTCGGTGTGCTTGGAGGCCGGGGGCGCCAGCTGCTCGTTCTGCAGGACGTGCTTGCCCGGAGGGGCCATGAGCGGGTCGGCCAGGCTGTGACAGCCCACCGTGGGGGCATAGTCTTCGAAGGGCGGCCACTGCCCCAGCTTCATGTACTGGCACTCCCGGGAGATGTGCTCCGGGCTGGGGTCGGGCTGCATGCCCAGCCACTGGCACTCGTGGATGTCGGGGAAGAACTCCTCGGCATCGTACCTGGGGGCCTGGTGCACCGCGAAGGTATACCACATCAGGCAGCCGAAGGTGTTCTCTATCATCTCCACGCGCTTGGCGAACATCGGGTCAAGGTACTCGCGGCCGATGAGGTCGAAGGAGAGCTGCCACGGGCTCATGCCGGCGCTGACCACCATCTTCTTGGCCCTCACCTGGCTGCCGTCCATCAGCTTGACGCCCTTGGCTTCGCCGTTCTCGATGACCACCTTGTCCACCTCGGCATGGGTGTAGAAGTGGCAGCCCAGCTGCACCAGTATCTGGTGGCAGGCGTGGGCTATCTGGTGGGTCCCGCCGGGGGCGAAGCCGATGATGGGCAGGTAGGAGGCGAACCCCATCGCGGTGGGGCCGTAAAGGGCATCGTGGATGTCGTTCACCGAGGACACGGCGAACCTCAGGATGCAGGACTGGATCTCCGGGCTCTCAAACCATTCCTTGATGACGCGGTAAGAGCTGGCGGTCATTATCACGCCGTCAGGGGTGTAGCCGGCCTCCATCATCTTGGGGAAGAACTCGACCTGCCGCATGCCGATGCCCGGGGCGATGTCGGGGTCCAGTTTGTATTCGGCGGGGTTGTAGAGCATGTCCGCCTGCACCCGCCAGTACTCCCGGCTGCGCTCCATGGCCGACGTCTTGATCCATTTGTCGGCGTCCTTCTTGGAGAAGCGGGCGATCTGCTCCGCCGTCTTGTGCTGCTCCGGGTCGTACTTGGTGCTGTAGATGCCCAGGGCGGTCTTGTTGTCCCTGAAGACGAACCCGTCGCTGCACAGGTGCTGGTCCCAGCGGCCGCCGTACTCCCAGAAGTCCGGGAAGTCGCGCCATACGGGCATGTAGTACATGGGCAGGATGATATTGGCGTGGGTGTTGCCCCGGAACCCGGGGGCCGCCGTCTCTTCCGTGGCCAGGCACCCGCCGATCTCATGCCTTCTCTCGAATATTCCCACGCTCATGCCGCCGTACTTCATCAGGTACATCGCCAGTATGAGGGCCTTGTTGCCCCCGCCTACTATCACAGCATCGTAGCTCAGATCAGCCATTCCAACTCCTTTCAGTAACTCCGTATGCTCAACGGCATCGTTGTGTCTGCGTCTCAGCCGGGAAACGCCCGCGGCATCAGAACTCCCCGGGGTGGGCGGGCACGGCAGTCCACTTGGTGGAGAAGATGATCGTCAGGCTCTTCCACCGGAGGAGGCCCTTGATCACCTGCCATATGTCCGGCCTGG
>CAZBJX010000011.1:0-64903 GCA_964492335.1 uncultured Dehalococcoidia bacterium | reverse complement strand
CTAGGGCCCGGGGGCCTGTTGACAGGACCGGGCGCACGGGCTATAGTCTGGCTCGACATGGGTGCTGCCGCCGGCCGCTCCGGCCCGGGGTGGGGCAGGCGGCGGCCGGAAGGGAGGGACCCGTGGCTGGAATAGGTTCGTTCTTCAAGGCGCTGATGGGCATCTGCGAGACCAGACCCCTCGGGGCGGAGCTCTGGAGCGTGGAAGGCGGCAAGGCGGTGGTGCAGAAGCCGGAGTCGGTCCCGAAGGGAGGGGCCACCTATCTGCAGGGCAAGGGGCTCGAGCAGCCCCTGCTGATCGTCCGCACGGACGATGACCGCTACCTGTCGTTCGTCAACGCCTGCACTCACGGCAAGAGGAAGCTCGACCCCGTGGCCGGGGAGCGCAAGCTGCGCTGCTGCAGCCTGCTGCACTCCCAGTTCGACTACGAGGGGAAACCGCTCTCCGGTCCGGCCAGGAAGCCCCTGGAACGGAAGCAGGTGGAGCTGGCCGGGGGCAGGCTGGAAGTGGCTCTCTAGAGCCTCTGGGCGGCCCACTCCCGGCGCACTCTTTCGAGGTGGGTCCGGGTGGAGGCGGACAGGTCCGCCAGGATACGCTTCATCACGGGGTCGTCGGCAGCGGCGACCTCGAAATACCGTTGCTCGATAATGCTCTCCTCGATGTAGAGGGCCACGGAGAGGGCGTTAATGGGCGAGAGGCCCGGCCCCGTGGCGTTGGCTGTCTCGCGTTCCAGGTAGCGTGAGAAGGCGCGCACGGGCTGCAGCTTGAACCGGTCCTTGTTGATGGACAGGGTGCCCTCCTTCACCCTGGCCCGCAGGCCCCGCAGCCATTGGGCGTGGGTGGCCTTTTCGACGGCGAGCTCGGTCCAGAAGCCCTTCTGGGCGGGAAACCTGGCGGCGTATTCCAGGTAGAGGCAGCCGATCGCCTCCTCGTTCCCGGCCATGGCCTCGATCACTTCACCGGCGCTGCTTCTGAAGTCCAGCATGGCTTGCCCGCCAAAAGGATACCAAACGGTGGTCGCAGGCGCAACAGGTCCCCCGCATGCGCGGCCGCGCATGCGGGGGAAGACCCGGCCGCAGCGCTGTTCACAGCGCCGAGCCGGCGCCAAAACCGCTTGACAACGGGATGTACTATTGGTAGAATACGAACAATTTGGATGGGGCAAAAGGAAAGGGCCGCGGTATCAGGAGAGCGAGGCGGCCGGCAGTCTGTGCCGGGAGAGGGCCCGACTGCCCCGGGGGATGCCCGGGGTGGAGGGTGACCCGGCTGAGGGAGTGAGTGCGAGATGCTGATGCGTTCAACGGGCCTTGGCAAGACGGAGCTCAGTGGCAGGATTTCGGGCCTCGTTCGGCAGGAGGACTACCTGGTGCTCCAGGTCGAGACGGAGCAGCCTGTGAAGTGGAAGATCCGGGTGGCCATTGCCAGGCCGGACATATGGCAGGTGATCAAGGGCCTCCTCCGCTGGAACAGCCTTAAGATAGTCTTCTCCACCAAGTGGAAGGGCGTGCCGGCGCACCCCGGCGAGTTCTAGACGGCCCGGACACCGCGAGCGGCGGCGCGGACCGGCGTCAGCCGGACACGAAGGTGAGGTCGTTGACGCTCACCCACCTGGCGCCCCACACACCCATCATCTGGTCTATGTGGGTCACGTCACGAGGCTCCCGGGACGTGAGGGGCAGGTAGCTGACGTAGTTCTTGATCCGGTCGAAGTACTGGCCCCACTCCTGGGTGGACGTCACGTAGGCCATGGACATGCGCAGCGGCACCACCTTGATGATCACCCTGTCGCCGTTGGCCAGATGGGGCTTGACGATGCCCAGGGATGGAGACAGGGCCTCGGCGGCCAGCACGATGATGCCCTGGCTGTCATCTGTCATGAAGACGAAGCCCATGCCATCCGGTATTTCGAAGCCGCTGATGGACAGGGGGCCGAGGTAGACGAACTGCGCCGTGCCATCGATCGAGACGTAGGAGCCCTGGTATACGGTCAGGTGGTCGTTCAGGTCGGAGACGGTGACCGTCCCGGTGGCGCTGATCTTGATCTGCTTGGCGTTCTCGAAGCTGCCGGCGTCATCGCTGGCCTTGAAGGTGATCTGGTGGTAGCCCTCGGCCAGTCCCGCTGTGTCCCATGACGCAGTGGCCAGCATCCACTTCGCCCTGGGCGACAGGGCCATCGGCACCGCCTCCCCGCCGTCCACCTGGTAGCTGGCCGAGCTCATGGCGCCGTTCCAGCTGGCCATCTTGACCTCGAGGTCGACCTTGCCGCTGACGATGGTCTCCATATTCGGGTCGATGGTCCTGGCCTCATCGGTCCCTTTGTAGAGGCTCTCGATCTTGTTCCCCTTCACGGTGACGACGCGGTAGCCGGGGGGCCTCCCATCAGGGTTGACGCCCTGCCACCACTCCCCGGCGGCGGCGGCGGTGACCTGCTCCGGGAAATCGGTGAAGGTCATGGCCAGATCGTGGTGCAGGTGGCCGCTGAAGAACGTGGCCTGGCGCCCCGTCAGGCGGCCGGTCAGGGCGCCGCGGTTGGTCCAGGTCACTGTCGGCTCGCTGAAGAAGAAGAGCAGCGGGACGTCTCTTCTCACGCCTGCCAGGTCCTCGTCCAGCCACTGCAGCTCTTCATCCGGCAGCCGGTAGACCTGCTCGCCGTTGACCAGGTCGTTGGGGTCGAGCACGATACAGTGGTACCTGCCATGGTCAAATGAGTAGTAGGTCCGGCCGTCCCTTCCGATGGCCTCGGCGACCAGGGCCTTGCCGTACTCGAAGTCCGTGTTGTGCAGGTTGTCGGAGCCGATGCCGATGACGTCGTGGCAGCCCACCGCGTTGTGGAGGGGCGCCTGCAGGGCCGAGAAGGCGTTCCGGTAGACGCCGAACCACTCCTGCGCCTGGGCCTCCGTGGCGGTATTGCCCTCGAAGATGAGGTCTCCCAGGTTGACCACGAAGTCGGGCGACTCGGCGTTGATCCTGTCGACCAGCCGGCCTATGGCAGGGGCGTGCTCCGCGTCCGCGTGGACATCGGTGACTACGACGAAGGTGAAGTCCGCGGCGCCGGAGGAGCCGTCCGAGGAGCAGCCGGTGTTGGCCAGGAGCGCCGTGGCGAGAACCAGGAGCAGTGCCAGGAGTCTACGGACCATTCTCTGTACCCCCTCCCAGCCGACGGTCCGGAGACCGTGGCATGTGCCTGTTCGAGCGCGCGTCTATAATATCACAGGCCTCATGCGCAAATCCAACGGGGCCCACGCCGTCGGGGGGCGCCGGGGTGCCTTTGACAGCCCCGCCTCCGGGGGCTGATAATGCCGGGGACCGTGGCTGCGCGTGCGCCTTCGAGGGAGCCGGGATGAGACGGATCGTATTGGCCTCAGCTTCTCCCCGCCGCAGGGAGCTCCTGCGGCAGACCGGGCTGCAGTTTGAGGTGGAGCCGGGAGGCTACGATGAGGCAATGCCCGGGGCCTGCGGGCCTGAGGCGATGGCC
Organism: uncultured Dehalococcoidia bacterium; assembly: GCA_964492335.1. Lineage (GTDB taxonomy): Bacteria > Chloroflexota > Dehalococcoidia > UBA2247 > RBG-13-53-26 > JAFGCL01. The sequence continues at coordinate 61,428 of CAZBJX010000011.1, read as the reverse complement.
CGGGGGCTGTCCCTGGGCAAGGCCCGGGCGGCGGCGGAGAAGCACGCCGACGCCATCATCATCGCCGCGGACACGCTGGTGGTGCTGGACAGCCGCGTCTTCGGGAAGCCGCAGTCGGACGCCCGGGCCCGGGAGATGCTTCGTGCCCTGCAGGGGCGGACGCACTGCGTGGTCACCGGGTTCACCATCCTGGACACCGGAAGCGGCCGGGTGGTGACCAGGTCGGTGGAAACCCGGGTGCACCTGAGAAAGCTCACTCTCAGCCAGATCGATGCCTACGTCGGGACCGGGGAGCCGCGGGACAAGGCGGGGGGCTACGCCATCCAGGGGCGGGGGGCGGTCCTGGTAGACCGGATCGAGGGGGACTATTCCAACGTGGTCGGCCTTCCCCTGGCGGCCCTGGCGCAGTCCTTGAGGGGGTTTGGAGTGGAGGTGCTGCAGGACCGTTGTCGCCAGGCCTGAGACCGGGACCTGGTCCGGCCGGGGCTAGGAGCGCGCCGCTTCCTCGCCGGCCACCCAGCCGGTGGAGAAGGCCGCCTGCAGGTTGTAGCCCCCGGTGGCGGCGTCCAGGTCCATCACCTCGCCGCAGAAGTAGAGCCCTTCCACCAGCCGGGAGGCCATGGTCTTCGGATCGGCTTCATCCAGGGAGACCCCCCCGGCGGTCACGAAGGCGGCGGAGAGGGGCAGCGGCGCCTTGATGCTGAAGCGGATGGACTGGAGCAGACCGGCCAGCCGGTCGCGGTCCGGGGCGGCCATCTGGTGGCCCAGCCTCCCGGGTGGCTGGCCGGCCATCTCCAGGACGGGGTCCACCATCTTGCGGGGCAGAAGGGAGTCGAGCAGGTGGCGCAGGGAGCGCTTGCCGAAGCGGTCGAACTCGGCCTGGAGCCGGTGGCGCAGGGCCTGGGGGTCCAGGTCCGGGAAGAGGTTGACGGAGACGCTCACCGGGCCCCGCTCCAGGGCGTCTCCCACGGCCAGGCTCATCAGGAGCGTGATGGGGCCGCCGATGCCGAAGTGGGTGAATATCATCTCGCCGGTGCGGCTCTCGATGACCGCCGCGGGCGGTTTCCGGCCGGTGGTCCCGCGCCCGCAGTCGGCTATCGGCCTTCCCGGGGGCTCGATGCGGTCGGCCTGGCACTGCCAGGCCGTCAGCCGTGCTTTGCGGAGGGCGATCCCCTGGAGGCCCTTGGCCCGGCCGGTCTCCTTCACCATCAGGGGGACCAGCGCCGGGCGCAGCCTGATGATGGTGTGGCCCGCCTCGGCCGCCAGGCGGTAGCCGTCGCCGCTGGAGCCGGTCTCGGGGTAGGAGGCGCCGCCGGTGGCCAGGACCACGGCGGCCGCCGGGAGCGCCTCGGCGCCGACCATGACGCCGGCCACCCGCCCGCCGGCGACCCGTATCCCGGTGACCCTGGCCCCCGTGCGCAGCCGGACGCCGGCTTCCTCTGCGTACCGCCGCAGGGCCGCGGCCACGTCCTCCGCCCTGTCCGATTCCGGGTAGACCCTCCCGCCCGGCCCTGTACTGGCCCGCACACCGTACCTCTCCAGCAGGGCCAGGAGGTCATCGCGGAAGAAGCGCCCGAAGGCGCCGTAGAGGAAGCGCCCGTTGGGGCCGTACATGGCCACGAAGTCCGCAAGCTCGGCGGTGTTGGTGAAGTTGCAGCGCCCGTTGCCGGAAAGCAGCAGCTTGTTCGCCGGGCGGTTGGTCCTCTCCAGCAGGAGTACCTCCGCGCCCATCTGGGCCGCCCGCGCCGCGGCCAGCAGGCCTCCGGCCCCGGCCCCCACCACTATGACCTGGTGCCCCATGCCGTTACATTCTACCAGAGCCGGCGCAGTGGCCCCGGGGCAGGCGGCGGTGCTACAATTCTCCTAGACGGCCGGGCCGGCCTTCGGGGGGCCCGGGGAAATGGGGAGGGTGGCGCTGTCGGGGCGGCGCCGCCCGGATTAGGAGCTGGCAAGAATGGCAAGGACGACGAAGAAGCCCGGGGACATGGTCAAGATCACCGCTCGCGCGGCGCAGGAGCTGCGGGCCATCCGGGAGGCCAACTCCCGGCATGACAGCCACGTGCTGCGGATCGAGGGCGAGTCTGAGGGCTTCTCTCTGTGGCTGGGCCCCGAGCAGGATGGCGACACGGTGGTCGGCAGCGAGGATACCATACTGCTGAGGGCCACGCCGGAGCTGACCCGGTATCTGCGCAAGACCAGCGTGATAGTGGACTGCTGGGACCACGAGGACGGTCTGCGGCTCATCGTCTACCCCGAGGGCGAGCCGCCGCCCGAAGTGGCCACGACGAAGCAGAAGCGCCGCCGGGCGAAGAAGCCCCCCCGGGCGTAGGGCTGGCCCGCCGGTCAGGCGGCTGCCGACTGCCGGCGCAGGATGCGGGCCTTCAGTCGCTGCCACCATCGCGGGCGCGCCTGCTCCTGTCGCGGCGCCTCCGGCAGCCTGACGTGCTGGGTCAGGTTGAGGATGACCGTCTGCAGGCAGGAGACCTGGTCCCGCAGGAACGCGATCTCGTCCCGCAGGGCCTCTTCGATGGCCGCTGACGTCCGGACCAGACTGAGGCTGGCGGCCGCGGCGGCCGCGTCCACCGGGGTGACCTCCGGGCCGTACTCCCGGTCAAGGGCTGCCATCCTCTCTTCGTCCACGATGACCTGCCACTGCCCGTCAGCGTTCTTCCGGGCCTTGAGGCTGCCCCTCTTGATGCGCTTCCTGACAGCCTCGGTGGAAATGCCCAGGGCTCTTGCCGCATCGCCGATCTCGATAGTCTTCTCTGTCATGTGCTCAGCCTTCCCTCCTCGATGTCGTCCGTTGTGACCGTGCCAGACATGATATCACGTCAGGGCGAGGCCGCCAATGTCCGGCAGCCGTGGCTTGGGACGGCTATGAAGGGGACGGCCCGGGGGTGTCCGGCCGCGTCCCGGACGCCGCCGGCCGGCGCGCCCTGCCGGCGGCCAGGGATGTCAGGGCGGCGGCCAGGGCGATGATGGCGCCCGTGATGTAGGCCCACCGCAGGCCGCAGAGGAACTCCTGGACCTGCGCCTGGCTGAGGGCCCCGGTCTCCACGGAGCGCGCCACCGGGGCGCAACTGTACAGCACCGCGCCGGCCACGGCTATCCCCAGCACCATGCCCACGTTCCGCATGGCGGCCAGTATGCCGGAGGCGATTCCCAGGTAGGCCGGGGGGACGCTGCCCATGGCGGCGCTGTTGTTGGGGCTTCCGAAGAGGCCGGCGCCGGCGCCGGCCAGGACCAGGCGCCAGGCCACGTCGCCGGCGCCGGAGTCCTCTCCCAGGCGGGCCAGGAGCAGCAGGCCGGTGGCCTGGAGGCACATGCCGCCGAAGGCCAGGGGCCGGGAGCCGATGCGGTCGGAGATGGCGCCGCTGATGGGGGCCACGAAGAGGGTGGCCACCGGAGAGGCGGCCATCACCAGGCCGATCTTCAGGACATCGTAGTCGAGCACGAAGCTGAGGTAGAAAGGGGTCAGGAAGACCACGGCGTAGGTAGCTACGAAGTTGAGCAGGGCGCTCAGGTTGGCGAAGGCGAAGACGCGGTCGGCGAAGAGGGACAGGTTGAGCATTGGCTGGGCGGCCCTCTTCTCAATCCAGACGAACGCCGTCCCGGAGACCGCGGCCACGCCCGCCAGGGCCAGTGATGCCGGCGCCGCCCATCCCCAGTCCTCTCCCCGGTTGGCGTAGAGGAGCACGCTGGTGAGGAATACGAAGGCCGCCGCCGCCCCCTCGATGTCCAGGTGCTGGCCGGGCTTGCGGCCGCCGCGGGGGATGATGCGGTATCCCCAGACGACCGCTGCCAGGCCGATGGGCACATTGACGAAGAAGATGAAGCGCCAGCTCAGTTGCTGGGCGATGAAGCCGCCCATGGTGGGGCCGAGGCCCAGCCCCACGGCGATGCTGATGGCGTACAGGCCCATGGCCTGGCCCCTCTCCTGCGGCGGAAAGGCGCTGGTCACGATGGCGTAGGCCACCGACATCATCATGCCCGCTGCCAGCCCCTGGAGGGCCCTGAACGCTATCAGCATCCAGATGCCCTGGGAGAGGCCGCAGAGAACGGAGGTCACGGTGAAGGCGGCCAGGCCCCAGAGGAAGACCGTCCGGTAGCCGATCATGTCCCCCAGCCGCCCGTAGAGGAGGATGAGGCAGCTGATGGTCAGCAGGTAGATGGTGGGCACCCACTGGGCGATGGAGATGTCGGTGTGGAAATGGCGCGTTATGGAGGGGAGGACCGTATTGACGATGGACCCGTCCAGCGGCCCCATGATGCTGCCCAGCATGACGGCGCCCAGGATGGCCCACCTGGTAGCTGCGGGGGGGCTGTCGCCGGCCCTGGCGCCCGGCCCGTTCGATGCCATGTGCGTGTCAGCCGCCCCTTGTCTTGCGGGGCCAGATGGGCTCCACTACCACCCACTGCTCGGGGCAGGCCTTGATGTATCTCTCCATGATCCCGATGACGTGCTTCACGTGGACCGCGGCCGCGCCGTTGCTCTTTCCGCCGACCTCGATGGGCGGCTCAACCCAGACGTCGTAGCGGCCGTCGCTCCGCCGCCGGTTGAACACGGGCACGATCGCGGCCCCGGTGCGCAGCGCCATCCGCACGGCGATATCGGGCATCCCGGTCTCTTCTCCGAAGAAGAGGGCCTTGGGCGAGTCTCCGGTCAGGTCGCGGTCGCAGGCGAAGAGCACTATCTCGCCCCGATGCAGCGAGCGCAGGATGGATTGGAGCGCGCCGGACCGGGCGGGGATGATGTTCAGCCCCTTGCTGCTGCGCAAGGAAATGACGTGCTCCAGCAGCCTCTCCGGTCTCAGGGCTTCAACCAGGATGGTGGTCTTCACGGACCGGGCCGCCAGCACCTGCACCGCCATGTCGAAGCTGCCGTAGTGAGCGGTCACCAGGACCACTCCCTTTCCCCGGGCCACCGCTTCCACCAGGTAGTGCACGTTGTGCGCCGACACCAGCCGCTGGATGTCCTCCGGCTTCATCCGCGGCATCTTGATCAGGTCGAAGTAGTTCCTGGCCAGGTTGCGCAGCACCTTGCGGGTGGTGGCCCGTATGGCCGCGTCTGGCGCCTCCGGGCCCATCACGTGTCTCAGGTTATCCGCCACGGCGGCCCGCAGCCGCGGGTGCAGCAGGTAGACAATGTCGGCCACCATGTGGGCCACTAGGTAGCCGGCCCTGGTGGGGAGACGCGAGAGGAGGAGTTCGGCCAGCAGGAAGAGGTAGTAGTTGACCATCGCCAGGCTGCCACTCTTCAGCCTGAGTGCCCGTTCAGGCGCTCCTCGAACTCCTCGCGGCTGAAGGTGTACTCCTGTGTGCCGTGGCACTCGACGGCGAACGAAGCGCAGACGCTGCCCATCAGGGCAGACTGGGAGATGTCCAGGCCGCGGGCCAGCCCGGCGATGAGGCCGCCCCGGTAGGAATCCCCGGCCCCCGTAGGGTCGACGGTCCTCCTGGGCCTGATGGTGGGGACCGCCATCTCTCCAGCGGTGGTGCAGACCTGGGACCCGTGGTCTCCCAGCGTGGTGATGATCGCCCCGGTCTGTTCCAGGAGCTGTCTCCTGGCGAGGCCCGTCTTGCTCATGATCAGGTCCAGCTCGTAGTCGTTCGATATCAGCAGCAGGCTCCCCTGTATGGCCCCGAGCAGGTCGCCGGGGCTCAAGGCGGGCAGGGACTGCCCTGGATCGAAGATGTAGGGTATCTTCCTGGCGCGGCACTCCCGGGGGTAGTTGACCATGTCCTCCAGGTTCCCGGGGGCGATGATCATCAGGGTGTCCGACGGGGTGAGCCTGTCGAACGACAGGCACGACGAGTGCCTCATGGCCCCGGCGTTGAAGCCGGTGATCTGGTTGTCGGCCTGGTCTGTGGTGATGAAGGCGCCCGCGGTGAACTCGTCCTCGATGATCCTTATGCGCTCGGCGGACAGGCCGTTGCGGTCCAGCCATCCGAAGTACCGCTGGTAGTCCCGTCCGATGGTGGCGGAGATAACGGGGTCCTGGCCCAGCAGCTTGAGGGCGTAGGCGATGTTGCCCGCGGTCCCCCCCACCTCCTCCCTGATGCCGTTCACCTGGAAGCAGACATTGAGGACATGTATCTTCTCGGGCAGGATGTGGTCTGCGAAGTGGCCCGGGAAGTCCATGATCCGGTCATAGGCCAGGGACCCGGAAACGATTATGTTCATCGGTGTAGAGGCTACACTGACCGCGCTCGGGCTGTCAAGGTGTCTGCGCAGCCGGGAGTGGCGCGGCCGGCCGCCCTGCGCCGGCCCGGCGGCCGCCGGGCCGGCCGGAAACTGCGGAGCGCCTGGCTCAAGCCAGGCGCTCCGCGTAAGCCCGCTGCGGGAAAGGGCAGCAACTGCGTCCCCCTGTGCCCTTCAGTCTCACACTGCCTCACCGGCTGCCGCCCCCCCCGCCGGGTCTCTGTACTCTTCTTAGTCGGCGCAGCCAGGGAGAATCCTTCCCCGGGCCGCTTCGAGGAAGGCGTCCGGCGTGAGAGGTGGTGGTCGGGGGCCGGCGGCGCTCTAGGGGGGGCAGCGCGCGCAGATGGAGCGGAAGAGGGTGGTGCTCAGGTACCGGTCGCCACGGTCAGGGAGGATGACGACGATGGTCCCGCGGTCCATCTCTCTGGCTACATGCAGGGCGCCGGCCACTGCGGCGCCGCTGGACATGCCCAGGAACAGCCCTTCGCGGGTGGCCAGTTGCCTGGTGGTCTCGAAGGCCTCCTCGTCCTCGACGGTTACCTTCTCGTCCCAGACGCTGGGGTGATAGATGCGGGGCACGATGGACTCCTCCATGTTCTTCAGCCCCTGGATGGTGTGCCCCACGGTGGGCTCTATCCCCACGATGAGGCACGCGGGCTTCTTCTCCTTCAGGTAGCGCCCCGTGCCCATCAGCGTCCCCGTGGTCCCCATGCCCGCCACGAAGACGTCGACCTGGGCGCGGGTCTGGGAGTAGATCTCCGGGCCGGTGCCCTCGTAGTGCGCCATGGAGTTGCCCTCGTTGTCGAACTGGTTGGGCATGAAGTACTTGTCAGGGTCCTCCTCCAGCAGGCGGTGCACCCCCCTGATGGCGCCGTCGGTCCCCTCCCTGGCGGGGGTGAGCACGATCTCGGCGCCCAGCGCGGTCAACACGCGCTGCCTCTCCTGGCTGACGCATTCCGGCATGAAGAGCCTCAGGCGGTAGCCCCTGGCGGCGCCTATGGCCGCCAGGGCGATGCCCATGTTGCCCGAGGTGGCCTCGATGATCACTCTGTCCCGGGTGAGCAGGCCCGACTCCTCGGCCCTGGCCAGCATGTAGCGCGCCGGGCGGTCCTTGATGGAGCCGGAGAGGTTGGCCCCCTCGAGCTTGGCCAGGATCTTGACCCTGGGGTTGCCGCCCAGGTTGTTCAGCAGGACCAGCGGCGTGTTGCCGATGGCCCGGTCAACGGCCAGGTTTCCGGCCGGGGCTGCCCGGGAGGCCCGGGCGCCTCGGGACCGTGACGCCGTTCTGGTACGTGCCATCTGCTGCCTCGTTTCCCACAGCAGTTTACGCCGCCCGCCGCCCCAAATCAAGGGCTTTGGATGCCTGCGACCGCCGGCCGTGCTACAATACCGGAGGCCACAGGCCCCCGGGGCGCCGGGCCGGAGAGCGCGGCCGGGCGCCCGGGGAAAGGGCCGGAAGAGAGAGGGCCTGCGTGAAGAGAGGACCCACAGGAGGGCCGGGCCGGGGCGGCCCCCCCATCTATCGTGAGGTGCAGCACTTTCGGCAGTGGTGGCTGTGGGTGCTCGTGGGCGGCACCACCGGCGTCTCCGCCTGGGGCTTCACCCAGCAGATCATCCTGGGCCGGCCCTTCGGGCAGAACCCCGGGCCGGACTGGCTGGTAATCCTCATCGGGGCCGTCTTCGGCCTCGCCTTCCCCGTCTTCTTCTACGCGGCCAACCTGACGACCGAGGTGCGCCCTGAGGGTCTGTACTACCGCTTCTTCCCGCTCCACCAGTCATTCCAGCGGATACCCCCGGAGCTCCTGGCGGGGTTCGCCCCGCACACCTACAGCCCCCTCAGGGACTACGGGGGCTGGGGCATCCGCTACGGCTCCCGTGGCAAGGCCTACAACGTCAGCGGGAACCGGGGGGTGATGCTGGAGCTGGCCGACGGCCGGCGCCTGCTGATCGGCTCCCGGGACCCCGAAAGGCTGGCGGACGCCATGGGGCTGGCCTTCGGCAGGAAGCCGGGCCGCTAGGGGCGCCGGCCCCCCGCAGGGTGGCGGCCTGGGCCGGCGCGGCGCCCGGCGTGGCCGGCCGGGCGGTCCATTTCGGCCTGGTACCAGGCCTCATGTCTCCGGCCCTTGCCGGCTCTAGCCGTGGATGGAGCGGATGTACTCCAGGACCGGGCGCAGGTTCTCCGGCCTGACCCGGCCGCGACCGGCCGGGCCTATGCTGCCCGGCAGCTCGAAGTACCGCACCCGGCTGCGGATATCCTCCGGGACCCCCTGGCAGCTCCTGCGGCTGTGTGTGCCCGCGGGGGGCGCCAGGCCAACCGCCACCAGTATCACCCACTTGTCCTTGAGAACGGGCCAGCGCTCCCTGAGGTAGCCCAGGAGGCTGATACGGCCCAGGTAGGTGGGGGAGCAGATGATGATGAGGTCGTAATCCCGGGCGCTGCGGCGGCCTGCCCCGGCCTTTGACAGGTCGGCCTCGAGGGCCTCCTGCAGCCAACGGGCGTACCTCCTGGTGGTTCCCAGGCGGGAACGGTAGACGACCACGGTCCTCATGGGCTCGGCTCAACATGGTACCGGAACGAGGGAGGGGGTGCAAGGGGGGTGTCGGGTGGGGTGGGGAGGCCGGGGGAGCGGCGGTGGCCTGCTGCGCGGCCGGCAAATGGCGCCGGCCGCGCAGCCTCGGTGCCTATCCTGTCCAGCGCTGGCCGACGATGTTGGCGTCCAGGACGTTTACCACTCCGTCGCGGTTGATGTCTTCCGGTATCCAGCCCCTGGCGCCGGTCTGGCCCCAGCGCTGGCCGATGCAGATCATGTCCAGAGAGTTGACGGCGCCGTCGCCGTTGACGTCAGGCCCGCTGCTGGTGCTGGCGGCGGCGACCGTGATGGTGATCGACTCGGAGGCGGTCAGGGAGCCGTCGCTCACCTGGAAACGCACGCTGGCGTAGATGCCGGCCTGGGTCTCGTCCGGCGTCCAGGCGAAGGTCCGGGTGCTGGCGGTGAAGGTGGCTCCCTGAGGCAGGTTGGATGCGGCGAAGGTGAGGGGGTCCCCGTCGGGATCGTAGGCCGACACGGTGAACGAGAGTGTGCTGCCGGCTACCACGCTCTTGTCGCCGATCTCGTTCAGGACGGGGGCGACGTTGGTGTAGGGGGTTGTGCCGGGGCCCGAAGTCCCGTACCAGTTGGCGTAGACGTACACCTTGTACTGGGGCATGTTGTTGGCCCCGCCCCACGCCCCGCCTTCGGACCCCTCGAGGTCAACCAGGCTCCCTATCTTCACCTCGTACGCGCCGCCGGCCGGGTAGGCCCCGCTGTGAGTGGTCTTCTTGGTCCAGTTATTGTAGATGCGGTGCTGATCAGAGGGGTATCCCCTGATGCCGCAGTTGGCCTTGTTGCCATTGGCCGAGAACGTGTTGTGGTGCACCTCGTAGTGCCGCCCGGCATAGCCCTTACTTGACCCCATGCCATGAGCGTCCACCTGACAGGCGTAGTACTTGGTGCCGCCGGGGCGGTTCTGCGACCAGTACCACGAGTCGCCAATGATGCACTGGGCAATCTCGTAGCTGTACGGCTCCCCGTGGTCACAGGCTATGCTGTGGCGGTTGTCATAGAGCTTGCAGGCGTAGACATGGGCGGCAATCCCTTTCCCATTGGCGTTGCTCTGCAGGATACCGTAGCCCCAGCCGTGGGCCTGGGCGCCGTGGATCTCGCAGTGGTGTATCTTGTGCCGGTTGGCGCTGTTCCAGTTGAGGTTCGCCGGGCCGGAGGCCTTGATGTTATCTATGGTGATGATGCCCTGCGGGAAGTTGTAGAGGTGGCAGTTCTCAACCTCCACATTGACGGCCCCCGATATCTTCAAAGCGAACAGGGTTGGCGTTGACATGGAGCCGCTTATGCCGAGGTTGGTCGGGCCTTCAATAGTCAGCCCGGAGATGACGGAGTTGCTCTGGCACCATATGCCGGTGGCAAAGGCCCCGGTGACTGTCGCGGTCAGCTTGATCTTGCCACCGGCCGCGCCGCCCTGCCCACGGTTGGATGCCAGGACCACCCCCTGCTTGAGAGGGTTGGGAAGCCACATCCGGCCGCCAGAGTTGGCCACCGAGTTGACCATGATGGTGGTGCCGTCCGGTATCCAGATGACCTGGCCGGAGGTGGCCTTGGCCATGGCCGCATTCAGTTCACTCAGGGTCCTCACCACGTAAGTGGCTTTGGTCTGGGAGTACCCGTGGGGGGAGACGTAGCCGTTGCCCCCGCCGATGGGACTGGCGCCGGCGCTGGTCCCGGCGCCGTAGGTGGGCGCGGCCAGGGCCGGCGTGCTGTCGCCGACTGCGGTGGCGAGCACGCCGGCCATCAAGGAGATCACCAGGATAGCGGACAGAAGGAACTTAGTCATTAACCACCCCTTGCAGGCTGAGTCAAAGGGACCTCGGATAGTAACTATCAGGTGGTCCGGGAATGGGCAGGGCGCTGCCCCCGCTGCTCGGCCTGCTGTATTCTCTGCTGTGGGGGACAGTGTATCACTGGAGGCTCTCCCCGGACTCTCAAGGGGTAATCCGGGGGTCACAGGATGTTAACACAGCATGCGCTTGTGGGCGTCTTCTGCGGTTGGCCGCGGCGGCGGCAGGCCCTGTCACGGAAACCTCTCATTCCGGGCCCGTGGTCTTGCAGGGCACGGCCGGCAGGGACGGGCCCGCCCCGGGGCAGCGGGCGGGCATGCTCGCAGGGGCCAGGTGTGGAGCCGTGCCGGCATGCCTTGGGCTGCGCACAGGCGGATGTGCTAGAATACGGGGCTGTGTCTGAGAGCCAGCAGTCCGTCTTCAAGCAGGTCTTCTCGCTGTCGCGGGACTCCATCATCTACGGCCTCAGCACTGTCCTGAGCCAGTTCATTGGCTTCCTGCTTGTGCCGGTGTACACGCGCAGGCTGGGTACCGAAGGGTACGGCGTCATCGAGCTCCTCAACACCACGTCAGCGGTGCTGGGGATCACCCTGGGGATGGGCGTGGCCACCGCCATGCTGCGTTTCTATGCCGGGCGGGAGGACGAGGAAGGGAAGCGCAGGGTGGCCAGCACGGCGGTGCTCTTCCTGATGGCCACGTCGCTGGCGGCCCTGATTCTTCTGGAGATCTTTGCGGGCCCCATATCCTCCCTGGTCCTCAGGGACCCGGGGCGCGACCGCTCCCAGGACCCCTACTTCTTCCGCATACTGTTCGTGTCCCTCTTCTTCAACCAGGGCATCAACACAGTCCTCACGGTCTACCGGGCCAGGGGCACGCCGGTGAGGTATGCGGCGGCCTCCATCGCCCAGTTCGTCATGGCGGTCTCCCTGAACATCGTCTTCGTGCTCGTGCTGCACAAGGGGGTCCTGGGCGTGCTCTACTCGGAGCTGATCACCTGCGGCATCCTCTACACGCTGCTGATGGGGAGCCTGCTGCGGCGGGTGGGCGTCCGGATCTCCCGCCAGAAGCTCCGGGCCATGCTTGCCTACGGGGTGCCGTTGATACCGTCCGGGCTGGCTGGCTGGATGCTGGTCATGGCCGACCGGTGGATACTGACCGGGCTGATGGGCATCGGCCCGGCCGGAGTATACTCCCTGGGGTTCAAGTTCGGCATGGTGATACAGGGGATCCTGGTGGGCCCCATGCAGCTGGCGTGGCTGCCCTTCCTGTTCTCCACCGCGCTCAAGCCCCGGGCGGGGGAGACCTACACCCGGGTCTTCACCTACTTCCTGGCGGTGGCCCTGTTCGCGGCCGTGGCTCTCTCGGCCCTGGGGGAGGAGCTGGTGCTGGTCATGGCAACGTCGCCCTTCCACAGCGCCCGCAACGTAATCCCGCTGGTGGCGCTGTCCTACGTGCTGTATGGCTGCTACTTCCAGATGGCGGCGGGCATCTACATCGAGGGCAAGACCGTGAACACGGCCCTGCTGACCATATCGGGGGCGGTGGTGAAAGTGGCCCTGTCCTATGTCCTGATACCGCCCCTGGGCATCATGGGGGCGGGGGTGGCCACGCTGATCGGCTATGCCGTCCTGCCGGTGGGCGCCTATTTCATCTCGCAGCGCTACTACCCCATCAAGTACGAGTGGGGCCGGGTGGTCAAGCTGGTTCTGGTGGCGGCGGTGGTCTTCGCCGCCTGCCTGGCGGCGGCCGCAGGGGTGCGCAGCTACCTGGAGCGGTCCACCAATCACGATGGCATCCTTCAGGCCGGGGAGAGCTGGGCCTGGACCTACTCCCACGTTGTTACCGAAGCCGACCTGGATGCCGGCGACGCCGACGGGTACATCCTGGCGATGGCCACCGCCAGCTCTGACCAGCTGGGCGGCCGCAGTGATGGTGAGCTGGTGCCGGTGGCCCGGGACGCCAGCTGCACCATTCGCCTGACGGTCACCGATGTCGGCGGCCAGGGCCCCGGCGGGGTGGTGGACGCCCCCAACGACCGCATCCGCTACGAGGCGAAGGTAACCAACACCGGGGTGGTGTCGCTCTCCGGGGTGGGGCTGACCGACTCGCTGGTTGATCTCTCCGAGAACTTCACTCTGAGGAAGTCCGCCAACGACGATGAGGTTCTCGACGCCGGGGAGACGTGGACCTGGATGTACTGGTATGACACCACCGAGGCTGACTTGGAGGGCTACGAAGATGGCGGCGTCATCGGGAACACCGCTACCGTCAGCTGCTCCGGGCTGGCCAGCCGCAGCGACAGCCAGGAGGTGCCCGTTTACAAGGAAGGCTGGGCGGCCTGGAGGATCGTGCTGGCGGTCACCGATGTCGGCGGCGACGGCCCGGGCGGCGTGGTGGACGCCGCCGGCGACCCCATCACCTTCCAGGTGGTGGTGACCAATACCGGCGACAGGGACCTGACCGGGGTTACCCTGTCCGATGCGCTGGCTGATGTGTCCGGCATGGCACCGGTGGAGTCCGGGGCGGCCGACAAGCAGTCCCAGGTGCTGATGGCCGGCTTCCTGAAGGTGCTGCTCATTCTCACCTTCCCTCTGCTCCTTTACATAGTCAGGTTCTTCCGGCCGGACGAAATAGGGCTGGTCAGGGGTGTGATGGGCGCCCTCCCCGGGCTGGCGGGGAAGCTGCTGCGGAGGAAGCGCCCGCCCGGCCTCCGGTGAGCCGGCCGGCAGCCGGTGCCCGGCGGGGATGGCATGCCCGTCGCCGGGGCCGGCGCGTCACGCCTCGTCGGAGTCGCCCATTTGCAGGAACCAGGCATCCGGCCGCCGCAACTGCGCTACCAGATCGGGCGAGAAGGCGCAGGCGGTGACCAGCTTGGTCTTGGACCGGGGCGCGGCGATGAAGCCCTGCCGCCTGTAGGCCGCCGCCAGCGATGTGCCCGCCAGCCTGGCGCCCCACACCAGGGCCGCCTTCCCCGTGCGGCAGCGCTGCACCGCCGCCTTGATCAGGCACTCCTCCACCGGCCGGGACTCGGCGACCACCTCGGCGATGAGCCCGGTCATGGTCCCCTCGGTGTCGGCGCAGCTGAAGACGGCGTAGCCGCAGATGGCATCCGCATTCCCGACCGTCAGTATGGTGTAGCGCCGGTCGGGCACGGCGACGTACCGCCAGTTGAGGTACTCCTTCTTGCGTGACACGGTGGTCCGGTACCGTCCGGATACCCTGGCCCACAGCTGGTCGAAGCGCTCGTCAAAGCGGTCCGTCAGGGCCAGGCGCGTCTTCTCCGGCAGGGGGGCCTTCGCCGGGCGCAGGGCGGCCGCGGTGAGCAGTCTGCCCGCGGCCGGACCGAGGGCCAGGACCAGCCTGCTGCCGGTCTGGGTCCCGAGCGTGGCCCGCCAGTCCAGCGGCCGGAATACCTTCGGCAGGGTGACGGCGTCGAACATGCCCACCTTGTCAGAGAGCCCCGGGTAGGCGTAGGAGTACTTGCTGCGGAAGGCGTACTCCGCCTGGATGCCGCGTCTCTGGCTCTCCAGGCGCCGCAGGTCCACCGTGGCCGCGTAGGTCCCCTGCCGGCGGTAGTCCGGGTGGGTCATGGCGTCCAGGCCGATGGCGGCCAGGACCTCGGCGTCGCCGATCTTCATCAGCATCGGTATCTCGGCGGTGTGGGCGATGATCTTGCCCTCGTCTTCAGCCAGGGCGATGACCCCCGCGCCGGCGGGGTTGTCCCGGTAGAGCCACCGCCACCAGGCCAGCCACTCTTCGCGGACGTACCCGCGGTCCGGGTAGACCGCCTTCCAGAGATCGAGAATCCTCTCCTCGTCCCCTTCGCGGTAGGGCCTGGCGGTCCAGCGGGGCCCGGCGGCGCTCATGCCTTCCTCCCCCGGTCCATCACCCGGGACAGGTCCGGGTAGAGCCCCGAGACGCTCAGCCGGAAGGTGGTGTAGTCCCACTTGGGGGACACCCTGGGCAGGCCGTAGGGGTCCGCCCCGGGCGCCACCAGCCGGTTAGGCAGGGCGTACACGGCGCACACGTAGCCGTTCTCGGCCAGGATGGCCCTGATGCCCGGGCTGATGTTGCCTTCGCGCCCGTCGGGGTAGGCGAAGGTGTCGCAGGGCTGGCCCGTCTTCTCCTCAATCCGTTTCCGGGAGTCAGCGATCTCACTCCGGGCCTGGTCCAGGGGCAGCCCTATCAGCGTGGGATGGTGGACGGTGTGAGAGCCGAAGGTGATGCCGTTGCCCGCCATCTCGGCGACGTCGTCCCAGGTGAGTATCATGTCCCGGGCCATGGCGGCCGGCACGTCCGCTGCCAGCCTGCGCACCATCTCCTCGATGGCCTGGTTCTTCTCGTGGTCGGGCATCTGCTTCAGGCGCACGTCCATGGCGCTGACGGCTTCCCATCTGCGCTCCGTGGAGCTGAGGTCGTAGGACCCCAGGCGGTCGCTCTCGAGCCTCTGCTCGGTTGTCAGGAGAACGGCGCAGCTCACCCGGTCCCACCAGAAGGGGTGCCCCTGGTCGATGTGCGCGGTGGCCAGGAAGATGGTGGCCGGAACGCCGTGCTTTCGCAGGATGGGGTAGGCGTGCAGGTAGTTGTCGCGGTAGCCGTCGTCGAAGGTGATGACCGCCGTGTTGCGGGGCAGCGGCCGGCCCTCGCTGATGGCGCGGCCCAGCCGGGCCAGGGGCATCACCTGGTAGCGCCGGCGCAGGTAGAGCACCTGCTGCTCGAAGTCCGCGGGCGTTGTCAGCGGAATGTCGGTGGGCAGCTCGGTCCCGGGGCCCACCCGGTGATACGACAGGATGCAGGCGGACCACCGGACCAGGCGCCTTCTGAGCGCCCCGTACGCGTCGATGGCCCCCAGGGCGCCGGCCGCTCCGGCCAGGCGCAGCCCCCAGCGCTGCCCGGCCCCCAGGGGGACGTGGGGCTGTCCCGGCCGGTCTGGCTTCGCGGACTGCCCGGTGGTCATTCTATATGCTGCTCCACTGTCGGCCTGGCCCGCGCGCGGGCCAGGCCGCGCGCGTGGGCCAGGAGATGCCTAGGCGCCCGTGTCCTGTCTGTGGCCGGTTATGTGGTAGGCGTCGGAGGCCCCGTCCGAGTATATGCGGTTGACCGTCGGGTCCTGCTCGAGCCTCTGGAAGTCGGCGTCGTTGACCCGGTCCAGGCTCTTCCAGACTGTCTGGTAGGCCGCCTTATCGTACATGTGGATGTTGCCGTATATGTCCATCCGGAACTGCTCTCCCACGGTGTTGTAGCTCTCCGTGCTGCCGGGTGTCTTGGACGGCACGTAGCCGAAGTGGTCGGCAAACTGGAGCCACTGAACATCCTTGACGTCCGTCCTGGTGGAGGTCACTGTGGCTCCCAGTATGGCCTGTGAGAAGCGGTCCGGAGACGACATGATGAAGAAGGTGAAGGTGGCCGGGTCCTTCTCGTGCAGGAGCCACTCCATGCAGTCGATGTCCGAGTGGGTCACCTGGTCATTGGGGCGCAACTGGTATGGAGCAGTGTAGTGCCCCAGCACGTTAAGGATGGCGGCCGCGATGATGACGGCCGAAACGAAGCCCCAGGCGAGCCAGCGGGCGCTGGCCCGGCTGGCGATCTCCCACAGGGCGAAGCCCACCAGCGGGATGGCGGCCACCTCCACATAGACCACGATCCTGGTGGCGGAGAGCGACTCCGCCCCCGGGGCCCCGGCGTAGAACGCGAAGTAGGCCAGGGTGGACAGCAGGAACAGCAAGGCCACGTAGCCCAGGCGGATGCGGTTGTCGTCGCCGCCGGCCGGCTCGCCGGTCTCCAGGTCGCCGGCGGGCTCCAGGTCCCAGACGCTCCCGCCGGCGCTGTCGCCACGGCCGCCTCTGCGCAGGTGCCGCCAGAGCAGGATGATCCCGATGCAGGCGAAGACGCCCGCCAGGAAGATCTGGCCGTAGAGCTTCACGATAATCAAGAAGACCCCCAGGGCGTCCAGGTCCACCTTGGACAGGCTGGCCATGGCGTGCGACCCCTGGCTCGACCCGCTGAAGTTGATGAGCTGCCACCACAGGGCGTCCACGTTGCTGCGGAAGGCGCTGCGGGTGAAAACCCACGGCAGGAACACCAGCAGCTGCATGGCCAGCGGCCAGACGACCGGCCCGACAGAGACCCAGTGGGGCGGCTCCATTCCGATGCGCCGCAGCAGCCGGGAATAGGCCGGCTTCAGAAACTCGATGGCGGCCATGGAGGCGATGATCATCAGCGCCGACAGGGGGTGGAGGAAGGGGTAGATGAGGATCAGCACCACCAGCAGGATCTTGAAAGGCGGCTCATCGCGCCTGAAGTAGCAGTAGAAGAAGACCGGCAGCAGGAGTATGGACCAGGTGTTCGGCACCAGGTTGTAGCGGCTGAGCGCGGCTACGGTCGCGGCGGCGAAGAGGGTGGCGGTGATCTGGTGCCCTCTGCCGGGCAGCACCACGGTGGTCAGCAGGTAGGTCCCCAGCACGAACACGACGAAGATCAGGGGCGTGTTGAGGTTGACGGCCTTGTCTATCGAGCAGTTGAAAATGGCGGAGAGCTCGTAGAGGAGGGTGTGGGTCACCGGGTAGGGGTTGTAGCCGGGCAGCCTGTTCTCCGAGGCAATGTCCTTGACGAAGCCGATGTGGGCCAGCTGGTCGCCTCTCCAGCTGAAGTAGTCCCGGATGACCGGCAGGCAGAGGAAGGCCGTGACGGCCAGCAGGACCACCGCGAAGCCCACCAGGCAGGTCCGCGTCTCCTGGTGCCTTCCGGTGGCCAGCTCGTGGATGACGATGCCCAGCCCGCCCAGCAGGGCCAGCAGCAGCAGGAACCAGACGCTGGTGGGAGTGGCGGTGTAGATGGAAAGCTCGTAGCCGATGGCCGGGGCCCGGTGCATCTGGAGGAGGGCGATTATCACGAAGGCGACGCAGAGCAGGGCCCCCAGCTTGAGCCAGATATCGGACTGGCTGGTTCCCGGCAGCTTCCGGTGGTCCTCCCAGGGGCTTCTCATCTCGCTGTTACCTCTGCGCACGCGCGCGCTTCATCTGCCCATGGGCGGCCACTTCCTCGTAGACCTCTGCGGTGCGCTCGCCGACCCGGTCGAACCCGAACTCCGCGGCGGCCCGGACGCAGGCCCTCCGCGCGCCCTCCGGATCAGGGGCAGTCAGCACCTCGATGATGGCCGCGGCATACCGGGCCGGATCCTTGGGGACGATCCGGCCGGTGGCGCTCTCCTTGATGACCCGGGCCACGTCTCCCACGGGTGCGGTCACCACCGGGACACCGCAGGCCAGGGCCTCCTTGACCGTGGTCGGGCTGCCTTCGTACATCGAGCACAATGTTAGCACATCGGCGCAGTTAAGCAACTCCGGGATGGAATCCGGCGGCCTGGACCCCGTGAAGAGGACCCTGTCGGGCACCAGGTCCCGGGCCATCTCCTCCAGCGCCGCGCGGTGGCGCCCGTCGCCCACCAGCGCCAGGCGCGCCTCCGGCACGCGGGGGAGGACCAGGCGGAAGCTCTCGATCAGAAAGCCCAAGTCCTTCTCGATCTCCAGGCGGCCGACAAACATGACCACCTTGTCCGCGGCACCGAAACCGTGCGCCGCCCTCATGGCGGCGCGGTCCATGATACGGAACCGGCCCAGGTCTATCCCGATGGGCACCACGCGGAGCCTTCCTCGCAGCCAGGGGTACTCCTTCTCGTAGAACTCCCTGGTGCCTTCATCCACGGCGATTACAGCAGCGCTGCGCCGCAGGCATATCGACTCCACCATCCTGTAAGCCCGGGCCACCATGGGGGACTGTTTGAGCCTCACCCCGTGCAATATCATCCCATGAAGTGTAACCACTCTGGGGCGCCCATGGCAGAACAGGACGAAGGGCAGCGCGTATTCCGGGCGCTGGACGTGGACGATGGCGCCGCGGGGCAGCGAAGCGCAGGCCCGGCGCAGGGCCAGCCGCAGCACGAACCCCTGGTTGCCCAGGGTTGTCCTGCTGGAGACCGGCAGGAAGGTGAAATGGCCCTCGGTGGTCCGGCCCCTGGCGGCAGACACGCCGATGAAGAACGTGGGCACCCCGGTCTTCAGGAGGTACTGCAGCAGGTTTCGCGAGTAGGTCTCTCCGCCCCCGATGGCCGGGGAATCGGGGTCCATGGCCTCGACGATGGCGATGACCACGGCTACCGTTTCTCCACCAGGTACACGCCCACCGGGGAGAACCGGTCGAAGATGCCGGCCGGGACCCGCCCGGCGATGCGCCGGGCGGTCTTCCCCAGGGAGCGGGTGGCGTGGCCCTTGCTCAGGCAGGTCACCCTGTGCCCCCGGCAGGCCACCCTGGTCTCCCCGCATCCCAGGCCGATGTGGTGGTCCACCCGGCTCTCGATGGTGAAGGCCCGGAAGGCCCGGTCGAAGTACCAGGCCAGGTTCGACTTCGTCTTGGACCAGCCCAGTCCGATCTCGTCCACCAGGCGGTCGCGGTTGGGGAAGGCCAGGTAGAGGAGTCCGCCGGCCCTGGTGACCCGCAGCATCTCGCTGATGCAGGCCCGGTAGGGCACGATGTGCTCCAGCGTGTGATTGCAGAACACCAGATCGAAGGACGCGTCCTTGAAGGGGATGGCGGTGGCGTCGGCCAGGACGGACTTGAACGAGCGGCAGATCTCGGGGTACTTGAACAGCCGCTCCGCCTCGATCTCCAGGCAATGGATGTCCCACCGGGTGACGCTGGCCAGGCGCTGGGCGATGAAGCAGCTGTTGGCGCCCACCTCGAGGACCGGTATGCGACGGCCACCGATGTCGGGATGCCCCAGGGACTGGATGTCCGCCAGTATGGCGTCGGCCTTCTCCTGCCGGCTGTCGAAGTACTCCCGGTCCTCCTGCCTGATGGCCTGCGGCATGGGCTCCATCGCCGGGCCCTGCTCTCCCGGGGCTGGCGGGGTGGCCCTATCCTGTCTTGCCATTGCGCTCCCTTGCCGGCCGGCCTGCGCGGGCGCTGGCAGCCCCGGCCTCGAGCACGTTGGATACGATCACCCTGGTGGTGTCCTCCCACTCGCCCGACAGGGCCTCCCGCAGTATCCGGCCGGTCTTCTCCTTGAGGCCCTGCTCCACGATCATGTTGACCAGGCCCATGGTGGGCTGACCGGCGCCGGGCTGGAAGAAGATGCCCTTCCGGACCAGCTCGGAGTTGACCGACATGGTCCGGCCCCCGGTGTAGATGACCGGGGTGCCTGCCAGGCATGACTCCCGGGCCATGGTGTCCCCGGAGGAGATGGTCAGCCGGGCGAAGTGCATCAGCGAGTGGATGTCCCTTACCGGCTCCTGGAGGATGATGCAGTGGGGGGCAAACTGGTCCTTCAGGGACTTGTCCTCCAGGGAGAGGACCACCATGAGCCCCTGTTCCTTCACCCGCGCGCAGACCCCGGCCAGCCCGCCGGTCTCCAGGTGGGCGTAGTTCCCGCTGACCTTGCTGACCTCCCGGACGAAGACGTATGAGGATGGCTCCAGGCCGTACTCGGCAAGGGCCCCCTCGTCGGGCCGGAAGTAGTTGGGGTGCAGGTAAGCCAGTTCCTTGAACCCCTTGTAGCGCATGATGTTCCTGCCGGTGGCCGGGACCTGGGCCGGGAGCAGCAGCCGGGTGGCGAAGGGCTTGTAGGGCCAGTAGCCGATGCCGTACTCGATGTCGTCATCGAAGATGACGGAGGGCTTGCCCAGCAGCCAGGTGGCGTGGGAGACCACGATCCCGCCGAAGGAGGCCACCACGTCGTACCGGCCCCGGCGCACGTGATTGGCGAACTGGGGGAACCGCCAGGCGTGCATCAGGATCTTGCGGGCCATCGTCTTCTGAAAGGTGCCCATGGTGGTGAAGGCATACTCCGGGAGCTCGCTCTGGAGGATGGCCACCATCTTGCCCCGGGGCTGGAGGCAGATGTCCACCTGGCAGCCGTGCTCCGCCGTCCACAGTCTGATGGCGTTCTTGAAGAAATTGATGTCCACCGGGTGATTGAGGTCTACCAGTATCTTCATCGTTGTCCTTCCAGCTTCCCCGCGGCCCGCCCGCTAGTCGAGCTGCCTGAAGGCGAAGGGGCCCAGCCGCCGGACGATGGAGAGAGGCAGCCTCTTCCACACCCCGGTGACCAACTTGAACCTGGTCCCCTGCCGGTCCGACCCCATCAGCTTCGGTACGCTCGGGTAGTAGTAGTAATAGAGCTGCTTCTCCTCGGCCTTCCACTTCTTCTTGTACTGTGCCAGCCCCGGGTTGTCCGCCGGCGTCTTGCCGAAATCGAGGTAGTGGAAGCCGTCCCGGCCTCCGTCCTCCATCTGCTGCCAGGACACGGCTTCGTTGGGGTGGTGCTCCAGGTAGCTGCGATCCGAGGCCTGGTGGGTGGCGTTGACCACCCCGTTGTAGCGTATGGCCACGCCGGCCGAGATCGCGCGGCCCTGGTAGTCGGCGGTGTAGAGCCGGAAGCAGTCGCCCAGCTCCCGCTGCATCGCCTGGAAGAACTCCAGGGGGTGGGCCGGTGATCCCAGCCGGGTCTTGGTCCGCAGGTTCACCTCGTAGAAGGCCTTCATGGCGCCCGGCGAGTCGTCCGTGCTGACCGCCACGCCCCTCTTGCGGGACCTGTTGACCGCGTTCCGCGTCCGGTGGTCGAGGGCCTTCCATGCCTTCTGCGGCTCGGACAGCGGGACGAAGTAGGTGTAGAAGTACTCGCTCACCGGCAGGTCCAGGGGCAGCTGGCGCGATGCCCGGATCTCCATGTACCGGCACCCGAGCTCGTCGCAGAGGCCCCGGGCCCGGTCCACCAGGGCCCTGAGCGCCTCGTCCGATTCGGCCACGGGGCCGCACTCGCTGACAAATGGGGTGGACACCAGGTGGCTCCCGGAGAGGATGCTGCGGACCTGGAACAGCGGCAGCACCCCGCAGAGCCGGCCGGCTTCATTGCGGGCGAAAACGTAGTAAGGCCTGTGCCCCAGGCTGTCCCGCAGGACCGCCTGCCACCCGGGGAGGTGGGCGTAGGTGGCCTCAGGCCGGCTGTCCACAAAGGCCCGCCACTCCTCAACGGTGACAGGGGCATTGACTTCCACTGTGGTCATGTAGCGTTACCTCCGTGCCGGACTCATTATACACGGGCCGGCGCCTCTCATCATGGGGGGGGAGCGGGGCGGCGCGCCAGGGCCACCAGGCGCTTGACCATCCGCACTGCCTGGTCCTCCGCATAGTGCCGGGCCCAGCCCGGCGGGCCGTCCGCCCATCGGGCAGCGTGGGTGTTCAGGTAGAGATGGTCCGCCTGCTGCCCGCGCAGCAGGGCTATCAGGTCGTCGGTCGAGTCCACCGGGGGGACGGGGTAGGCCGGGTCGGTGCTGCCGGGACGGGGAGGGAGCCAGTCCTTCACTTTGAACCGCGGGCCCCAGGTGCGGCCGGTGTCGGACAGGTAGCCGATCCTGGACCGGTCAAACGAGAGGTAGGCCTCACCGGAGAGGCCGAAGCTGGCCGGATCGTGATCGCGCCACAGGTCGCGGTTGTCCCACCGCGTCAGCGGGTTGCCGTGCATGCTGATGGTCCTGACCTCCACCACCTCCCTGAAGTCGGCCAGCTCGCGGCCGAAGATCTCGATGGCCTTGCGCGAGTCGCCCTTGCCCTTGTCCATGGCCTCGTAGTGATAGCCTACCTCATGGCCCATCCCGGCGATCAGCCGCATGATGTCCGGGCGGAATATGCCGCGCCTGTGCCTGAAGTAGTAGGTGGCCCTGATGCCGCAACCCTGCTCGATCCGGGCGATCTTGGGCTCCTGCCGCGGCGTCGAATCAACATCGTGTCTGATCACGGCCAGCCGCGCCGGCAGCCTGTCCGCCTCCAGGTAGCCGCGCACGGTCATCGGCGTGTATCCCGACTGCACGATCGCCTCGCACAGCTCCTGGTACCTCCCGATGGTGAAGTCCAGCCTCATTGTGCTGCCTGACCTGCCTTTCCGGCGCCTGCCTCTTACCAGGGTATGTTATCACTGGGCGCAATATGGCTGTGCCCGGGCGTGGCGCCGCCGGGTGTCCGCCTGGGGATGGGTGGTCGGGGGCCTTCGGGCGGCGGCGTCTGCCGTCAACATGAAGATCGCGCTTTGTCTGACCAGGGCAAAGCGCGATAGTGCAGGCAACACAGAGCGCCGGCCGTCTGCTACCTGGCGCGGCGCGAGACCCCGGGCAGGAACTCGGGGGCCTCGCTGATCTCGCGGATCTCGGCCGCGGGTTGACGGGACGCCGGCCTGCGGGTCATGGAGGTCCACTTGACCTCCATCCTCCAGGCGAAGTTGTTGAGCAGGAGCCAGCTCACCTTCCGGATGTACTTGCCGTACCGGATCTTGGACTTCTCTTTCTGGTAGCGCGCCGGTATGGGCACCTCTACGGCTTTGACCCCGGCCACGGTGAACTTGGCCAGCAGGTGGTTGCAGTAGCCGTAGTAGGGATAGAGGTCATCCAGCTTGATCCTCTGAAGGGCATCCGACGAGACAGCGGCGTAGCCGTTCTGGGGATCGTCTATCTGGTAGTTGCCGGAGGAGACGCGGGTGAGCCACTTCAGCAGCCAGTTCCCGAACCGCCGCAGCCGCGGCATGCCCTTCATGGTGCTGGAGGAGACCATCCGGTTGCCCTTGCAGTAGCCTGCCTGCCCGTTGGCCACAGGCGTCAGCAGCTTGGGCAGCTCCATGGGGTCCATCTGGTCATCCCCGGCCATGACGACGGCGATGTCCATGCCGTCGTCGAGGCACCTCTGGTAACCGGTGACGATGGCGGCCCCGACGCCCCTGTTCTTCTTGTGCTCGATGAGCTGCAGCCTGGGGTGCTTCGCGCAGAGCGCGGACACGACTTCCCGGGTGCCGTCGGTGCTGCCGTCATCGACGATGTAGATGCGGTCCACAATCGCCGGCATGTTCTCCACAACGGCCGCCACCAGCTTCTCTTCGTTGTAGGCCGGCACCGCTACGCCGATCTTCTTACCCTGAAACACTCTTTCCTCCTGCTGGATGACCGCCGGGCCGCTCGGTCGATCTCCGGCCACTTCGCTCCGGCTGCCTCGGCCTGGTGATTCGGGCCTCCCGGTGACCGACCGCCTGGAAAAAAGAAAAACCGACCTGAGATGGGTCGGTTTCACTACTGGCTCCCCGCCGCCCAAGTGACCAGATTACAGACGGCGGTTCAACGCTTCCCGGGACGGATTCTTCTTTCTTCAGCCTATTGTCGGTCTCCTCAGTCCTTCCTTGCCCGCTGTGTTAGTCGTTCCGCAGGCGGGCAATCCCTCACCCGGGCCTGTCGCTGGTGGCGCCTCAGAAAATCAAGACCCGACCCGCCTTCGGGTCGGTGTCGCGAATACCAACTTCATCGAGCCCCGTGCTGATACTGCCTTGCATCAGACAGTATATCATGCAGGCGCAATAGCCACCAGCATTTCTTGAGGCTGGCCGGCATTACATCGTTGTGGCATGCCCGACTCTCCTTGACACCTGGGGAGGGCCGGTCTTAGACTAGGCAAACAGTTACCTACGGCCGGTGGCCGTCAGGCAAGGCGCCGGAGGAGGCCGCCGGCCGGGCGGGGCGGCCCGCAGGTGATGGTTCCGGGAGAATGCGTGGCCAGGGAGCGGCGGAGAGATGAAGACAGTCAAGGTTATACCCTGCCTGGACATCAAGGGCGGCAGGGTGGTCAAGGGCATCCGGTTCGTCAATTTGAAGGACGCAGGGGACCCGGTGGAGGCAGCCGGCACCTACGAGAAGGAGGGCGCCGATGAGATCGCCTTCCTGGACATCGCCGCCACGGTGCAGAAGCGGGGCATCATGCTGGAGTGGGTCAAGAAGGTGCGCCAGGCCATCTCCGCGCCCTTTGTTGTGGGCGGCGGCATACGCGACGTCGCTGATATGGAGCAGCTGTTCCACATTGGGGTGAACAAGGTTGTTATCGGCACGGCGGCCTACCGGAACCCGGACCTCATCGCCAACGCCGCCGGCCGCTTCGGGGCCGGCAGCCTGGTGGTGGCCCTCGACGGCAAGAAGAATCCGGCCGGGAGGGGGCGCCCGCGGACGGAACTGGTGGTGGGTGGCGGCATGGAGGAGACGGGGATGGACCTGGTGGAGTGGGCCCGGAGGGTGGAGGGCCTGGGGGCCGGCGAGATACTGCTGACCAGCCGGGACGCGGACGGCACCAGGGAGGGGTATGACCTGGAGATGACCAGTGCGGTGGCCGGGGCGGTCGGCATCCCGGTGATTGCGTCCGGGGGCGCCGGCAGGCTGGAGCACCTCTACGACGCCGTCGTCCGGGGCAAAGCGGCGGCCGTGCTCTGCGCCTCGGTCTTCCACTTCGGGGACATCACCATTCCCCAGGCCAAGAGGTACCTGGCCGGCCGCGGCATACCGGTGAGGGTGTGAGGCCGGAGCCGCCGGGGGCGGGGCGGCGCATGTCCCGGCAGCGGAGCGCGTTGTCGAAGCCATGGTGCTGCGCGGCGGGGTGCAGAGTCAGATGATTGGCGCCAGCAACGTCGACGTGGAGAGGAAGGTCAACGCCATCCTGAGGGTGTTGAGGGGCTCCTCCGAGGCGGTGGGGGCCAGGGTGATCGGCCGGCAGCTGCAGGAGCAGGGTGTGTACCTCAGCGAGAGGGCGGTGCGCTATCACCTGAAGCTGATGGACGAGCGGGGGCTGACGCGGCTGGTGGGCCGGGACGGGAGGCGGATCACCGAGGCCGGCCTTGCGGAGCTGCGCGACGCGTTGGTGGGCGACAAGGTGGGCCTCTTCAGCAACCGCATCGGGCTGGTCTCCTTCCAGACCACATTCGACGTGGAGACGCGCCGGGGGCTGCTGCCGGCCAACCTGTCGGTGTTCAAGAAGGAGGAGTTCCCCGGGGCCCTGAAGGCGATGGCGGCGGCCTTCAAGAGGGGGCTGTCCGTAGGCCATATGGTGGCCGTGGCCCGGGAGGGGGAGAGCCTGGGGGACAGGGCCATCCCCTCCGGCAAAGTTGGCTTCGCCACCGTCTGCAGCGCCGTGGTGGCCGGCGTGCTGCTGAAGGCCGGCGTGCCCATGGACTGCAGGTTCGGGGGCATCCTCCAGATCAGGGCCGGGCGGCCGCTGCGTTTCGTGGAGCTGGTCCACTATGGCGGCACCTCCCTGGATCCTTCGGAGGTATTCATCCGGGGCAAGATGACCGACGTGACAGGGGCGGCCGGGAGGGGGGACGGCCGGGTGCTGGGCAACTTCGCCGAGGTGCCCGGGCAGTGCCGGCCGCTGGCCGGCGAGGTGATGGCCGGGCTCGAGGAGGCCGGCCTGGGCAGCCTGGTGGTGATGGGGCGGCCCGGCGAGCCGGTCTGTGAAGCGCCGGTGGAACCCGGCCGGGTGGGGGTGCTGCTGCTCGGCGGCCTGAACCCGGTGGCGGCCGCCGAGGAAGCCGGAATACAGGCGGAGAACGCCGCCATCTCCCTGGTGATCGAGTACGAACGGCTGAAGAGCTTCCGGGACCTCTGACGGCTCGTCCCCTCCCGGCATCCCGCCGCGTGAGGGCCGGGGCCTTGACTTGGCCGGGAGGCGGGTGCTAGCTTACACTACACCTGCGGTCCGCGCCGGGAGGAAGCCAGCGAATGCCCCGGGGCGCGCAATGGCCGGCCCGGAGAAGGAGGAGAGTGACGATGTACAAGCACATCCTGGTCCCACTGGACGGCTCCAGGCTGTCTGAGGCAGCCGTATCGCATGCGGAGACGCTGGCCAAGGGATGCGGCACCCTGGACATCACGTTGCTGAGGGTGGTGGAGCGCACCGAGGGCTACCGCAAGGTGGTGGACCGGAGCCAGAAGTCCGAAGAGAAGGTGATCACCGAGCCTGTCAGCCGGAGGGAGCGCGACGCCGGGGCCTACATCAACAGGGTGGCTGAAAAGCTCAGCGGGCAGGGGTTGGCCGTGTACCCCAAGCTGGTCATCGGAGATGCCGCCCAGGCCATTCTCTACCACGCAGAGCACAGCCCCTGTGAGATCATCGTCATGGCCAGCCACGGGCGCTCCGGGCTCGGCCGCTGGGCGCTGGGCAGCGTGGCCGACAAGGTGGTCCGGGCCAGCACCGTGCCCGTCCTCCTGGTGGGGCCGCGGGAGAAGGTGGGCGGCGCCTGATCGGCGTCGCCCGGCCCTTCAGCCGTGTCCATCGGCTGTTCCGTCCCTCCCGGCTGAGCCTGTCCGCCGTCTGTCGCCGGTCCCTGCCCCGGGCCGGGAGCCAAGCTCATGGACCTGCTCATATCTCTTGGCCTGCTGCTGATAGTTGCCAAGCTCCTGGAGGGCGTGGTCACCCGGCTGCGCCAGAGCGCCCTGGTGGCCTACGTGGCCGCCGGCATCCTCCTGGGGCCGGTCCTGGGCGTGGTGGAGGCCACCCGGGACCTGGAGCTCTTCTTCGGCATCGGGGTGGTGTTCCTGTTCTTCCTCATCGGGGTGGAGGAAATGGATGTGACGGGGCTGGCGGCCACCTTGAGGGGCCGGTTCTTCGTGGCCGGGACGGTGGGCTTCCTGGTGTCCTTCGCACTGGCCACGGTGGTCATGGTGGCGGTGGTGGACCTGCCCGTGGGAAGCGCCATCGCCGTGGGGGGCATCCTGTCGCTCTCCAGCCTGGGGGTGGTGGCCAAGGTGCTCAGCGACCTGGGGCGCCTCAGGGAGCCGGTCGGCCTGGAGGTCTTCACCACCGTGGTGATCCTGGAGATCGTGGGGCTCCTGGTGGTCTCCCTGGCCATCAGAAACATCACCGGGAAAGACCCCTTCACTTGGTGGACCCTGCCCATCCTGCTGGCCGAGGTGGTGGCGGTGGCGGTGGCCTCGTGGCTGCTGGCCAGCAAGGTCTTTCCCCGGCTGGTGGCCTGGCTGCGCCGCGTCATAGGTGCGCCGCAGCTGGCCATGGGCCTGGTTACCGGCGGCCTGCTGCTGCTCGTGGGCCTGGTGGACAGGATCGGGATGCACGGCTCGCTGGGAGCCCTCCTGCTGGGGGTCTCGCTGTCCGGGCTGCCTTACCGCCTGCGGGCCGAGATCCTGCCCGGCGTGCGGGGCCTGGCCTACGGTCTCTTCATCCCGCTGTTCTTCGCGTCGGCGGGGATACACCTGGACCTGTCGTTCGGGGAGCTGCCTGTGTGGTCCCTGGAGGCCGTAGTGGCGGTGGCCGTTCTGGGCAAGTTCGCCGGCGCCCTGTCGGGGGTGACGGTGGCCCGGCTGGACCGTCCCCTGGCCATTGCCTCGGGCATCATGGGGAAGGGGGTGGTGGAGATCGCCCTGCTGCTGGTCTTGCTGGACATCGGGGCCGTGCCGCAGGAGCTGTTCTCTCTGCTGGTCCTGATCATGGTCGGGTACCTTCTCATTGCACCGCCGGCAATGGGCCTGGCCATCGGGCGGGCCGGGCGCGCCCCGGCCGGGAGGAAGGAGAGGGTGCCCTGGTTCGTGGTGCCGTCGTTTGCCCGGTATGCTCTGGACAATAAGACGGTGCTGGATATAATGGATAGGGGACGGCAGTTCCCGTCCTTCGTCATCACCATACAGGACTTCATAGACTACTGGGCGGTCCCCGACCAGTCGGACTATGTGATCATGGAAGAGCCGGGCAAACTGGCCGGGGTGCTGTACCTCAAGGATATCCGTCATATAGACAAGGACCGCTGGGGCAGCGTGGTCCTGCACGAGCTGCTGGAGTATGAGCCCATGGTGGCGGTGCCCGACGAGATGCTGGATGACGTGACCCGGCGCATGGCAGACTCCGGCGTGACGGTGGTCCCGGTGGTCGACCGGTCCACCGGGGAGCTTCTGGGGTCTTTGACGAGCAGCGATATCATCGCCTTCGTGATAGGAGAGGGGAAGAGGGAGCCGAAGTGACGCGCGCTGCGGCCCTGTTTCCCGGTAGGGGTGCGACGTAGACTGGCTGAGAAGCAACCAGGAGATACTTCTGGCAGTGGCGGTGGGCCTGGCAGGCTCTATTGCCTGCCTCTGGCTGAGGCAACTGGCGCGGGGGTGGCTGCAGAGGTGGTCCAGGGAGACCGGGTGGAAGGGCTTCGACATCCTCCGCGACACGACCCGCTTCCCTTCGATGCTCTGGGCGCTGGCGGCGGGTGCGTGGATGGGCATCCTGGTATATACCATTGCCACCCGCAGCGGGGGGTCGGAGTGGATGCTCTATGTCAGCAAGGGGCTGTGGACCGTCTTCGTGCTCTCCCTGGCCCTGGCCCTCCTCTCCATGTCCGACAGGCTGGTCTCCCTCTGGGGAGATCACCTGAAGGCCCCCGACCGCGACACCAGGGCCTTCCGGTACCTGGTACGCATCGTGGTGGTGGTGGTGACTCTCCTGAGCGTGCTGGAGATATGGGGGGCCAACCTGGCCGCCATACTCCTGGCCATGGGCATCCTGGCCCTGCTGGCGATCCTCATCATGAGGGACATCGGGCCGGACCTGGTGGCCGGGCTGCAGGTCGGCTCGATGCGGCACTTCAAGAGCGGCGACTACATCAGGATCAAGGAGAGCGGCGAGGAAGGCTACGTCACCGGCATGAACTGGCGCAGCGTCATGGTCACGGGGTCGACCGGGGCGGTGACCATCATACCGAACAGGAAGATGGCGCAGAGCACGGTCATCAACTATGGCCTGCCGATCAAGAAGGCCAGGAAGCCCTTCGATTTCTACTCCCGGTCGCACATGAAGGAGCTGACGGGCCTGAAGGCCGGCGCTCTGCGGGAGATGGCCGACATGCTTAAGGTGGTGCCCGAGGCTGTCATCTACTACCACACGCACCATTTCCTGGAGGAGCACCACTACCTGACCCCGCAGCCGGCCAATGACCTGGCCTTGTGGGTGGACGACGCGCTTGGCGACGATGTGCTGGCGGAGAAGCTGGCGGCCGTGGACACCTTCCAGTTCACCAACCTGCAGGCGCTGCGGGGGCGGTTGGTCTCCATCATAGAGGAGCACCTGGCCCAGGGGGGTGGGCGGTGGGAGGCGGCGCCGGGCGACGAGTTCCATTTCGTCAAATCCGTGAGCGTCATCATCCATGCGCCGTACGTGGCCAGGGACCTGAGGGAGTTCGTGGAGGCCCTGCGGAAGATGAGCCCCAGTTCGCTCTACTTCCACATCTTTGAATCGAGGCTGAGGCTGGGGAAGGGGCTCAACGACTTCTCCGCCTGGCTGGCCGACAGCCTGGACGAGCAGGAGCTGGCGGACAGGATCGCGCGGCTCGATCCCTATACTCACTCGCTGGAGGGCCTGCGGGGGGCCCTTATTAAACTGATTGAAAAGGAGTTGGGTGAAGCTGGCGAACTATGAGCCCATCGTCGGCCGCAGCGTTATCGAGGAACTGCGGCTGCTGGCCTCCAAGGCGACCGGCTGGGAGGTGTTGAACATCAACTCCACCTTCGCGGGAGGGGGGGTGGCTGAGATACTCAACCGCATGGTGCCCATTCTCCAGGAGCTGGGAGTGGATGCCCGGTGGGACGTGATCAAGGGCAGCCCCGGCTTCTTCGAGGTGACCAAGAAGTTCCACAACGCGCTGCACGGCCGCCAGGAGGACCTGTCCGACGAGGACTTCGAGCTGTTCCTGGAGATCAACCGCAAGAACATAGCGGAGATGGACCTGCACGGCCAGATCGTGTTCATACACGATCCCCAGCCGTGCGCGCTGATCGAGAAGAAGGAGGACGCCGGCGGGAAGTGGATCTGGAGGTGCCATATCGACGTGTCCAGCCCGGACGAGCGCGTGTGGCGCTTCCTGGAGCGCTACGTAATCCGGTACGACGCCACGGTGTTCTCGGCCCCGGCCTTCTCCCGGCCCCTGCCCGTGCGGCAGTTCCTCATATCGCCGTCGATAGACCCGCTGAGCGACAAGAACAGGGACCTTACCACCCGTGAGATAGACGCTGCCATGTCCGGGATGGGCATACCCCGGGACAAGCCCGTCATCACCCAGGTCTCGCGGTTCGACTACATGAAGGACCCGGTGGGCGTGATCCGGGCCTACGAGATGGTGAAGAGGTCCATCGATTGCCGGCTGGTCCTGATCGGTGGCGGGGCCACCGACGACCCGGAGGGCGAGAAGGTCCTGGCGCAGGTCCAGGAGGCGGCCGACGGCCGCCCGGACATCCACATCATCTCAGGGCAGGCCAGGTCGGACATAGAGATCAACGCTCTGCAGAGGGCGTCCGCAGTCATCCTGCAGAAGTCCCTCAGGGAGGGCTTCGCCCTCACCGTGAGCGAGGCCCTGTGGAAGGGGCGCCCGGTGGTGGCCTCGGACGTGGGCGGCATCCCCCTCCAGGTGAGGCACAAGCTGACCGGGCTGCTGTCCCATGGCATAGAAGGGACGGCCTATGCTGTCCGGCAGCTGCTGTCCAACCCGGACTACGCGCGATGGCTGGGGGAGAACGGCAAGGAGCACGTCAGGCACAACTTCCTGATCACCCGGCATGTCAGGGATTACCTGCTCCTCTTTCTGATGCTGGACCACACGGAAGACGTGATTCATCTTTAGCTGGCAAGGAGACCATGACAATGTGGACGCGAGACAGCCTGCACGAGTTCGTGGCTGAAGAGTTCAAGGACTACCGCTTCGTCGTCGTGTCCAACCGGGAGCCCTACGTCCATTCTCTGGTCCAGGGCGTCATACAGTGCGACATGCCGCCGAGCGGCCTGACGGCGGCCCTGGACCCGGT
Organism: uncultured Dehalococcoidia bacterium; assembly: GCA_964492335.1. Lineage (GTDB taxonomy): Bacteria > Chloroflexota > Dehalococcoidia > UBA2247 > RBG-13-53-26 > JAFGCL01. Next base: position 30,194 of record CAZBJX010000011.1, on the reverse strand, counting down.
GATGCGGGCCTGCGGGGGAACGTGGGTGGCCCACGGCAGCGGCAATGCCGACCGGGAGACTGTTGATGGCAAGGACCGGGTCAGGGTGCCTCCCGACGATCCGCGCTACACCATGAGGCGCATCTGGCTGACCAAGCAGGAGGAGGACGGTTACTACTACGGCGTGTCCAACGACGCTCTCTGGCCGCTGTGCCACATCGCGTATACCCGGCCCACCTTCAATGATGACGAGTGGGAGACTTACCGCCAGGTCAACGAGCGCTTCGCCCGCGCGGTGCTGGAGGAGGTGGGGGCGGACAGGGCCTTCGTCTTCGTCCAGGACTATCACCTGACGCTGCTGCCCCGCATGCTGCGCGAGGCCAATTCCCGGCTGGTGGTGGCCCAGTTCTGGCACATCCCGTGGCCCAATCGCGAGGCCTTCCGGATCTGCCCCTGGCAGAACGAGGTCCTGGAAGGGCTGCTGGGGAACCACCTGCTGGGGTTCCACCTGCGCTATCACTGCAACAACTTCCTGGAGACGGTGGACCGCACCATCGAGGCCAGGGTGGACTACGACCGGTACCAGGTGATACGGGGTGGCAAGAACACGGAGGTGCGGCCCTTCCCCATCAGCATCGACTTCGAAGAGGTGGAGGCCGCGGCGCAGGGGCCGGAGGTGGAGGCCGAAATGCGGCGGCTGCGGAAGGCCCTGGACCTCGATGGCCGCGTAGTGGGCATGGGGCTGGACCGGATTGACTACACCAAGGGCATACCGGACAGGCTGCGGGCCATCGACCGCTTCCTGGACCGGCACCCGGACTACCGGGGCCGGCTGGTCTTCATCCAGACCGGCGTGCCCAGCCGGGTCCACGTGCCGGCGTATCGCAGGATCAACGACGAGATAGACACCCTCATCGAGGAGACCAACTGGAAGTACGAGACCGGCCACTGGAAGCCGGTCATCGACCTGCGCGGGCCTCTCTCGCCCCTGACGGTGATGGCGCTGCGGCGCCTGTCCCACTTCGCCATCGTCAGCTCTCTGCACGACGGCATGAACCTGGTGGCCAAGGAGTTCGTGGCCAGCGCCGTGGACAACGACAAGGTCCTCATCCTCAGCCAGTTTACCGGCGCGGCGCAGGAACTGTCTGATGCCCTCCTGGTGAACCCCTACGCCGCCGACGAGATGGCCGAGACCATCAGGTCCGCTCTGGAGATGCCACTGGAAGAGAAGGAGCGCAGGATGAAGCGGATGCGGGCCGTGGTCCATGAGAACAACATCTACAAGTGGGCGGCCGATATCGTGACCAAGATGGCCAAGATCGGTTCCGGGGACTAGCGGGTGGACCATCTGTTCTCCGCGTGGCCCGGGATAGCCCGGCGCACCGGCGGCGCCGGCCAGGTGGTGCTGCTGACGGACTTCGACGGGACGCTGTCCCCCATCGCCGGGCGGCCGGAAGAGGCGGTCCTGCCCGAGAGCACCAGGCTGGCGCTGCAGGCCCTCTCCTCCAACCTGAAGGTGGGGGTGGCGGTGATCAGCGGCCGCTCCCTCCCTGACATAAGCAGCAGGGTGGGCCTCCCAGGCATCACCTATGCCGGCAATCATGGCCTGGAGATAAGGGGGCCGGACCTGAAGTTCGTCTACCCTCCGGCGAAGGCCCTGAGGCCGGCTGTGCACCGGGCGTACCTGGCCCTCAGGAAGGCGCTGGAGGGCTTCGAGGGCGTGCTGATTGAGGACAAGGGCCTCACGCTGAGCGTGCACTACCGGCTGGTGCCGGATGACCGTGTCGAAGAGCTGAAGAAGACCTGCGAGCAGACCGTCCGCGGGTGGCGCGAGAGGGGCAAGATCAGGACCACCGAGGGGAAGAAGGTCTACGAGGTGCGTCCCGACGTGGTCTGGGGCAAGGAAGACGCCATAGCGCTCCTGGTGGCCTGCTGGGCCCCCGCGGGAGAGCGGGCGGCCGGGGTGACCTTTTTCGTGGGGGACGATCTGACGGACGAAGGCGGCTTCCGGGTGGTGAACGCCGGCGGGGGGGTCTCGGTGTTCGTCGGCGGGCCCGGCCGTGAGACGGCGGCCCGTTTCTTCTTGAGCTCACCGGCAGAGATGCCGGAGTTCCTGCGCCGTCTGGCCCGGGCGCTCTAGCCGGTCAGGGATGCGCCGGGGGGCCGGGACGGCCGTCAGTCCAGCAGCAGCTTCATCTGGCGGGCGTTGACCACCGCCTTGTCCTCGTGGCAGTTGTTGAAGAGGACATGGCACTGCCGGACGTTTTCGGCCATGCCCTTGATGCGGGGGGCCCAGCTCGCGAGCTCGTCCTCAGTGTAGAGGTAGTTGAAGCGCTCGGCGCTGGTCAGCCCCGGCTTCTCCCAGGTGTCGCGGTTGCGGCCGTGGAAGCGCACCATCGCTATGTCGGAGGTGGCCTGGGCCAGCGCCGGCATGCTGGACTCGAACCCCTGGGGCCCGTCCACGCAGACATAGGGCAGGTTGTTGTCCTGCAGGAAGGCGAAGGTCCCCTCGCGGTTCTGCTCGTTGACCCACGAGCCATGCCGGAACTCCACGGCGATGCGGTACCCGGCCATCCTGTCCCGGCAGGAGAGGATGTAGTGTCGCTGCTGGTCTCCGGGCAGGTACCACGGCGGGAACTGGAAGAGGACGGTGCCCAGCTTGCCGGCGCTGTCCAGCGGGAGGAGCGCCCTTTCGAAGCGGCGCCAGAGCTCGTCAGTGATGGGCCGGGGCAGGTCCCGCTGGTAGAGGCTGGCCTTGCCCTGCAGGCCCGGGGGGAGGGAGGCCAGGATGTCCCGGGGCAGGGCCGTCGGCGGCGTGGGGTGCAGGGTGAACAGCCTGAAGGCCTTCACGTCGAAGGTGAAGCCGGCGCCGGTGCGCCGGGCCCACAGCAGCGCCGTCTGCTCGGCGGGCAGGGAGTAGTAGCTGCTGTCCACCTCCACCAGGTCGAAGCAGCTGGCGTAGTGCCGCAGCCTGTCCTCGGCCGACCTGGCCCCGGCCGGGTAGAAGCGCCCCGACCGGACCAGGGTGGGGTCCGTCCAGGAGCAGGTGCCGATCAGTATCTGGTCCATTTGCGGCGTCTTCCCCGGGGCCTGGCCCGATTCTAGCACGGCCGGCCCTGCCGCGGCGCCGCCCCGCCTGAAGCGGGAGGCACAGCGGCTGCCCTCCGGCCCGCCTTGTCAGCGGAAATCGTGGGCCAGGCCGGGGGGCATCGGCGGGGGAGGCCCCTCCTGCGCGTCCCGGCGGGGCACAGGCTGGAGCCGCCGGGCTATGATGTTGACCACGCCGTCATGCTTCTGCAGGGTCCCCTCCACCACAATGGCGGGCTCCAGCCGGGCGGCCTGGCGGTACCGCTCGTAGACCCCGGGCCGCAGGATGATATTGACCAGCCCGGTCTCGTCCTCCAGGGTGAGGAAGACGTGCCCTTTGGCCGTGCGTGGCGCCTGTCGGCAGACCACGCATCCGGCCACCCTCACCCGGGACCCGGAAGGGACCGAGGCTATGTCGTGGGCCGGGGTCACCTTGCCGCTGACCCCGGAGCGCAGCACCTCCATGGGGTGGTGGCTGGCCGAGAGCCCCTGGACCTGGTAGTCGGCGGCCACTCTGTCCCGGAGCGTCATTCGGGGCAGCTCCACTGCCGGCGCCGTCCACGGGAGCGGGACGGCGCCGGGCGGCTGCCGCACCAGGGCCCCCAGCTGCCAGAGCAGCTGCCGCCGGGGCGTGCCGAGGGAGTCGAAGGCCCCCACCATGATGAGGTTCTCCACGGCCTCCCGGTCCAGCCCGGTCCGGGTGAGGAAGTCCTCCAGGGAGGCATACGGGCGCCCGGGGGTGGCCACTGGGCCCCCGGCAGCCGCCTCGCGCCCGGCCGGGCACGGCCCGGCCGGCAGCTCCGACCCCCGCTCTTGCTCGATCCGCTGCCAGGCCTTCTCCCCCACGGTTTTGACATAACGAAAGCCCAGCCTGATCCCGCCTCCCTCCAGGGTGCACCGGCCCCGGCTGAGGTTTATGTCTGCCGGGAGCACCCCGATCCCCTCGCGCCTGGCCTGGTTGACGATGACGTGGGGCGAGTAGAAGCCCATGGGCTGGCAGTTGAGCAGGGCGCAGTAGTATTGGCCGGGGTAGTAGAGCTTCAGCCAGGCGGAGCGATAGGTGGTCTCGGCCAGGGCCGCCGCGTGGGCCTTGCAGAAGCCGAACTCGGCGAAGCTGGCGATCTGCCGGAAGGCCGCCTCCGCCACCGCCCCCTCTATGCCGTTGCTGCGGGCGCCTTCCAGGAAGCTGCTCCGGAGGCGCTCCATGGCCTCCCGGGAGCGCTTGCGGCTCATGGCCCGGCGCAGCCAGTCCGCCTGGCCGGGGGTGAAGCCGGCGATGGCCATGGCCACCTGGATCACCTGCTCCTGGTAGATGATGACGCCCAGGGTCTCCCGGAGCACCGGCTCCAGGCCCGGGTGGAGATAGCTCACCTTCTCCTTCCCCTGGCGGCGGGCCAGGTAGGGGTGGACGGCGTTGCCCTGGATGGGGCCGGGGCGGATGATGGCCACCTCGGCCACCAGGTCCTCGAAGCAGCGGGGCCGGGAGCGGGGCAGGGTGGCCTGCTGGGCCCGGGACTCCACCTGGAACACGCCCAGGGTGTCGCCCCGGCACAGCATGTCATAGACGCGGGGGTCGTCCAGGGGAAGATGGTCAAGGTCGAGGTCCGGGGACGCCCCGGGGCCGCCGCTTTCCCGGGCCAGCCTGACCGCCTCGTGGATGAGGGAGAGCATGCGCAGGCCCAGGAGGTCGATCTTGATCAGGCCGATGTCGCTGATGTCGTCCTTGTCCCACTGGGTCACCACGCGGCCCGGCATGGAGGCCTTCTCCAGGGGCACGATGTCGCTCAAGGAGCTGGAGGAGATGATCATCCCCCCCACGTGAATGCCCAGGTGACGGGGGAAGCCCGCTATCTGGCGGCAGATATCCAGGAACTGCTCCCCGGCCCGGGAGCCCATGGCCTCCCGGAGCTCGGCCATCCCGGGCAGCCTTTCATCTATGTTGACCGCGGAGCACGCGTCCAGCGACCGGGCCATCCGGTCCAGCAGGTCCGGCGGCAGGCCCATGGCCTTGCCCACCTCCCGGACGGCGCTGCGCGCCCGGTAAGTCACCACGTTGCACAGCATGGCCGCCTGGCCCGGCCCGTGCCTGCGGTAGATGTACTGTAGGAGCTTCTCCCTGTGGTCTTCCCGGTCGGAGGCGATGTCTATGTCTATGTCCGGCATGGCCGACATCTCGTCGTTGAGGAAGCGGCCGGCGAACAGCCTCTGGGCCACCGGGTCGACCCGGGTGACCCCCAGGAGGTAGGTCACGATGGAGCTGGCCGCCGATCCCCGGCCCTGGGCCGGGATGTCGTTTCCCCGGGCGTATTCCATGATGTCCCACACGGTGAGGAAGTAGCCGGCCAGCCCCAGCTGCCGCACCAGGCGCAGCTCCTCGGAGAGCCGCCGCTCCACCTCCTGCGTCAGCGGCTGATACCTCCGGGCCGCTTGCTCCCGGCAGAGCTTCTCCAGGAAGCTGTCGGCGGTCTCCCCCGGCGGCGCCGGGAAGTCCGGGAAACGGTGGCCGGACAGGTCGAGATCGAGGCTGCAGGCCCCGGCTATCCGCAGGGTGTTGGCCAGGGCCGCGGGGTAGTCCCTGAAGAGCCGGGCCATCTCCTGGCCGGGCTTCAGGTGGCACTCGGAGTTGGGCCGCCGCAGGTGGTGGGAGGCATCCAGGGTGCTGCGGTTGCGGATGCAGACCAGGACATCCTGCAGGCGGTGGTCTTCCCTGCGGGCGTAGTGCACGTTGTTGGTGGCCACGCAGCCGATGCCCAGGTCTCGGGCCAGCTCTGCCAGGCCGCGGCACAGCCGCCGGTCCTCGGGGCAGAGGTTGTTCTGCAGCTCGATGTAGAAGCGGGGGCCGAAGATGCCGCGGTAGCGGCGGGCGGCCGCGGCGGCCTCCTCTCTCCGGCCGGCGAGCATCAGCCGGGAGACCTGTCCCTTCCGGCACCCGGAGAGGCAGAAGAGGCCATCGGAGTGCTTCTCCAGCAGGCCCGGGTCCAGGGATGCCCGGCCCTTGCCGTGGCCCAGCTGGGCGTGGCTGATCAGCCGGCAGAGGTTGGAGTAGCCGGCGGCATCCCGGGCGAGCAGGGTGAGGTGGCTGCCGCCGTCCAGCGTCATCTCCGCGCCGGTTATAGCGCTGATGCCCTGCTCCCGGGCGGCGTTGCGGAACTTGACCAGGCCGTACAGCCCGTCGTGGTCGGTGAGGGCCAGGGCGGGCAGGCCCAGCTCCTTCGCCCGGGAGACCAGGTCCTCCGGATGGGAGGCCCCGTCCAGGAAGGAGAAGTTGCTGTGGCAGTGCAGCTCGGCATACATGGCTAGAGCCTTTGCTGGTACCAGCGCCCCGAGACCAGGTCCTCAAATACGGTGATCACCAAGCCGTCCCCGAGCTCCAGCTCGAAGTAACGGCGGGATATCTCCTGGCGCCACCACTCGTCGTCTATGCGCCACTGGTTGCTGATGCGGGCCACCCGCCGCTGCCGGCCGGCGATGCGGACGGAGACCGGGCAGCCGTCGCCGGCGGCGGCAACGCGTATCTCCCTGGGGACATTGAGCGGCGTGACCATGGCTGTCGGGCCCCTCCTGTACGGCCTTCCTGATCCTGTGCCGCGGCGCCTCTATGCCCCATGCCCTGGCTGCCCCTGATCCCTTTGCCCCGGAGGCTCGACGGCGGCGTCCACCAGGGCCATGCGGCGCTCCGGTATGCGGGAGCCGGGGTCCAGGGCCACCACCTTCTTCAGGGATCCCGGCCCGAACCGGGCCCCCAGGTCCTTCTCCAGGCGCTGCAGGGCCTCCGCCTGGCGCCTCCTGGCGGCTGATGAGAGGGGCGCCTGCCGGCCTGCCTCGCCGCCCAGCCGGGCCAGGGACAGGCGGACCCCGGACATTCCTTCCGGGAAGGCGGCGGCCTCCAGGTGGCGTTTCAGGACCCCCAGGATCTCGGGCTTGGAGTCCAGGGGCGTCTTCAGGTTCACGCTGTCCGGCCGCGGCCGGACGCCGTCGGAACGGGCTCTGCCTGGCTCGACGGCGCCGGGGCCGGCCGCGCTGGGCGCGGCGGCATCGAGGATGAAACACAGCCTGATCTGGCTGCAGACCTGGTATCGCTTCCGGAGCAGGGGCACCAGCCGGTCCAGCAGCCTGTCCAGGGCGGCCAGCAGGGCCCCCAGGCTCTCCGGAGGCGCCTCGAAGGAAAGCGTTTCCTCCAGGACGTCCGGCCGGGGCCGGGGTATCACCGGCGCCAGGTCTATCCCGCTGGCCAGGCGGTAGGCGGTCACACCTTCCGCGCCCAGTTGGCCGGCCAGGGCGTTCTCCGGCAGGGCGGCCACCTGGCCCAGGCGGCGCAGTCCCAGCCGCCGGAGCCAGGACAGGGCCTGCGGGGACACGGGCAGAAGCTCTACGGGGAGAGGCGCCAGGAACTGCTTCTCCTGGCCGGGGGGCACTACCAGCGGGCCCGCGGTGGCCAGGGGCGCGGCCACTCCGGCCACAAACTTGCCGCCGGCCACCGCGGCCCGGGAGCGGAGCCCGGACCCCCGCAGCACCTCCCGGGTGACCAGGTCCGCCAGGCTGGCGGCGGGCCCGTACAGCTTCCGGGAGCCGGTGACGTCGAGGAACACTTTGCCCGGGGCCCCCGCCTCCACGGCGGGGCTGAAGCGGTCCAGTATGTCCAGCACCGCCTCGAAGGACCGGGCGCCACCGCTTTCTCCGGGGAGGGGGCCGGCGGCCACGGGCCGCGGCGCGGCTTGCGCCGGGCCGGCATCTCGATGGCCGGGCTTGCCGGCGGCCCCGGGCCGCGCCTCCCCCGGCGGCGGGTGGGGAATGAAGAGACAGAGGACTTCCATCCTGGTTTCCTGGATGCGGGCTTAGAGAAGGGCGGCCCGGGCCGGCCCTGCGAGGGCCCGGATGACGCCGATGACCCTTCCCCGGACCTCTACGTTCTCCGGGTCGTGGTACGTGGGCTCCATCTGGCTGTTGGCCGGCTGCAGGCGGACGCGCCCGCGCTCGCGGTAGACCCTTTTCAGGGTGACCTCCTGCTCCGCCCTGAGCCACACCGCCGCCGTTTCACCGTTGTTGACGGTGCTGGCGGCCTGCATGATGACGATATCGCCATCATCGATGAGGGTGTCGATCATGGACTGCCCCTTCACCTGCAGGGCGTAGACGCCGCCGGCAGGCGCGCCTCCTCCGGGGGCCAGGCCGGCCGGGACCTCCAGCATCTCCAGGGGCTCCTCGTGCCAGGAGTCCGGCTGCGGCACCGGTATGGGCTGGCCCGCCGCAATCTGCCCCAGGAGGGGGACCCTGGCCGCGCGCCCGGGCCTGCCGGCCAGGGTGATGCTGCGGCGGATGCCGGGCTCACGGCTGATGTGGCCCTGCCCCTCCAGCACCTTGAGGTGGTGCTGCACCACCGCCGGGGAGCTGATGCGGCAGCTGCGCAGGATGTCTCTCACCGTGGGGGGATACCCCTTCCGCTCTATGAACTCTCGGATGAAGCTCAGTATCTGCTGCCGTCTCAGGGATGCCCGGGCCATGGCGCCGCCTTCATCGCATCAATTATAGTACAAATGTACTACTGGCGGGCCGGTCTGTCAAGACGGCGCAGCCGGGCAACAACGGGCGGCGCTGCCGGGCAGCGGGCAGCTTCGGTCTTACCGGGCGGCGCCGGAGCATGCAGCAGAGCACGAAGGCTGTTGGGGGCCGGCCCCGGCTTGACCGGCGAAGCGCCGGCCGGGACGGGCGCGGCGGGGGCCGCCGCTCAGTCCTTGGTGATGAGGAAGCTGCCCAGCGCCAGCGAGTCCATGCCTGTGGAGAAGAAGCAGCGGATGGCGTCCTCCGGCGACTCCACGATCGGCTCACCCTGGATGTTGAAGCTGGTGTCGAGGAGCACGGGGGTCCCGGTCAGGGCGCCGAACTTGCGCAGCAGGTCGTGGAAGAGGGGATTGATGTCCCGGGTGACGGTGTGGAGCCTGGCCGAGCCGTCGACATGGGTGATGGCGGGGAGCAACTGCCGCATCTCCGGGCGGACCGGGCAGACCTTGAGCATGACCGGGCTTTCCCCGATGATGTCGAAGTACGTGTCCTTGTCCTCCACCGGAACGGAAGGGGCGAAGGGCCGGAAGGCCTCGCGGTGCTTGACCTCGGCGTTGATCTTGTCCTTCATGTAGGGCAGGGTGGGATTGGCCAGGATGCTGCGGTTGCCCAGGGCCCGGGGGCCGATCTCCATGCGGCCCTGGAACCAGCCCAGGATCTGGCCGTCGGCCAGAAGCCGCGCCGCCGTTGCCGCCATGTCGTCCTGCCGGGCGGCCCGCAGCTTGCAGCCGCTGAGCACCCTCGCTATCTGCTCATCGGAATAGGACGTCCCCAGATAGGGATCATCGTGCACGAACACCCGGGGATGGTTGAGTACGCTGTTGTAGACGTGAAAGGCGGCGCCGATGGCGGTGCCGTTGTCTCCCGCCGCCGGCATCACGTAGATGTCGTCAAATCCGGCCTCGCGCAGGATGCGCCCGTTCATCACGCTGTTGAGGGCCACGCCCCCCGCGATGATGAGGTGCCGGCTCCCGGTCCTCTGCCTCGCCAGCGAGCACAGCTCCAGGGCCCGGTCCTCGAGGGCCTTCTGAAAGGCGGCGGCCACGTTCTTGTGGTTGTCCCCGAACTCCTTCCCGGTGCGCGGAGGGCCGAAGGCCTCCATGAACTTCGCGGAGAAGCGCCGCGGCTCGTTGTACTGGAACCGGAAATAGGACAGGTCCACCTTGATGGCGCCGCCGGCATCGACGGTGACCATGCGGTCCACTGTCTTGCCGAACACCTCCGGGTCGCCGAACGGCGCCAGTCCCATGGTCTTGCCTTCGTCGTAGTTGGGGCGGAACCCGCAGAACTGGGTGGCCGACTCGTAGAAGGACCCCAGCGAGTTGGGGAAGAAGCTCTCGGAGAAGGGGACCACCCGGGTGCCGGCCCCCCGCCCGATGAAGGAGGTGGACCACTCGCCGGAGCCGTCCAGGCTGATGATGGCCGCCTCTTCGTAGGGCGAGACCAGGAACGTGCCGGCGGCATGCGCGACGTGGTGGGGCACGAAGTAGACCCTGGGGCCCCCCTGCGGCCAGGTCCCCCGGTACCAGTCCCAGAACATGTGCTGCCGGTTGCGCCCCTGGAGCAACTCGTGCGCCACGAACGGCTTGGCGTGGGGCGCGTGGGCCAGCGCGTAGAGGGCCTTTGTGGGCCAGTTCTTGGTGGGCTTGATGGAAACCGCCACCGCGTCGATGTCCGCGGGCTTCAGGCCGGCCATGGCCAGGCAGCGCGCGATGGCCTTCTCCGGGAACTCGTGGGTGTGCTTCTGGCGGGTCAGCCGCTCCTCTTCGATGGCCACGGCGATCTTCCCGTCCGCCACCAGGCAGGCCGAGGAGTCATGGAAGTAGTAGTTCAGCCCCAATATGTTCATGGCTTGGCCCGAATTGCCCTTCATACTACCATGCTCGCGGGATTTGGTACAGCCTTCGGGCAGTAGCGCCACAGGGCCTGGCACCGGGGCCCGGCGACAGACTGCCGCGGCATCTCCGGGGACCGGTGCCATTGCGTGCAAAACGGCAGCAAAAACGCTTGACTATTCGAGCGTCGCATGGTACATCTAATAACAGTTAGCTGTCACCGAAGTGTCCGATCAGAGGGGCGAAGTGGACTTGGTTGCGGGGGACAGGGCGCGGCCGGGGAGCAGGTTGCAGTTGACTCCATGAGTTCCTGTGGTGGCGCCGGCACGGTCGTGAGCGCGGGCCGGTATGGAAAGCGGAGGGGGCGATAATACAGGAGACTGACTTGTAGGCGCATTCTGGAGTCTGCCCGGGGGCGATGAACTGTTGCCCGTAAGTGGTCACTTGGGGAACAGGGAGCCAGTAGTGAAACCGACCTTGAGGTCGGTTTTTCTTTTGTGGTGGACAGCGCCGGCAGGCTTCGGGGGAGTGGTCGAAGGGGGAAAGGACTCAACCGTCTGCGTTCAAGTGCGCGGAGACCTCAGTTGAAGATGGGACGATCAAGCGAAGGAGCGGAGATGGGCATGGAACTCGATGAGCGCCTGGAACTGAATGATCTCGCGGTCGGCCGGCCGGTCCTGCCGGTGGACTTCCTGAGCGGCCGCCACGAAACCACGTGCGGGGAGACGGTCCTGAAGTGGGCCGAGGTGGGGCCCCGGATCGCGGCCACGGTGATAATACCCGCCTACAACGAGGAGGAGGGGCTCCCCGTGGTCCTGGAGAGGCTGTACCGGGCCATCGATGGGCAGCACGAGGTGCTGGTGGTGGATGACGGGTCGTCCGATGCCACGTCCCTGGTCGCCAGCCGGTTCCCCTGCGGCGTGGTCCGCCTTGCCCGGAACGGCGGCAAGGGCAAGGCCATGCTCACCGGCGTCAGGCATGCGCGGGGGGATGTCGTCATCTTCATCGATGCCGACGGCACCTATCCGCCGGAGGCCATCCCGGGCATGACCGAGGCCCTGGAGACCTGCGACCTGGTGTACGGGTCCAGGGCGACCGGCCGGGACAACATCCCCCTCTTCAACCAGCTTGGCAACGCCGTGTTTCAGGGTATAATGAGGCGGATTTATCGCTTCCAGGCGGGAGACTATTCCACCGGGCTGTACGGCATCAGGAAGTGCTGCCTGAGCCGGATGGGGATATCCTCCGGCGGGTTCGCCATAGAGCCGGAGATCGCCATCAAGGCCAGCCGCATGAAGCTCAGGGTGCGCGAGATCCCGGTGCGGTACGAATCGCGTATCGGGGAAACGAAGCTTCACAGTTGGAAGGCCGGGTGGCAGCATTTGAAGATCATGGCTCGGCTCGGCGCGTGGCGCCCGGGGCAGATGGAGGCGTAGCCGGAGCCGAGCGCAGACAGCCAGGACCCGAGCCGGCAGCAGGCGCCTCCGGGCGGACCACCGCTCGCGGGGAGGACGCAAGTCCCCTCAGCGTGTCGGTGGTCATCTGCGCTTATACCCAGGAGCGCCTGCAGGACACGCTGGAGGCAGTGGAATCCGCCCTGGCGCAGACCCTGGCGCCCCACCAGGTCATAGTGGCCATCGACCACAACGAGGCCCTCTACCAGCGCCTGGGGGCGATACTGGGATCCCGGGTGACCCTGCTCCTCTCCACCGGCCGCCCCGGCCTGTCGGAGACCAGGAACGTGGCCGTGGGCGCGTCCACCGGCGAAGTGGTGGCCTTCCTGGACGACGACGCGGTGGCGGAGAAGGACTGGCTGGCCAGCCTGGCGGCGGCCTTCGATGACCCCCTGGTGGTGGCGGTAGGCGGTGAGGCGGTCCCCGCCTGGCCGGGAGGGCGGCCTCCGCTGTGGTTCCCCGTGGAGTTCGATTTCGTGATCGGCTGCACCGGTCACAAGGCCCTCATCGTGGAGGCCGATGGCTCCATCCGGAACGTCACTGGCAGCAATATGGCCTTCCGGCGGGAGGTCTTCCAGAAGGCGGGCCTCTGGGAGACCAGCCTGGGAAGGTGCGAGGGAGGCCGCAAGAAGTTCAACCCCGCCGGCGGCGAAGAGGCGGAGATGTGCCTGCGGATCAGGAAGCACATGCCTGGCGGCCGCATCGTCTTTCGCCGCGACGCCGTGGTCCACCACAAGGTGGTGGCCGGCAGGGCGAAGCCCTCCTACATGCTTGACTTCTGCCTGCGCGAGGGGCACACTAGGGCGCTGATGAAGGGTCTGGTGTCGCGGTACGGCAGCCGTCCGCTGGCCGCGGAGAGCGTCTTTCTGCGCCGGCTGCTCTTCCGGTCGATCGGCGGGCGGCTGGTCCGCTTCTACCGGCCGGCCAGCCTGCCGCAGGCGGCGGCCATCGTGGCCAACCTCTCCCTGATGGCCACGGGGTACGTCTTCGGGGTCTGGATCTACGGGCGATGAAGGTGCGCGTTGGTGTGGTGGGGCTGGGCAAGATGGCGCTGCTGCATGGCAGCATTCTGGGCTCCATGGAGGAGGCCGAACTGGTGGCCTTCTGCGAGATCAGCCCGCTGGTGCGCCGGTTTGCCGGCAGGTTCCTCCCGGCGGTCCGGGTGGTGGCCGGCGTGGAGGAACTGGCCGGCTTGGGGCTGGACGCGGTGTATATCACCACCCCCGCCCGCTCCCATTTCCCCGTACTGAAGCAGGTGTACCAGGCGGGCATTGCCCGGCATGTCTTCGTGGAGAAGCCGCTGGCCACCAGCTTCCCGGAGGCGGCGGAGGCCGCCGCGCTGGCCAGGGTCTGGGGCGGCGTCAGCATGGTGGGCTACAACCGCCGGTTCTCGGTCACCTTCGCGAAGGCGAAGCAGATGCTTGGAGAGGGCGTACTGGGCCCGCCGTCCTCGTTTGAGGCCTGCGCCTGGTCCTCGGACTTCTGCGGCGCCAGGGGCGGCGGGAAGGCCTCGGCCAGGGGTGGGGCCATCGACGACCTGGGGTGTCACGCCGTCGACCTGGCGCTGTGGCTGTTCGGGCCCATGGATGTCACCGGTGCGCAGGTCAGGTCCCTTCTGGGTGGCCCGGCGGAAGACGAGGCGGAGTGCTCCGTGGTCACCCCCGGCGGCCTGAAGGGGGAGATCAGGACATCCTGGTGCCGGCCGGAGCACCGCATGCCGGAGTTCGAGGTGGTGGTGCAGGGGCCGAAGGGGGCCCTCAGGGTCAACGAGGACCGGGTGGAGTTGTCCCTGGCCGGCCGGGTCAGCACCTGGCACCGGCACGACCTGGGCGATGCGGTGCCCTTCTTCATCGGCGGCTCCGAGTACGTCCGCGAGGATTGCGCCTTCGTGCAGTCCATCCTGGAGGGCGGGGTGGCGGAGCCCGGCTTCGATGCCGCCAGCCAGGTGGAGAGGATCACCGACGCCATGAAGGGCATGGGTGGTGGGGTGCGCTAGCATGGACGGGAAGAGGCTGCTGCTGGTGGGCGACAACCCCTTCCACGGGATAAGCCATCTGTCGCAGGCCAGGGCTGCTTCCCGGGGGGCCGACGTGGGCAGCCCTGAGCGCGGGGCCGGCCTGGTGGCCGCCGCCCTGGACCACGGGGCGGACGGGTTCATGTTCAGCGCCAGTGAGACCACCCTGGGCATACTGCGGAGGCTGGTGCGGGACAGGAAGCCGGAGGGGCTGAGGCTCTATGTCATTGTGCCCTATGCTTATGAGTACGTCAGGATGGCGGTGCGGGCCGGCGGAGTGCCGGGCCTGGCCAGGGGGGTGGGCCGGCAGATCTTGGCGTCTGGCAACTGGCGGGCCGTGGCCAGCGGGGCCCGTGGGGCGCTCTTCGGGGACCCGGCGGCGCTGCTGCGGAGCTACCTCTCCCTGGAGACCTCCCGCGTGAGGTCTGCCGCCGGGGGGAAGTGCGTGCTGGCCTCCGTCATGCTCCACGAGCTGCTGACGGACATGGCCCTGGCGCTGGACATGAAATGGGTGGCGGAGGCCCACATCGAGTACATGTCGGGCCGCGGCGTCAAGCCCGGCTTCGAGACCCGCAACCTGCCGTACCTGGTGAGGAGGTTCCGGGAGTGGGGCATCGACCCCCGCGGCGTGGCGCTGGCGGCCTCCTTCAATCCTGCGGGCTTCCAGATGTGCCCCTCGAAGGAGGCGTGCGAGGAGGCCCTGCGCCAGGTGCCGGGAGCGGAGGTAATTGCCTTCAGCATCCTGGCGGCGGGGTACGTGAAGCCGGCCGAGGCGGCGGCCTACGTGGCCGCGCTGCCGTCGCTGAGCGGCGTGGCGGTCGGCGTCTCGAGGGCGGAGCAGGCGCGCGAGACCTTCTCCCTGCTGCGGGGAGAGCTGTGACCGCCGTGGGCGCCCGGGCCGGGGAGTGGCGGCTGCAGGGCCTGGCGCCGGCCCGGGCCTCGATGGCCCTCACCATCATCGCCCTGGCGCTGTGGGCCTGGAGCGTGGCCGAGGCGCGGTTGCAGATCGGGTTCTGGGGGCTGCTTCCCAGCTTCCCGGCCGCGTTCTACGTGTCCCTGGGGGTCCTCACTGTGGCCTCGGCCGTCCTGTGGGTCTCCCGGGAGGACCACGGGAAGCTTCTCTTCCTGCAACTGGCCTTCCTGGTGGTCTCCATCTGGCTGGCCCCGCTGATAGTGGGGGGGGCGCAGCCGTTCCTGTCCGATGCCTACGGCGACATGGGGTACATCGAATTCATCACCCGCACCGGCAGCTTCAGCCAGAAGGCGGTGTGGCAGCACAACTGGCCCACCGCCTGGATATTCTGGGCCATGGGGATCAAGATGTCGGGGGCCAGCATGGAGGGCCTGGCCCGTCTGATAGACTGGGTGCCGTTCCTGTGGCAGTGCCTGATGTTCCTGCCCGTGTTCCTGCTCTTCCGCAACACCATCGGCCGGGCCAACCCCAACCACTGCTGGGCGGCCATGTGGCTCTTCTACCTGGGCTTCTGGTTCGAGACCCAGAATACCGGCGCCCAGGCCTTCGGCGTGTTCTTCCTGTTCAGCCTGCTGGCGGTGCTGACCATGCCCCGGTTCTGGCAGCCGGGCCCCGGCGCCGTCAGCAGGCGGCTGGTGGCCATCATCATCTACGGGGCCTCGGCCGTGGCGCACCTGCTGGGGTCCTTCGTGGCCCTGGCCGTCACGGGCACGCTCTTCATCACCAGGCGGGTGAAGTCCCTGAACCTGCTGGCCCTGGCCGTGCTGTTCGTCGGGGCGTGGTCCATCTACGGGGCGGCGGTCTACTTCGACTGGAGCCTGAGCCAGTTCGTGACCCAGGCCCTCCGGCTGGATGAGGCGGCCCAGAAGGGGGTGCTGAATCCGCTGACGGGGTCTGAGGCGCACTCCGCGGTGGCCGGGGCCAGGGTCATCTTCTCGGGCCTGTTCGTGCTGCTGACTGCTGCGGGGGCCTTCGCCGCCTGGAGGTTCAAGCGGATGGCCCATCATGACGTCACCATGGTGGCGGTGGTGGCCGGGTGCGGGATAGCGGCCGTGGTCGTCGGCGGGAGCTACCTGCATGAGCTTTTCCAGCGGGTCTTCGTCTTCGTGCTCCCCGTCATAGCCTACTTCGGGGTCAAGCTGCTGCAGGGGCGGGCCACCGCGGTGGCGCTCTGCCTGTTCCTGCTGGTGGCCGCTCCCCTGTCCTTCGTGGCCAAGTATGGGAGCCAGTCCATGGACTACCTCTCCCCGGGGTACTTCGCCGGGGCGGAGATGTTCCACCAGAAGACGCAGGGGGGCTACGTTATCGGCGGGGCGCCCATAGGCTCGCTGAAGTACTACGAGCGGTATGGAAAGGACCTCGGCTACGGCGCCCTGGAGTGGAGGGACGGCGAGCTGGTGCGGTTCGGCACCCTGGGCGACCCCGACATCGCCCCGCGCTACGTCATCATCAGCGACCACGACCGGGCAGTGATGGACTTCTACTACAACTCGCCCCAGGCCGCCACCGAGATCACGGCCGCCATGGAAGCCAGCACCAACTGCAGCAAGGTGTACGCCAACCCGGACCTGGTGCTCTACATACTCGAGGAGCAGGGATGGAAGGGGGCGGGGGCATGAACAGCCTGGTGGCCGTGGCCCGATCGGGGTACCAGGATGCCCGCGGCGGCATCGGCCGGGCCCTGGCCCGCCTGCAGTTGCCCCCCCTGGACAACCGTCTCCCGGTGGTCATCAAGATCAACGTGTGCGATGCGCGGACCGCTGAGACGGCCACTATCACCCACCCGGTGTTCCTGGATGCCCTGCTGCAGCACCTGCGGGAGAGCTGCCAGGGCCTCCGGATCTGCGTGGTGGAGAGCGATGCCACCGTGGTCCTGGCCGACCGGTTCATCCGCTGGTTCGGCTACGTCCCCGTCCTGGAGAAGTGGAACGCCGAGTTCGTCAACCTCAGCCGGACAAAGGCGTTGATGCGGAAGATCAACGGCCGGTACTTCAAGGAGGTCCCGGTGCCGGATATCCTGGACCAGCCACGGTACTTCATCACCACCCCCAGGCTGAAGACCAACCCCATCTCCACCATGACCTGCTGCCTGAAGAACCAGTTCGGCTGCCTGCCCGAGGTGGAGAAGGGCGCCTATCACCCCTGCCTGGATGACGTCATCGCCGACGTGAACCTGGCCATGCGCCCTGACCTTTGCGTGGTGGACGCCATAACGGTGATGGGCGGCATCTGGGGGCCGGCCTTCGGGGTGCCCATACCGCAGAATGCCATCTTCTGCAGCCGGGACCCGGTGGCCGCCGACGCCTACGGCGCCCGGCTGATGGGCCTGCGCCCCCGGTCAGTGGGCCATATCCGCAAGAGTGCTTCGTCGGGGGTGGGGTCCATGAGGTACGTGCTGGCCGGTGACAGGATAGACCGGGTGGACTTCGAGACCAGCTGGTCCCAGATGCGCCTGTTGAGGATGGCCAGCTTCCTGCAGCGCAAGAGCCAGCAGAGGTTCCGGGCCGGGGGAGGGAGCGTGCCGTGAAGGTGGGCATCGTCGGCGCCGGGGCCGTTGCCCGCAGGGGGCACCTGCCGGCCTACCGGGCCATTCCCGGCGTGGAGGTGGCGGCCATTGCCGACCGGGACCAGGAGCTGGCCGCGAGCGTCGCCAGGGAGTTCGGCATACCCCGCTGCTGCTCCAGTTGCGAGGAGATGCTGCAGGACGAGGACATTGCCATGGTGGACGTCTGCACTCCCACCCCCACCCACCTGGAGATCGTGCGGACGGTGGCCGGGAAGGGGCGGCACGTGCTGCTGGAGAAGCCCCTGGCCAGCACGCTCTCGGACGCGGCCCGCATCCGCCGGATGGCCGCGGAGAGCGGCATCAAGCTGTGTGTGGTGCTGAACTGGAGGTTCTTCCCGTCGGTGGGCGCGGCCAGGGCCAGGATCACGGGCGGGTACCTGGGCCGGCTGGTCACCATTCACGGGGTGGGGTTGGCCAACTTCCCCACGCATTGGACCCTCAACACCTGGCTCTACCACCCCGGGGGGGCGCTCTATGATTTCGGCCCCCATGTTGTCGACATGGTCCTCTGGATGAAGGGCTTCGCCCCGCTGCAGGCCGTCTACGCTTCGGGCGGCGATCTGACCGGGGGGGGCATGGACTTCGTCAACTACGCCGTCATAAGCATGGAGTTCGCGGACGGCAGCGTGGCCACGGCGGATATCTCCTGGGTCACGGCCCTGTCCCGGTTCACCCTGGACATACACGGCACCGCCGGGAGCCTGTTTCTGGATGTGAGGAACGACGTCTTCTCCGAGACGCGCGGCATCGCCACCCCCTTCGATGACGCCGGCTTCTTCGCCAGGAAGATGTGGAGGCTGGGCACCGGGGTGCTGTCCGGGAACTACTTCAACCTGCCGAACCTGGCCTACCGGCCGCTGATCGGGGAGTTCGTCAAGAGCATCGCCGGCGAGGGAGAGGTGCCAGTCCCCGTGGAGCAGGCGATGATGACCAGCATGGTCCTGCACGCGGCCCAGGAGAGCCTGCGCCGGAAGGAGCGGGTCACCCTGGAGGAAGTATCGGAGGCGGCAAAGGCGGACTAGTCGGAGTGTCGGGGGTTATTCTGACGTCGGCCGCGCTCTGGCATGCCCTGGTGGCCGCCAGGTGCCTCGGCCGCCGCGGCATCCGGGTGGCCTGCGGGGAGCAGCACCGCCTGCCGCGATACTTCTTCCAGCCGGCGGCCTCCTCGCGCTACTGCACTGAGCGTTTCACCTATCCCGGCTATGAGGCCGACCCCGAAGGCTTCATCCGCGCCATATGCGAGTTCGCCAACCGGCACCCCGAATACCGGGTGCTGATGCCCGCCTATGAAGAAACCCTGGTCATCTCCAGGTTTGCCGATACCATCAGGTCCGAGGCCCCGCACCTCAGGGTCCCGGTGCACCAATACGAGTTCATGGAGATGGCCCATGACAAGCGGAAGATGGCTGATCTCGCCCGCCGCGTCGGCGTGCCGGTCCCCGTGACCCATTTCCCCGACTCGCTGGAGGAAGCGGAGGCCCTGGCCGCACGGTTGTCGTACCCGGCCGTGATCAAGGTCCGCTCCGCCGAGGGGGGCAAGGGGATGTCGCTGGTGGGGGGCCGGGAGGAGGCGGTGCGGGTCTACCGGGACACGGTGGCCAGGTACCGCTCCGGCCCCGGCGACCTGCCGTTCGTCCAGGAGTACGTCCCCGGGACCGACTACGTGGCCGCCGGCCTCTTCCATCACGGGGAGCCCAGGGCCCGCATGGTGGCCCGCAGCATCAGGAACCTCCCGCCGGGCGGGGGCCTCATGGTGGTGCGGGTGAGCGTCCTGCAGCCGGAGATGACGGGGTGCCTGGAGGCGCTGGCGGCGGAGATGAAGTGGCACGGCGTGCTCATGGCCGACTTCCGGCTGGACGAGCGGGATAACACGCCCCGGCTGCTGGAGATGAACCCCAGGCTCTGGGGGTCTCTCTATCAGGCCGTTGCTTCCGGGGTGGAGGTCCCCTATCTCCTGTACCGCCTGGCGCTGGACGGCGATGTCGGCCCGGTGCCTGACTACAAAGTGGGGGTCAGGACCCGGTGCCTGTGGAGTGACGCCCGGGCCCTGCCGGCTTACCTGCGCCAGGGCGGCAGCAGGCTGGACACCATCAAGGCTTTTCTGGACTTCGGGGCGACTAAGTATGAGGACATGTCCATACGCGATCCTCTTCCGGTCATAGCCATGGCCCTCAATATCCCTCTGAGGATGGTAGTGCGCCGGCAGGCGGGAGGGGCCGCCGGACCGGGGGCAGGGGCGGGCGGCCGGTGGCCCGGGGTGAGGCGATGAGGCTGGCGCGGGAGGGCCGGGAGATAGTTGCCCGCGAGGGGCCGGGCGGCCTGGTGCGGAGGGCGTTCTGGTACTGCCTGCGGCCCGTCTACTGGCGCCGGGAGTGGCACCTCTGGCGCAGCGTGCTGGGAAGCGTTCCCAGTGGGCCGGCCCCGAAGATGACGGGGGCCCGCTTAGAGGTGGTGTGGGGCCGGCCGGACCTGGAGGCCCTGATCAATGGAGGCCTCTGCTTCAGGCCGCCGTTCTCCGCCAGGGATGCCCGCAGGTTGCTGGCGGAGCACAAGGTGGGGCTGATGACCGTGGTCGACGGCGAGGTTGCCTCCTGGGTATGGGTGGCCATCGATGCCAGGGCCCGCATCGATCCTCCTGTCAAGAAGATGGATTACTTGGTGGAGGCCTACCTGGGCCACGCCCTGACGAGCTCGCGATACAGAGGGCAGGGGATCGTCGTTGCCCAGGGTGTACGGCAGCTGGAGTTCCTCAGGGGCCAGGGCAAGTCGGTGGTCATAGCAGCGACGCTGACCGATAACCGCGCGGTCCTGCGACTCCAGGAGAAGATGGGCTCCAGTCTGTGCGGGCGGGTGACGCTGGTCCGGGTGCTCATGTTGGGGTTCTGGACGGAAGAATGGGACGACGGCCGATGAGGTACTGGGGGGCTGAAGAGGTGCGGGCCTGCCTGGCCCCGCCGGGAAGAACGGCGGTGGGCGATTTCGAGACCGAGTTCGCCTCTTACATCGGGGTCCCCCATGTCACTGCCACCAGGTATGCTCGGACGGCGCTCTACCTGGCCCTGGGGGTGGCGGATGCCCGCGGCCGGGAGGTGCTCCTGCCGGCGTTCACCTGCAACGTGGTCCGGGACGCGGTGTGCCTGGCCGGGGCCGCCCCGGTCTTCGTGGACATCGACCCGGCCGACCTGAGCCTGGACCTGGATGACCTGAAGAGGAAGACCAGTGACCGGTCCCGGTGCCTCATCATCACTCACTACTACGGGAGGGCCGCCGGCAACTACGAGGCCCAACTGTCATATGCCCGGGAGACGGGGTTGGTAGCCATCGAAGACTGCGCCCATTGCCTGGGCCTGACCCACCAGGGCTGGAAGGTGGGAACGCTGGGCGACATGGCAGCCTTCTCGCTGGGCAAGAGCACACTGAACTTCAGCGGGGGACTCCTGGTGTGCCGCGACCGGGCTGCTCACGAAAGGGCCCGCGATCTGATGCAGACGCTGTCCCGGCGGAGCAACTGGACCCACTACGGTATCATGTACCCCGTGGTGAACGGGGGATTCGTGCCGCTCCTGGAGAGGACGGTATTCAACCAGCCGGGCCGGCGGGCCTCCAAGCTCCTGATGCGCTGGGGTGTCAGGACCGGCAACGCCGTGATGAATTGCGTGCCGGGCCGCCGGGCGAGGGCCCTGACGGTGGATGGGGGAAGAGGGGATGGACTGATGGAGGTGCGCCACCGGGAGGCAGCAGGGGGCATTGACGGCGGGAAGCGGCAGTACTTCCTGACCATGCCGGGCGTCGTGGCGCAGCTGGGCCGGGCCCAGTTGCGCAAACTGGACTTCTTCAACCGCCGCAGGGTTGAGGTATGCCAGGCGCTGCTGGCGCGCCTCGGGTGCGGCTACCCGCGAAGCGCCGCAGGCCCAGATGCGGGCAGTACCTACTCCTACCTGGCCATGAGCTTCGAGGGGGCCGACATCCGGCGCATCCGGGACCTGTGCGCAGAGAGGGGACTGCCCCTGCAGACCACCTGGCCCGGCCACCAGGAGTACTGGCCGGAGCAGTTGACCCGGAACGTGTGCCGGGTCCGAGACTCCCTGCTACTGTGGCCGGTCAATCCCGCTGTGGGCCGCAGGGACATAGAGGAGATGGGGCAGGTGCTGGCCGGGTGCGTGCCCCCGGGTCCGGCCCCCGGCGACGAAAGGGGGCCCGTGACTTGAAGGTACGGGAGGCCACCGGGGCCGACCGTGAGAGGTGGAACGCCTTCGTGGACGCGGAGGGGGGAAGCCTGTTCCACTATTATGACTGGAAGCCGGTGCACGAGGCGGGCGGTTTCCAGTTCATTCCGCTGCTGGTCGAGGGCCGCGCATCGGAGCTGGCTGGCATCCTCCCCATCGTCAGGGAGCAACATCTGCTGCACACGACCCTGGACTCCGCCAGGATGGGCGGTGTGGAAGGACTGCTGCTGAGGAAGGACCTGTCCGGCGAGGAGAGGCTCGAGGCCACTTCGGCCCTGCTGGGGTATGTTGACCGGCACTGCTCCAGGGGGTGCGCCGCTTTCAAACTGGTGGAGACCGCGGCACCGGGGGAAAGCCAGTCCCAGGAGCCCACCCCCGCCCTGCTGGAGCGCGGGTTCCGCTTCAGGTACGAGGCCGGGACCCGGCTGCCCTGCAACCACATCCTGCAGATACGGCCGCCCTTCGAGCAGAACGTATGGAGGCGATGGTCCAGGATGATCAGGCAGGGCGTGAGGCAGGCTGAGGAAAGGGGTATGGTGGTCACCGAGGACCCGGAGATGAAGCATGCCGACCTTTTCATGGACATGCTGTATGCCAACTACGCCCGGCACCGTACGAAGGCGCCGTCCAGAGAGGAGCTGCGGGCCAGGCTGGAGGTCTTCAGGGACAGGTCGAAGATGTTCGTGGCGCTCTCCGGAGGCCAGCCTGCGGCCATACTCCTGTGCCATTACACCCGTTCGACGTGCTACCTGGCCAAGATCGGGAGCTACCAGAAGGACTCCGACGACGCCAACAAGCTGTGCTGGAAGGCGGCCATCGAAGATGCCTGCGCCGGCGGGTACGCGTCTGTTGATTTCGGGGCCACCGCCACGCCCGGGCTGGCCTTCTTCAAGGAGCGATTCCGGGGGACCCGGGTGCCGGTGCGGGTCTATGAGAAGAGCTACTCCATGCCGGGGGCCTTCATGCACAAAGCGCCCATGCTGTTGCGAAACACCTGGTACGACAGAGGCTACGTGTGGAGAAACCGCCGATTGATCTGGGACAGGATCGCCGGCCGCTAGGCGGCGGCGATGGAAGGCCAACGCCCGCGGCGGCATCGTCGCGGCGGCCGGGTCCGGGGGGCACCTGGTGAAGCTGCTGCTGGTGGAGCCCCTGGCGCACACGCCGGGGTACTTCGAGGAGTACGTGCGGTGCCTGAGCGGGCCCCTGGCCGCCAGGGGCATCGACATCAGCCTGGTCTCCTTCGACGGGCTGGTGGACAGCCAGGGGCTCGTGGCGGGGGTGCGGCACATCTCCTTCGTGGAGGCGGCCGGCCGCCGCGGCCGGGTGTGCCGGCTTCTTCCCCGGCTCATACCCTTGAGGCCCATCCGGCAGGTGGCCGATGAGATCCAGGCCACCGCCTGCACCCTGGAGATGGCCCGTCGCGTTTGCCGGCGGGAGAGCTTCGACGTCATCCATGTTCCCGGGGTGGCCGTGCCGGAGGTCTTCTACCCGCTGTTCGCCCTGCTCCAGCGCCGCAAGAACATCGTCTACGGGCTGTGGGTCCATTCGCGGGAGGAGGATGTCCGGGGCTGGGGGGCCAAGTTCGGGAGCGCCGTCCTCCATCTCGAGCTGGCGAGGTGCCTGCGCCTGCTGGCGGCCCTGGTCCTGGGGGGGAGGCCGGGCATTGCCCTGACCAACCGGCTCTACCGCCGGGCCATGAGGCGGAACCGCCTGACCTTCCTCAGCGACTCCCCCTCCATCACCGCCACGTATGCCAGGGCCCCGTTCCGCGACCGGATATTCACCATACCGCTGGCGGTCTACTCCCCATCGGCGGCCCCCGTGTCCAGGGAGGAAGCCAGGCGGCGCCTGCAACTGGCGGATGGCCATCTGGTGCTGCTCCATTTCGGGACCAACCACGCCTACAAGGACTTCCGCACCATCTTCGCGGCGGCGGCGGGCCTGGACCTGGACTGCCGGCTGGTGTTCGCCGGGAAGGTGCTGCCGCAGTACCGGGAGAACAACCCCCGGCGCCTGGCCCGCCGGTACCGCCTGGCGGGCAGGACCACCGTGGACGACCGCTATATCGCCGAAGACGAGGTCCCGCTCTACTTCTGCGCGGCGGACGCCGTCATCCTGTCCCACCTGAAGGGCTTTGCCTCGGTAAGCGGGGTGCTGTACGTGGCGGCGCAGTACGGGGTCCCGGCCATCACCGCCGATGCCGGGGACGACGGCGACCTGGTGCGCCGCTGGGGGCTGGGGCTGACCTACCGGCCCGAGGACCCGGAATCGCTGCGACAGGCCATGTTGCGCTTCTCCTCTCTCACGCCGCAGGAGAGGCAGGAGATGGCCGGCAGTATCGCCCGCTTCGTGGAGGAGAACTCCTGGGAGAACGCGGCCGCGGCCCATGTCCGCCTGTACGAGGCATCGCTGCGGGGGGATGACGCTCAGGGCGCGGTGTAGATCCGCAGTATCTGCCAGCCGGCGTACAGCGCTACCAGTGCCTGGCTGACGAGCCAGGCCACCCCCACGCCGGTCAGGCCCATGCGGGACAGCAGGGTGGGGCTTGATCCCAGGGTGATGACGGTCGAGGCCAGGGTGACGGCCACGATGCCCCTGGTCTCTCCGAAGACGCGCATCACGGCGATGTAGGTGGCGTTGATGCCCAGGGGAACGGCCGATGCCGCCAGCAGCCACAGCAGGCGGGTGGCGTTGGCGGAGTACGCTTCGCCGAAGACCAGCAGTATCCGGCTGCCCAGCAGGAGCGTCAGCCCCACCACCGGGACCAGTATGATGGCCGTCAGCTTCAGGCTCTTCTGGATGTACTCCTTCAGCCGCTCGCGGTCGTGGGAGCCCTCCGCGAAGAGGCTGATGGTCACGCCGGAGAGCACCGACACGATGACGGTGCTGTAGGTCCAGGCGACGTAGAAATAGGCGGTCTGCTCCTTGCCGAGGACGTACAGCACCAGCAGCGGCAGGACGCTGCCGGCGACGGTCATGGAGATATTGGCCAGGTAGTTGGCGAAGGCGAACCGCAGCATGGGGGATACCAGGTGCCTCCTGACGGTCAGGGACGGGCGGTAGCCGGGCTCCACCCGGGGGAGCAGGAGGAAGCCGGTTGTTGTGGCCACGCAGAGGGCGATGACCCAGGCATAGAAGATGCCCAGGGGCATCGATGAGGCGGCAATCACGGCCAGGGGCAGGAACCGCAGGAGGCCGAACACCAGGCCGATGACCAGGGCGTAGCTCGACCTCAGCTTGGCCGAGAATATGCGCTGCAGCAGGGTGAAGGCGGTGGTGACCGCCACCGACAGCACGAAGGCCAGGAGCAGCCCCGGCTGCTCCACCAGCGCATGGAGCCCCGGCGACCACCAGTCGAGTCCGGCGATGAAGACCAGGGCCATGACCAGGGAAGCCGCCGTCCCTATGGTCAGGGCGCTGTTCATGATGTCCCTGGACCTCTCCCCGGAGCCGGGTATGAAGCGGATCAGAGCGTAATCGAGGCCCAGCAGGGAGAGCATGGACAGCAGCGTCATGGCGGAGACCGTGGCGGTGGCCACCCCTACCTCGTCATCGGGATAGAGCCTGGCCGCGGCGATCCAGTAGGCGAAGCCGGTCAGGCCCAGGGCCACCGCGCTCAGGATGAGGTAGGCCGCATTGCGGTAGAGGGAGGCCCGGTAGAGGCGCCGGATCCCCCCGACCGGTGATCGGGCGAAGCTCAACGCGTCGTTGGCGGTCTCCAGGAGGAAGTAGAAGAGCTTCTTGATCAAAGTGAACCGGCGACCTTGAGGAGGTTGTTGGGGTCTTCGGCGCTGGGCACCCTGTCCATCGTTCACGGAGGATTATACCATGCCGTCTGGACAGCGTTGCCCCCGATGGCGGCGTTGCGCACGCGGCTGGCGGGGTGAATCCGGAGCCCGCCGATGCCGTTGCCCCGGAGGTCGTTGTCCTCCACCACCGGGTTGTCGATGTAGCCGCGGCCGGGGTCCAGCCACACGCCGTACCCCTGGGTCTTGACCGCCTGGTCGTCGAAGGCGGTGTTCCCCCGGATGACGGTCCCGCTGATGGAGCCCCCGGCGGTCCAGACCTGTACCCAGATGCCGGCCCCCCCCGCCCCCTGCTGCCCGCAGTTCCTTATCAGGTTGCCGAGCACGTGGTTGTCGTTGTTGCCCGGGCCGATGTGCACCCCCGCCCGACCGCACAGCTCGATGCGGTTGCCGATGACGGTGCTGCGGCTGCCATTGACGCAGATGCCGCTGTTCTCGATGTTGGCCGGGCCCAGGGGGGCGCTGGAGACCCGGCTGATGGTATTGCCTTCGATCCAGTTGCCGTCCGCGCCGCAGGTGTCGATGGCGTTGTTGCCCGCATGGACCACCGTGTTCCCCATGATGAGGGCCTGCCCGGACCGGGGGGCGATGCCCATTCCCAGGCCGTTGATCAGGGTGTTGTCCCTGATCTGGGCCCGGGGGCTGTCCCAGGCGCCGATCTGCCTCATGGCCCCGCCGCCGTCAATGAGGTTGCAGGCGATGGTGTTGTCCCCGCCGGCGTAGACCTCGATGGCCTTGTCCTCCGGGCTGTCGGGGACCGTGCCGCAGCGGCAGACCCGGTTCCCCGTGACCCGTCCCCAGGAGGACCGCTCCAGGAGGATGCCCCGGCCGGCACAGTCCTCCACCGTGCAGCCGGCAATCCTGGTGTAGTCCCCGTGCCCGTGGCTGATGCCCCGGTCCGCGCAGTTGGCCACCCACAGGTTCTCGTAGACGGCGCCGTCCCCGGTGCGCAGGATGCCGTGTCCGGTGGACTGGCGGGCCCCGTTGCCGTCTATCCGGAGGTCCCTGATGGTCACGTTGGCCCGGGGGGCCGCCTGCCCGCCGGCGTTGCCGATCACGCTGCAGTCGCTGTAGTCCTCCAGGTAGAGCAGGGTGCCGTGGCCGCAGCCCTCCAGGGTCAGGTCCTGGCACAGGTTGATGGTGCCGCTGATGCGGAAGGTGCCCTCCAGCAGCAGGGCCCTCCCGCCGGACGCCCCCGCCCGGTTGACGGCCGCCTGGATCTGGACCTGGTCGTCGGTGCCGTCGCAGACGTAGGCCGCGCCGGAGATGTCGCGCGAGTCGGCGGCGGCCACCACCACGGCCTCCTCCCGGGTGTCGAGGGCGAACGCGGCCGCGATGGTGTGATTGGCGGTGACCTCGTAGAAGCCGTACCGGGAGACCGCTCCGATAGACTGGCCGTCCACCAGGACATCGTCGATGCGGTAGCCCGCGTCAGGCGCAATGGAGAAGTCCCGGCTGCCGCGCCAGGGCACGTCCACCGCGCCGGAGGGCGATATGGCCCCGTTGGGACCCGCGCCGGCGGTGACGGTGCAGGGGGTCCCGGGCCAGCCCCTGGCGGCGGCGCCTGTGGTGTCCGCCGGGCTCTCGGTGATGCCCCCGGGCCTCGGGACCCCCATGAGGACCGAGGCCAGGAGGGCCGCCAGCGCCACCAGCGCCGCCAGGGTGAGCGCCAGCCACAGCCGTAGGGAGATGCGCCCCCCGGCGGCCTGTCTCATGCGGCTGAGGGTGGACCGGAAGCTCTTCATCTGGTGCCCGCCCCATCCCCGGCTGCGGTGCCGGCCGGGGAGCACAGGCAGTGTACCACAAAGAGGGGGCCGCGGCAGTCCCGGCCCTCACAAATTCCCATCAACCGGCGGGCCCGTGCCGGGGCGGGTTTGACCGGGGCCGGGGGGCGTGTGCTAGCATACGGGCGAGGGACCGGGGGCGGGCCATGTTGTCGACGACAGTCTTCACCGAGGCGGGCGCCGTGGCGCTGACGGGGGCGGCCACGGCCGGCTTGGGCGTGCTGCTCATCGTCATAGAACTGGCCGGCGCCGGCCAGAGCGAGCACTTCGCCGCCCTGAGGAAGAACCTGGTGGCCTTCGCCGTGCCCCTGCTGGTGGTCTTCGCCGCCGTGGCCGCGGTGGCCCTGGTCCAGTTCATGGCCGGCTAGAACACGAAGGGGAATACCAGGTACACGCAGATGGCGGCCACGCCCTGCGAGAGGCACACCCCCAGGATGGAGCCCGTCCTCCTCACCGTCCACCCGTAGGCCAGCGCCATGCCCAGCGCCAGCGCCAGGTGTGGGGCCGACCGGTGGCCCATCTGCGGCACGACCGATATCAGGGCCACGTAGACCCACCCCATGTCCAGGGAGTCGTCGGCCACGCGCTGCAGGATGCCCCGGAAGACCAGGTTCTCGACGAATCCGGCGGCCACCAGGAGCACCAGCGCCGGGGGCAGGGCGCTCTGCCAGGTGAGCGCCCCGATGAGCGGCTCCGGCTTGAGGATGAGGTAGTCCGCCAGCCCTATGGCTACTCCGAGCAGTACCACAGGGACCTGCTGCGGCAGGCGGCGGGCCGTGAGCCCGATCTCCCCCGGGCGCAGCCCGAGGGCCATGGCCACGGTCATGGCCCCGATGAGTATGGGGGAGGCCTTGATGAGGTAGGCGTAGACCGTGGGTGTGCCGGACAGGGGCATGGACAGGGCCACGATCCTGATCAGGGGCACCAGCCCCAGCGCCAGGTAGAACCGGTGGGCGGGGGTGGCCCTCACCAGGGAGGCGCCGGTGATCAGCAGCAGCAGGAGCGACAGGTAGGCGATCATCCCCCAGACGGGGCCGACGAAGACCGTCAGGGCCTCCGCCCCCACTATGGCCAGCAGCCACAGCGCGCGGACATCGTGCCGGGTCATGGCTGCTCCTTCACGTCGAGCATCAGGTGGAGGGTGAGGTACGGCTCGGGGCTGCCGTTCTTCAGGAGCCGGAACTCCACCCGCTGGTCCGCGCCCGGCGTGGCCGGGGCGAAGGACAGCCTGCCCTGCCACGACTGGCCGTTGGCCAGCCAGATGGGTTCTGTCCGGGAGACCAGGTCTTCGCCGATGGCGGCCTCCACCACGTACGAGGTCCGGGCGTGCTCCTGGTTGGTGATGGCCAGGGACACCACCACCGGCTGGCCGGCGACGGCCTCCTGCGGGTAGCTGTGCATCAGGCCCCCGTCCCCCAGGAGGTAGAACTCGCTGAAGTCCTCCGTGCCCGCGGGGGCCGCGATGGCCCAGACCAGGGTGCCCAGCGCGCCCATCGCCACCAGGGCCAGTGCCCCGGCCAGCGCCCTGTCCAGCGCGGTCCCCGCCGGCCGCGGGAGGGCCGGGCGGGGCCGGGCTGTGAACCGGTCCTCCTTCGGGAGGCGCAGGCGGCGCCACAGGGCCGCCGCGGAGCAGATGAGAATGAAGCCCAGGACCGTGGCGATGACCGGGCAGGTGTCTATGCCCCAGGGGGTGTAGTTGAGGGCCATTCCCAGCAGGGGCACCACCGCCAGGCTGAGGACCAGGCTCAGGGTGGCCCGCTCCACCCTGTCCAGGGAGTCCTTCCGCGGAAAGAGGGCGGCCACCAGCGCGTAGCCGGGGATGAAGACCAGGAAGGCGGTGGCCAGGACGATGCGGAAAGCGCCGCTGGCCAGGAGCGCCACCGGCACCATCAGCAGGGTGAGGAGGATGACGATCGCCAGGTCCATGAAACCCCACCATTCTAACACGGGATGCGCGGTCAGCATATCACACAGGGATCACAGTTGCCGGTGGCGGTGGCCGCGGGGTGCGCCCCCTCTTGAAAGCGCCCCCCTTTGTGGTATTCTATTGGCGGCTTTTCTTATGATTGGAGGTGCCGTTCATGAGCAAGAGTGCCGTCAGAGTGTTCGCCTGGATCGCCATGTCAGCGCTCATTGCGGCCGTCGCCCTGGTGGCGGGCACGGGGGTGCCGCTGGCGCGGCCCGTGGCCTACTACGAGGTGGTGTCCTCCATCTATTACCAGGCGGCCGGGGTCCCCTTCGAGGTGACGGTCTATGCCCACGACCCGGCCCACGAGGTGGTGGCCGACAACAGCGTGGCGCTGGCCATATCCTCGAACTCTCCGACTATGGAGTTCGACAGCAACAACAACGGCATATTCGGGGAGGGGGCGGACAGCACGGCGGTGCTGTCGGGTGGCCGGCTGAGATTCTACGCCAGGGACACCGTGCCGGCGAGGGGAGTGGTGATCTCGGTAAACGACACCCACGGGAGCCGGGGGAGCAGCGCCGCCTACGCCATATCTACCACGTCGGTGATCAGCGATGACGGGTGGGCCTGGCAGAACCCGCTGCCCCAGGGCAACGATCTGCGGGGCATCTCGGGAAGGACCGCGGATGACGTGTTTGCGGTGGGGTGGGCGGGCACCATCCTGCACTACAACGGGGCCACGTGGGTGCCCATGGCCGGCGCCACCGGGAGCAACCTGCACGGGGTGTGGGCCAGCCCCGCGGCGGACGTGTTTGCCGTGGGCGGTCTTGGCATCCTGCACTACGACGGGGCCACCTGGTCCGCCGAGGGGCCCGGGGGGGAGTTCTATGGAGTCTGGGGCTCATCCCGGGACAACGTCTATGCCGTGGGCAAGGGCGGGCGTATGGCCCGCTACGACGGGCAGGCCTGGGCCACGGTGGACGGGTGCACCGCCAGCAG
>CAZBJX010000010.1:40232-85800 GCA_964492335.1 uncultured Dehalococcoidia bacterium | reverse complement strand
CCACCATCGAGCGCACCCTGCCGGCCAGCATAGATGCCATCATGGACCTCTTCTAGGAGAGGGCAGCGAGCCTTTCACGGGCCGGCGCACGGCAGCGGCCCGCAAGTACGTGAGAGCGCTCTCGGGCTGAAAGGAACGAGAGCGCTCTCAGCGAAACAAGGGGGTCTGCATGAACGCTGATCAGAGAATCGAGGCCCTGGAGGGGGACGTCAAGCTCCTCAAGAACGAGATCAAGGCCGTTCTCCTCGACGTCAGGGAGCACTACCTGGACTACCAGAACCCCTTCACCCGCGGCGCCCTGCCGGTGACGGCGCCGGCGGTGGTGGCGGTGGGAGTAGTCGACGGCCCGGGGCCCGCGGCGGAACCGCCCCCCCCGCGCCACGACGGGCCCGCCGGGGCGGCGCCATCGGGGCGCCATGAGGGGCAGGAGGGGCGCCGCCCCGGGCCAGGGGCCGGCCAGGACCCCGCGGTCCCCGGGCTGCCGCCGGTGGCCGGGGAGAAGAAGAGCAGCCCGCCGCCCGCGCCGGTCGTGGCGGAGGAGACCACCAGCATCCCGGGCCTGCCGGATACGGGCCCCGGGGAATGCCGGCTGGACCTGAGCGCCGTTGCGGCGTTGGCCGTGTGGGTGGAGGAGGCGGTGGCCCTGATAGGCCGGGAGAGGCTCAAGGCGCTGGTCGACGTGCGCTATGCCGGCGGCAAGCTTCCCGGGGCCGCCAGGACCGCCGTCCTGATGCTCGCCCGGTCCTGCCCGCAGCGGAGCCCCGGCGGGCGGGTGAGTGGGAGGCAGTACCTGATGGTGCTCTCCGAGCTCGATGAGCTCATGGGAATCGGGGGCGAAGACCGGGCCCCGTCATCACTGCTGCTGGCCGACAGGAGGCCGGAAGGCCGCCGGGAGCGGGACCTGAAGACCGCCGCCCCCGGGGCGGACGCGGCTGAGGCAGCGCAGACCGCGGGGAGCAACCGATGAGCCGCGATGAAGCGATTGCGGCCCTCGAGGAAGAAGTCAGGCTTCTGAAGAACGAGGTGAAGCCCCAGCTTCTGGACATTCGCCGGCGGTACCTGGACTACCGGCTTCCCTTCCGCCTGGACAAGCCGGGCGAGGTGCTCGGCCAGGTCCAGGTTACCCCGGGCGCGTGGTCACCCCGGAGGGGACCGTTATCTGAGGACTCCGGAGAGGACGTCGAAACGGCAGAGTCCGCCGAAAGGGGACCGATGTCCGAAGACTCTGGAGAGGAGGTTGAGATGGCAGAGTCCGCACAGGCTGCCAACGAGCAGGCCGGAGTGCGCCGGGAGGCGACGGCGGGCAGGGCGCAGCCGCCGCCGGCCCCCGTCAACGGGGGGGCAGGGAGCCCCGGGGGTTCGGGCCTGATAGCCATTGCCGCCACGGCGCAGTGGGTGGAAGAAGCTGTGACCTTGGTGGGCAAGCAGAGGCTGGAGGCGCTGGTAGAGGTGTGCCACATGTTCGGGCACCTGGAGCCCGGGGAGAAGGACATGGTCCTCAGGCTGATCCGGTGCTGCTCCTGCGAGGCCGATGGCGGGCGGGCCACGGCCCGGGACTACCTGGCCATGCTGGTCCGGCTGCAGAAGGTGCTGGGCAACAGCACCGCCAACGAGGACGCCCTGATGGCCATTCTGGCTGACGACGACAACGGAGGGACAAGCCGCTCATGGACAAGGTGATGGTCACCATCATCTTGCTGCTGGCGGGCGTGGTCTGCGCCATGGCCGTGTTCGGGGCCGTCTACCCGGCCATAACCAGCACCGGGAGCTCCATACTGTCCATGGCCTCCAAGGTCAGCGACCGGGTGGGCAGCGAGGTGGAGATCATCGCCGTAGCGGGCCAGGCTGACAACATGACCGTCTGGGTGAAGAACGTGGGGTCCACCACCCTGGGGGGCTACGAGTCCTGCGACGTGTTCTTCGGCCCGGAGGACAACTGGACCCGCATCAGTTATGAAGAGGCCGGCTCACCGGCGCCCTGCTGGACCTGCGCCGTGGAGGGCGATACCAGGTGGGACCCCGGGGCCACCCTGAAGATCACCATATGCGTCCCGGAGCCCCTGGAGAGCGGGCGCTACATGGTGAAGGTGGTCACGCCCGACGCCATATATGACAAGAAGACTTTCAGCATCTAGGCGCGCCTATGGAGAATGCCATCATCTCGCTGATCTGCTGTGCCCTGATGATCATCGGCTCAGCGGGCCTGGCCACCAGCGCCCTCCATTCCGCCGACACCGTGTCGGGGTCGTGGAAGGAGATGGCGCGGGCTGCCCAGGAGAAGGCCGGGACCCGCATTACGGTAGTTGACTGGGATGTGCCCGAAGAGGAGAAGGGCGCCGTGGTGAAGTGCTGGGTGCGCAACGATGGGGCGGTATCGCTTGGTGACTTCGGGTGCTGGGACGTTATTGTGCAGTACGGGGACGGCGGCGCCGTGTGGCTCCCCCCCGGAGCGGGGGCTCCCGGGTGGACGGAGGCCGGGATTACGTACCAGGGGAGCCCCGAGGTCTTCGAGCCCGGGATACTCAATCCCGGGGAGCGGGCCCTGCTTCTCCTGCAGCTTAGCCCGGCCGTGTCCCCGGGCAGCACCAACCGGGTCACTATCTCCACGGCCAATGGCGTCACCGCCGAGAGAATGTTCCAACGCTGATCAGACGGAGGTACGAAGACATGACGACAGGGGCAATCACGGCCGATCCCGGCCTCGACGAAGAGCAGCAGGAGCCGTCTTTCGCCGACATCACCACCGGCAGCGCCGAGATCGACCGGAAGCTCGGCGGAGGCATTGCGCCGGGGTCGCTCACCTTGATCGAGGGGCAGGCTGATTCCGGCAAGTCGGTCCTGGCCCAGCAGCTGATTTGGGGCAGCCTGGCCAGCAACAACTACCAGGTGATCCTGTTCACCACCGAGACGGCCGTGCGGGGCCTCCACAAGTCGATGGACGCCCTGGGCATGGACATCCTGGACTACGTGCTGCTGGGGAACCTCAAGGTCTTCAGCGCGGCGCCGGCGCAGATGGGGTCCGATGCCGCCTTCGAGGCCATCTTCACTCTGGCGGACCGGTTCCCGGAGCACAGCGTGATTATCGTGGACTCGCTCACCGGGGTCATCGCCCATGCCTCGGAGAGGAGCGTCATCAGCTACTTCGAAGGGTGCAAGGTCCTGTGCGACCACGGCCGGACCGTTGTCAATGTGGCGCACACCTACGCCTTCACCGAGGACTCGCTGGCCCGCCTGCGGTCGGTGTGCGATGCCCACTTGCGCCTGCGCATAGAGGAGATGGGCGACAGGCTGGTCAAGGTCCTGGAGGTGGCCAAGGTGCGGGGCGCCGACAAGACCAACGCCAACATGGTCAGCTTCGAGGTGGAGCCTGGTGTGGGAATGCGGGTGATGCCTCTGTCAAGAGCCAAGGCATAAGAAAGGAGCAAGGTGCCCGAGGTCGTCCTCCCCTTCGAGTTGCGGGGAGAGTCGAAAGCGCATCGCGCCGCTGTCTTTCAGGACAGCATCTACCCTGGTCTCTCCGAGCAGGGTCGCGAGGCGTGCCGGCGCTACTCCTACCTGGCGGAGTACCTGGCGGCGGTGCCGCCGGGCGATTACGGCCCCTGTCAGTACCACGCCAGGCTTTCCAGGAGCCTGCAGAACCTGAAGCACCCCAACGTGGTGTACCCGGTCTCGGACGGCGTCTTCACCCACATCTTCCCCGACGTTGAAGATGAGCGCAACACGTTCATCAGCATAGAGCCGGGGGCCAGCGCCAGGATGCGCCGCATCCTGGTCGAGGTGGACAGGAGGCTGCTGGAGGAGGCGGACAGCCTGGACCGCATCGAGACGGACGAGGACAAGAAGCAGGCCTTCCTGGACTTCATCGACCGGACCTTCGCCAACGGCGCCGCCCCGCGGAGGGACCCGCTGGGCCTGAGGGCCGTCAAGAAGCGCCTGTTCTCCCGCAATGGCAGGGCCCGCCCCGGCCCCGAAGAGATGGAGGCCATCAAGTACCTGGTCATCCGGGACAAGATAGGCATGGGCGTTCTGGACGCCATGGTCCGCGATCCCTACGTGGAAGACATCAGCTGCAGCGGCCTGGGGACGGTCTTCCTGGAGCACAAGATATTCGGCAGCCTCAAGACCACGGTCATCTTCTCCAGCCACGAGGACCTGGACGGGTTCATCCTCCGGCTGGCGGAGCACATCAAGAAGCCCGTCAGCGTCCGCAAGCCCATAGTCGACGCCACCCTCCCGGACGGCTCCCGAATCAACATCGTCTACGGGCGCGACGTGTCCAAACGCGGCTCCAACTTCAGCATCCGCAAATTCAGCGATACGCCCCTGTCCATCGTGGAGCTGATCGAACTGGGCACGCTGGACTACCGGATGGCGGCCTATCTCTCCATGACCGTGGGCAACGGGATGAACGTCTTCGTCTGCGGGGAGACCGCCTCCGGCAAGACCACCCTGCTGAATGCGGTGACCACCTTCATTCACCCTAATGCCAAGATCGTCAGCATCGAGGACACGCCGGAGCTGCAGGTGCCGCACAAGAACTGGATAAGGCAGGTGGTGCAGACTACCAAGCAGGAGTCGGAGAACGAGGTCACCATGTTCGATCTCCTCAAGGCGGCCCTGAGGCAGCGCCCCAACGAGATCATCATCGGTGAGATCCGCGGCCCCGAAGGGCTCATTGCCTTCCAGGCAATGCAGACCGGCCACTCCTGCATGGCCACCTTCCACGCGGCGACGGTGGAGAGGCTGATCCAGCGTCTCACCGGCAGCCCCATCAACGTCCCCAAGACCTATATCGACAATCTGAACGTGGTGGTCATCCAGAGCTCGGTGAAGCTGCCCAACGGAAGGAACGGCCGGCGCGCGCTGAGCATAGCCGAGATCGTGGGATACGACCCCACCACCCAGTCCTTCTCCTTCGTGGAGGTGTTCCACTGGGTGCCCTCGGAAGACAGGTTCCTCTTCTACGGGGAAGGCAACAGCTACCTGCTGGAGCGGAAGATAGCCATCAAGCTGGGCATCCCGCCGGAGAAGGCCAGGAGGATCTACTCCGAGCTTGACCGGCGGGCGAAGATACTGGAAAAGCTGCACAAGGAGCAGGGGGTTACCGGTTTCTATGAACTTCTCCGGGTTCTCGCGAAAGCGCAACGAGAAGGCCTCTTCTAAGAAGAACAACCCTCCCCTGAACACCGATCTTCTGGGGGTGGACCTCTTCTGCGAGCTGACGCACCTGTCGGCCATCGCCAGCTCCGGCCTGAGCAGGAGCCAGATCTTCGAGCAGGCGGCCAACCTGCCCTACCAGTCCGCCCGCTACTTCAAGGAAGTCCACCAGATGGCGCTCAGGCTCAACTACGACTACGGCGAGGCCTGCCGCGTGGTGGGGGAGAAGACCAGGGAGCAGGAGCCCCGGGGGCTGCTGCTGCGCATGTCCGGGGCGCTGGTGTCGGGCGAGCAGGAGTCGGAGTTCCTGGCCCGGGAGGCCTATGTCCTGGGCGAGAGCTACGGCAACGAATACGAGCGGGCCGTTGAGCGGGCCAAGATCTGGACCGACGCCTACGTGGCCCTGGTGCTGTCCTCGGCCATGGTGGTCGTCATCAGCGCCGTCTCCATGGTCATCTTCCCCGTGCCCACCTCCTTCGTCCTGGTCCTGGGCGGCTCGATGCTCATGGTGACGGTATTCG
This sequence comes from uncultured Dehalococcoidia bacterium, assembly GCA_964492335.1. GTDB lineage: Bacteria > Chloroflexota > Dehalococcoidia > UBA2247 > RBG-13-53-26 > JAFGCL01. The sequence goes on along the minus strand of CAZBJX010000010.1, from coordinate 80,122 downwards.
GCGCCTGGCTGATGTACCGCGCCAGCCCCAAGGAGGTCAAGACCCACTCGCTGCCCCTTACCTCCGTGGAGCAGACCCTGGCCCGGTTCCTGTTCAAGGTCTCGGTCCCGACGGCGGTGGCCGTCTGCCTGATGCTGTCGCTGATCGGGGTGCCGATGGGCTGGGTCATGCTGGTGGGGGCGGTGGTCATCCTGCCCTCCGGGCTCATGGCGCAGATCGATGACGTCAAGGTGGACCGCCGCGACGAAGACATCGCCGGCTTCCTGCGCTCCCTGGGGGGCATCTCCAAGGCCATAGGCTCGACGCTGACTGACGCGATGGGGCGGATGGACATGGCGTCGCTCCATTCGCTGGAGCTGCCTGCCAGGAGGCTCTACCGCCGCCTGAGGCTGGGCCTGAACCCCGACGTCTGCTGGGAGAGGTTCATCAGCGAGACGGGAAGTGAGCACGTCAACCGCAGCGTGCGCATCTTCTGGAACGGCATATTCCTGGGAGGGGACGCCCAGGTGGTGGGCAACCAGTCCTCCATGTTCGCGCTGAAGGTGTCGCTGCTGCGGACCAAGCGCAGGATGCTGGCGTCGTCCTTCGGCCTGCTCTGCATAGCCGTTCACGCTGCCATCTCGGCCCTGCTGGTGTGCATATACCAGGTCATGCTGTTCTTCACGTCGAGCTTCCAGCAGGCCTCCGCGGGCCTCGGCTCGGGCGCGACGGACACGCTGGAGAACATGGACAGCTTCAGCATCTACCTGGGCAGCGGCCAGCTGACGCTGCTGCACACCATGACCATACTGATGATCCTGGTCCTTACCGTGACCAATGCCGTGGCCATAAAGGTCGTCGGCGGCGGCAGCGCCCTGAAGTACGTTTTCTACCTGAGCATCCTGCTGGCAATCTCGGGCCTGTGCCTGGCACTGGGGCCGGGGATGGTGATGTCGCTCTTCCCCACCGCGGGGCCATCATAGGAGACAGCATGGAAGGGATTGTAATGAAATGAGCACCACCGGGGTCTGCATGGGCCTGTTCACCGCCGTGGTCATCATCGCCTTCCTGGGGGCGGTGCTGGTCCCCCTGGGGATTGTCCCGTTCAGAAAGGGCCGGCGGCCCGACCCCCTCTCCCTTCTGCCGGGGCGCCGCAAGGAGAGGGCCCGCGGACTCAAGGCCAAGCCGCATTGCCCGGGCATGGAGACCATTGCCCGGTCTGGAAAGGAGGAGGAACATGATTGTACTGGCACTGGCGACCGTTGTATCCCTGGCGACTGTTCTGGCTGCCCTGGGGCTGATCAGGTACATCAGGCTGAGGGCCGCCGAAGAGAGTGACGAGCTACCGCAGGGCACCGTGCGCTGAGACCTGAGAGCAACGCACCCTGTCCGGTGTGAGAAAGGAGGGCGACTATGAATGTATTCGCCCTGGCAGCCGTTGTCTCCCTGGCCCTTGTCCTGGGAGCCCTGGGACTGATCAGGTACATCAGGTTGAGAGCGGCGCAGGATGAAGAAGAAGACGACAGCCCGCAGGCTTTCCTGCGCACCAGGCCCGCTGAAGCCAGGCCCGGCGTGCCGGGGGCGGGGCCGGCGCTGCCGGAAGCGGCGCAGCCCCAGGCTGCCGCGCCGGCGGACCAGGCAGGCACCGAAGGCGCCCCGGCCGCCCCGGCGAAGGCGGGGGGAGAGGGCGCCGACCACGGCGGCCTGGATGCGATGATGCTGGACACGTTCCGGCCGGTCGCCGAAGAGGGCGCGGACCTGTCGGCCATTGCCGGCCGGCTGGAACAGGTGGATGCCGGGGACCTGGCGGACTTGGCGGCGACGGTGTCCGGAGAGCTGAAGCGTTAGCCCGGCGGGATGCCGTGCAGGCGTGATGCCGGCCGCGGAGCGGCAGGGCCGGGCACGGCTGTGCCCGGCAAGGAGGATGGCGTGAGCGCGCAGATGCCGAAGACGGTACTCAGAGTGCGCCTGGTCGATGGCAGCGAGGTGGCGCACGTGTACGACACCCCGGCCAACATCACGGAGGCCTGGGAGTTCCTGAACCAGATGGTGGACATGATAGCCCGGGGATTGAGCCGGCAGTCGACCGCCTACCTGGTGTTCGAGTCCCCCAGCTGCTGGTACAACCCGGACAACGTACTGAGCGTGGGGATAGAGCCGCCCGAGGGCACCGAGTTCGCGCGGATGGTGGCCGACATGCACCGCTCGATGCGGCTGAAGCAGGCCACCACCAGGACCGCCAAGGCCTGAGGGCCCCGGCGGGCGCGGCCGTGGCGCGGGTCCCTTGACCGTGATGGCCTCCGGTGGTATGGTCTAGCGCGGCTCTCAAGGACGCGAGAGACCAGCAATGGGAGGTGTCGTGAGATGAGATACGTGTGGTTGCTGGCCGCGGCCGCCTCGCTGTTCACGGCGATCGCCGAGCTGTTCCTGCGGGACACCACTCTGACGGCCCTGGGGCCGGGCCTGCTGGCCGTGGTCTTCGCCGTCGCGGCCATGCGCCACCCCGACAAGCCCCCGCAGTGACCGGGGCGGCCGGGCGGAGCACCGGGCGGGCCTCACGGCCCTGTCAGGGGCTGCGCCCGGGCAGGCGATCTCCACGATGCGGATGGACGTTTGGCAGGACAGCGGCGTGCCGGTCCTCTGCACCGCGTTGTTCGGCGCGCTGGGGTTGCTGGCCGGCGGCTTCCTGAATGCCTTCATAGACAGCGTGCCTGACGGGCGTCCCCCCGGCCCCCGGCGCTTCCGCTGCCGCCGCTGCCGCCACGCCCCCGCCCTCCCCGACCTGGTCCCCCTCCTGGGCTGGCTGCTTCCCCGCGGCCGCTGCCGCTACTGCGGCGCGCCCCTGCCCGGTCGCTACGCCGCGGTGGAGCTGGTCTGCGGGGTCATGCTGGGGGCCCTCTACCTGGTGTTCGGGCTGGCCCCGGGGATGGCGGTGGCCGCCCTCTGGGGGTTCCTCTTCACGGCGGTGGCCGTGATCGACGTGGAGCGCGGCCTGATACCCAACAGGATCATCTACCCGTCTCTGGCGGCGGCGCTGCTGGTGGCCGGCCTGGTCCGGGGCCTGCCCTGGCTGGGAGGGGTTGGACTGACCGGCGGCTGGCCGCAGATCGCCATCGCCGGGCTGGGGGGCGGGCTGGGCTTCCTGGTGTTCCTCCTTGCCGGGGTGGCGGCCGTGCTCCTGCTGGGGAGGGAGGGCCTCGGCTGGGGGGACGTGAAGCTGGCGGCCCTGGCGGGCCTGGCGGTCGGCTTCCCGCTGGTGGTGCCGGCCATGATGGTGGCGGCGGTCATCGGGGCGGCGGCGGCCCTGGCCGCCCGGCGGTGGGCGGGCCGGGCCACGGTGCCCTTCGGGCCGGCGCTGGCCGCGGGCGCCATGGCGGTGGTCCTGGGCGGAAAGCAGGTGCTGGGGTGGATGGCCGGCTTCTGAGCCGGCACAGCGGTCCCCCCGGGAGCGCGCCCGCTATTGACATCATGCCCTCCAGTAGGGATACTGGCTGTGGCCGGTGCGGAGCAGGCCGTGACGACCGTCCGCCGGGCTCTGCCGCCCGGCCCCGGGGGCCGGTGAGCCTCCCGGAGGAGCGGTGTCGGGGATGGCGGCGTGGGGGCAGGACTTGAAGCCGAAGAGGATCCTGGTAGTTGACGACGAAATCCAGCTGGTGAAGCTGCTGCGCTCCTGTCTGAGCACGGAGGGCTACGAGGTCCTGGCGGCATCCAACGGGAGCGACGCCCTCACCATTGTGGAGCGCGAAGCGCCGGACCTGGTGGTGCTGGACCTGAAGATGCCCGGCATGGACGGGTCCGAGTTCCTGCAGCGCCTGCGCGAGTGGTCGGAGACCCCCGTGCTGGTCCTCAGCGGGCGGTCCTCGGAGCGGGACAAGGTGGAGTGCCTTGACATGGGCGCCGATGACTACCTGTCCAAGCCCTTCGGGGTCAACGAGCTGCTGGCCCGGATCCGCGCCATATTCCGGCGGGTGGCGCCGGACGCCCGTGTCCCCGGCCGGCCTTCGCTGGAAGTGGGGGAGCTGCAGATCGACTTCGTCAAGCGGCGGGTCACGGTGGCCGGCGCCGATGTGGCCCTGACGGCCACGGAGTACAACCTGCTGAGGGAGCTGGCGCTGGAGTCCGGCAAGGTGTTCAGCCACCCCGAGCTCCTCAGGCGGGTATGGGGGCCGGAGTACGGCAACGAGCTGGAGTACCTGCACGTCTACATAAGCAGGCTGAGGGCCAAGCTCGAGCCGGGCGGTGAAGGCGCGAAGTACATCAAGACCATCCCGGGTGTGGGCTACATGCTTCAGGAAGGGCCGCCGCCCTAGAGGGCATCGAAGGGGAAGGCCACCACGTCGTCGATGGCGGCGGCGTCGCAGAGCAGCATGACCAGCCGGTCCACGCCCAGCGCGATGCCCCCGCAGGCCGGCAGGCGGGACACGGCCCGGAGGAAGCTTTCTGGCAGGGGCCGCTCCCCCTCGCCCCGCTCCCGGAGCGCTTCCCGGAAGCGCCGCTCCAGCTCCCCGGCGTCGGTCAGCTCGCTGTAGGCGTTGGCCAGCTCCATGCCCCCGACGAACACCTCGCCCCTCTCGGCCACCGCCGGGTCCCCCGGCTTCAGCCGGGCCATGGCGGCATTGGCCGCGGGGTACTCCAGGAGCACCGTGGGCCGGCCCGGGTCGAAGGCCGGCATCACCCGGTCCACCAGGTCCAGGTCGAAGCGCTCCGGGTCCAGCCGCGAGACGGGGTCCCAGCCGGCCGACCGCAGGAAGGCCTCCCTCACCGTGGTCCGGGGCCAGGGCCGGGAGAGGTCGATTGCCCGGCCCTGGTAGCGGATGGCCGGGCCGAGGCCCAGCCCGGCCGCCACCTCCAGCACCAGCCTCTCGGTGTCCTCGATGATCTTCAGGTAGCCGGCGCCGCCTCGGTACCACTCCAGCATGGTGAACTCCGGGTTGTGCAGGCGGCCCCTCTCGCCGCGGCGGAAGCAGCGGGTGACCTGGAACAGGTCCCCGCTGCCGGCGGCCAGCAGCCGCTTCATGTGCATCTCCGGCGAAGTGGAGAGGAACCAGCCGCCCACGCCGAAGGGATCGATGAACTCCTCGGGGGCCACATGGGGCAGCAGCACCGGGGTCTCCACTTCCAGGAACCCCTCCTGTCTGAAGAAGGCCCGGATTCCGTCGAGGATGCGGGCGCGACGCTCGAGGGCGGGCCTGATCCGCCTGAGCCGCGCCTCTTCTGCCGGGGCCATGGCTACCTCCGGGTGATGCGCTCCACGTAGGTGCCGCTGCGCGTGTCGATCTTGAGCGTGTCCCCCTCCTTGATGAAGGCGGGTACGTTCACCGTGGCGCCGGTCTCCAGCCTGGCCGCCTTCAACTGGGCGGTGACGGTGTCCGTCCTGGTGGTCACCCCGCTCTCGACGACCCTGAGCTCTACGAACCGGGGCAGGTCGATGCCGATCACCCGGGCCCCCATCATGACCGCGGAGACCACGGCGCCCTCCGTCAGGAACTGGGCCTTGCCGGCCATCACCTTCCGGTCCACGTGGTGCTGCTCGTAGCTCTCGGTGTCCATGAAGACGTAGTGGCTGCCGTCCTCGTAGAGGTACTGCATGTCGTGGGCGGTGATGCGGACCTCCTCCACCCTGTCGCCGGAGTGGTAGGTGATCTCCTTGCCGGTGCCGTCGAGCATGCTGCGCATCTTGACGCGGTAGATGGCGCGGCCCTTGCCGGGCTTGACGAAGTTGACGTCCTCCACGGCGTACGGGACCCCGTCAATGAGGAGCTTCGTGTTGCGGGAGACTTCCGAGATTTCCATCGCCATGCCCGGACTCCGGCCTACTGCTCTGCGGGGTGGGAGGACTGCGGCGACCGCGTTCTCTGGTACTCCGATTTCTTGAGCCGCTGATAGAGGGAGCGGACGGCATCGATGAGCCAGCTAGCCACCCAGGATCTCCGTCACCACCGCGTTTATCTCGGCGCCCGGCGCCTTGCCCTTGAGCCGGGGCATCAGCCGGGACATGACCTTGCCCTTGTCGCCCGGGCCGCGGGCGCCCACCTCCTCTATCGCCTGGCGGGCGGCCGTCACGATATCGTCCCGCGACATCTGCGGCGGTAGGTACTCCAGGAGCACGGCCAGCTCCGCCTCTTCTTTGGCCAGGAGGTCGGCCCGATCGCCTTTGCGGAAGGCGTCGATGCTCTCCCGGTGCTGCTTGGCCTGCCTGTCCATGACGGCCAGGACGTCACTGTCTTCCATCGCGGCGCCCTTGGCGATCTGGGCGTTGTTGATGTTGGATATCAGCAGACGGATGACCGAGAGCCGGGTCTTGTCGCCCTTCCGAAGGGCCTGGTTGAGGTCTTCTCTCAACCTGTCTGTCAGGGCCATTCTAGTCTCTTGACGCGCTGGAGCCTCTCGGCCCCCTGCTGCTCTTGCGCCGCTTGGTCGCTTCCTTCTTCTTGCGCTTCACGCTCGGCTTCTCATACGAGCCGCGGCGCCTGATTTCAGCGAGGACGCCTTCCTGCTGCACCTTCCGGTTGAACCGGCGGAGCATGCTGTCGAAGCTTTCGTTCTCGCCAAGGTTTACATCAGCCACAAATCATCCCCCCCTCCCGGTCCGGATGGGAATCTGAAAAACGCACACACGCTTATGTATTGTATCTTCCGGGGAACACGGACGTCAACCGGAACGGCGCCCGCCACGGGCCCCGCCGGGCCGCCCCCCGCGGCCCTATCCCGCGTCCCGCAGCACGCCGCGGGCGGCGATCACGCCCGAGGCCGAGGCCTGGACCAGCCCGCGGCTCACCCCCGCCCCGTCGCCTATGGCGTACATGCCGGGGATCTCCGTCTCCATGTGGTAGCCCAGCTTGAGCTGGCAGGAGTAGAACTTGACCTCCACTCCGTAAACCAGGGTGTGCCGCGAGGCCACCCCGGGGCACAGCCTGTCCATGGCCTGCAGCATCTCCACGATGTCCTGGAGATGCCGGTACGGCAGCACGAAGCTCAGGTCTCCGGGGGTGGCGCTCTTCAGGGTGGGCTGGACGATGCTGCGCTCCATGCGCTGCGGCGTCGACCGCCGGCCGCCCATGAGGTCCCCCAGGCGCTGCACGATGACGCCCCCGCCGAGGATGTTGGCCAGGCGGGCCACGTACTTGCCGTAGGCGATGGGCTCCCGGAAGGGCTCGGTGAAGGAGGTGCTCACCAGCAGGGCGAAGTTGGTGTTGCTGGTCTTGCGGTGGGCGTAGCTGTGCCCGTTCACGGTGATCACCGGGTCGGAGGCGCCGGAGGACTCCAGGGTGACATGGCCGCCCGGGCAGGTGCAGAAGGTGCGGACGCGGTCGTCGAAGGTGGGGGTGAAGTACTCCAGCTTGGGCTCGTACAGCACGTCGGTCAGGTCTGCCAGGACGGCGCTGGGCACCTCGACGCGCACGCCGACGTCCACCGGGTTGTTGCGCAGGGTCAGCTTCAGCCGGGAGGCCTCGTCGATCAGCCAGTCCGCCCCTTCCCGGCCGGGGGCCAGAATCAGGTAGTGGCAGTCGATGCGCTCGCCGTCGGCCGTCTCGATCCCCTGGACCCCGCTCCTGTCCGCCAGGATGGTGGCGGCGGCCTTCTCCACCTGGATGTCCACCCTCGGGGAGAGGTGGTTCTCCATGGCCCGCAGTATGGCGTGGCAGTGCTCCGTCCCCAGGTGGCGCAGGGGCATCCTCACCAGGTTCAGCTTCACCAGGCTGGCGCGGCGGGCCAGCTCCTCCACCTGCTCGCCCACGCCGTAGAGCGCGTCCGTGGCCCCGAAGCGGAGGTAGACGCTGTCCACGTAGCGGATGAGGTCGCAGGTGGCCTCCTCGCCGAGGTACTCCTTCAGGCGCCCGCCCACGTGCGGCGAGAGGGTCATCTTCCCGTCGCTGTAGGCCCCGGCCCCGCCCAGGCCGCTGACCATGTTGCAGGGCGAGCAGGATATGCAGTTGGTGGTCCGGTCGGAGGCCGGGCAGCGGCGCCTGTCCAGGGCCTTGCCCTTCTCCATCAGCAGGACCTTCAGGTTGGCCCCCTGGGAAAGCTCCATCGCGGCGAAGATGCCGGCCGGGCCAGCCCCCACTATGATGACGTCGTACTTGCGGCCCATGAGTTCCCCGCCGCCCAAGATAGCACAGCGCGCCGCCGGGGCGCAAGGCGCCGCTGGCCGGGCGGCGGCGCGGTCCCCGATGCCCGCGGGGACGGGGCCCCGGCCCCGTCCCCCGCCCGGGGAGGCTGCCGGGGCCCCGTCCGTTTTCCGGCGTGCGCCCTCCTGTGGTATGATTACCATGAGGTTTTTATGTTCACTGCAGGGGTGCTCACCGTCAGCGACAAGGGGTCGCGGGGCGAGCGGGCCGACGAGAGCGGCCGGGTCATCAGGGAAGCCCTGGCGTCGCTGGGCGCCGAGGGGGTCGAGAGCGCCATGGTCCCCGATGACCGGCAGGCCATCTCCGCCAGGCTGCGCGAGTGGTCGGACGCGGGGCTGGCCCTGGTGTTTACCACCGGCGGCACGGGGCTGGCTCCCCGGGACATGACGCCGGAGGCCACGCTGGACGTCGTGGAGCGGGTGGCCCCGGGCTTCGCCGAGGCCATGCGGGCCCACGGCCAGAAGCACACGGCGGCGGCCATGCTCAGCCGGGCCGTGGCCGGCGTGCGGAAGAAGACCCTGATCATCAACATGCCCGGCAGCCCCGGCGCAGTGAAGGAGTGCCTCGAAGCCATAATGCCTGCCCTTCCCCATGCCATCGAGACGGTGACGGGGCAGGCTTCCGAGTGTGCCCGGAGGTAGGAGGGCGGGCGGGTCTCCATGCGCATCGACATTCTCACCCTGTTCCCCCGGATGTTCGAGGGCCCGTTTGCCGAGAGCATCGTGAAGAGGGCCGTCGACGCCGGCCTGGTGAGCCTGGCCATCCACAACTTCCGGGAGTTTGCCCGCGACAGGCACGGCACCGTGGATGACTACTCGTTCGGCGGCGGCGAGGGGATGGTCCTCAAGCCCGGGCCCATCTTCGAGGCGGTGGAGTCCCTGCAGGGCCAGGGCGGCAACGCCGGCCCGGTGGTGCTGCTCACCCCCCAGGGGCGGCTGCTCTGCGACCGGGTAGCCCGGGACCTGGCGCGGGAGCCGGGCCTGGTGCTCATCTGCGGGCACTACGAGGGCGTGGACGAGCGGGTGAGACAGCACCTGGTCACGGACGAGATCAGCATCGGCGAGTACGTGCTCACCGGCGGGGAGCTGGCGGCCATGGTGCTGGTGGATGCGGTTGTCAGATTGCTGCCGGGCGCCCTGGGATCAGAGCAGGCGGCCGGCGAAGATTCGTTTGCCAGGGGTTTCCTGGAGTATCCGCAGTACACAAGGCCCCGGGTGTACCGGGGCTGGGAAGTGCCCGGGGTGCTGCTTTCCGGAAACCATCAGGAGATCGCCAGGTGGCGGCAGGAGCAGGCCATGGAGCGGACCCTGCTGCGCCGCCCCGACCTTCTGGCCCGGGCCAGCCTGACCCGGGAGGAGAGGGAGATGGCGGACAGGATGAAGGCAAGAAAGGGGTTCAATTGAGCAAGGACATCGGTTGGATGCTGGAGACCAGGGCCAAAGTCAAGCACCCGGAGATCGGCCCCGGCGACCGGGTGAAGGTCAGCGTGAAGACGAAGGAAGGGGACAAGGAGCGCACCCAGGTGTTCTCCGGCATTGTGATCAGGGTGCGCAAGGGAGCCAACCGGGCCAACTTCACGGTCAGACACGTGACGTACGGGACCGGCGTGGAGCGCACCTTCTTCCTGAACTCCCCGTTCGTGGAGAAGGTGGAGATAGTCTCCCGGGGCGACGTCCGCCGGGCGAGGCTGTTCTACCTCCGCGGCCTGAGCAGCCGGGCCAGCCGGGCCAAGCTGAAGTCGAAGGCCAGGGCGACCATGACGCCGGACATGGTCTCGGAGCTGGTGTCGGAGGAGCTGCCGGAGGAGGCCCAGGCCGAGGACGCGGTGGCGGCGGGGGACGCCCCCCCTCCGGAGGAGTAGCCCGCGCCGCAGGAAGGGCCATAGATGGGCTACGCGGAAGTCGCCGTCAACGCGCCGGTAGCCCAGCGGCGCACCTTCAGCTACGGCATCCCCGCCCCGCTCAGCCTGAGCGTCGGCCAGGCTGTCTGGGTGCCCTTTGGCGCCCGGACCCTCCAGGGGATTGTCTTCCGGCTGACCGAGCTGCCCGAGTTCCCGGAGACCAGGGACGTCATCGGGGCCATCGGCGCCGGGCCGCTGCTGTCGCCGGCCCGGGTGGAGCTGGCCCGGTGGATCAGCGAGCACTACCTGGCCCCCCTTTTCGATGCGGCGGCCCTGATGCTCCCGCCGGGGTTCGAGCGCCGGACCATCGCCAGCTACCAGCTTTCCCCGGGGCCCTGTCCGCCCTTGAGCGGCCTCACCCCTGACGAGGGCCGCCTGGTGGGGCTGCTGGAGCGGGAGGGCCGGCTGGCCCAGCCGGCCCTGGAGAAGGCCCTGGGCCTGAGGAGGGCCCGGCGGGCGCTGGACGGGCTCCTGGAGAAAGGGGCCGTTACCCGGACCGAGGAGCTGGAGAGGCCCCGCGTGCAGGCCCGGATGGTCCCGCACCTGGGGCTCTGCGTCGGGGTGGAAGAGGCCCTGGCCGAGGCGGACCGCCTGGCGCGCCGGGCGCCCAGGCAGGCGGCCCTGCTGCGTTTGCTGGCCGGCCGGCAGGGCCCGGTCCCCGCCAGGGGCACCGGGGCCCCGGCGGCGGCGGTGAAGGCCCTGCGGGACAGAGGGCTGGTCCGGGAGAGCCGCGTCGAGGAGTGGCGTGACCCCCTGGAGGACCGGGAGTTCCAGCCGGCTCCGCCCCCCGTCCCCACGGCGGCCCAGGCGGCGGCGCTCCGGGAGATCGAGGCGGCGCTGGACCAGGCGGCCGGCTGGAGCGGGCCCGGGGGCCTCCCCCCGCCCGTCTTCCTGCTCCACGGGGTGACCGGCAGCGGCAAGACCGAGGTCTACATGCGGGCGCTGGCCGCGGCGGTGGCCCGGGGCCGGAGGGGCATCGTGCTGGTGCCCGAGATATCCCTCACCCCGCAGACCATCGGCCGGTTCGCCTCCCGCTTCCCCGGGCGGGTGGCCGTGCTGCACAGCCGGATGTCCCTGGGGGAGCAGTTCGACGAATGGCGCCGCACCGCGGACGGGGCCTTTGACGTGGCCATCGGTCCCCGCAGCGCCCTGTTCGCCCCGCAGCCGGACCTGGGGCTGATCGTCATCGACGAGGAGCACGAGTGGACCTACAAGCAGGAGGAGCCGGCGCCCCGCTACCACGCCCGGGAAGTGGCCCTGAGGCTGGCGCGGCTGTGCGGGGCCGTGGTCGTCCTGGGGAGCGCCACCCCTGATGTGGAGAGCTACCACCGGGCCGCCGCCGGCGAGTACCGGCTGCTGGAGCTTCCGCAGCGGGTCACCGTGCGGGGCGAGGCGCCCCTGCCCGAGGTGGAGCTGGTGGACATGCGGGAGGAGCTCAAGACGGGCAACCGCAGCATCTTCAGCCGCTCCCTGGGCCGGGCCATCGGCGAGACCCTTGATGGCCGCGGGCAGGTCATCCTGTTTCTCAACCGGCGGGGCACCTCCACCTTCGTGCAGTGCCGCAACTGCGGCTACGCCATGCGCTGCCCGCGCTGCGACCTGGCGCTGACCTACCATGCCGGGGAGGCCGTCCTGTCCTGCCACCAGTGCAACTACCGCCGGGCCGTGCCCGATCTCTGCCCCGTGTGCTGGAGCCGGCGCATCCGCTACCTGGGGCTGGGCACGGAGAGGGTGGAGGCCGAGGTGCGCCAGGCCTTCCCTTCGGCCCGGACGCTGCGCTGGGACCGGGACGTGACCAGGGACAGGGGCTCCCACGAGAGGATCCTGGAGGCCTTCCTGGCCCACGAGGCGGACATCCTCATCGGGACGCAGATGATCGCCAAGGGGCTGGACCTGCCCCTGGTGACCCTGGTGGGGGTCATATCGGCGGACACCATCCTGCACTTCCCGGACGTCCGGGCGGGCGAGCGCACCTTCCAGTTGCTGGACCAGGTGGCGGGCCGGGCGGGGCGCGGGGCCCTCCCCGGCCGGGTGGTGGTCCAGAGCTATACCCCGGACCACTACGCCATCGCCGCCGGCGCCCGGCACGACTACGCCGCCTTCTACCGGCAGGAGATAGAGCTGCGCCGGGCCCACGGGCAGCCGCCGTTTGCCCGGCTGGTGTCCCTGGTCTACAGTCATGCCAACGCCGCTGCCTGCCGGGCCGGGGCGGAGAAGATGTCCGGCCGCCTGGCCGAGAAGAAGGAGCGCGAGGGGCTGGAGGTTGACCTGGTGGGCCCGGCGCCGATGTTCTTCGCCCGGATACGCGGGCGCTACCGCTGGCAGATAGTGCTGCGCGGCGGCGACCCGGCCCGGTTACTGGCGGACATGCCGCTGCCGGCGGGGTGGGTGGCCAACGTCGACCCGGTGACGCTGCTGTGAGGGACCGGCGCTGCCTCTAACGGCTGCCCTCAATGGCCTTGCGGCAGGTGTGGCGCCGGCCTATAATCACCTCGTAAACCACCCCCGCCCGGAGGGCATCTGAATGGCTATTCTGAAGGTCCGCACCGTCCCCGACCCGGTGCTGCGCCGCAAGGCGAAGCGGATCAGCGCCCCGGACCCGAAGGTCCGGAAGCTGATCGATGACATGCTGGAGACCACGCCGGCTGCCGGCGGCGTGGGCCTGGCGGCCCCGCAGGTCGGCGTGTCTCTGCGGCTGGTGGTCATCACCATCCCCGGCGAGGAGCCCCTGGTCCTGATCAACCCGGAGGTGGTCAAGAAGGCCGGCGAGCGCGAGGTGCAGGAAGGCTGCCTCAGCGTCCCCGGCTATCAGGGGAGGATCAGGCGGTCCCAGGCGGTGACGGTCAGGGCGCGGGACCGCAACTGGAAGGAGCGCCGCATCAAGGGGGACGAGCTGCTGGGGCAGGTGCTGGAGCACGAGATCGATCACCTCGACGGCGTGCTCTACATCGACCACATCCAGAGCCCGGACGACCTGTACTCCATCGAGCCGGAGGAAGACCAGGGCCTGTAATGGCGCTGGCCATTGCCCCGGGCGATATCAGTCTCCTGGACCGGGTCACGGGCCTTCTCCCCGCCGGCGCCGGCGCCTTCCTGGTGGGCGGCTACCTGCGCGACACCCTGCTGGGCCGGGAGACCGGGGACATCGACCTGGCGGTGGGCGTGAGCGCCCCGGCCTTCGCCCGGGAGGTGGCCGCTGCCCTTGGCGGCCACTTCGTGCTGCTGGACGAGCCCCTGGGGATAGCCCGGGTGGTGCTGGCGGGGAGCGATGAGGCCCGCGAGGGCCAGGCCGCTCACCGGCCCCGGGAGCCGCGGCGGCACCTGGACCTGTCCACTCTCCGGGGCTCCATCGAGGAGGACCTCTCCTGCCGCGATTTCACCTTCGACGCCATGGCCGTGGCCCTGGGCGGCACCGGCGCCGCCCGCCCCTCCCGGTTCCCCATCATCGATCCCTTCGGCGGGCGTGACGACCTCAAGGCGGGGGTGGTGCGGGCCGTCGGCCCGTCCGTCTTCCGGGACGACCCCGCCCGCCTGGTCCGGGGCGTCCGCCTGGCGGCGGAGTACGCCTTCAGCATCGAGCCCGGCACCGAGGCCATGATGGGCCGCGACAGCCACCTCATCAGCCGCGTGGCGGGCGAGCGGGTGAGGGAGGAGCTGGGCCGCATCCTGTCGCTGGACGGCGCGGCAGGGGCCATCTTCCACCTGGACCGGCTGGGCCTGCTGACGGCCGTCATCCCGGAGCTGACCTTCACCAAGGGGGTGGACCAGCCCCGCGAGCACCACTGGGATGTCTTCAACCACTCCGTGCAGTCGGTGGCCGCCCTGGAGCGCCTGCTCGACCCGGAGACCGGGCCGGACATGCTGTCCCTGGCCCCCCACCTGGCGCCGCACATCGAGTCTTTCCGGGAGGAGGCCGGCCCCGGGCTCACCAGGGCCGGGCTGGTCAAGCTGGCCATCCTGCTCCACGACATCGCCAAGCCCCAGACGAAGGTGCTCACGGCGGACGGGCGGGCGCATTTCTACGGCCACCCCACGCTGGGCGCGGAGGTGGCCGGGGGGATCATGCAGCGCCTGCGGTTCAGCAACCGGGAGACCAGGATGGTGCAGAAGATGATCGAGTCCCACCTGCGCCTGTGGCAGATGGGCGGCGACCAGGGGCTGCCCACCCGCAGGGCCATCTACCGCTTCTTCCGCGACACCGCCGGCGTGAGCGTGGACATCATGTTCCTCTCCCTGGCCGACTTCCTGGCCACGCAGGGCCCGCGCCTCGACCGGGCCGAGTGGGAGCGGCACAGCCGGCTGATGGAATACGTGCTGGCGCAGCGGGAGGAGGACCAGGCGGTGGCGGCGCCGCCCAAGCTGATCGACGGCCACGACCTGATGCGGGAGCTGGGGCTCCCCCCGGGCCCGCAGATCGGGGAGGTCCTGGAGACGGTGCGCGAGGCCCAGGGGGCCGGCGAGATATCCACCAGGGAAGAGGCCCTGCAACTGGCGCGAAGCCGCCTGGCCGAGAGACAACCCCGCTCCAAAGTGATATGATAGACGCAATCTTTGTTGATCGTCAGGGATGAGTAGCTGATGCGCAGCCGGCTGACACGAAGAAGGCCGAGATTCGGCGGGAACGGCTGGGCTATTCTCCTCATAGCGGCGGTCCTGGGCGTCTCCATCTGGATACTGACGCCCAGCGGCACCAGCGTCCTCGACCGGCAGGCGGGCAATCTGGGGCTGCGCCTGGGCCTGGACCTGCAGGGCGGGACCCACGTGGTGTACCGCGGCGTCTTCGAGGACAACGGGACCGAGGAGTTCAGACGCTTCCGGGACGACGCCATGGAGGCGGCCACCACCGCCATCAAGAAGCGCGTGGACTCCTACGGCGTGGTGGAGCCGGTGATCCGCCGGCTGGGGGCGGACAGCATCGACATCCAGCTGCCCGGGGTGGACGTGGACCGGGCCCTGGGCCTCATCCAGACGATGGCCAGCCTGGAGTTCCGCGAGGTGGAGACCGGCGATGCCGGCGAGGTCACGCTGGATGACTATCTGACGGGGGGCCGCACCTCTTATTTCGATGCGGCGGTGCCGGGCAGCCGCAACTTCTACACCCTCGACAGCAAGGTGCCGGTGGCCATCCTCACCATCGGCGACAACCTTACCGCCTCATACACGGACCTGGGCGGCAACCCCGTCGACACCGGCGCGCTCAGCAGCGCCCAGAGATCGGCCGCCTGCTGGATGCCGGCGCAGGGCGCGAAGGTGGACGGCACGGTGGTGCCGCTCACCGGGGCCTATCTGGTCAGCGCGAAGAGGAGCGCCTCCACGGACTCTCTGGGGGTGGTCAAGTGGGGGGTGAGCATCGACTGGGACAGCGACGGCTGGCACATCTTCAACGACATTGCGGGGCGCCTGTACGGCCAGCCGAGCCCCAGGGACCGGCTGGGGATAGTCCTGGACGGCGAGCTGATCTCCAGCCCCACCATCAACGAGAGCCGCTTCACCACCGCGGAGATCACCGGCAGCTTCGACGCCGACTCGTCGCACCTGCTGGCCATCCAGCTCACCTCCGGCGCGCTGCCCATGCCGCTGGAGGTCAGCTACGGCCCCAAGTGGGTGTCGGCCACCCTGGGGGCCGACTTCACCCGCCGGTCCTTCACGGCCATCATGGTGGGGGTGCTGGTGGTGGGGCTTTTCTTGCTCCTGTACTACCGCCTGCCCGGCCTGGCGGCGGCTGTCGCCCTGGTCATGTACACGGTCATCGTGCTGGCCGTCTACAAGCTGATACCGGTGACGCTGACGCTGGCCGGCATAGCCGGCTTCATCGTGTCCCTGGGCATGGCCGTGGATGCCAACGTGCTCATCTTCGAGCGCCTGAAGGAGGAACTGCGCGCCGGGCGCACGCTGAAGGCGGCGGCCGACACCGGCTTCAGCCGGGCCTGGCCGGCCATCCGGGACAGCAACATCACCACCTTCATCGCCTGCATCATCCTCTACTGGTTCGGCTCCAGCATCCCCACGGCCACCGTGGTCGCGGGCTTCGCCGTGACCCTCTTCATCGGCGTGGCGGTGAGCATGTTCAGCGCCATAGTGATCTCCAAGACCCTGCTCCTGCTGATTGCCGGAGGGCGGCTCTCCCGGAAGATGGCCCTGTTCGGGGTGGAGGAGAAGGCGGAGGGCAAGGGTGTTTGACTTCGCCGGCAAGAGGCGCTGGTTCCTGCTGGCCGCCTTGGTCATCATGGTCCTCGGCGCGGTCCTGGCCTTCACGCCCGGGGGGCTGAGGCTGGGGTGGGACTTCAAGGGCGGCTTCCAGGTCCTGCTGGAGCCCAACGAAGGCATCGGCATGGACCAGGTGACCGCCAGGCTGGGGGAGCTGGGCCACGGCGGCCTGTCCGGCCGCATCCAGAAGACGGGCAACGACTTCCTCATCCGCCTGGGTGACATGGGGGAAGACCAGCAGGATGCCCTGAAGGAAGGGCTGGGCACCATCGGGACCGTGCTCGAGGGGGAAACGGGCTACATCTCGCCGGCCATCGCCTCTCGGACCACCCGCGACGCAGCCATCGCCATCACCCTGGCGGTGGCCCTCATGCTGGTCTACATTACCTGGGCCTTCCGCAAGGTGCCCCACTCCTATCGCTACGGCACGTCGGTGGTGGTGGCCCTGGTCTTCAACATCCTGCTCACCTTCGGCATCTTCTCTCTGGTGGGGCGGTTCGCCAGCTGGGAGGTGGACCCGCTGTTCATCACGGCCATGCTGGCCATCATCGGCTACAGTGTCAATGACAGCATCGTGGTGCTGGACCGCATACGGGAGAACAAGGCCCGGGGCGTCGGCGGCGGCGACTACGACCTGCTGCTCAACTTCAGCATCTCGGAGACCGTGGTGCGCTCCCTGAACACCACCATCACCACGGTCCTGGCCGTGCTCACCGTGTACCTCATCGTCGGCGGGCCCATCCGCAGCTTCCTGCTGGCCCTCTTCGTGGGCATCGTGGCCGGCGCCTACAGCTCCATCTTCGTGGCCGGCCAGGTGCTGGTCATGTGGGAGCACGGTGACTGGCTGAAGATCATCCCCGGCCTGTCGCGGCTGCGGAAGAGCGGGGCATAGAGCGGGGCGCTCCGGCCCGCCGGGGCGCAGGCCCGGGGCCTGAAAGCGACATGGCCGGCGCCGCGGCGCCGGCCATCTTTGTTATGACAGGAGGAAGACATGGCCAGGGAGAAGAAGGGCGCAGATCTGGCGGAGGAGATGGGGCTCTCCGCCGCCGAGTATGACCGGATCAGGGCGCTGCTGGGGAGGGAGCCCAACTACACCGAGCTGGGGATGTTCTCCGCCATGTGGTCGGAGCACTGCTCCTACAAGAACTCCCGGAAGGTGCTGCGCCTGCTGCCCACCTCGGGGAAGAATGTCTTCCTCACCGCCGGGGAGAACTCCGGCGCGGTGTCCATTGACGACGACTACGCCGTGGTCTTCAAGGTGGAGTCCCACAACCACCCCTCGGCCATCGAGCCTTACATCGCCAGCGCCACCGGCGCCGGCGGGTGCATCCGGGACATCTTCACCGTGGGCGCCCGCCCCCTCTTCGTCCTCAGCTCGCTGCGCTTCGGCCCGCCGGAAGACGGCCGGGCCAGGACCATCTTCAAGGAGGTGGCCCGGGGGTTCACCGACTACGCCAATGAGGTCGACCTGCCCGCCATCGGGGGCGAGGTGTACTTCGACTCCACCTACCAGGGGAACCCCCTGGTCAACGTCATGGCCGTGGGTCTGCTGAAGAAGGGGGACATGGTCCGGGCCCGGGCGGACGGCCCCGGCAACCTGGTGGTCATCGCCGGCGGGGCCACCGGGCGGGACGGCGTGGAGGGGGCCAGCTTCGCGTCATCGGGCCTGGATGAGAGCGCCGAGCAGAGGAAGAGCGCCGTGGCCCTCGGCGACCCGAAGACCGGGAAGGCCGTCCGCGAGGCCTGCCTGGAACTGGCCGCCAGGAAGCTCATCGTGGGCATGCAGGACATGGGCGCGGCAGGCATAGTCTGCTCCACCAGCGAGACCGCCCACAAGGCGGGCACCGGCATGGAGATCGACATCGCCCGGGTGCCGCGCAAGGAGGAGGGCATGACCCCCTACGAGGTCATGCTCTCCGAGTCCCAGGAGAGGATGCTCCTCATCGTCCGCCCCGGGAGCCTGAAGAAGGTGGAGGCGGTGTTTGCCAGGCACGGCGTGCAGTGCAGCGTGATCGGGAAGGTGACCGCCGACGGCATCCTGCGGGTGAGGGACGGCGGGAAGCTGGCCGCGGAAGTGCCGGCCAGGGCCCTGGCCGTAGGGCCCGAGTACACCCGGGAGAGGAGGCGGCCGGCTTACCTCGAGGAGGCCCGGCGCCTGGACCTGAGGAAGATCAGGCAGCCCGGAGACCTCACCGGGGCCCTGGGCCAGCTCCTCTCGTCGCCCACCATCGCCTCCAAGCAGTGGCTGGCGCAGAAGGTGGCCCGGAGGCTGACCGGGTCCCTCTGCCTGGCCGGCGGCAACGATGCCGGCGTGTACTGCGTCAGGGAGATCAACAAGGCCATTGCCGCCACCACCGACGGCAACGGGCTGTACTGCTACCTGGACCCCTTCGCGGGCGGGCAGATCGCCGTGGCGGAGGCCGCCCGCAACCTGGTCTGCTGCGGCGCGAGACCGTTGGGGGTCACCGACGGGCTCAACTTCGGCAACCCCTTCAACCCCGAGGTCTACTGGCAATTCTACCAGGTGGTCAGGGGGATCACCCGGGCCTGCCGGGCCCTGGGCCTGCCGGTGGTCAGCGGGAACGTGAGCTTCAACAACGAGAACCCCCGGGGGGCGGTCTACCCCACGCCGGTGATCGGCATGGTGGGCGTGGTGGAGGACGTGGGCCGGACCACCAGCGCCGATTTCAAGAAAGAGGGGGACACGGTCCTGCTCATCGGCGAGAACAGGCGGGAGCTGGGGGGCTCCCAGTACCTCCAACTGGTCCACGGCCTGCGCCGGGGAAGGGCGCCCGCCCTGGACCTGGCGCGGGAGAAGGCGGTGCAGGGCGCGGTGCTGGAAATGGTGTCCCGGGGCCTGGTCTCCAGCGCCCACGACTGCTCGGAGGGGGGGCTGGCCGTGGCCCTGGCGGAGTGCTGCATCCTGGGTGGCCGCGGCGCCGTGATCGAGCTTGAGGACGCGTTGCGGGCCGACGCGCTCCTCTTCGGGGAGACCCAGTCCCGGGTGGTTGTCAGCGTGCCCCCGGCGGACCGGGCGAAGGTGGCCGCCCTGTGCCGCCGACGGGGCGTTCCCTGCACCCGCATAGGCGAGGTGAAGGGGCGGTCCCTGGTGATCAACCGCTGGGTCAAGGCCCCCGTGGCGCGGCTGGCGCGCCTCTACATGGAGGCCATCCCCAGGGACGTGGCGGAGGCCTGAAGGAGAGGCGGCCCGCCGGGCCGGGAGCCGCCCCGGGGCCGCAGGCGGGGCCGGGGGCACGGGTGGGCCGGCCTTCCGTGCGACCGCGGCCCCGGGCTTCTCAGGGCGCCTGGCCGCGGACGCCGGCCAGCCTGTCGGGGTAGTCCCCGGCGTAGTCGATCAGCCGGCGGATGGCCATGGCCGCCCCCCGCATGGACAGGAAGAGCGGCAGCCCGAACTCGGCGCAGAGCCCCCGCATGGCCTCCGACGCCTTCCATGCCTGGTCGTTGCCCATGGAGTGGAGGACTATGGCCTTCGGCATGCGGCACTCCAGGGAGGCCAGGACCAGGGGGCCGATCGAACCGGCCACGATGAAGCCGTCAATCGGCATGGGGCTGATGTCGAACCCGTGCTGGTAGATGACCAGGTCCAGCCCCGGCCAGGCCTCCATGACCTGGTTCAGGCGGCCCCAGTTGCCGCCCAGCGGGGCGGCCGCCCTCTCCCGGAGCAGGTCCGCCGGGTCCCGCCCGCCCAGGTCTCCCAGCAACTGGAAGCCGTCGATGCCGGCCAGCGGGCTGACGTCCACCGGGTTGCGCAGCATGCTGTTGGCCAGGTCGATGAAGCTGGTGAGCTCCTGGCTCACCCGGGGCGGCATGGGCGCCATCCGCAGGCCTGCCAGCTCCAGCTCGTCGGTGGCCATGACGCTGGCCCCGCCGCCATGGCCCAGGACGCAGGCGTTGGGGCCCCCGGGCGGTGTCATGCGCAGGAGCGCCATCAGCATGTCCACCATCTCCTCGATGCCGTGCACCCGGATGGCCCCGGCCTGCCGCAGCAGGCCGGACCAGACGGCGTCGGCCCCCGCCAGGGAGCCGGTGTGGGAGGCGGCCGCCCGGGTGCCCCCCGCGGTGTACCCACCCTTGAAGACCACCACCGGCTTGGCGGCGGCGGCCTTCTTCAGGACGCGGGCGAACCGGCGGCCGTCGGCCACCCCCTCGATGTAGGCGGCGATGACCTTCGTCTCGGGGTCGGCGGCGAAGTAGTCCAGGAGGTCGCACTCGTTGATGTCGCTGGCGTTGCCGTAGCTGACCACCTTGCTGAAGTGCAGGCCGCGCGAGGTGGCGTGGCGCACGGCGTAGTCCACGTTGCCGCCGCTCTGGCAGAGGTAGCCCACGGGCCCGGGCACCATGGAGAAGTCCGGACTGAGCTTGATCTTCCCTGCCGGATAATAGACGCCGAGGCAGTTCGGGCCGATGACGCGCATGTTGCCCTGGCGGGCTATGGACACCAGCCGGTGCTGCAGCTCGATGCGGTCCGGCTCTCCGGTCTCGGCGAAGCCTGAGGAGAACACGTGGACCACCCTGACCCCTCTGGCGGCGCATTCCTCCAGGAGCGCCGGGGTGTGCCTGGCGGGGATGGACACGATGACGTGGTCCACCTGCCCCGGGACCTCGGACAGGCTGCGGTAGATGGGGTGGCCGGCCATCTCTCCGCCCCGGGGATTGACCAGGTATATCCGGCCGGGGAACCCGCCTTCCATGAGGGAGTCCAGGTAGAGGCGCCTGATCCAGAGCTTGGACAGGTCGGCGGAGATCCCCACCACGGCGATGGAGCGGGGGTGGAACATGTGCTCGAGGGGGTGGGCGGCGGACGGCGGGGCGTTCTCTGACACGGCAGCTTCCACCGAAGATGATAGGCCGCCGGCGGCTGCGCTGTCAAAGAGCCCGCCGGCCGGGGCCTTCGGAGGACGCGGGCGCTGCATTGACATCACCGCTCACTTCCCTTTTGAAGGGGCAGCGACTAAAATGGTCTCCTGGGGGCGATGAGAGATGTTTGAACTCCTGTCCGAGAAGATCGGCAACGTCTTCAAGAAGCTGTCCGGCAAGGGCGGCCTGACGGAGAAGGACGTTGACGAGGCCCTGCGCCAGGTGAGACTGGCGCTCCTGGAGGCCGACGTCAACCTGAAGGTGGTGAAGGACTTCACCGCCAGGGTGCGGGAGCGGGTCCTGACGCAGGAGGTGCTCAGGAGCCTCACCCCCGCGCAGCACGTGGTGAAGATCGTCCACGAGGAGCTGACGGCCCTGCTGGGTGGTGGCCAGAGCACGCTGGTCCCCGCGGGGCGGCCGCCCTCGGTGATGATGCTGGTGGGGCTGCAGGGCAGCGGCAAGACCACCACGGCGGCCAAGCTGGGCCTGCACCTGAGGCGCTCGGGGCAGAGCCCGCTGCTGGTGGCCGCCGACACCCGGCGCCCGGCGGCCATCGACCAGCTGATCGTCCTGGGCAAGCAGCTCAATCTGCCGGTCTACGCCGAGGACCAGAAGTCGAAGCCCGCCGACATCTGCGCCCATGCCCTGCAGCGGGCCCGGGAGACCGGAAGCACCTGGCTCATCGTGGACACCCAGGGCCGCCTGCACATCGATGCCGAGCTGATGCCGGAGTTGCAGGACGTGAAGAGGGTGCTCGGGCCCACCGAGGTCCTGCTGGTGGTCGACGCCATGACCGGGCAGGAAGCGGTGCGCGTCGCCGAGGAGTTCCACTCCAGGGTGGGCCTGACCGGGCTGATACTGACCAAGATGGACGGAGACGCCAGGGGCGGCGCGGCGCTCTCCATCAAGTCGGTCACCGGGGTGCCCATCAAGTTCGTGGGCATGGGCGAGAAGGTGGACGCCCTTGAAGCCTACTACCCGGACCGCATGGCCTCCCGCATCCTGGGCATGGGCGACATGCTCACGCTCATCGAGAAGGCCGAGAAGGTCATGGACGACAAGTGGGCCAAGGACATGGAGAAGAAGATCCGCACGGCCAGCTTCACCTTCGAGGACTTCCTGGAGCAGCTGCAGCAGGTGCGGAAGATGGGGTCCATCGGGCACCTGCTGGAGATGATCCCCGGCATGTCCTCCATGGCCAAGAAGCTGCCGGAGGGCATGGACGAGAAGCAACTGGGGAAGGTGGAAGCCATGGTCCGCTCCATGACCAGGCAGGAGCGCCAGCGCCCGGACACCATCGACGGCAGCCGCCGCCGCCGCATCGCCAAAGGCAGCGGGACCACCATCCAGGACGTGAACCAGTTGCTGAACCAGTTCCGCCAGGTGCAGAAGCTCATGAAGCAGCTGGGGAACCCGGGCAAGGCCCGTCGCCTGATGGGCGGGCTGAAATAGCCCCGCCCCCTGCTCCAAGGCAGGGGCGCCCGGCACCATGGCTATCGCCACCGGCGCCCGCTGCGATGGTGCTCTGCACCCGCCTTACTCCAGGTAGTCCTTCAGCTTGCGGCTGCGGGTCGGGTGGCGCAGCTTGCGCAGCGCCTTGGCCTCGATCTGCCGGATGCGCTCGCGGGTGACCTTGAACTCCTTGCCCACCTCCTCCAGGGTGCGGCTGCGGCCGTCCTCCAGCCCGAAGCGCAGGCGCAGCACCCGCTGCTCCCGCGGCGTGAGGGTGTCCAGGACGTCGCTGATCTGGTCCTTGAGCAGCTCGTAGGAGGCGGTGTCCACCGGCGACATGATCTTGCGGTCCTCGATGAAATCCCCCAGGTGGCTGTCCTCTTCCTCGCCGATGGGCGTCTCCAGGGATATGGGCTCCTGGGAGATCTTCATGATCTCCTCCACCTTCTCCGGGGGCAGCTCCATCTCCTGGCTGATCTCCTCGATGGTGGGCTCGCGGCCGTACTCCTGGGCCAGGCGGCGGCTGGTGCGGTAGAGCTTGGTGATGGTCTCCACCATGTGCACCGGGATGCGGATGGTGCGGGCCTGGTCCGCGATGGCCCGGGTGATGGACTGCCGGATCCACCAGGTGGCGTAGGTGCTGAACTTGTAGCCCCGGCGGTAGTCGAACTTCTCCACGGCCCGCAGCAGGCCGATATTGCCTTCCTGGATGACGTCCAGGAACGACATGCCCCTCTCGGCATATTTTTTGGCCACGGAGACCACCAGCCTCAGGTTGGCCTCGACCAGGCGTTCCTCGGCCTGCCGCCCGAAGTAGTCGATCTTCTTGAGGTAGGTCTCAAGCTTCTCTTCCAGGGGGCCCAGCTTCTCCAGGAAGTCGGGGTCCTCCAGCAGCGGCCCCAGGGCCTCCGTGCGCCGCTTGCCGATGATGGCCAGCACTTCCGGGGGCACCAGGGAACTGGCCAGGGAGAGGTCCTTGACCGCCTGCTCTACGGCCGGGGGCGTGTCCTCCATGGCCTCGGACAGGGGCATGATGAACTGCTCCGTCAGCTCCCGGTCCACCGCCCCCCGCAGCGTGGGGTCGGCCAGTCTCCGGGTCATGCTGGGGTCAGGCTTGATCTCGAGCTGGCGCTCCACCCGGCGCAGCAGCGGCAGCTCGTGCACCAGCCTTTCCAGGACCACGGTAATCACGTCCACGGCTGTAGCCGGCCGGCCCCACCTGGCCTGGTACTCCTGCCGGATGCCGCTGATGTAGTCCTTCTCCTCCTTGTTGCGGGCCAGCACCTTCTCCTCATCGGCGGTCAGCAGCGGCACCCGGCCGATCTGGCGCAGGTACATGCGCACCGGGTCATCGGCGATCTCCAGCTCGTCGAGGGCCTTGGCTTCCGCCGGGCCCGCCTCGCGGGCGGCTTCCGGCGTCACCTCTGCTTCCGGCGTCACTACAGCGTAGATATCCTCTGTCGACTCCTCCACCGGCTCACCGTCCGGCTCCTCGGCGTACCAGTGCTCGGACCCCACTACGGTGAGCGCCCGGGGCTTCCTGCGATCCCTGGCGGCGGAGTCCCCGGCGGGCCCTGGCTGGCCAGCTTCGGCCTTCTTGCCCTTGCCGGGCCGGCGGGGGGGCGCCTGGGGTGCGGCGGACTCCGGTGCCGCGGCGGGCTCCGGAGCGGCACCGGGCCTGGCCGCCTTCTTGCCCTTCGGCGGCACCTTGCTCACCGCCCCCGGCGCGGCTGGCTGCGCCGCCGCGGCCTTGAGGTTCCTGGCTTCCTTGGCCGGGGCGGCCTCCGCCGCAGCCTCATCGGCCTTCTTGCCAGCGGCCGGCCCGCTGGCTTTGCTGGTCTTCTGGGGCGGCGTCTGGTCGACTGCCTTCGTGTTCGCCCCGGGCTTCTTCTCTGTCACGCGCTTCTCGGGCCTCCTCTCCTTTTCGGGGGCAGCGTTTGCCGGTGGCCGGGTCTTCGTGGCCTCAGTTTCGTCCCCTCTTCCTTTTCCCTTTTCCATTGGAGAAGACCTCTCGCAGTTGAGCGTTGGTCATCACCGCCTTCTCGTGTATCTCCTGCAGTTCATCGGGCAGGCCGGCAGCTTCGATTGCCGATATGCGGGCCTGCTCTTTGGCCTTCGAGTCCCTCAACTGGCGCTCCTTCAGCCGGTTGCAGCATTCCTCGAGCGCGCGCTTCTGGCCCTCCGGGGCCAGTGGCGGCAGGCTCCGGGACATGATGGCGTCCAGGTGCTCGGCCAGGGTGGGGCCAGTAGCCTCGCGCAGGGAGCCGGGGTCCTCCGCATCCCGCCAGGCCAGGAAGAGCTCTCTGTCTTCCGAGCGGGGAAAGAGATCCACCTGCAGATCGCAGGCATGGCCCCTCAGATCGGGGCAGGTGAACAGCAGGTAGAGGCAGTACTCGGCCAGCTGGTCGCCCGGGGCGGTGCGGGGGACCGGGCTGGCCGCGGGTGCCGGGCTGGCCGCCCGGCGCGGCCCCGGGGCCTTGGGCCTGGTCTGTCTGAGCGCGGAGGCCAGGACGGCCTCATCCACGGCCACCGCCCGGGCGAGCTTCTGCAGGTAGTGGGCCTGCCGCACGGGGTGCTTGATCTTCGCCACCAGGGGAAGCAGCTGGTCCACGGCATGCGCCTTGTCCCGGGCGTTGCCGATGTTCAGCCGGGAAATCACCAGGGCGAAGGTGTAGTCCAGGACGGGCGCCGCCTCCTGGAGGAGCCGCTCCCATTCCCCGGGGCCCTGCCGGATGACGTCATCCGGGTCCCGGCCCTCCGGCAGCACCAGGACGGCTATCTCCGCGTCCATCTCCTCCTCGTACTGCACCAGCCCGGCCCACGTGGGCACGGGCACCACCTTCTGGTCGAAGGTGCGGCTGGCCACCTCGATGCCCCGCAGCGTGGCCATCTCACCGGCTTCGTCGGGGTCCAGCGCCAGGACCAGGCGGTTGGTGATCTTCTTGAGTGTCTGCACGTGCTTCTCGGTCAGCGCCGTGCCCAGCGAGGCCACCACGTTGACGAACCCGTGCTGGTGGGCCACTATGACATCCATGTAGCCCTCCACCACCACTGCCAGGTTCTCCTTCCTGATGGCCGCCCGGGCGAAGTCGATGCCGAACAGGCTGCCGCTCTTGTCGAATACCGGCGTCTGGGGCGAGTTGAGGTACTTGGGCAGGGAGTCGTCCAGCGCCCTGGCCCCAAACCCGATCACCTTGCCCGACGCCTCCCGGATGGGGAACATCAGCCGCTGGCGGAAGCGGTCGTAGGCGCCCGTCGACTCCCTGCGCACCAGCAGCCCGGCGGCCACCATCTCGTCCTCGCTGTAGCCGCTCTTCTGCAGGTCCTGTCTCAGCGCGTCCCAGGAGTCCTGGCTGTAGCCAAGCTGGAACTGGCGCATGGTCTTCTCCGACACGGCCCGCCGCGCCAGGTAGTCCCGGGCGCGCTCGCCGCCGGGCGAGTGGAACAGCTCGTGGTGGAAATACTGCGCGGCGGCATCGTTGATCTGCCGGAGCCTGTCCGCCTCGGACCGTCCTTCCTCGAGCGGCCGCTGCACCAGCGGGACGCCGGCCTTGTCCGCCAGGATGGCCAGGGCGTCCTTGAAGTCCACCCCTTCCTTGCGCATCACGAAGGCGAACATGTCCCCGCCCGTCGCGCAGGCCCCGAAGCAGTGCCAGTTCTGCCCGTCCGGGAAGACGTGGAAAGAGGGCGTCTTCTCGGAGTGGAAGGGGCAGGTTGCCCTGAAGCTGCTCCCCATCTTCTTCAGCTCAGGCACGTAGCCGGAGACCACCTGCACGATGTCCAGCCTTCGCTTTATCTCACCGACGGTGTCCATGAAGCCATGGACCTCCTTCTCTAACCAACGAATGTCGCCGCCGCGGTCCGGGAGGGCAATCAGCCCGGCCCCCTGATGCCTGGCTTCCCGGCGACTACCCCTCAGGCGATCAGCCCCAGCCCCCGGGCCACCTGGAGGGCATAGTGGTCCGTCATCCCGGCGACATAGTCCATCACCCTCCTGTCCAGGGGCTCGCCCGTCAGCCTGAGGTCACCGGGCAGCAGGGGTTCATGTTCCATGAAGTGCTCGTAGAGACGGCGCACCGCCAGCCGGGCCACATCCGCCTCCCGATTGACCAGCTCGCAGTCATATACCCGCTCGAACAGGAAGTCCCGCAGGGCATTTATGGCCTCGTTGACGGGGGGGCTCACGCCAATAATCGGCTCTTGCCCCCCGCTTGTCAAGCCCTCTCCCCTGGCGTCCCACGACGCGTCCAGGATGTCGCAGACAATGGTGTTGATGCGCTGCGAGTGCGTGGGGCCCATGACGGAGACGGCCACCGCCGGAAGGTCGCCCTCCCTGATGACGCCGGCCCGCAGGGCGTCCTCCACGTCGTGGTTGATGTAGGCTATGACATCGGCCACCTTGACGATCTGGCCCTCCAGGGTGCCCACGGTCTCCCACCCCTCCCCGAAGATACCGGACCTGGACTTGGAGTGCCTGGCGATGCCGTCCCTGGTCTCGCAGGTCAGGTTCAGCCCCCGGCCACCGTTTTCTATCTGGTCCACCACCCGCAGGCTCTGCTCGTTGTGGCGGAAGCCGTATGGCGATATCTCGTTCAGCACGTCTTCTCCGATGTGCCCGAAGGGCGTGTGCCCCAGGTCGTGACCCAGGGCGATGGCCTCCGTCAGGTCCTCGTTCAGGTTCAACCCCCTGGCGATGGAGCGGGCTATCTGCGACACCTCCAGGGTGTGCGTCAGCCGCGTCACGTAGTGGTCGCCCGGGGGGGCGATGAATACCTGCGTCTTGTGCTTCAGCCGGCGAAAGGCCTTGCAGTGGATGATGCGATCACGATCGCGCTGGAAGGCGGTGCGCGTCGGAGAAGGCCCCTCGGGCCCGGGCCTCCCCCGGGACAGCCGGCTCCTGGCGGCGAAGGGGGACAGCGCCTCCTCCCTCTCCTCCAGCCACGAACGGACCCTCTGATGCGGTCGCTCCACCACCGGCCACCGGCCCCGGGCAACCCCCCAGACTAGCTGCTGGGGGAATGCATCCCCAGGTCCTCCTCAACCCGGGCTATGACTCCCCGGGTGTGCTCGATCATGTCCGGGTTCACCGAGACCGAGTTGATCCCCCAGCCGACCAGCTTGGCGGTCAGCTCGGGATAGACCGAGGGCGCCTGACCGCAGATGGAGGAGGTGACCCGCCTCCGGTTGGAGATGCTGATGGCCCGCTCCAGGGACCAGAGGACCGCATCATCGCGCTCGTCGAACACGTCCGCCAGCCGGGGGCTGTCTCTGTCAACCCCCAGGGTCAGCTGGGTCAGGTCGTTGGAGCCGATGGAGATGCCGTCGATGCCGGCATCGATGAACTTGTTCATCAGTATGATGTTGGAGGGCACCTCGACCATCATCCAGAGCTTGAATTCGGCTGACCGGGTCAGCCCCAGGGAGGCCAGGGCGTCCCGGGCATCCTCCATGCCCTTGACGGTGCGCACGAACGGAATCATGACCCACAGGTTGGCGTAGCTCTGGCGGACCTTCTTGATGGCCTCCACTTCCAGCTTGAACAGGTCCGGCTCCCTTATGTAGCGGGAGCAGCCGCGGTAGCCCAGCATGGGGTTCTCCTCGACTTCCTCGTACTTCTCGCCGCCCTTGAGGTTGCGGTACTCGTTGGTCTTGAAATCGGTCATGCGGTAGACCACGGGCCGGGGGCTGAAGGCCTTGGCGAAGGTGTGCAGGCCCTGGGCGAGCCTGTCCTGGAAGACGTGGCCCCGCTTCTGCTCGATCATGTACCGGGGGTGCTCGCCGATATTGGCGATCATGAACTCCGCCCGCAGCAGGCCCACGCCGTCCACGTCGCGGGCGGCCACCTTCTCGGCCAGGTCCGGGTCGGCCAGGTTCACGTACAGCCTGGTGGTGGTCTTGATGCGCGGCCTGATCACCGTGGGCGCTTCGATCTTCTGCTGGCTGATCACCTTCCCCTTGAAGACCTTCCCCTGGAAGCCGTCCACGGTGATCAGCTGCTTCTCTTTGAGCACCTTGGTGGCGTTCCCGGTGCCCACCACGCAGGGGACGCCCAGCTCGCGGCTGACGATGGCCGCGTGGCAGGTGCGGCCGCCGCGGTCGGTGACGATGGCCGCGGAGCGCTTCATGGCGGGCACGAAGTCGGGGGTGGTCATCTCGGCCACCAGGATCTCGCCCTCTTTGAGGTTGACGATCTCGGAGGGCTGCAGGATGATCTCCGTTCTGCCCGCCGCCGCCCCCGGGCTGGCCGGCAGGCCGCTGAGGAGCTCAACGCCGGTGATGGTCTCCGGCGGGGCCTCCCCGGGCGGCTTGGCCTTGAGCGTGGTTATGGGCCGGGTCTGCACGATGTAGAGGTTCTTGCCGTCCTGGGCCCACTCGATGTCCTGCGGGACCTGGTACAGGTCCTCGATCCTCTTGGCGATGGTGGCCAGGGCCGTGATGCTCTTGTTGGAGAGCTTCTGGCGCATTTGGTCCTTGCCGACGATGGGGACCTTGATGTTGTTGCGCTTCCTGTCCCGGGCATCCGGGTTGCGGACCAGCTGCCATTCCTGCGCGGCCACCTTCTTCTCCAGCATCTTGAGCGAGCCCTTGTCCAGCACGTAGAGGTCAGGGGTCAGCTCGCCGGAGACCACGGCCTCTCCCAGGCCGTAGGCGGCCTCGATGACGATCTTGGTATCATCGCTGCTCAGGGGCTCCGCGGTGAAGGCCACGCCCGATATCTCCGACTGCACCATGCGCTGCACCACCACCGCGATGCCGACCTTGAGGTGGTTGAACTTCTGCTCGTTGCGGTAGAAGATGGCCCTGGCTTCAAACAGCGACGCCCAGCACTTCTGGACGGCCTCGACCACGTTGTCCGTCCCCTGGACGTTGAGGTAGGTGCTCTGCTGGCCGGCGAAGGAGGCCTCCGGCAGGTCCTCGGCCGTGGCCGACGAGCGCACGGCCACCAGCCCCCGCTGCATCTTCTGATAGGCCTTCTTGATCTCGTCCGCCATGCGCTTGGGCATCTCGGCCTGGGTGATCATCTGCATGATCTCGAAGGCGGTGTCCTGGAGCATCTGGGTGTCCTTGGGGTTCAGGGCATTCAGGTACGCCCGCAGCCGGTCCGTCAGCGCGGCTTCCCGCAGGAACTCGAAATAGGCGTTGGCTGTCACGATGAAACCGGGGGGCACCGGTATCTGGTTCCGGGTCATCTCACCCAGGTTGGCCCCCTTGCCGCCGGCAATGGAGATGCTCTCCTTGCCGATCTCATCGAACCAGGCTATCACCTTGACGGGTCGCTTCTTCAAGATCATCCTCCTTGGATTCGCCGCCGGTTGCCCCGGACGGGCAGGTCGATGCGGTAACTCTTCAGGGTGGCCTCTATGGCTGCCTTGCTCTTGTCGTCCGGCTCGGTGAGCGGCAGCCTGGGCTGGCCCACGCGGAAGCCGACGCAGTTCAAAGCGTACTTGACCGGTATGGGGTTGGAGATGATGAACAGGGAGTTGATCAGCGGCAGCAGGTCCAGGTGCAGGGCGGCCGCCTCCTTCATGTTCCCGCCGACCACGTGCTCGATCATGGCCTTGATCTGCTTTCCCACCAGGTGGGAGGCCACGCTGATGATGCCGTAGCCGCCCATGGCCATGATGGGGAAGGTGTCGCCGTCATTGCCGCTCCAGACCAGGAAGCCCGGGGGCGCTCCGTGGATGATCCTGGCCACCTGGTCCATGTTCCCGCTGGCCTCCTTGATGCCCACTATGTTCTTGATCCGGCTGAGGCGCAGGGCGGTCTCCGGCGCCAGGTTGGTGACCGTCCGGGCGGGCACGTTGTACAGGATGCAGGGCAGGGCCGTGCTCTGGGCGATGGCCGCGAAGTGCTGGTACATGCCCTCCTGGGTGGGCTTGTTGTAGTAGGGGACGATGAGGAGGGCGGCGTCGACCCCCAGCTTCTCCGCCTCCCGGGTGATGGCGATGCTCTCGCGGGTGCAGTTGCCCCCGGTGCCGGCGATGATGGTCCCTTTCTTTCCGATGGCCTCCCTGACGGCGGCAAACAGCGCCAGCTGCTCCTGGTCGGTCACCGTGGGGCGCTCCCCCGTGGTGCCGGTGATCACCAGGCCGTCACTGCCCGAGGCGATCAGGGCCCTGGCCAGCTTCTGCGCCTGCCCGTAGTCCACCTCTCCCCTGGCGTCGAACGGGGTCACCATGGCCGTTATGAGTCTGCCGATTTCTGCCATCCTCCACTCCTTGATCCGGGGCTGTCCGAAATGACGGGGGGCGCCGCCGCCCCCCGGCCGGGGCTTGCCAGGGGCTACTTCCGGACCAGTCTCTCGGCGATCTGGACCGCATTCAGGGCGGCCCCCTTGCGGATGTTGTCGCTCACCACCCACAGCACCAGGCCGTTGGGGTGTGAAGCGTCCTTCCGGATGCGGCCCACGAACACATCGTCCCGGCCGGCGGCCATCGCCGGGTAGGGGTAGGCCCTCTGAGAAGGGTCGTCCACCACGGTCACGCCCGGCGCCGCGGACAGGATGCTCCTGGCCTCCGCCGGCGACATGGGGCGGCCGAACTCCACCTGGACGGCCTCGCAGTGCCCGATCATGACCGGCACCCGCACGCAGGTGGCCGAGATGGCGATGTCCGGCGAGTGCATGATCTTGCGGGTCTCCTCCACCATCTTCCACTCCTCCCTGGTGTACCCGTTCTCCAGGAAGGTGTCGATCTCCGGCAACACGTTGAAGGCGATCTGGTACGGGTATACCTTCGGGAGGGCCGGCTTCCCGTCGAGCACCAGCCGCGCCTGGCCGTCGAGCTCGTCGACCGCGGCCACGCCGGTGCCGGACACCGACTGGTAAGTGGCCACGGTGAAGCGCCTGATCGGATTGGCCCGGTGCAGCGGATAGAGGGCCATCACCAACTGGATGGTCGAGCAGTTGGGGTTGGCGATGATGCCCTTGTGCCGGCCGATGTCCTCCGGGTTCACCTCCGGTATCACCAGGGGGACCTCCGGGTCCATCCTGAAGGCGGCGCTGTTGTCCACCACCACCGCCCCGGCCCTGGCCGCGATGGGAGCGAACCGCTTGCTTATGTCGGCCCCCGCGGAGAAGAGGGCGATATCGATCCCCGCGAACGAGTCCGGCGTGGTCTCCCGGACCTCGGTCTCCTCCCCGCGCACCTTCATCCTGCGGCCGTGCGAGCGGTCGGAGGCCAGCAGCCGCACGGAGGCGGCGGGGAAGCCCCGCTGCTCCAGGACCTTGATGAACTCCTGCCCCACCATTCCGGTGGCGCCCACTATGGCGATGCTTGTCCCTTTCATGCTCTCCATGGCCTCACTGCTCCAGTCCCAGCAGCCTCTCCAGGCCGACGGTCAGGCCCGCAAGCCCCACCACCTTCTTGACGGCTGTGATCACCCCGGGCATGTAGCACTCCCGGTTGATGGTGTCGTGGCGGATGATGAGCGTCTGCCCCGGCGCGCCGAAGATGACCTCCTGGTGGGCCATGAGGCCGGGCAGGCGCACGCTGTGCAGGGCCACGCCCTCCGCCTCGGCCCCCCTGGCCCCGGCCACGGTCTCCTTCTGTGCCCGGGGGTAGACGAAGGCCCGGCCCCTGGCCCGGGCGATGGCCCTGGCGGTGGAGACGGCGGTCCCCGAGGGAGCGTCCAGCTTCTGATCGTGGTGCAGCTCGATGATCTCCACGTTATCGAAATACCTGGCGGCGATCCTGGCCAGGTGGACCATCATCACGGCCCCCAGGGCGAAGTTGGAGGCCACCACGGCCCCCACGCCGTTCTCCCGGGCCAGCCGGTCGATCTCCTCCAGGTCCTCCGGAGAGAAGCCGGTGCTGCCGATGACCAGGTTGACCCTGTGCCTGACCGCCAGCCGGACCATGTCCAGGCTGGCCGCGGCATTGGTGAAGTCCACTATGACGGCGGGCCCGGTCCGGGTGAGGATAGACTCCAGGTCCCGGGACAGCGGTATGCTCCCCGGCCCGCCCGGCAGGGGCAGGGCATCGGCGTCAGCCCTGGCATCCACTGCTCCCACCGGCTGGAGATCGGGGTCCCTGCCGGCGGCGCTGACCACCTCTCTGCCCACTTTGCCCAGGGCTCCGTGGACCACGACTCTGATGGGCGCGGACATAGGTCTCTCTCCGGTATGCTTCTAGCGGCGCCTTGGCGGCCGGCCGAAGTCGCCCCGGCCGGGCGGGCGCCCCTCGGGCGGCCTCTTCTCGCCCCGCGGCGCCTCCGGGGGCCTCCGGGGGCCATGAGGCCTCGACGGAGCGCCGGCCGCGCCGGCATCCCTCCCCGGGGCCGGCCCCGTTCCCTGGGACTGGAAGACGGCCTTACGCGACAGGCTCACCTTTCCCGTGCGGTCGACGTCGGTGACCATGACCATGATCTCATCACCCTGCTTGACCACGTCTTCGACGCTGGGCACCCGATAGTCGGCCAGCTCGCTGATGTGGACCAAGCCCTCTTTGCCCGGCAGTATCTCCACCACCGCGCCAAAGGGCAGGGTCTTGACCACCTTCCCGGTGTAGATGGTGTTGACCTCCACGTCCCTGGCCAGGCTCTCCACCATGGCTATGGCCTTCTGGGCCGCATCGGGGTCCACCGATCCGATGAGGACGGTCCCGTCGTCCTCGATGTCTATGGTGGCCCTGGTCTGCTCCACGATGGACCTGATGGTCTTCCCCCCGGGCCCGATGACGGCGCCGATCTTGGCGGGGTTGATGCTGATCTTGATCATCCGCGGGGCATATCGGGAGAGCTCCGGGCGGCTGGCGGCCAGCGTCTCCTGCATCAGCTTGAGCACCTGCATCCGGGCCTCGTGGGCATCCTCCAGGGTCCTGCCCAGGATCTCGATGGTCAGCCCCTTGAGCTTGGTGTCCAGCTGCACGGCGGTGATCCCGGAGGCCGTTCCGGCCACCTTGAAGTCCATGTCGCCGTAGAAGTCCTCCATTCCCTCCAGGTCGGTGAGGACCTGGAAGGTCCCGTCCTCCGCCGTCACCAGGCCCATGGCTATGCCTGCCACCGGCGCCTTGATGGGGATGCCGGCGTCCATCAGCGACAGGGTGGCCGCGCAGACCGAGGCCATGGAGGTGCTGCCGTTGGAGCTGAGCACCTCGGAGACCAGCCGGATGGTGTAGGGGAACTCGTCCTCGCCCGGCACCACCGGCGTCAGGGCCCGCTCCACCAGGGCGCCGTGGCCCACCTCGCGCCGCCCCGGCGAGCCCATGCGCTTGACCTCGCCGGTGGAGTAGGGCGGGAAGTTGTAGTGGTGCATGAAGCGCCGGCTGTCCTCCAGGGTCAGCCCGTCGAGCTTCTGCTCCTCCCGGGCGGAGCCCAGGGTGGCGATATTCAGCACCTGCGTCAGCCCCCTGGTGAACAGCCCCGAGCCGTGGGTGCGGGGCAGCAGGCCCACCGCGCAGCTTATGGGGCGGATCTCCTTGATGGCCCGCCCGTCGGGCCGCAGGCCCCTCTGCAGTATGGCGGACCTGATCTCTTCCCTCACCTTCGATTCCAGGACCGAGATGATCTGGTTCCGGGGGTACTGCTCGCCCAGGCCGGCCAGCAGCTCTTCTTCCAGGGAGGCGATGGCCCTGTCCCTTTCCATCCTCCCCTGCGGGACCAGCCCGGCCACCCGGCCGCCGAGGGCGGCAGTGACCGCCTCCTCGAGGCCGGCCTCCAGGGGGGCCGGCTTGAACTCCGCCTTGGGCTTGCCGCACAGGCGGACCAGTTCCAGCTGCATGGCGATGATCTCCTGGTTGAGCCGGTGCCCGAACTTGATGCCCTCCAGGACGATGTCCTCGCTGGCTTCCTTGGCCCCGGCCTCCACCATGGCCACCTTGTCGGCGGTGCTCACCACTACCAGGTCCAGGATGCTCTCCTGAAGCTCGGTGAAGGTGGGGTTGACCAGGTACTCCCCGTTCTTGTAGCCGAGGCGGACGGCGCCGATAGGCCCGTCGAAGGGTATCTCGGATATGGACAGGGCCGAGGAGGCGCCGATGATTCCCAGCACGTCCGGCGAGTTCTCCTGGTCCGCGGAGAGCACGGTGACGATGATCTGCGTCTCATTGCGGAACCCCTTGGGGAAGAGCGGCCGCAGGGGCCGGTCCGCCAGCCTGCCGGCCAGCACCGCCTGCTGGCCGGGGCGGCCCTCCCTCCGGAAGAAGCTCCCCGGGATCTTGCCGGCGGCATAGAGCCTCTCCTCGTAGTCGATGGTCAGGGGCAGGAAGTCCACATTCGGGTTGGGGTTCTTCTGCATGCAGGCGGTGGCCAGGACCATGGTGTCCTCGTAGGTGACGGTCACCGCGCTGCCGGCCTGCATGGCCAGGTCGCCGGTCCTGAGGGAGAGGAGCTTGCCGCCAATCGTGATTTCCAGATTGTGTAACATAAGATTAACCGCCTCCTGTTGGAGTGACCGTGGGGGTGGCCCTCCGGGGACCGACCGTGAAGGGCCTATCTCCGCAGGCCGAGCTTGGCGATGAGCGCCTGGTAGCGGGCCGCGTTGCGCCGTCTCAGGTGAGCCAACAGCCGGCGACGCTGCCCTACCAGCATCATGAGCCCCCGCTGAGTGTGGAAATCGTGCTTGTGCAGCTTCATGTGCTCGGTCAAGCGGTTGATTCTCTCAGTGAGGATGGCCACCTGGACCTCTGTCGAGCCGGTGTCCTTTTCGTTGGACCGGAATTGCTCGATGATAGCGCTCTTCTTCTCTGTCTCCACCTTCTACTCCACTTATTCTTTCAAGCGTTTCATTATAGCACGACAACAGCCGTGTGCAAAAGGCGGCTTCTAGAGGCGCTTTTCCAGTATGAGCTTGTCGTCCCCGGGCGAGTAGAAATCGGCTATGCGGCCGGCCTCGCGGTAGCCCAGCGACTGGTAGAACCGCCTGGTCCTGGCATAGTCCGGCCGGCCGGCGGTCTCCACCAGGACCAGCCGCCCCCCGCTCGTCTTGATCCTGCGTTCCGCGAAGGACATCAGGGCCCGGCCCACGCCCTGGCCCTGTCCGCCGGGGGCGACCGCTATCCAGTAGATGTCCCAGGTGCCCCTGGTCAGCGGCGCCCGGCCATAGCAGATGTACCCGGTGACCACGCCATTGACCTCGGCCACGAAGACCAGGTATCCGGAGGCGGAGGGGGCTTCCAGGGAGGCGTCGAGCAGCTCCTCGGCGACAGCCACTTCCTCGGGCGTGAACTCGCGTATGCCGCCCAGTATCTCCATGATCGCCGGCTTGTCACCGGCGGCCACGGGCCTGGTCCTGGCCCTCATGCGGGGGTCTCGTCCGGCACCAGGGCCAGCAGCCGGTCGATGAACTGGGTGTAGCTCATGCCGGCGGCGGCGGCCTGCCGGGCGCCGCCGGACCCGGGGGTGATGTCGGGGTTGGGGTTGACCTCCAGCACCTGCGGTATCCCATCCTCTCCCACCCTCATGTCCACGCGCGCGTACCCGCGCTTGACCAGCAGCTTGAAGGAGTCCACTATCACCCGGAGCAGCCTGGCGCCCAGCTCCGCATCGATATCGGCCGGGCAGGACACCGAAGTCCGATCGAAGTAGTAGGTCTCCTCCTCCCACTTGGCGGCGTAGGTCAGTATGCGTGGCACCCCCGGCGGCAGGTTGTAGACTATCTCCGATACGGGCAGGACGGCCAGCCTGTTGTTGCCCATGATGGACGCATTGAACTCCCGCCCGTCCACGTACTCCTCCACCAGGGCATCGCCACCGAAGGACCGGCTCACAGCGGCCACCTGCCTGGCCAGGGACGGATGGTCGTGGACCACGCTGTTGGCGGAGAGGCCGTGGCTGGCGTCGTGCCCGCTGGGCTTAACGATGCAGGGGAACCTCAGGCGGAAGCTCCCGACCGTCTCCTGGCTCAGCTTCTGATAGTCCGGAGTGGGGACCCCGTGCGCCTGCATGAGGTCCTTGGCCTTGGCCTTGTCCAGGCAGAGCGCCAGCGCGGCGCAGGAGCAGCCGGTGTACCGTAACCCCATTTCGGAGTAGATGCCGGCCATGGTGGCTTCCGTCCTGGGCCGCATGTCGAAGCCCTCGAAGAGGTTGAAGATCAGGTCCGTGTCCAGGGCCTTGAGGGCCTCGCGGGCTTCCTCGATGGGGGGCAGGAGAGGCACCCGGGCCACCTCGTATCCCAGCTCCGCGAGGGACTCGTGGGCGGCCTCCACCCCCTCAAGGATGGAGAGGATCGCCTTCTGCTCGTCGAGCTCGTCGTAGAGGCCGGGCACCGGCTCGTTATAGACGATGGCGATCTTGCGCCGCGAGGCCGAGCCTCTGGAGGGCGGCGTCGAGGACAGCTGAGATGAGGTCTTCATAGGTCCATCCCACCTTTCTGGCCATGATGGGCAGGTCGCCCGACCCGGGGTTCAGTCCGGGAAGGGGGTTGGCCTCCAGGAAGTACGGTATCCCGTCCGGGCTTACCCTGAAATCCACCCTGGCGAAATCCCGACAGCCCAGAGCCTCGAAGGCCCTCAGGCTGGAGTCGGCAACGTCTTGAAGAACGCCCCTGGCCAGCGGGGCGGGGCACTCGTAAGTGAGCAGGGACTCCCAGTCCCTTTTCACCTCCAGCGAATAGACGAAGTGGTCCGTCTTCCGGCGGGGAAGGACGCGCATGGCCCCCACCACCCGGGGCGGGGAGTTGCCCACCAGCCCCACCGTGACCTCGTCTCCGTCTATGAACTCCTCCACCACCACCGGCTGCCGGTAGTGCTCCAGCAGCCCTTTGACCGCCTCCACTATCTGCGGTGTGCTTCTCAGCCGGGATGTGGCCCGGATACCCTTGCTGGAGCCCTCGTGGGCCGGCTTGGCGAATGCCGGCAGAGGAAAGCTGCCCCAGTCCGCTTCCGCCAGCTGCCTGGCGTTCTCGATGACCAGCCACCTGGGCGTGGCCACTCCGGCAAAGGCCGCCAGCCTCTTGGCCAGAGGCTTCTCCAGGGTCAGCGCCAGGCAGAGCGGGTCCGAGCCGGTGTAAGGCACGCCCAGCATCTCCAGCACCGACGGGACCTGGGCCTCCCGGCTGCGGTAGTTGCCCAGGCCTTCGGCGATGTTGAACACCAGGTCCACCTTCTCGGCGAGGATGCGGCCCAGGAACTCCCGGCCCCCGCCGAGCGCGACGACGGCATGCCCCCGGCCCTCGATGGCCTTGGTGAGGGCCCCCACGGTCTCCAGGGAGTCGTATTCCTCCAGGGCGTCTTCCGGGTGGCCCTGGGGCCGGGGCACCTTCTCCTTAAGGTCGTACGTCAGGCCTATTCGCATCTCTCTCCGCAGAAACGCTCGATCCGGCGCCAGGCCATGCACGTGGCGCCCGGGCAGCCGCCTTGCTCCCGGGGCCCGGTGCGATCAGGGCGTGATATGGGTGACCGCTTTTGCGGTTGTCGCCAGGCTGGGGAAGGCCAGCTGGCTGGCGCTGCTGTTGCGGCGCGAGTTCTGCCCGTTGGACCTGCCCGCCCCGGACTTCGGGGTCTTGGGGTTGCGGTAGTGGAACAGCCGTCCCTGGTAGTTGCGCACCAGCAACTCCTCCGGTGTCTGGAGGACCACGTAGTTCGGCTGCAGGGGCACCTTTCCGCCGCCCTGGGGCAGGTCGATGACGAACGTGGGCACGGCCAGTCCGGAGGTGTGGCCGCGCATGCCCTCGATGATCCTGATGCCGGATTCCACCGGCGTCCGCAGGTGCTCGGTGCCCTGCACCTCGTCACACTGGAAGAGGTAGTAGGGGCGCACCTTGATCCTGAGAAGCTCGCGGCACAGTCTCACCTGGGTCTCCACCGTGTCGTTGACGCCGCGCAGCAGCACGCACTGGTTGTTCACCGGGATGCCGGCCCGCAGCAGCCTGTCGCTGGCGCCGGCGGCCTCCGGCGTTATCTCGCGCGGGTGATTGAAATGGGTGTTCAGCCATATGGGGCCATACTTGGACAGCATGGAGCACAGCTCGTCATCGATGCGCTGCGGCAGCACCACCGGAAACCGGCTGCCGATGCGGATCATCTCCACGTGCTTGATCTGCCTCAGGCCGGCGAGCACCTCTTCCAGACGCCGCGTTGAGAGGGTCAGGGGGTCGCCGCCGGAGAGGATCACGTCGCGGACCACTTCTGTGCGCCGGATGTAGTCCAGCATGCGCTCGATCTCCAGCGGGCCGTGCACCCATCCTCCATGGCGCCATTCCCTCTTCCGGGTGCAGTGACGGCACAGCATGGGGCAGATGTCGGTCAAGACCATGAGGGCCCTGTCCGGGTACCGGTGCACCAGGCCCGGGACGGGGGAATGCCCCTTCTCATCCAGCGGGTCCTCCATGCCCATTCCGGCCAGGCCGATTTCCTTGAAGGACGGCACGGCCTGAATGCGGACCGGGTCGTCGGGTTTGGTCCAGTCGATGAGGGAGAAGTAGTAGGGGGTCACCGAAAGGGGATACCGGGTGGTAACCAGCCGGACCTGCTCCTGGTCCTTGGCTGACAGAGGGATGTGTCGTATCAGTTCATCTACGGAGCCAATGCGGTGGCGAAAGTGCCATTTCCAGTCGTTCCAGCATTGGTCAGAGACATGCCCGAAGAACCTGGCCCTGTTCTTCAGGCCCAGCATACCTGGAGGCTCTTCTTCTACGTCTCTCCTGACCGCTGTGCTGCCAGCGAGCTCTTCCTCGGTTCGGGTCTCCATGACTGCCGGCGACTTCTTCATCTTGTTTCGATGCACCTCCCTCTATATCGACTGCTGACTGAGTCAACAAGCTGTCAGACCTCCGCCAGCATCCCCGTTCTGTCGCATAGGCACCATATTCAGAGTGCCTCAGATATATTACACGACCATGTAGCCCTGTCAAGTAGTTTGGTGCGCGTCTTCGTCACAGATTTTCCACGATGGTTTTCCTCAGCCGGAGGGCTCCACTATCACCACCTTCCAGTCGTCTCCGATCCAGGCCCCGAGGATGCGCTTGACGGGCAGCTTCCACGACTGGATACAGGCGATGCTCTGGCGAAGCTGCCTCTCGTGCCGGGCCCGGGGGACCGGGTTCCCGGCGCAGTCGCAGTGGGACACCATGAGGATGGTGTCCGAGCCGTGCTTCCCCACGGAGATGAGGCAGCGGGCCTTGATGGAGTCCAGTGCGGCACCCTCGCCCTCCGCCAGGAGCCTGTCCGGCCCGGGCTCGGTGATCATGTCCACGTAGTCGACGGAGAGGTTCTCCATTATCCAGTTGATAACCGGGAGCTGCACTCTGCCGTCCATGCAGTTGATGGCCGTGGCGAACCGGCCGTGGTGCCCTGCCTTGCGGGCCCTGGCGGCAGGCGCCGACTTGGCGGGGGCCTTGGCCCTGGCGGCAGGCGCCGACTTGGCGGCGGCCTTGGCCTTGCCGGCAGGCGCCGACTTGGCGGGGGCCT
>CAZBJX010000010.1:0-40132 GCA_964492335.1 uncultured Dehalococcoidia bacterium | reverse complement strand
TGCTCCTGGCGGCAGGCGCCGACTTGGCGGGGGCCTTGCTCCTGGCGGCAGGCGCCGACTTGGCGGGGGCCTTGCTCCTGGCGGCAGGCGCAGACTTGGCGGCGGCCTTGGCCTTGCCGGCAGCCTCGGCCTCTTCGGCAGACGCAGGTCGGGTCACCTTTCCAGTCCTTGCGGGTTCTTCCTGCATGGCACCTCCTCTTCGCTCTGGCACCATCAATGATGACGCAAAGGGCATGGCATTTCAAGGCATGAAGAAGGCCCGTGGAGACACGGGCCTTCCCTGCTGTCGCGTATGGGTCGTTCTGACGAGGGTTCCTGCTACGTTCTGGATGCGTCCGCCGGCGCCGCTTTCACCGGCTTCATGAAGAAGGCCGCCATGATGAAGCCCAGCACTGCCAGGATGGCCACCGGGATGAACATGTCCAGCACGTTGCCGAAGATGTCCTTGGAGTAGGCGGCGACGAAGGTGGCGATGAGGCCGCCGATGCCGTAGGCCAGGAAGACGATACCGTAGTTGCGGGAGGAGAACTTGGCCCCGAAGTACTGCGCCGTGGCCGTGGGGGCGATGGCCAGCCAGCCGCCCAGGCCGGCGTAGAAGGCGGCGAAGCAGACGAAGTAGAGGACCTTGGTCAGGGTGCCGGCGGAGCCAGCGCCCTTGCCGACGAAGATCATGCCCGCCGCGGCCGCCGCGATGAGGACGAAGGTGATCATGGCTGCCGTCCTGGGGCCCAGCCTGTCGGTCACCCAGCCCAGGACCGGCCGGCCGCCGGCATTGAAGGGGGCCAGGATGAACTGCACGATGGTGGCCGTAGACAGCGCCGTTGTGTGGACGGTGATAGCGACCTTGGGGTCGCTGAAGACGTTGGCATACACGCCGATGGCCATCAGCCCGGCCAGGGAGCCGATGGCGAAGCACGCGAACAGGAACCAGAAGGTGGGGGTCTTGATGATCTCGTTGCGGTTGTAGTTGACGGAGCTGGTGGCGGCGGCAGCGGTGGCGGCCTTGGGCTTCCAGCCCGCCGGCGTCCAGCCCGCCTCCGGGAAGCGCATGAACCAGAAGGAGACGATGAGGATGACCAGGAAGGCAATCCCCAGGTAGAGGAAGGCGTCGGAGACCTGATTGTTCATCTTGATGAGCTCCGAACCCACGTAAGTGCTCACGAAGGGCGAGCCGCCGAAGCCGGCCACGGTAAGGCCGGTAGCCAGGCCCTTCCTGTCCGGGAACCAGCGGGTGGCCACCTGGATGGGGGCGATGTAGCACAGCCCCACCCCGATACCGCCGATGACTCCGTAGGTGAGCACGAACAGGGGGACATTGGCGGTATCGGACCTGGCCACGAACGATGCCAGGATCCAGCCCGCGGCCACTATGATGCCGCCGATGATGCCCTGCTTCTTCGGCCCCAGCTTCTCCAGGAACTGCCCGGCGAACGGGAAGATGGCGGCGAAGAAGAGCAGGAAGATGCCGAACGGGATCTGCTGCTTGAACACTCCGCCCGAGCTATTGAGATCGAAGGCCCACTCACCCGCAAGTGCCTTGCCGAACACGCCGTAGGCGTAGACGCTGCCCAGGCAGATGTTGATGATGAAGCCAAGGACGATGAGGACCCACCGGCCGCTCTCTGCCGGCATGCCGAAGAGCTTCTTGCCTTCTGCCATGTGTCACACCCTCCTTCTGTGAGGGACTGCGTCGGTCACAAAAAAAGCTGGCGACCACAAAGCCCAGCCTCGATGCTGCCGACCGAAGTCCGATTCAGTTGTCACTACTCTCTGGCAGGGTGTGGGGACCTGGTGGTCCCCACACCCTGAAAATGTGCCTGCGCCTTGTCTCTCTGCCGGACTAGGCGAACTTGAGGTCCGCCGCCCTCGGCAGCTTCTTGCGGCCCTCGACCAGGGTGCTGACCACGCCGGGGTCAGCCAGGGTGCTGGTGTCGCCCAGATTGTCGGTCTCGTCCTTGGCGATGAGCTTCAGGATGCGGCGCATGATCTTGCCGCTGCGGGTCTTGGGAAGGCCGTCGGCGAACTGTATGATGTCCGGGGTGGCGATGGGGCCGATCTCCTTGCGGACGTGGGTCGTGAGCTCCTTTTTCAGTTCGTCGGAAGCCGTCTTGCCGGCCCTCAGGGTGACGTAGGCGAAGATGCCGTCGCCTTTGATCTCGTGGGGGTAGCCGACCACGGCCGCCTCGGCGACCGCCGGATGGGAAACCAGGGCGCTCTCCACCTCAGCCGTGCCCAGCCGGTGCCCGGAGATGTTGATGACGTCGTCTACACGGCCCATCAGCCAGAAGTAACCGTCCTCGTCCTTGCGGGCGCCGTCGCCGGTCAGGTAGTAGCCGGGGAAGCGGCTGAAGTAGGTGTCCTTGAACCTCTCCTGGCCGCCCTTGCCATACACGCCCCTCATCATGCCCGGCCAGGGCTCGGTGATGAGCAGCATGCCGCCCTCGTTGACGCCAACCTCAACGCCGTCTTCGCTGACGATCTTGGGGTTCACGCCGGGGAACGGCACGGTGGCGGAGCCCGGCTTGATGGGCACCGCGCCGGGCAGCGGGGAGATCAGGATGCCGCCGGTCTCGGTCTGCCACCAGGTGTCGACAATGGGGCATTTGCCCTTGCCGATGACGTTGTAGTACCACATCCAGGCCTCGGGGTTGATGGGCTCGCCCACCGTGCCCAGGAGCCTCAGGCTGCTCAGGTCATGCTTGTTCGGCCACTCGTCACCGTCCTTCATCATGGCCCGGATGGCGGTGGGAGCGGTGTAGATGATGTTCACCCTGTACTTCTCCACCAGGTCCCAGAAGCGGTCCGGCTTGGGGTAGTTGGGCACGCCCTCGAACATCACGCTGGTGGCGCCGGCGCACATCGGGCCGTACACGATGTAGCTGTGGCCGGTGACCCAGCCGATGTCGGCGGTGCACCAGTAGGTGTCTTCCTCGTGGTAGTCAAAGATCAGCTTGAAGGTGTGATAGACAAAGGCCAGGTATCCCGCCTGGGTGTGCAGCACGCCCTTGGGCTTGCCGGTGCTGCCGCTGGTGTACAGGATGAACAGCGGGTCCTCGGCGTCCATGATCTCGGGCTCGCAGTCGGGGCTGGCGTCCGCCATTTCCTCGTCCCACCAGTAGTCCCTGCCGGCCTTCATGTTGATTCCGACGCCGCTCCTCTTGTAGACGATCACCGTCTTGATGGCGGGGCAGGACTCCAGGGCCTGGTCCGCCGTGGCCTTCGTCGGGATGTTCTTGCCGCTGCGGTAGCCCCCGTCGCAGGTCACCAGGACCTGGGACTCGCAGTCGAGGATGCGGTCGCGCAGGGCCTCGGCCGAGAACCCGCCGAAGACTATGCTGTGGATGGCGCCGATGCGGGCGCAGGCCATCATGGAGATGACCAGCTCCGGAATCATGGGCAGGTAGATGGAGACGCGGTCCCCCTTCTTGACCCCGTGCTTCTTCAGCACGTTGGCGAACTTGCACACCTCGCGGTGCAGTTGCTGGTAGGTGTAGGTGCGGCTCTCGGTGATCGGCTCGCCTTCCCAGATGAGGGCGGCCTTGTTCTTGCGGGGGCCCTCCAGGTGGCGGTCAAGGCAGTTGTAGGTCAGGTTGAGCTTGGCGCCAATGAACCACTTGATGTTGCCGTTGACGAAGTCGTACTCGCGGATCCTGGTCCACTTCTTGAACCAGTCGATGTCCTTGGCCACTTCGGACCAGTAGCCGTCCGGGTCCTCGA
Organism: uncultured Dehalococcoidia bacterium; assembly: GCA_964492335.1. Lineage (GTDB taxonomy): Bacteria > Chloroflexota > Dehalococcoidia > UBA2247 > RBG-13-53-26 > JAFGCL01. The sequence goes on along the minus strand of CAZBJX010000010.1, from coordinate 36,415 downwards.
TGGACTCCTTCCACAGCTTCCGGTACTGGTTCATGCTCTTGACGTGAGCGTTCTTGCTCAGGGACTTCGGAGGATCGAACTTCCTCTTCTCCTCCATTACGCTGCTGAAGCCCTTGGTCGTCGGTTTCTCTTCGGGTTTTGCCATGTGGTGTGCCACTCCTCCTTCCAAATCCTTCCGGCCAAAGTCTCGTTCCGCCGAAGATACGGGCCTTGACTCGGTAGCATTCCCTGGTCCGTGCGATTTCCGCTCCTTGGTGCTCAGTCACCCCTTTCCGGTCCCCAGTCCGACTGGCATTTTCTCAGCCACATGCCACAATGGGTCCAGGTGGAGAGGGTCATTGAGGATATCTGCGGAGACAGGCCTAGCCGGGGGATTTTCCCGCTGTCGGTATACATTGAACCTTTGGTAGATTGATGAAGCAGTCAACGTTACGGCCAAATCAAATAACAGGTTACCATACCCCCTTGTCGGGTGTCCAGCAGGAATCAACAGGCCGGGCGGCGCCGCCCGCGGGGGTGATGCCTCACGGCCCCGGCGACCCCCGGGCCGGCGGCTGGTCCGGGATGATGGCCAGGTGCTCCGGTGGCAGGTGCAGGTAGCACGGCTCCCCGGTGCCCGGCGGCCGGGCGCCGGGGCCGGGGATGACCGCCTCCAGGGCCGGGGCCTGGCCGGGAGCCCCCTCCAGCCGGAAGTGGCAGGCCACCGAGGTGATGGCCTCCACCGTCCGGTCCAGCGATCCCGGGACGACGTTCGGGCCCGGGCCCTCGACGATGCGGACGTACTCCGGGTGGATGCCGAGCGTCACCGGCTGGCCGGCGGCCAGCCCCTGCCAGCCGTCGGCGGCCGCCCTCAGCCTGGTGTCTAGCCCGGAGAGAGTCACCCACACCTCGCCATTGCGGACATCGGCGATGCGGCCGTCCAGGCAGTTGCGCATCCCTATCATCCGGGCCACCTTCCGGTTGGCCGGGCAGGAGACCACCTTTTCCTTCGGGCCGCATTGCAGGAGCCGTCCGGATTCGTATATCGCCAGCTTCGAGCTCATCCGGTAGGCCTCGGCCAGGTCGTGGGTCACCAGGATGATCTCTCCGCGGTAGAAGTCACGCACCTCGGCGATCTCCGACTCGAGGTGCTGCCGGGTCAGGGAATCGAGGGCGGAGAAGGGTTCGTCCAGAAGGAGCACGTCCGGCTCCGGGGCCAGGGCCCGGGCCACCGCTACCCGCTGCTGCTGTCCGGCGGAGAGCTGCCGGGGCCGGCGGTTCTCCAGGCCGGTCAGCCGCATCTTCTCCAGCAGGAGCCTGACCCTTTGCTCCGTCTCTGAACGGGTCCGGTGCCGGATGCCGTAGGCGATGTTGTCCCGGGCCGAGAGGTGCGGGAAGAGGCCGTAGTTCTGGAAGACCAGCCCCACCCGGCGCACCTGCGGCGCCAGGTTCACCCGCCGCGACGAATCGAAGAGCACCCGGCCATTCAGCCGGATGGCGCCCCGGTCGGGCCGGACCAGGCCGGCGATGCACTGCAGGGTCATGGTTTTCCCGGAGCCGGAGGGCCCCAGGATGCCCAGCACCTCGCCGTCCATGGAGAAACCGGCGTCCAGGACGAAGCCGGGCAGCGTCTTTCTCAGCTCCACCTCGAGCATAGCCGCCCCCCCGGTCCGGCGCGCTACCGCGCCGGGGCCCCCTCCGGCGCGGGTTCCGTGGCGGAGGCCGCCGCCCGCGGCCTCGGCTTGCGGAAGTAGGCCAGGCAGACCACAGAAGTGAAGGACATGACCAGGACCATGGCGGCCAGCCACAGGGCCCGCCCCGTATCGCCGGCGGCGTAGGCGAAGTAGATGGCCACGGGCAGGGTGGTGGTCTTGCCCGGGATGTTCCCGGCGAACATGACGGTGGCGCCGAACTCCCCCAGCGAACGGGCGATGCAGAGGACGGTCCCGGCTATGATGCCGGGCCGCGCCAGGGCCAGGGAGATGGTGAGGAAGACCCTCCATTCCCCGGCCCCCAGGGTGCGGGCGGCGTCCTCGATGGTGCCGTCCACCTGCTCGAAGGCGCCCTTGGCCGTCATGTACATCAGGGGGAAGGCCACCACGGTGGCCGAGATGACGGCGGCCGGCCACGACAGGATGACGTTCACGTCTATGGCCGACAACACGGGCCACAGCGGCCCGTGCCGGCCGAAGGTCAGCAGCAGTACCAGGCCGACCACCGTCGGCGGCAGCACCAGCGGCAGGATGAAGAGGCCGTCTATCCAGGGCTTGAGCCAGCCGGAGTAGCGGGCCATCCAGCGGGCCGCGCCCACTCCCAGGATGAAGACGATCACCATGGTGACGGCGACCGTCTTCAGCGACACCCACAGCGGTGACAGGTACTCGTGCATGCCTTCAGTTCTTCGTCTCTACCGGGGCTCAGCCCTTAACCAGGACGAAGCCGTAGTCCTCGAAGACCTCCCCCGCTTCATCGCTGAAGAGGAAGTCCAGGTACTCCCCGGCGGCATCGGCGTTCCGGCTGTCCTTGATGACCGCCACCGGGTAGACAATGGTGGCGTTTACCTCCGCCGGGCCATCGGCGACCTTATTGACCCCGGTGGATATCTGGTAGTCGGTGGCGTAGACGACGCCGGCATCGACATCGCCGTTTTCCACGTGCGTCAGCACCTCCCGCACATTGGTGCAGAGGACCAACCTGGGCTCCAGCTGGGCCCAGATGCCGAGCTGCTCAAAGGCCTTCTTGGCGTAGCTGCCAGCGGGCACCGAGGCCGGATCACCGATGGCTATCCTGGAGACAGCGGCGCCGGTCAGGCCGTTGAAGTCGGTCAGCCCGAGGGTGCTGTCATTGGGCACGATCAGCACCACCTTGTTCTGCAGCAGGTCCTGGCGCGTGTCCGTGATCAGCAGGTCCTGGGTCTGCAGGGCGTCCATCTGTTTGGCGCCGGCCGAGAGGAAGACGTCGCAGGGCGCTCCCTGCTCAATCTGCGTCTGGAGCTTCCCGGACGAGTCGTAGGTGGGGGTTAAGGTGACGTTCGAGTGCTTGGCGGTGTACAGGCCGTTGATCTCCTTGAGGACGTCGGTGAGACTGGCGGCCGCCGAGATGCGTAGTTCAACTGCGTCCTCCTCCGAGGAGCAGCCGATGAGGCCGGAGATCAGGCTGGCCATCAGCAGTGCGGCCAGGGTCAGCAGTGCGAGTTTCTTCATGTCCCTCCTTCTTCCGATATTCGATCCGGGCCCCGGCCGGTCCCCGCGCACCCCGGCCGGGACAGGGTCCGTCCCTATGGCTTCCTCAGGGCCAGGAAATCCAGGCAGTCCTTGAACTGGCAGACCGAGTTCCCCCCCTGGGAGATCCTGAGCAGGATGGCCTCCGGGTCGGTGACCCGCGTGCCTCCGATCAGGTCCACTCCCCAGTCGAACAGCACCGGCGACAGGGGGGTGCTGGGGCCGAACACCACGGTGTAGCCCCGGGCCAGCTCCAGCAGGCGCTGCAGCGACCCGTTGGCCAGCGTCGCCCCGGTTATGGCCACGATGTCCGCCCGGGGGATGATACCGGGGGCTTCGCTCTCCGGGAAGTCGCCCGGCCGCGGGTCCTTCTCCAGGACCCACAGCTCCCCGGCCGCCTGCTCCACGGCCGCGGCCCGGGGGAAGCGGCCCACCATGGCGATCTTCTTGCCCCGGCCCTGTTCGATGAGGAAGTCAATGGCGTTCAGCGTTTCCCCCTGCGGCGCGATGAGCGAGTTGATGGCCGCCAGGCCGATCCCGGCCTCAACGGGGTTTGACGACCGGGCGTATTCCGCCAGCTCCAGGGCGCTGCGGCCGATGAGCTGCCCCGCGTCCCTCACCCCGGAGCGGGGCGCCGGGCTGGCGTGGGCCAGCCCCAGGTGGCGGCTCAGCACCCCGATGGTGTTGAGCCCCACGCGGACGTCCCTGACCCTGGCGTCGGAGTCCCCCAGGCTGGTGATCAGATCGTCCAGGATGGTGGCCTGTCTGGTTTGTACCGTCTTCATGTCTCCTCTTCGTTCCCGCCCGGGCGCCGTCGTTCACTTGCAGAAGGGGCACACCGGGTAGGCGCACTTGTCGCATTTCAGGCACAGGCCCCCGTGCCCCAGCTTCCGCGTCCCGTCGAAGGTGAGCTCCTCGCCCGTCAGAACGACGGGGAAGAGCCTGTCGAAGGCGGTGTTGGGGGCGTGTATGGTGCAGGCGGGGACGCCCAGTATGTGCGTGTCCCCCAGCCTCGCATAGAGGGACATGGCGCCCGAGATGACCGGAACCCCGTAGAAGCGCACCTCGGCCCCGGACAGCCGTATCCCTTCCGGGGTCACGTCATCCGGATCGACGGACATGCCACTGCAGCAGACGATCACCTCGCAGCCGCCGGCCTGCATGTCCCGGACCGTGGCCGCAATCACCTCGGGGTCGTCGGTGATCACCGCGTGCCTGTGGACGCTGGCGCCCAGGGCCTCTACCTTGCGGCGCATCACCCCGGTGAAGGCATCCTTGACGCGCCCGCTGGCCACCTCGCTGCCGGTGACAATGACGCCTATCCGGGTGAGCTTGAGGCGGTGCACGCTGATGACCGGCTGGCTGCCCGCGGCGATCCGCTCCATCTCCGCCAGACGCCCTTCATGGATGGAGAGGGGTATGATGCGCATGGCGGCCACCCGCGCCCCCTCCCGGCAGACAGTGCCGTTGTGGGCCGTGGCCACGATCATGTCGCCCAGCGAGTTGATGGCCTCCAGGCCGGCGACATTGACCTTGAGCAGGCCGGCGAAGGCCGCCGTGAGGTTGACCCGCCCCTCCTTCGGCGCCGAGGGCAGGAGCCCCGGCCCCGCCACCGCCCCGGCTATGCGCAGCGCGGCCTCGTCTTCGTGCAGTTGCCCCTCTTCGAGGTCCATAATGAAGACGTGCTCCTTGCCCATGTGAAGGAACTCCTCGATGTCCTCGGTCCTGATGGTGTGCCCCCGCCGGAAGGCGGCTCCCTTGAAACCGCCGGGGACCACCTTGGTTATGTCGTGGGCCAGGGTCATGCCCACTGCGTCTTCAACTCTGACTCTGCTGATCATCATCCTCCTCGCCTCTGGGCGCGGTGGGGTCCGCCGCGGGCGCCCGGGTGACGGGCGCCTGGCCCGGGGGCTCTGCCGGGGAGGCTCAGCGGGCGGCGCCATGGCGGGACCGCCGCGCCGGGGCGGGGCGGTCAGGGGCGTCACCGAAGGGGCCTCCGGCTACCAGGGGAAGTCGTTCGGGGTGACTGGCAGGGCGCTCCGGGGACGGGATGCCCGGCGCATCACGATGCCTTGCTCATGTTCTCTCTCCTTTCCCGCAGGAGGTACAAGCGTTTCCACTTGTGCCCAGTCGGGACCCCTCTGGGGTCCGTCGGCCGGGGCACCGTATCTGGCGACTTAGGTGCGCCGGCTCGAAGAGTCCTGGATACTCGATGCCGCCTCTGGCGGCAGCTTGAGCAGGTGAAGCCTGAACTATATGATAGCCGCCCGCGCCGCCGGCATGCAAGTCAGGGGCCCGCCCGGCCCCGGTGCCGTCAGGCCGTCACCCGCCAGTCGTTGGCGTAGACCGTCAGGCTGCGGCCCCTGGCGAAGCCGATCAGCGTCACTGCCAGCTCGCCGGCCAGCCGGACCGCCGCGTCGGTGGGGGCGTTCCTGGATATGATGACCGGCACGCTCCTGGCGGCGGCCTTGAGCAGTATCTCGGAGGAGATCCGGCCGGTGATCAGCAGCAGCCCGGCGCCGGTGGGGATGCCCTGGAGGAGGCACTGCCCGAAGACCTTGTCGATGGCGTTGTGCCGCCCGATGTCCTCGTTGAAGACCATTATGCCCCCGGCGTCGCACAGCGCCGCGCTGTGTACGCCGCCCGTGTCTCTGAAGGTCCTGGAGCGCTGCTCGAAGTCGCCCATGAGGGAGAGGGCCCGGGCGGCGGCCAGCCTCATGCCGGCCCCCTTCGGCACCTCCGGGGGCACATGCCGGCCCTTGCCCCTTTCCCCGCTGGAGGCGATCACGGGCCGCCCCGGGGCGGCGGCCTCTTCCCTGGTGTCCATGGTGACCGTGCCCGGGCCGGCGGCCAGGGCCACGATGTCGTCCCTGGTGTTGATCAGCCCCTGGGACTGAACGTACCCGGCGGCCAGGTACTCCGGGTCTCCCGGCGAGCAGAGCAGGGTCACCAGCTCCCGCCCGTTGAGGACTATGGTGAGCGGGGCTTCCTCGGCCACCTCCGCCTCGGTCCGGCTGAAGCCCTGACCGCTCAGGCGGAGCACGGGGACCTTCTTAGATCCGGCCATGGGGTCGCTAGTCCCGGCCGGCGGCGGGCGTCTCATACGGGGCCTGCCCCTGGCACCCCAGGCAGAGGGGGCCGTCCCTTTCCGGATAGGCCTCGCCGCAGGAGCGGCAGACGGCGATGCTGCCCTTGGAGCCCCTGACCAGCTCGCCCCGTTTGACCTGCACCGGGCGCAGCGTGTAGATGCTCCGCCCGGCCAGCCGGACCTGCTCCTGAAGCAGGGCGGAATCCTGCTCCCGCTTGGCCCGGAGCTTGAGGTACCAGGCCCGGATCTCATCCCAGCCTTCAAGCTTGCCCGGGTCGAGGTGGACGCGCACGCCGTCCCCTTCGAACTTGTTGTAGAGAGTGATGGCGTAGCGCCCCAGGTTGACCACCCTCAGCCAGCCGTTGCCCACGGTGCACGGCGTGAGCATCTGGACGGAATCCGGCAGGCACGAAGGCGTCTCGCAGATGGCGTTGAAGAGGACCCCCCTGGGAATCTGCTCCATGGCCATGGCCACCATGATGCCGCCCACCAGCACCCCGGGAGCGGGGTAGCTGTGGAACTGGCGGACCCGCTCCAGGAACCCCTCCCAGGTGTACGGGCCCACCCGGTCGATCCCCGGCGCCCCGCCCGGCGTACCGTCCGCCATCCTAGGTCCCCCTCCCCTCGGCGTCCGGCATGCCCGGCCCGACCACGTTCCAGGCGGTCACGGCCACCGGGGTGAAGCCCCTCTGCTGGGCCATGATGTCCAGGTGCACCAGGCCGATGGCCGATGCCGGGGTAAGCGGCTCCTTCGGGCGCTCCCGCAGGTCGACGCCCACGATGTAGCGGCGGCAGTCGGCGTAGGTCTCGGCGTACTCGTGCCGGCATCCCTCCACGTAGATCAGGCGCTTCTTCTGGCCCTGGGCTTCGCAGTGAGGGCAGCGCATCCGGTCGAACTGCCACTGGTGGCCGCACAGCGAGCAGCGCAGCCACCTCTGCCCCTCCTCCCCCTGCAGCCAGGTCATCTCCGGGAAGGAGCCGCAGACGGGGCAGTAGCCCCGGTGCCACGGCAGCTGGCGCACCAGGGCCTGCAGGGGCGCGGTCCTCTTCTCCACGAAGGGCTTCAGCATCTGGCCGAGGATGAAGGCCAGGACCGGGGCGGGAATGTCCAGGCGGGAAGCGGTCCCCTCCAGCTCATCTTCGCCCTCCACGGCCAGGGCCCGCAGGCACCGTCCGAGGTCGGCCCGGCCCGCGTCGAAGGCCTCCCGCAGCCGCCCCGCTTCGGCCCCGATGGAGGGAAAGGCCCTGGCCAGGGACGCCAGGGCGGCGGCCGCGGTCTCTCCCCAGGGGTCCGCCAGACCGGCCAGGTCTTCCCGGGTGAGCAGGGGGACTCCCCTGGACTGCTGCCCGGGGTCCGGTGACGGCAGCGGCGGCCCCTGGTAGGCCGGCATCCCGGCCTTGAGGCGGGCCCGGGAGACCAGCACCTCCCGGAAGGCATCGGCAACGGCCTTGAGGGGGGGCTTGTCCCTCTCTATCCGGTTGATGGTCGCCTCTATTCTCTTGACTTCACCTGGCTGGGACTGGCCCACCGTCCTCACCTCCGCTGTCTGCCTCCAAAGGCGAACTGCCCCAGTCCCAGGGGGACTGGGGCAGTGACTCTAAGCGATGCTCGTCCTCTGCCGGGGCCGGCCTAGGTGCCCCGCTTCTTCACGTTGACCATGAAGGCCTTGTACTCGGGGGTCATGGAGTTGCCGTCTCCCACGGTGGGAGTGATCAGGTTGGCGGTGTCCCCGAAGTCCTCGGGGAACAGCCAGCCGCCGTTGAAGGTCATGCCCATCTGGTGAATGGTCTTGCCGCCGCAGGTCATGGGCCGGTAGCGCCCGGTCACCACGGTCAGGGCATCGACGGACCCCCTCGCCGACGAGATGGTGACCCAGTCCCCGTTCTTGATCCCCTTCTCCTGGGCCAGCTCGTGGCTGATCTCGCAGTAGGTGTGGGGCTGCAGCTCCACCAGGAAGGACTGCCATCGGGTGATGGCCCCGCTGCACCAGTGCTCGGTGCAGGAGTACGTGCTCATCACGATCGGGAACTTCGGGTCGGCATTGGCGATCTGGTCCATCTCCCCATCGAAGATCTTGATGATGGGGCTGTTGAGCTGGCCGTTGGGGCCGGTCAGCAGGTTCTGGGTGAACGGCCCTTCGCGGGGCTCGTAGAACTCGGGGAAGGGGCCGTCGCCCAGGCTGTCCGGCCCGTAGAGGTTGCCCACGCCCTCCGTCTTCATGATGAAGGGCAGCTTGCCATCGGGCCGCCCTGGCGGGGCACCGCCTCCGTCCACGACGTCGCCCTCCCACTTGCCGGTTTCGGAGTTCCACTTGACCAGCGGCCGGGCCGGGTTCCAGGGGTTGCCGTCCGGGTCCACCGAGGCCCGGTTGTAGATGACGCGCCGGTTCATGGGCCAGGCGTAGGCCCAGTCGGGATAGAGCCCCAGGCCCGTCGGGTCCTCTTTGCCCCGCCTGGCCATCTGGTTGACCCCGTCCCTGGTGAAGCACCCGCTGAAGACCCACATGCCGCATGTTGTGCGGCCGTCGGCCTGCAGGTTGGGGAAGCCGGGGACCAGCTCGCCCTTCTTGTAGGTCACGGCGGTGTCGCCGCTGCCGATGGTCACGTCCTCCAGGAAGTGCCCGTTGATGGCCTTGGCCGTCTTGAGCGGGCTCCAGCCCCCTTCATCGGCATAGTCCCACTGCAGGTTCAGGATGGGGTCGGAGAACGTCCCGTCCTCGGTGCGGTACAGCTCCTTGATCTTGTCCATCAGGAGGTAGAAGATATCGCCGGTGTACTTGGAGTCCCCTGCCGGCTTGGCGGCCTGGTAGTGCCACTGCTGCCAGCGGCCGCTGTTGGCCTGGCTGCCGTCCTTCTCCACCGAAGCCGCGGCGGGCAGCAGGAAGACCTCCGTCTTAATGTCTTTGGGGTTGTTGCCCGGCCCCTTCCAGAAGGAGGCCGTCTCGTTGTCGAAGATGTTGACGTGTATCATCCAGTCCAGGTTCTTGAACGCCGCCCGGACCTTGCCGGCGTTGGGCATGCTGACGGCCGGGTCGGTGCCGACGGTGATGTAGCCCTTGATGCCCCCATTGAGCATGCGGTCGATCATGGTCATGACCGACCAGTCCACCCCGTTATCGTACTTGGGCACCCACTGGTAGCCGAAGTCGTTGGCAGCGGTGGCATGCTCGCCGTACCAGGTCTTCAGGAGGCTCACTATGTACTTCTTGTAGTTGGACCACCAGTTGACCGACCTGGTCTCATCCGTCTTGCTGAAGCCCTTGGCCACGTACTGCTCCAGGTTGGTCATGGTGTCGTTGGGCGCCTTAAGGTAGCCCGGCAGGTAGTGGTAGAGCAGGGCGAAGTCGGTGGAGCCCTGCACGTTGGGCTCGCCCCTCAGGGCATTGACCCCGCCGCCGCAGATGCCGATGTTGCCCAGCAGCAACTGGACGATGCACATGGTCCTGATGTTCTGAACGGCCACGGTGTGCTGTGTCTGCCCCAGGGCGTACATGACGGTCCCCGCCCTGTCCCTGGTGCCCGTCGAGGAGAAGAGCTCGTATACCTCCAGCAGCTTGTCCACCGGGGTCCCGGTGATGTCGGAGACCTTCTCCAGGGTGTAGCGGGAGTAGTGCTCCTTGAGCTTCTGGAAGACGCAGTTGGGGTCATCCAGGCTGGCGGCCTTGCGGGGCACGCCGGCCACCGGCGGGTCCGCGTCCGGATTGGCGCCCTCCCGGACCACGGCCCACTGGCCGGTGTCGTACTTGCGGGTCTCCGGGTTGTAGCCGGAGAAGATCCCGTCGCTGAAGGAGTACGTGTCGGGCACTATGAAGAGGGCGTTGGTGTAGTTCTCCACGTAATCCTTGAAGTACCGGTTGTTCTCTATGATGTATTTGATCATCCCGCCCAGGAAGGCGATGTCGGTCCCGGACCGCAGCCGGCAGTAGACATCCGCCTTGGAGGAAGTGCGGGTGTACCGCGGGTCGACGTGGATGATCTTGGCCCCCCGGTCCTGTGCCCGGAGCACCCACTTCATGGCCATGGGGTGGTGCTCCGCGGCATTGCTTCCCTGTATGAGGAACACGTCTGCATTCTGCAGATCGATGTAGTGGTTGGTCATCGCGCCCCGTCCGAACGACTCTGCCAGAGCCGGTACAGTCGGGCCGTGTCAGACCCGGGCCTGGTGGTCTATATACACCAGGCCCAATGCCCTCGCTACTGAGGCCATCATGAAGCACTCCTCGTTGTCCACGTTGGAGCTGCCATGATGGGCGATGGTCTCCACTCGATTGACTACATTGCCTTTGCTGTTGGTGGGGACGAAGTCGGCATCCCGGACGGCCTTGATCCTCTTGGCCATCTCCGTGAGCGCCCAGTCCCAGTCCTTCTCCTCCCACTGGTCGCTGTAGGGGGCCCGGTAGAGCACGTTCTTCAGGCGGTGCTCGTTGGCCGCCGTGGTCTGCATCAGCGCCGCGCCCTTGGGGCAGAGCGTGCCCTCGTTGATGGGATGGTCGGGATCACCCTCGATATGGAATATCCTGCCATCCTCGTCCGTGCTGCAGATGAGGCTGCAGCCGCACGAGCAGTAGCAGCAGATGGTCGTCGACTGCTCCGCATTGAGCACCTTGTTGATCTTGGTCAGGTCCGCGGCATAAGCCCTTGCCGGGCTCATGTTGACTCCGAGGGTGGACAGGGCCAGACCCCCGGTCACCGCCCCAGCCCCCGCCAGGAACTGACGACGTGTTACCTGCATTCGTTCCTCCTTGTCTCCAAACCGTCTGACATTAGAAACATGTGCCCGGCATTCCGAATATGGTTGGCCTCTCCCTAGCTGCTGGCCGGCGCCTCCCCGTGGCCATCGTCGTGCTTCACAACGGGCAGGAACTTGTTGGCCAGCATGATGACCAGCAGGGCGGCGGCGATCAACCCCACCGAGACGGCGATCTCGCCGAAGGCGGGGAAGTAGGTGCCGTAGCCGGGCCGCATCTGAAGCGCCATGAGCGTGTACGCGAAGCGGGTGACTATCAGGCCCAGGATCACCAGGATGGCGCTCCCGAAGAGCCCTGCGCGGCTCTTCTGAATGCCCGGGAGCGAGAAGAGGACCAGCGGCAGGACCGCGCCCACGATCAGCTCGATCCACAGCCAGGCGGCGGTGGGGAACTGGTTGAACAGGCTCCCGAACTCGCCCGCCACTATGATGTCTCCCACCCTGAAGGCCAGGTACAGGAAGAGCGGGATGCGCAGGATCTTGCCCACGCCGGCCAGGACGTCCAGGTCGATCTTGTGGCCGAAGACCTTGCTGCTGATGGTGGTCTCGAAGAGCACCATGGCCGGGCCCACTGCTACCGCGTGCAGGAAGAACAGCAGGGGCAGGATGGGCGTGTAGTAGAGGTAATGGAGGTCATTGCCCATGAGCAGCAGCATGGAGCCCAGAGAGTTCTGGTGGCCGGTGGAGATCACGATGCCGGCGATGATCAGGGGTATCTCGATCATGTGCAGGGCCCGCAGCGGGATGTTCCACTTCAGCTTCTCGAAAACGGCCGGGAGAAACTCCAGGAAGAGGACGATGTTGTAGAGCAGGACGCACCAGCCGACTTCGTAGAGCGGCGAGTGGATGTTGGGGTTCCAGATCATCTTGAAGATGTACCAGGGCTGGCCCAGGTCCACCAGGAGGGCGAAGACCACCAGGAGGTAGCCCAGGAAGGCCGTCAGGATGGCCGGCCGGGCCAGGGGCAGGTACTTCTTGTTGTTCATTATGTAGACGATGGCGGCCATGGTGAAGCCGCCGGCGGCCAGCGGCACGCCGCAGTAGAGGTCAAAGGGGATCCAGAAGCCCCAGGCGCGGCCGTCGCTCATGTTGCTGACGTATCCCAGGCCCTTGGCATAGCGGGCCACGGCCACGCCGGCGGCGATGGCCACCAGGAGGAGCATGAGCATGGTGCCCCATGGCAGGCGGCCCTGTTTTCTGACTTCAGGTGTGCTCATCTCGGTCATCCCTCCTTCCCGTCATGCGACCCGGCGGCGATCTTCTGCTTTCTCTTGGTGACCCAGTAGATGGCGGCCATCAGCCCGGTGACGCCCACCGCGTAGAAGGGCAGGGTGCCCATGGCCTTGTGGGCGTTCTCCGGGACGGGCTCGTCGGTGACGTCGGGGAGGTCCAGCTCCGCGGGCGAGACCGAGGAGATGTACATCCAGGCCGTCCCGCCCACCTCGTGCTGCCCGTAGATGTGGTGCTGGCCGTTCTCGTCCCTCCAGTACCGGTCCGGCTCCGCCTCGAAGCGCCTCTCGGCTTCCGCGATGAGGTCGTCCCGCTCCCCGAATATCAGGGCGTCGGTGACGCAGGTGGCGACGCAGGCTGGCTCCCGGTCGCTGCCCACCTGCCTGTCGGCGCAGAAGGTGCACTTCTTGATCCAGGGAGACGGCCGGTCCCACTCGTAGCAGGGGATGCCGAAGGGGCAGGCCACCATGCAGTAGCGGCAGCCGATGCACTTGCCCCGGTCGTACTCCACGGCGCCAGTGTCGCTCTTCCTGCGCAGCGCGCCCACGATGCAGGCCGTCTGGCAGGCCGGGTGCAGGCAGTGCATGCACTGTATCTTGACGAAGGCCCACTTCAAGCCGCCCTGCGCGGCCTCGTCTTCCACTTCGCGGAAGCGCATGAAGGTGAAGGTCTTGTCCGAGAGGACGGCTTTCCCCGGTATCCCGCCGTTGACGGTGCCCTTCGCGTCCAGGTCCGCTCTGAGGTTGTTCCAGACCTTGCAGGCCACCGAGCAGGCGCGGCACCCTATGCAGCGGGTGCCGTCGTAGAGTACGCCTTTGGACATATCTCTCCTCCCCTGTTGTTTCTCAACGCAGCAGTCATGGACCGATGTGGCCCGGGCCCGTCAGCGCCCGATGGTATCACTGACTGCCCGATCAACGCGTCCCGCCGCGGCCTCCTCGATCCCCGGGACACAGAAGGCCCTCGCGGGCTCCCCGGCCGAGCGCACTCGACGTGCCGGGCGTGCAATGCGCCGCCCGTGAGCGACGCTTCTGAGGCCTGTGGTCTTGCAGTCGCAGCGATAACGGACATGCGTATGGCATCTTCTGGAAAGCCAGCCGCGATTGCGCTGTGCGCTATTGCGCCCGCTGCCAACATTTCGTAAATGCTAACAAAACGGGAGTCAGGGTGTCAAACTCAATTGTGTGTCCCGCGGCTGTCAGCGGCCAGTGGGGGGGGGCCTGCCCGTTCCCGGGGGCCCTGCCCTGATTGCCGGCGGCGGCCGCGGTGCCTTCATTGAGCGGCTTCGGCCGCACCATGATGAGGACGAGCGTGATGCCGAAGATGGCCAGGACGGGAATCATGCGGGACCGGGCGCAAAAGAAGACGGAAGAGCTGTTATCACTCGAGTAAGCCCTTCCGTCTTCTCGCCGTCGTCTCTACTGTGCCGGCTATTTCTTCTTGGCAGTCTTGGCGACCGGCTTGGCGGCGGTCTTCTTGGCGACCGGCTTGGCGGCAGCCTTGGCGACCGGCTTAGCGGCGGTCTTCTTGGCGACCGGCTTAGCGGCGGCCTTGGCGACCGGCTTAGCGGCAGCCTTCTTGGCAGCCGGCTTGGCGGCAGCCTTCTTGGCCGGGGCGGCGCATTTCTTCTTGGACACGGGCATCTGGACACCTCCTTTCTCTACGTGGAGCCCTGGCGATCTCGGCCAGCGGCCCCATGATCCCCATCACCTGGGTGCGGAGCACGGCTCCGCCGGTCCATGCCGTATGCCCGAGATGGCACTGTGCACCTTCCCGGGAACCCATCTGATGTCGGGCGGGACAGGGTTGCAGGGTCCCCGCCCGTGCCTTAAGCTTTCAAGGTGCGCACCGTCCGTGCCGCCAACGTACGCAAATCCAGTACGTGTATATCATTGGGTGACGGTGCTGTCAAGATGTCTGGCTGCATGATGTATACTGTGCGTTAAGCTGAGGACGAAGACGTGGAGGCGGTAATATGATCTACCTTGCGCCGCTGTTGCATTTCTACCAGCCGTCAACCCAGTTCCACCGCATCTTGAAGAAGGTCTGCAACGAATCGTATCGCCCGCTGGTGAACCTGTTCCACGAGCAGACCCATGCCAGGGTGACCGTCAATATCAACGCCGTGCTCACGGAGATGCTGGACGAGCACGGCATGTCGGATGTCATAGTGGGGCTGCGGGAGCTGTCCGAGATGGGGCGCCTGGAGTTCGTCGGCTCGGCCAAGTACCACCCCATACTGCCCCTGGTCCCTCGCGAAGAGGCGCTGCGCCAGATACAGCTGAACCATCAGGCCAACCAGCGCTACTTCGGCAGGACCTACAACCCGCTGGGCTTCTTCAGCCCGGAGATGTGCTACAGCAGCGACGTGGTCAAGCCCATCTACGAGACCGGCCACCGCTGGCTGATACTGGGCGGCATAGCCTGCCCGGTGGCCTGGCCCAACAGCGTGATCCACCGGGTGAAGGGCGATGGCCATACCCTGGCGGTGTTCTTCCGGGACGATGTTGTGAGCAACCGCATCGCCTTCAAGCAGACCGATGTCCGCAGCTTCATCGAGCAACTGCGGTCCTTCGGCGGCCGGGACGGAGACATCTACGTGGTGACCGCCATGGACGCCGAGACCTTCGGCCACCACATCCGCCACTGGGAGGAGATCTTCCTGGCGGAGATGTACGAGGCGCTGGAGGCCCAGGCCGACCTGCCCCAGGAGGAATCCGCCGCAGCCGACTCGCTCCAGGCCCGGCGCGGCAGGGGGGACCGGCCGGCGCAGCCGGCCGACCTCGCCAAAGAGACTGCTGACCTGCTGCACACCCTGGAGGTGGCCAGGAGCGGCGAGATCCGGGTGGTGACCCTGAGCCAGCTGCTGGAGCTCTTCCCGGCGGGCAGCTATGTCGAGCCCAGGCCGTCCTCGTGGAGCACTTCCATTGAGGACATCCAGGCCGGCAACCCCTACCCCCTGTGGATGTCGAAGGAGAACACCATCCACAACCTGCAGTGGCAGCACCTGGCCATAGCCATAGAGCTGGCCCGCAAGGCGGAGCTGGGGGCCGGGAACGAGCCCGCCAGGGGCTATGCCAGCCTGGCCAGGTCCCTCCTTGACCGGGCCCTGCAGAGCGACCAGTTCTGGTGGGCCAGCCGGCGGCCGATGTGGGACATCAACATGGTCAACCGCGGCCTGATGCAGCAGCGGGAAGTGGTCTTCAATGCCTATAAGTCCATCAGGCAGGGGCTCCTCAGCGAGGAGGAGAAGACCGAGGCCTACTACCGGGTGATCGTCTCGCGCGACCTGCGCACCAAGATCACCGACCAGCTCTTCATCGTCTAGCCGGGCCTGCGCGGTCTCGTGCTCAGGGGACGGCCTTCCGTCCGGAGGCCTGACACTACAGCATCGCCCGCAGCGCCGTCGCGGCCGGCGGCAGGACCTGGCTGATCCTCTCCCCGAAGAGAAGGTGGGCGGCCCGGTCAAGGGGCGTTTCGCCCTGGTTGATGATGACCAGGCGCGCTCCCGCCCGCAGGGCGACGCGGGGCATGTCGGCCGCCGGCGTCACGGTCAGGGTGGAGCCCACGGCCAGGAAGAGGTCGGCCTGCTCCGAGTGGGCGTAGGCCAGGTCCAGCTCGCGCTGCGGGAGCGGCTGGCCGAAGTTGACCACGCTGGAGGCCATGCTCCCGCCGCAGATGGGGCAGGGTATCATGTCGCCGACGTTGTCCATGAGGAACCCGCAGGTCTGGCAGCGCAGCCGGGTGATGTTCCCGTGCAGCTCGGAGATCAGCTCCGGCCGGACCCCGGACTTGAGGTGCAGGTTGTCCACGTTCTGGGAGATGAGGAAGGCCAGCTTGTTCAGGCGCTGCAACTCGACGATGGCCTCATGGCCGGAGTTGGGCCGGGCCGGGCCGAAATCGATGGGCCCCGCCGGCAGGCCTCTGGCCTGGCGGACCCACAGGCCGTCGGGGCCGCGGTAGTCGGCCAGGCCCGACTCGGTGCTGATGCCGGCCCCGGTGAAGACCACCAGGTGCCTGGCGGCCAGCATCCAGGCGGCCAGAGTGTCAATGCGGGCCTTCAGCTCCGACTCCACCGCACTACCTCGGGCCGGGCGCCGGGGCTGCGGCCCGCTCAGGGGGCCTCGATATGCCGCCGCAGCCGGCGAGCCATCGCCTCCCCGGCTGACGCGCGGATGCCGGCCGGGTCACTGCGCCCCCGGTTCCTGGAACCGGAAGCCCTGCTCACGGAACAGCTTGAGGCACGCGTCAACGGCCTCGGGGTCGTACAGGGTGTCCCGGCCCTCCTCGATCTCCTTCATGGCGGCCTCCGCGCCTGGCGCGGGCCGGTGCGCCCGCCTGGAGACCATCGCCTCCACCACGTCGGCCACGGCGATGATCCGGGCTTCCAGGCAGATGGCATCGCCCTTCAGCCCCCTGGGGTAGCCGGACCCGTCGAGGCGCTCGTGGTGCTGATGGACGATGTCGGCGATGTCGAAGGAGAAATCGATGGTCTTGAGTATCTGGTAGTCCGCGTCCGGGTGCGACTTGATCATCGAGAACTCCGCGTCGCTGAGCTTCCCGGGCTTGGCCAGGTACTCGGTGGGAACGAACAGCATCCCCACGTCGTGGAGGAGGGATGCGATGCGGACCATCCGCACCTGCTCTCCGGGAAGCCCCATCTCCCGGGCGATGGCGCAGGCCAGCTGGCTCACCTTCTGCTGGTGGCCGGCTGTGTAGGGGTCCTTCTTCCGGGCGATGATGCTGATGGCGGCGATGGTGCCCTCCAGGAGCCTCTCCGCCTTGTTGAAGCTCCTCTTGAGGACCTCCTCCTCCTGCTCCTGGAGGGCCCGCTGTTGCCGGAACGCCTCCTGCAGCCGGTTAAGCTCGCTGGACTGCTCCCGGATCAGGGCCTCGAGGTCCTTCTTGAACGCCGTCAGGGACCTCTCCTTCTCTCTGCGCGTGGTGACGTCCCGGGCTATGGCCACAACCTCGGTCTTCTTGTGCACCCCGGCCCGGACCTCGAAGCAGGCGGTGCGGCCTTCGTGCTGCAGCTCGATGTCGAACGTCTGCACCTGGCCCGACTCCACCACCCTGGTGACGATGTCCCGGCCCTGCCGCCTCAGCTCCGCCGTGAGGTCCTCGATCGGGTCCCAGGGCGTCTTCGGGGCCGGCTCCCTGGCCGCGGCGCGGGCGGGGCGCCGGGGCGCAGGCGGCGCGCGGTCCGGACTTGCGGGGCGCGCCAGCACGTTGACGCTGCCTGTGCGGCTGACGTGGAATACGGGGTCAGGCATTGCCTGCAGCATGGCCCTCTCGCTTTCTCCGCCGGGCGGTGCGCGGTCCGGGCCTCCGACAGCGGACTCCAGCTCCCTGGAGAGCTGACTGCGCAGCCGGTCCATCTTCTCGGAGAACCCGGGCATGACTGGCTCTTCCCACCCCCCTGATTGCTGACAGTATGGTACACAGATTGCCGGGGGATTTGCAATAGGCCGCCGCGCCGGGCAGAAGTGCGGAGCTGCTGCGCGCTGGGGCGGCGCTGTTTCCGAGGGCTCCCGCCGGCGGCCCGCCGGAACTTCGCCTCGGCGGGCGTCGTCCTATAAGGTGAGGAGGTGTGGCATCCTGATGCCAGCACCCAGGGGGATGTCATGGAACAGCCGATAGACCTGCTTGCGCTTTCCCTTTTGGCGGCCGTCTCTGTGACCGTCGGGCTCACCGCCGCGGGCTACGGCCATGGCCCCGGGCAGGCCCAGCCGGGCGCCGGCGGCAACCTGGCGGACATCGTGGCCGCCGTGCTGGGGCTGGACCCCGGCCAGGTCCAGGACTACGTTACCCGGCGCGGCAGCGGAGACTGCGGCGTCCCGCCAGCCGGGCCCTCCGCCTAGACACCCGGCCGCCTGCTCGGCGGGCGCGGCACCGCGGCCACTTCCGCCGCGCTGGCCCCGCACCCGGAGCGCGCGGCCAGCCCTCCTCCCTGGCCCCTTCCCGCGCCGGCTACTTCTTGGCCGGCGGCGTCTTGGCGATCCCCGCGGACATGCCGCCGTCAACCACGCTCACGGTGCCGGTGACGAACGAGGAGTCGTCTGAAGCCAGGTAAAGGGCGGTCTTGGCCACCTCTTCGGGGTCCCCGAACCTGCGTATGGCCTTCACGTGCCGATAGGGGGGGAAGTCCTCGGGCCTGAGGGTGGCGGGGTCCGCCGTTATCTGGGACAGCGGCGTGACTATGCCGCCGGGGCAGATGCAGTTGACCCTGATGTTCTTGTCCGCGTACTCCAGCGCCATCACCTTGGTCAACTGGATGATCCCGGCCTTCGAGGCGCTGTAGGCCGGCATGCCGGGCAGCCCGATCAGGCCGGCCGTGGAGGCGGTGTTGATGATGACGCCGCCACCCTGCTTGAGCATGGCCTGGATGGCGTACTTGGAGCCGAGGAAGGCCCCCGTCAGGTTGGTGGCGATGATGCTGTTCCAGGCGTCCTCGCCCAGGTCGGCGGTCATGATGAACTTGCCCTGGATGCCGGCGTTGTTGAAGACGATGTCGAGCCTGCCGTAGGCGTCCAGCGCCGACTGGACCATCCTCTGGACGTCGGGGGACCGGGAGACGTTCACCTCGACGAACACGGCCTGGCCGCCGGCCTCCTTGATGATCTGCACCGTCTCGTGCCCGCCCTGGGGCGCGAAATCGGCCACCACCACCCTGGCCCCCTCCCTGGCGAAGAGAAGCGCCGATGCCCGCCCGATTCCGGAGCCGGCCCCCGTGATCAAAGCCACCTTCCCGTCCAGCTTGCCCATGTTCCGCAGTTCTCCTTTCAGAGGTGAATGCATGGCACCGGGGCCGCCACCGGAGGTCCAGGTGCTCCAGCTATTATAGGCGCAAGGGCCGTCTCTTGCCTAACGTGATAGAATCCCGGGTGGAGGTCGGGCGCTGTGGCTGAGACATCGACCGGGAAGCCGGCCGGCGGATGGCAGGAAGACCCTCGGCTCACCAGGGTGCCGGTGGTGGTGTGCACCATCTCCGGCACCTACTCCGGGGTTACCCGCCGCCTGGCTGACCAGCGCCTGCTCGATGCGCTGAACGAAGGCTTCACCTCCAGGGCGCTGCGCATGGGGAAGGACTTCATGCCGCTGACGGATGTGCAGGCCTATTTCCCCACCGGCACGAAGGTCCGCCTGGCATCCAAGTACGCGTCCACCTACATCAGGAAGGCGAACATCTTCTTCGTGGGGGAGCGGCGGGCCCCCGGCCAGGGCGAGGCGGCCGGGCCCGGGGAGAAGCCCGGGGCCCGCCGGGCCAGGGCCAAGAAGACCATCGCGGCGCAGATCCACATGCCCCCGTACATCCTCAAGGGCCAGATCCATGCCGAGGTGTGGCAGCAGTTGATCCAGGCCCTCGACAGCGGCGAGAGGTTCCTGCCGCTGACCAGCGTGACCCTGTGGCCGGAGCTGGTCAACGGCGAATCGCGCTTCGACTTCGTGGCTGTGAACAAGGACCAGGTGGTCTACCTGGGCGAGTCCCTCCCCTGAGGGGGCGGGGGGTCAGAGACCGTTCAGCCCAGGGCGGCCTGCTGAAAGGAGACAGCGTGGACCAGGCATCTTCCGGCAAGGCGGTTATCGTGGTGGACCTGCAGAAAGACAATGTCGGCAGGTACTGCCGGCCGATAATCCCCAACATCAAGCTGCTCCTGCGCGAGGCCCGGGGCAAGGGCATCCCGGTCATCTTCGCCCTGGACAGCCGGTACCCCGACGACTTCATCTTCAAGAGCGGGCACCCGCCGAGCACCATCCGGGGGACCGAGGGGGTGCAGGTCATCGACGAGCTGGAGCCGGGCCCGGGCGATCTCTTTGTCGAGAAGAGGATGCTGAGCGCGTTCTTCGGCACGGACCTTGATTTCACCCTGCGGCAGAAGGGGATCAGGACTCTCATCGTGACCGGGGTGGCCACCTGGGCCTGCGTGCTGAAGACCGTCTTCGACGCCGCCGAGATGGGGTACGAGGTGATCGTTCCGGCGGACTGCTGCGCATCACCCGTTCCGGAGGGCCACGAGTTGGGCCTGAAGGTCATGGGGCTGCTGCGGGTGGTGAAGCCCGCAGTGAAGGAGATCATCGAGGCCCTGTAGCGGCGCGGGGGGCGGCCGCCGGTATGCCGGGGCGCCCTCCGGTGGGGTTGGCACTGGTTGACGGCGGTGGTATCATCAGAATTGAATCCTGCCCGATCGGTATCGCCCGGGGGCAGGGGCCCGCCCGGCCGATGGCGCGGGCCGTAAGGAGGGGCCATGCACAGGGTACTTGCCGACAGGCTCATCGACCTCTGCGCGCGCCATGCCGATCAGATGGCGCAGCAGTGGTGCCAGGCGCTCACCGCCAACCTGCGGACGAAGTCATTCGCGACGGTGAACAGAGAGGCCTGCCAGCGGCATGCGGTCCATATGTACCGGAACCTGGGGCAGATGTACCTCTCCAAGGACCCCTTCCAGGCCGTGGTCGATAGCCTGGACGTGGCCGGGATGGCTGAGGACCTCTACGGCCGGGGGGTGCCGGTGGAGGAGGTGGTCTATGCCCTCATCCTCATGCGGCGGCAGATCTGGCTTTTCTCGGAGCAGCAGGCGCTGTATGTGACCCCCGGGGACATGAACGAGGTGGTGGTCAGCATCAACCGGGTGACGCTGCTGTTTGACTACGCCATCTACCGGGTTGTGACCAGGTATCGCGAGATGTCCCGGGCCCCGGTGGCCCGGCTGTAGGGCGGGCGCGCGGGAGACGGTCCTGCGAGGCCGGGCGGTCCTCTGCCGGCAGGCATTCCCGAGGGGCCGGCGCGGCCTGCCCGGGGCGGCGGTCAAGCGGGGGCTCTGCAAACCAGGAGAGCCCGGTCACCCGGGCCCTCAAGGCGCAGAATGCGGGATCAGCCGATCCGGAACACCGTGGTCCCGCACTTCGGGCAGGTGCCCTTGGTGGCTGGCCGCTTGTTCTTCATGGTCACCTTCTTCGGCTTCTGGATCTCCACCTTCTTCTTGCACTTCACGCAGTACGCTTGAGCCATTGTCCCTCCTTCCCTTGGATTGTGCCGAGCCTACCACGCTCAATGGCGTACGTCAACACCCGGGTGGTGCTGAAGGGACAGGGCCTGCAGGCCAGGAGGCCCCCGGCACGCTCCGGAAGGGGTGGTGCGGCAGGGTGGGGCCGGGGTAAGCGACCGCCTCCGGACCGGCGCTGACGGTCAGCGGCCGCCTCAGTCTGGCAAACGAAAAACCCCCGGACCTGAATCCAGGGGTTTTTACGTTGAATTTGCTGGTAGCGGGGGTTGGATTTGAACCAACGACCTTCGGGTTATGGGCCCGACGAGCTACCACTGCTCCACCCCGCGGCGTCTGCGACCTCTATTGGTATTGATCTAGGTGGAAAGGTCAAGCCCTCGACCATTAGTACAGCTCAGCTGAACGCATTACTGCGCTTACACCTGCTGCCTATCAAGCAAGTAGTCTTCTTGCGGTCTTACCTGGTTACCCAGTGGGAGATCTCATCTTGAGGTAGGCTTCGCACTTGAGATGCTTTCAGCGCTTATCCCTTCCAGACATAGCTACCCAGCGGTGCCGCTGGCGCGACAACTGGCACACCAGAGGTCTGTCCCCCCGGATCCTCTCGTACTACGGGGAGCTCCCCTCAAATCTCCTGCGCCCACGACAGATAGAGACCGACCTGTCTCACGACGGTCTGAACCCAGCTCACGTACCGCTTTAATGGGCGAACAGACCAACCCTTGGGACCTTCTCCAGCCCCAGGATGCGATGAGCCGACATCGAGGTGCCAAACCTTGCCGTCGATATGAACTCTTGGGCAAGATCAGCCTGTTATCCCCGGGGTAGCTTTTATCCGATAAGCCACGGCCCTTCCACTCGGTACCGTGGGATCACTAAGCCCGACTTTCGTCTCTGCTCGACGCGTTGGTCTTGCAGTCAAGCTCCCTTGTGCCTTTACACTCAATGGCTGGTTTCCATTCAGCCTGAGGGAACCTTTGGGCGCCTCCGTTACCTTTTAGGAGGCGACCGCCCCAGTCAAACTGCCCACCTGAGAATGTCCCCCAGCCGGATCACGGCCGCGGGTTAGAACTCCAGCAAAACAAGGGTGGTATCCCAAGGGTGGCTCCGCAACCACTAGCGTCGTTGCTTCTCAGCCTCCCACCTATCCTGTACATGCCCTGCCAAAATCCAATCTCAGGATGCAGTAAAGCTCCATGGGGTCTTTCCGTCTAGTCGTGGGTAGCACGTATCTTCACGTGCACTTACAGTTTCGCCGAGTCCCTCGTTGAGACAGCGCCCAAGTCGTTACGCCATTCGTGCAGGTCGGAACTTACCCGACAAGGAATTTCGCTACCTTAGGACCGTTATAGTTACGGCCGCCGTTCACCGGGGCTTCGGTTCAGAGCTTCGATTCACCGAAGATCCTCTAACCCCTCCCCTTAACCTTCCGGCACCGGGCAGGTATCAGCCCCTATACCTCAGCTTACGCTTTGGCAGAGACCTATGTTTTAGTTAAACAGCCGCCTGGGCCTTTTCTCTGCGCCCCACGAATGGGGCCCCCTTTTCCCGAAGTTACGGGGTCAACTTGCCGAGTTCCTTAACGAGGGTTATCTCGTCCACCTTAGGGTATTTGCCCTTGCCTACCAGTGTCGGTTTGCAGTACGGACGCTTGTCACAAACCGCCGGGCTTTTCTTGACAGCCTAGGATCAGCTGAGTCGCCTCGGGTCTCCCCTCAACTTCCCCCCCGGCAGAGCCGGAGGAACGCACCATGTCCAGTGGGCACGCTCAACTTACCTTCCTGTGTCGCCGACGGCCTGGCGTGACAAGCGGTGCTGGAATATTAACCAGCTGTCCATCGCTTACGCCTCTCGGCCTCAACTTAGGCCCGACTAACCCTACGCCGATTAACGTTGCATAGGAAACCTCAGGCTTTCGGTGGATGTGTTTTTCACACACCTTAACGCTACTCATGCCGGCATTCTCACTTCTCTACGCTCCACCACAACTCACGTTGCAGCTTCGCTGCGAAGAGAACGCTCCCCTACCAATCGCCTTGCGGCGATTCCATAGCTTCGGTGACAGGCTTGAGCCCCGTTGGATTGTCGGCGCAGAATCACATTCGACCAGTGAGCTGTTACGCACTCCTTAGATGGTGGCTGCTTCTAAGTCAACATCCTGGCTGTCTCTGCGACTCCACTTCCTTTCCCACTTAGCCTGTCTTGGGGACCTTAGCTGATGGTCTGGGCTATTTCCCTCTCGACTGTGAAGCTTAGCCCCCACAGTCTCACTCCCAGGGTACAAGCAATGGCATTGGTGGTTTGGTTGAGTTCGGTAAGATATTCTCTCCCTTGCCCATCCAGAGCCCTACCTCCACAGCTCAATCCCTGAGGCTGTACCTCAATACATTTCGGGGAGAACGAGCTATCTCCGAGTTCGTTTGGCATATCACCCCTACCCACAGCTCATCCGACAGTTTTGCCACACTGACCGGTTCAGGCCTCCACGAGATCTCACTCCCGCTTCACCTTGGCCATGGGTAGCTCACACGGTTTCGCGTCTGATCCGCGCCACTAAACGCCCTGTTAGGACTCGCTTTCGCTTCGGCTCCACAACTCCAGTTGCTTAACCTGGCGACGCAAATCAACTCGCCGGCTCATTCTTCAATAGGCACGCCATCACCCGCCTTGCGGCAGGCTCTGACCGCTTGTAGGCACATGGTTTCAGGTTCTATTTCACTCCCCTCCCGGGGTGCTTTTCACCTTTCCCTCACGGTACTAGTACACTATCGGTTGTTAGGGTATTTAGCCTTGGAGGATGGTCCCCCCAGCTTCCCGCAGGATTCCACGTGTCCCGCGGTACTCAAGGACATAACCAGAGCCTCAACTCTTTCGCCTACGGGACTGGCACCCTCTTGGGTAGCCCTTTCCAGGGACTTTCGGCTAGAGTTGGGGTTTCTTACTCTGTGCCTGGCTTGGACCAGGCTGCTATGCCTTACAACCCCCTGGAGGCATAAGCTCCAAGACCGATCTTCCTCCAGGGTTTAGGCTCTTCCCCGTTCGTTCGCCACTACTAGGGGAATCTCTGTTGATTTCTTTTCCTCAGGGTACTAAGATGTTTCAGTTCCCCTGGTTCCCTCACCTTGGCCTATGTGTTCAGCCAAGAGTGCCCAGGTTTTGCCTGGACAGGTTATCCTATTCGGGAATCCCCGGCTAAGCTTGCTAGACAGCTCCCCGAGGCTTATCGCAGTCTCGCCACGCCCTTCTTCGGCCCTGTACACCGAGGCATCCACCATGTGCCCTTAGTAGCTTGACCTTTCCACCAAGAGCAATACCTTTAGTTGGTCAACAGAATGGAGTATTCACTTCTTAAGGTGCGGGTCTTCAGAACAACAACATGTTATTCTATGACAGGTCGCCTGACTTGTCAATAGGGAGTATCATGTATCTTATCACGGGACGCCCGTTCTGTCAACCGGCCGCCGCGCCCTGCTGGCCCTTTTCCATCTGGTTGAGCTTCTTCATCAGGCGCGACTTCCGCCTGGCGGCCTTGTTGGGGTGTATCACGCCCTTCTTGGCAGCCCTGTCCAGGGTGCTCAAGGCGCCAATCACCTCCGGACTGTCCGCCCGGGCTTCCTTCTTCGCGATGAGATTCTGCGCCTTGGTCAGGCTGGTCTTGACGGTGCTGCGCACCGCCTTATTGCGCGCGCGTCTGCGTTCTTCATTCGCCAACTTCGCCAAGTTCCCTGGACCTCCTTGCCCGTCCCGGATTGCCGATGGCGCCGGGCCATCATCTAGTGTATTGCGTGGCGCCGGAAAAAGCAAAGGCTTCACGGGCGGCCTCCGCCGCGGCGGAGGCGGGACAACCTTGACAGGCTGGTATATGCTAAGGCTGGAGCCACCCTCCCGGACCGGGCCCGGAAGCCGGTATTTGTGAACAAACTGCTTTCCTTTTGGCCATTGTTATGCTATAGTGGGGTCGAATAGAGGTAGGTATATGGCAAGCAGGTTTGAGAAGTTCTCCGAAAGGGCGCGGCGGGCGCTCACCTACGCTCAGGAAGAAGCGCAGAGGTTCAATCACAACTATATCGGTACTGAGCACATTCTCCTTGGACTGATCCGGGAGACCGACGGTGTGGCCGCCAAGGTGCTTCAGAACCTCGAGGTGGACCTGAACAAGGTACGCTCCGCGGTGGAGTTCATCATCGGGCGGGGAGGCAAGACGCCCTCCGCCGAGGTGGGCCTGACCCCGCGGGCCAAGAAGGTAATCGAGCTGGCGGTGGACGAAGCCCGGCGCCTGAACCATAGCTATGTCGGGACCGAACACCTGCTCCTGGGCCTCCTGCGGGAGGGCGAGGGGGTGGCGGGCGGCGTTCTGGAGAGCCTGGGGGTCAGCCTGGAGAGGGCCCGGGCGGAGACGACCCGCATCCTGAACCAGGGGGCCATGCAGTCGCCGCAGGCGCCCCGCAGCACCAGCAAGACGCCAACCCTCGATCAGCTGGGCGTGGACCTGACGGCCATGTCCCGGGCGGGGAAGCTGGAGCCGGTCATCGGAAGAGAGAAGGAGATCCAGCGGGTCATCCAGATACTGTCCAGGCGCACCAAGAACAACCCGGTCCTCATCGGGGAGCCAGGGGTGGGCAAGACCGCCATCGTGGAAGGGCTGTCCCACCGCATCGTGGCCGGAGCCGTGCCGCATACCCTGCAGGGGAAGCGGGTGGTAACCATGGACATGGGCTCGCTGGTGGCGGGCACCAAGTACCGGGGCGAGTTCGAGGAGCGGCTGAAGAAGGTCATTGAAGAGCTCAAGGGCGCGGGCAAGTGCGTGCTGTTCATCGACGAGATGCACACCATAGTGGGCGCCGGGGCCGCCGAGGGAGCGGTGGACGCCGCCAACATCCTGAAGCCTTCGCTGGCCCGCGGAGAGCTGCAGTGCATCGGCGCCACTACCCTGGACGACTACCGCAAGCATGTGGAGAGGGATGCTGCCCTGGAGCGGCGCTTCCAGCCCATCTACGTGGAAGAGCCCACCGTGGAGCAGACCATTGCCATACTCAATGGCATCAAGGAGCGCTACGAGACCCATCACCAGGTGACCATCACCGAGGATGCCATCAACGCCTCGGCCAACCTCTCGTCGCGTTACATAGCTGACCGCTTCCTTCCCGACAAGGCCATCGACCTCATGGACGAGGCGTCCTCCCGGGTGAGGCTCCGGATGGGGGCCGTGCCCATCGGCTTGAAGGAGGCCAAGACCGCCCTGGACAGCGTGCGCCGGGACAAGGAGGCAGCGATCGCCGCGCAGCAGTACGAGTACGCGGTGGAGCTGCGGGACCGGGAAGCCCACCTGGCGGACAAGGTGCAGCAGCTGGAGAGCAGCTGGAAGTCGGATGTCAGCAGCGAGCGGCCGCAGGTGACCGAGGCCGACATCGCCGAGGTGCTCCACATGTGGACCGGTATCCCCGCATCCCGGCTGGCCACCGACGAGGCGTCGCGGCTGCTGCAGATGGAAGAGGAGCTGCACCAGCGGATCGTGTCGCAGGACGAGGCCATAATCACCATAGCCAAGGCTGTGAGGCGCGCCCGGACCGGGCTCAAGGACCCCAGGCGGCCCATCGGCAACTTCATCTTCCTGGGCCCCAGCGGCGTGGGGAAGACGGAGCTGGCCAAGGCGGTGGCGGAGTTCATGTTCGGCAACGAGGATTCCCTGCTGCGGCTGGACATGTCGGAGTTCTGGGAGAAGCACAGCGTGGCGCGGCTGGTCGGCGCTCCGCCCGGATACGTGGGCTACGACGAAGGCGGGCAGCTGACCGAAGCCATCAGGCGCAAGCCCTACTGCGCCATACTGCTGGACGAGATCGAGAAGGCCCATCCGGATGTGTTCAACATCCTGCTGCAGATCTTCGATGACGGCCACCTGACCGACGCCAAGGGCCGGAAGGTGGACTTCCGCAACAGCATCATCATCATGACCAGCAACATCGGCGCCGAGACCATCAAGAAGGACGCGGTGATGGGCTTCGTCAGCCGCGCCGACGAAGGAAAGACGCGGCAGCGCTCCTACGAGAAGATGAAGGAGAAGCTGCTGGAGGAGCTGAAGAAGACCTTCCGGCCGGAGTTCATCAACCGGCTGGACGGCGTGGTGGTCTTCCACCACCTCAGCCAGGACCATATCCGCCAGATCGTCGACCTGATGCTGCGGCCGGTCAAGGGGCAGCTCATCGAGCGCGGTGTGGGGCTGGCGGTGTCCGAAGAGGCCAAGGACCTGCTGGCGCTGAAGGGCTACGACGAAGCGTTCGGGGCCCGGCCGCTGCGGCGGGTGATCCAGACCATGGTGGAGGACAGGCTGTCCGACATACTGCTCGAGGGCAAGATCAAGCCGGGAGACACCGTCCGGCTTGATCGCGAAGGGGATGAGATCCTGGTGCTCCTGGACCACCAGACGGATGAGGTCCCGGTGAGCGGCTCGCCCTCGGCTTCTTCCTGATCCGCAGGCCCGAAAGTCAAAGACTGGTCTCAAGGGGAGAGCCCACAAGGCGCTCCCCTTCTTCTTGGGGACGCAAGCAGTGGAGAAGGCCCGCAGAACGGTATTCCTGTGCCAGCAGTGCGGCCGGGAGAGCCTCAAGTGGCTGGGGCGTTGCCCGGGCTGCCAGAGCTGGAACAGCCTGGTGGAGACGGCGTCCGGTCCTGCCGGGGCCCCCTCTTTCGGTCCAGCCCGGTCCGCCGCGAGCGAACTGGCGCAGGTCCGCGCGGAGCACGCGCCGCGGGTGGTGCTCCCCCTGGGGGAGCTGAACCGCGTCCTCGGCGGGGGCATCGTGCCCGGTTCGCTGGTCCTCATCAGCGGGGACCCGGGAATCGGCAAGTCGACGCTGCTGCTGCAGGTCTCGGAGATGATCGCGGGCCAGGGAGGCAGGGTGGTCTACGCCTCCGGCGAGGAGTCGCTGCACCAGACCAGGCTGCGGGCTGACCGGCTGGGCATCAGGGGCGAGAGGCTGTTCGTGCTGCCGGAGACGGACCTGGACGTCATCCTGCAGCAGATGGGGGAGCTCTCGCTGACGCTGGGGGTGATCGACTCCATCCAGACGGTGTACCTCAACGGCCTCGAGGGGGCGCCGGGCAGCGTGTCCCAGGTGCGGGGGTGCACCCTGAAGCTGATGCAGTGGGCCAAGCCGGCCTCCGTCCCCCTGCTTATCGTGGGCCACGTGACCAAGGAGGGCGCCATCGCCGGCCCCAAGGTCCTGGAGCATATCGTGGACGCGGTGCTGTACCTGGAGGGGGAGTCGTTCAGCCCCTACCGGCTCCTGCGCTGCGTCAAGAACCGCTTTGGCTCCACCAACGAGGTGGGCGTCTTCGAGATGAAGGAGCGGGGGATGGCCGAGGTGGCGAACCCCGCCGAGGTCTTCCTGTCGCAGCGCTCCCGGGGGTCGGTGGGGTCGGTGGTCGCCTCCACCATCGAGGGGACCAGGCCCCTGCTGGTGGAGATGCAGGCCCTGACTTCGGTCACCAGCTTCGGGCTGCCGCGCCGCACGGCCAACGGCGTGGACCTGAACCGCCTGCTGCTGATCATCGCCGTGCTTTCGCGGCGGGCTGGGCTGAAGCTGTCCAACCAAGATATAATTGTCAATGCGGTCGGCGGCCTGAAGACCGGTGAGCCGGCCGCCGACTTGGCGGTGGCCCTGGCCATAGCCTCCAGCTACAGGGACAGGGAGGTGGACCGGCGGACGGTGGTGATCGGAGAGCTGGGGCTCTCCGGCGAGGTCAGGGGGGTCCCCCAGCTGGAGCGGAGGGTAGCCGATGCGGCCAGGCAGGGCTTCACGCGGTGCCTGGGGCCGGCGGCCTCGCTGCAGGGCCTGTCGCTGCCGCCGGGCATCCGGGCGGTGGGCGTGGAGACGCTGGGGGAGGCGCTCGAGGCGCTCTCCGGGTGAGCCGGTGAAAGAGGCTGTGGCACGGTGAGACTGGTGATTCGCGTAGACCGGGAGTTCCAGGGGCGCGTGGACAAGATGTGGCTGCGCCGGCTGGTGCGGGCCGCCCTGGCGGCGCATGGCGCGGGGGCCGGCGCGGAGCTGAGCCTGCTCATCACCGATGATGCCACGGTGCGGGGGCTGAACAGCCGGTACCGGGGGGAGGACTGGGCCACGGACGTCCTCTCCTTCGCGCTGGAGGCCGACGCGGCTGGCGGGGCCCCGGGCGGGTTCGTGATGCCGCCCGGCGAAGGGGCCCACCTGGGCGAGGTGATCGTCTCCTACCCCAGGGCCGCCGCCCAGGCTGCCGAGAGGGGGCACCCTGTCGATGAAGAGCTGGCGCTGCTGGTGGTCCACGGGGTGCTGCACCTGCTGGGATACGATCATGACCAGCCGGAAAGGGAGCGGGAGATGAGATCAATGGAGCAGGAAGTGCTGTCGACGGTCGGAGCGCGGCCCGGGCAGGGCGCGCCATGAGTTCAACCGTCTTCTATCGCAAGTGGCGCCCGCAGTCGCTGGCCGACGTGGTGGGGCAGGAGCACATCACCCGGACGCTGCTCAACGCGCTGGAGGCCGGCCGGGTGGCCCATGCCTACCTGTTCTGCGGCCCCAGGGGCACCGGGAAGACCAGCACCGGGCGCATCCTGGCCAAGGCGGTCAACTGCCTGGTCAACGGCAGGGGGGAGCCCTGCAACAGCTGCAGCTCCTGCCTGGCCACCACCGGCGGCAGCGCCCTGGACGTGATCGAGATCGATGCCGCCAGCAACCGCAGCATAGACGATATCCGGGAGCTTCGCGAGAGGGTGAGGTTCGCTCCCAACGGCGCCCGGTACAAGGTCTACATTATCGACGAAGTGCACATGCTCACCACCGATGCCTCCAATGCGCTGCTGAAGACCCTGGAGGAGCCGCCGCCGCACGCCATCTTCATCCTGGCCACCACGGAGCCCCACAAGCTGCTGGCCACCATCCTGTCCCGCTGCCAGCGGTTCGATTTCCGCCGGCTGTCCCACGGCGCGGTGGTCGACAAGCTTTCTCACATCTGCCGGCAGGAGGGCATCTCCATCGAGCCGCAGTCCCTGAAGCTGGTGGCCCGGAGCGTCTCCGGCAGCCTGCGCGATGCGGAGAACCTGCTGCAGCAGGTGGTGGCCTACTATGGGCAGGAGGTCACCCTGGACCAGGTCCAGGACATGCTGGGGGTGACCGCCGATTCGCGGGTCCGGGAGATAGCGGGGCACATCGCGGCGCGGGACGTGGCGGCCGGGCTGGACACCATCAACAGCCTGGTGGCCGATGGCCTGGACCTGGCGCAGTTCAACCGCGGGCTGGTGGAGTACCTGCGCAACCTGCTGCTGGCCAAGTCGGGCGCCGAGGCCTCCATCGACCTGGCGGAGGACGATCTGGCGGAGGTCAGGCAACTGGCCGGGCGCATGGCCCTGGCGGACGTGGTCCGGGCCCTGAAGCTGTTCGGGCAGGTTGACCTGCGGTCCCGGGACTACTCGTCCCTGCCCGTGGAGCTGGCGCTGGTGGAGAGCATGATGCCGGAGGAGGCCCCCGGGGCGGTGGTGATGCCGGCCCCCGCGGCCCGCAGGGCCGGGGCTGCATCTCTGAAGCCGGCCCCGCCCTCCCGTCCGGCGGCAGCGGCCTCCCCGCCCCCGGCCGGGAAGAAGGAGAAGTCCATGCTGACAGAGGCGGCTCCCCGTGCAGGGCGCGCGACCGAAGAGGGGCCGCAGCCGGCCGCCGCGGCCCCGGCGCCCGCGCCTTCGCCGGCTTCCGGCCCGCACGAGCCCGGAGGGCCGCCGGCGAAGGTGTCGCCCGAGCTGGAACGGGTCAGGGGCCGGTGGCCCGATTTCGTCAAGACCCTGCGCGGCGTGGGGTCCAGAGGCAGCCTGGACGCCTTCCTGAGGAGCGCCTGCGAGCCGGAGGCGGTGGAGGGCGACACGCTGGTGCTGGCCTTCTACCACGACTTCCACAAGGACAAGGTCGAAGACCCCAGCTCCGCCCGCATGGTGGAGCGCAAGCTGGCCGAGATGTTCGGTACTCCCAGCAAGGTCCGTTGCGTGCTGAAGTCAAGGGAGCCCGAGCCCCGGCGGAAGGTCGAGGAGATACCCCTGGTGAAGGCGGCGCTGGAGCACGGCGCCCGGATCGCCAGCGTTGTTGAAGGCTCGCCGGCGGGCCCGGCGGCCGGGTCGACGGAAGGAGAAGACCAGACATGATGAACAAGAACATGATGCGCCAGTTGAAGGACATGCAGGCGAAGCTGGCGAAGACCCAGGAGGAGCTGGCCAACACCAACCTGGAGGTCAGCGCCGGTGGCGGCGCCGTGAAGATCGTCATCAGCGGCAACCAGAAGATCCAGTCCATCAAGATATCGCCCGAGGCCGTGGACCCGGCCGACATGAGCCTGCTGGAGGACCTGGTGCTGGCGGCCGTCAACGAGGCCATGGAGAAGTCCCAGGAGCTGGCCCAGGAGCGCCTGGGCGGGGTCACCGCCGGCCTGAAGATACCGGGCATGTAGGGAGAGGCGGGCCTTGGGCATCGATTCCATTCCCACCGCGCGGCCAGTGGCCAGGCTCATAGAGGAGCTGCACCGGCTGCCCGGCATCGGGCCGAAGAGCGCGCAGCGGCTGGCATACCACCTGCTGAAGGTCCCCGGGGAGCAGGCCCGGGCGCTGGCGGAAGCCATACTGTCCGTCAAGGAGAAGGTGGCGCTGTGCTCCGTCTGCCAGAACTTCACCGAGGCCGATCCCTGCCCCGTCTGCCTGGACGGGGGGCGGGACCGCAGCCGCATCTGCGTGGTGGAGAAGCCGCTGGACATACTGGCCGTGGAGCGCACCCGCAAGTACAAGGGCCTCTACCACGTGCTGCACGGAGTGCTGTCCCCCATGGACGGGGTCGGTCCGCAGGACCTCAAGATCCAGGCCCTGCTGGAGCGGCTGAAGGACGGCACGGTCAGGGAGACCATCCTGGCCACCAACCCCAACCTGGAGGGGGAGGCTACCGCCATGTACCTCAACCGGCTCATAGGGCCCCTGGGGGTGAAGGTCACCCGGCTGGCCCGGGGCCTCCCCTTCGGCAGCGACCTGGAGTGGGCCGACGAGCAGACCATCGCCCGGGCCCTGGAGGGCCGGCACGAGCTGTAGGCCGCCGGTCCGGGGCGGCCGGCTGGCGCGGTCCGGCTGATGGGGCTCCAGGGCTAGTCGAACCCGTACCACCTGGCGAACGCCTCCAGAGGCTCCCGCTCGCTGCGGAAGCGGTTCACCGGGGCGTCTTCGTCAGGATACCCGATGGCCACCCCGCACAGGATGAGCTTCGACTCTGGGATGGAGAGGGCCCGGCGCAGTATCTCCGGATAGAGGACCACGGCCATCTGGGTGCAGGTGCCCAGGCCGTAGCTCATGGCCGCCAGCATCAGGTTCTCCAGGAACAGGCCGGCGTCCAGGATGGCGTAGGCACCGAGATAGCGCTCCACATACACGATGATCCCCGCCGGCGCGTCCATGAACCGGGCCATGAAGCGGTACCACTCCATCCTCTTCGGCCAGTCATCCCGGGCTATGCCCAGGGACTGGAAGACCTTCCGGCCCTGCTTCTTGGAGCGGTCGAGGTAGGGGGGCTGGTAGGTGAGGATGGGAAACGGGATGTCGGGGGTGAACTCGCTGGGCGTGACGGCCCCCATCTTGTCGGACAGGGCCCTTTTCAGCTCGTCGAGGGCCACCCCGGTGACCACGGCGAACTCCCAGGGCTGGGTGTTGTCGGTGGAGGGGGCCCGCACCGCGATCTCCAGGAGCTTCTTCAGAACGTCTCGCGGCACCGGGTCGGGCTTGAAGGCCCTGATGCTGCGGCGGGACTCTATGGCCTCGATGATGTCCATGTCGTACCTCCCTTATCTGCCGGGGCCGCCGGGGCGGGATGGTCCTATTGTCTCTCAGCGGCTCATGGCAGTCAAAGGGCGGAAGCGCGGCACACCCCTAATATTTTGTGCTTGACACATTAGTTTTCTGAGCATATTCTCTTGTGGTGGCAGCACGGGACCGCGGCGTCGGGCGCACCGTGCCGTGCCCGGAGAGGGGGTCACATCAATGGAAGCAGGTTCAGGCGTCAGGAGACGGCTCACAGAGACGGCGGGCGCGTCCCCGGGGCGGTGGCGGCCGGCGCTGGCCGGGTGCGCTGCGATCCTGCTGGCGCTGCTGCTGGCCCTTTGCCCGGCCCTGGCTGCGGGAGGCCCGGCGCAGGCCCGCCTGGCGGGGCCGCATGCCGGCAGGCCCCCGGCCCCGGCCCTGTCCGAGGCCGACAACATCACGGCCCAGGTGGCCGAGTTGCGCCAGCTCAGCCTGGAGCCGGTCCCCGTCCAGGTCATGACCCAGGATGAGCTGAGGGCCATGCTGCTGGAGGACTCCGAGGAGGACATGGCTCGGATGGCCGTGATGCAGGACCTGTTTGTGTTCCTGGACTTCCTTGACGAGGGGGACAATCTCTACGACATGTGGGTGGAGACCTACACCCAGCAGATACTGGGGTTCTACGATTATCGTGAGGGCAGGCTCTGCCTGATAGGGGGCTCCGACCCCACGGACCCCATGGACAGGCTGACCCTGGCCCATGAGTATACCCACGCCCTGCAGGACCAGCACTTCGACCTCTCGGCCCTGCACGATCAGGGCGATGACTCGGAGGCCTCCGAAGCCGTTGATGCGCTTGTCGAGGGGGATGCCACGCTGCTGATGATGCTGTACCTCTTGCAGTACTTCACCGAAGAGGAGCAGGCCGCTTTCGGCGATCAGATCGCAGGCCCCGGGGCTGCCCCCGACCTCGAGATGCCGCCCATCATCGAGGAATCCACGATGTTCCCCTACGAGTACGGCCTGAAGTTCGTCATGGCCCTGGTGCGGCAAGGGGGGTGGGAGGCGGTCAACGACGCCTACTCCGATCCGCCGGTGTCCACGGAGCAGATCATGCACCCCCGGAAGTACTACGGCCAGAGGGATGACCCCGTGGAGGTGGCCCTGCCGGACATGGCCGCAGCGCTGGGGCCGGGGTGGACCGAGCGGGACTCGGGCGTCTTCGGCGAGTTCGACCTGATGCTCTTCCTGAAGGAGTACCTGAACGAGTCGGATGCTGCCAGGGCGGCGGCGGGCTGGGGTGGGGACCGGTACTCGTTCCTCGTGGATGAGGCCGGAAGGAAGGCGTTTGTCCTCAGCACAGTCTGGGATGAAGAGGGCGACGCCCGGCAGTTCTACGACGCCTGCGTGGACCGCTGCGCGGAGAGGGGAGGCAGCGGCCGCCGGGGTGACGCCGGAGGGAGCCGGACGTCCGGCGAGTGGGAGGGTGGCGGCCGGAGCTGCCGCTTTGCCCTTGACGGGAAGTCGGTCTACCTGGTCATGGCCTCCGATGCTGAAGTCGCCGGCCAGGCGATGCCGGCGGTCTACCTCCCGTCTCCCGGGCCGTCCAGGGTGTGGGCCTGGGTGGGCGCGGGCGTGGGGCTGGCCTTCCTGGTGCTCGCCCTGGGGCTGGCCGTGCTCTTTCTGAGGCGCCGGTGGCCTGGCTGATCACGGTGGGCACCTGCTACCGGGAGTGCCTGTTCGGCCACGTGTCGAACGGGGTGATGCGGCTGAACCGGACGGGGGAGATAGCGCGGCGCTGCTGGGAGGAGGTCCCCCACCGCTTTCCATCGGTGACGCTGGACGCCTTCGTGGTTATGCCCAACCACCTGCACGGGATCATCCTGGCGGGGGACAGCCGGCCCGGGGACGGGCCAGCCGGGGGGCCGGCGCCGGCCTCCGTGGCGGCCATCGTCAGGTGGTACAAGTCCTGTTCAACCCGGCGCATCAACAAACTCCACGCCATGCCCGGCACGCCCATCTGGGGGCGGGGCCACCGGGAGCAGGCCGTCCGCCGCCGGCGGGAGCTCCAGGCCGTCCGCGGGCAGGTCCGGGGCAACCCCGCCCTGTGGGAGGAGGACGAGTACCACCCCGCCTTCTCCCGAAGGCGCCCCGGTCCGTGGTGACGCAGCGCGCCGGCCCCCGCCCGGCGCGCTGCCCCGGGCAGGGCTGTGGGCGGGGGCCGGGTTGGCCCGGAATGAAGAGCGGCCCGGGTTGACCCCGGACCGCTCTCGAATCTGTCCCCGGTTGTGCGAGCCTAGAGCTTGAACACGGTGACGGCGTTGTCGCGCAGGATGCGCTTCTTGTTCTCGTCCCTGATGTTGAGCTTGACGAACTCGTCCTTGCAGCGGGTGAAGCCGAAGCCGTTGGTGGCCCAGAAGACCTTGGTGCGGCCGATGGGGCCATTCATGAAATCAACCGTGGGAGGGTGCAGGCTGGACGGGTAGTAGGCGCCGATGTTGCCGTACACGTTGGGGTGCCGCCAGATCATGGAGATCCACTCCTCGATATAGGGGTAGCCGGTGTGGGTCAGCACCATGACCAGGCTGGGGAAGTCCATGGCCACCTCGTCGGCGTACATGGGGCGTCCGACCTCGCTGGGCAGGGGCTCGGCCGACTGGCCGCTCTGGAACGAGACCGGGATGCCCAGCTCGATGCACTTGGCGTAAAGGGGGTAGCACTTGGCGTCGCTGGCCTTCAGCCCGAAGCTGTTGGGGTGGAACCAGACGTACTTGAAGCCGTGGTCCTTGACGGCCTTCTCGATGTCCTTGAGGCTCTCCTCGATGCGCCAGGGGTTGTATCCGGCGCCGCCGACGATCCGGCCCTTGCCCTTCTCGACCAGATCGACGATCCGCTTGAGCTCGAACCCGGTGGCCATCTTGCTCTCCCGCCGGGACCAGATGTACTGCTGGTCGACGAAGGCCTTCTCCACGCCGGCGGCATCCATCTCCTGGACCATCTCCTCGACGGAGGCCTTGTACTGTCCGGCGACCACCTTCCAGCCGTCCTCCTCGGAGATGCCCATCTTCTTCAGCACTCCCCCGAACGTGCCCTTCACGCAGGCCCGGGACTCGTAGTTGGCCCAGACGTCCTTCCATTCTTCGGCGGAGACGATGCCGGCATAGCCAGCGCGGCACATGGTATCGATGGCTTTGACATCAAGCAGTTCCATAACCTTGGGGCTCCCTCCTCTCAGTTTCTTGTTCGCGCTCGCGCGCATGACCTCAGGCCGGGGCGCCCGGCCTGGCTGTTCCCCTGTGCTAGAGGCTCTGCTCCGTCCTGGCGATGATATCGTCCTGCAGGGTCTTGGTGAGGTCCACGAAG
>CAZBJX010000009.1:0-86777 GCA_964492335.1 uncultured Dehalococcoidia bacterium | reverse complement strand
TGACCACGTTCTTCTTGAGCTCTTTGATGGCAGCGTCCATGACGTTCCTCCTCGCGTGGGTATGGTGCTCGACTTTCAGTATAACATAAGCCCCTTCCGGGCCGAAACGCGGCGGGGCCCCGGCAGAAATTCCGCAACTTCTCCGGGCGGGGTGGGGGGGGCGGGCGCAGGCCGGGGGCGCTGCCAGGAGGGGGAGTGGAGGTGCTATCATGAGAGGGGAGGGCGGCCGTTCTCCCAACGGCGGAGGTGTCTGGAATGGCGGCGGGGCCGGCAACCACCGGGGTCTTCTTCCACCCCGTATTCAGCGGAAAGGGCTGGAACATCATCGGCGACAAGTACCGGGGCTTCCCGCGGGCCATGGAGGGCGCTCTCGGCCTGCCCCGTGTGAAGCTGTTCACTTCGCCGGCGGTCTCCGAGGGGCTTCTTCTCCAGGTACACACGCCGCGCTTCGTCGAAGACCTGAAGACGGCCTGGTACTTCGAAGGGGTGCTCCACAGCGTCGGGGGGTGCGTCCAGGCCGTCGAGAAGGTGCTGTCGGGGGAGCTGGTCAACGCGCTGGTGTTCAACGTGGCGGCGGGGCACCATGCCGAGCGGGACTACGCCTGGGGAGGCACCTACGCGTCCTGCGCTGGCCCGGCGTTCCACCGCGCCCGCAAGAGGTCCGGGCGGCGCCGGTTCGCCATCCTGGATACCGACGCCCATCACGGGAACGGCACCAGGGACATCTTCCGCGATGACGCCGATGTGCTTCACGTCTGCTTCTGCGAGTTCGCCAGGGTGGAAGGCGGGGGCTCCAAGGTCTGCGTCAACACCGGCTGGAGGTCCTCGGATGAAGAGTACCTGGAGCAGGTGCGAAAGGAGTTCCTGCCCCGGGCCAGGGCGTTCCGGCCGGAGCTGATACTCCACAACCTGGGCCACGACACCGGTGAAGGGGACTACGGAGACCTGGGCCTGAGCGCGGGGTTCTTCCCGGGCCTGGCCCGGGAGATCAAGCGCTGCGCCGCGGAGGTCTGCGGGGGGCGCTACGTGGTGGTGACCCACGGTGGGGCCAGGGCGGACACCGCCGAGTACATCTTCCCCCGCATCATCGAGGTCCTGGCGGAGGCCCCTTAGGCCGCGCCCGGGCCGGAGACCCGGGCCGCCTCAGACCTCGGAGAGCGGCGTCAGGGTCAGCAGCTTGCGGGCGATGTCGGGCTGCCGGGCGATGAACAGCAGCTCCTGCTCCACCAGCGGCTTCTGGGCCTCCACGTTGGCATAGCGCACCAGCTCCAGGAGCTGGTGCGCCTCCTCCTGGTCGGCGAACGACACCGAGATCTGCCCCATGACGTGCGTGAAGCCGGATATGCCGCCGTATTCCCCGGTGCAGATCTCCCGGCCGGTCTCCACCGTCTCCGGCTCTCCCCGGCCCAGCTCCAGGTAGTCGTAGAGCTCGTAGTTGTTGGTGTCCTTGAGCACGCCGTCCGCGTGGATGCCGGAGGCGTGGGCGAAGGCGTTGGCGCCCACTCCCGGCTGGTTGACGGGGATGGGGACTCCGAAGGCGTAGCTGGCGTACCTGGCGATCCTCCAGGCCAGGGACAGGTCGATGCGGTCGCCGAGAGGGTACTGCTCGGCGAAGCCCTTCGACTTGGTGGCGGCCAGGATGACGGCCACCAGGTCGGCGTTGCCGGCCCGCTCTCCTATCCCGTTGACCGTGGTGTTGATGTAGGCGTCCTGCCCGCCGTCCACGGCCCCCCGGGCGCCGGCTACGGAGTTGGCTACCGCCATGCCCAGGTCGCCGTGGCAGTGGACCTCGATGCCCATCCCGGTGCCCTCGGCCAGG
This sequence comes from uncultured Dehalococcoidia bacterium, assembly GCA_964492335.1. GTDB lineage: Bacteria > Chloroflexota > Dehalococcoidia > UBA2247 > RBG-13-53-26 > JAFGCL01. Next base: position 84,958 of record CAZBJX010000009.1, on the reverse strand, counting down.
GCCCTGGTGGCGTCGTATATGCTGAAAGGGTTGTCGTACCCCAGGGTGTCGCAGTAGCGCATGCGCACCGCTCCGTGCTCCTTGGCCGCCAGGCCGAACCTGATGAGGAAGTCCAAATCCGTGCGGGATGCGTCCTCGGCGTTGACGGCTATGGACTCGGCGTTGCAGGACCTGGCCGCCTCGACGGCCTCCACCATCGTTTCGAGGATGTCCTGCCTCGTCTTCCGGCCCCGGAACTTGCCCTGGATCATCTGGTCGGACGTGGAGATGGAGAGATTGACATGCCTGAGGCCGGGCACCAGTCTGAAGGCCAGCTCCACATCGCCGGGCACGGCCCTCAGCCACCCCGCCAGCCGCATGGGCTGCAGGATGCCCTTCTCCGCCAGCTCCAGGTTGGCCTCCAGGTAGTTCTTCTCATGGCGGGTGGTGGGGAAGCCGAACTCCGACTGGAAGACCCCCATGGCGTTGAGGTACAGGTTCAGCATGGTCTTCTGCAGCTTGGAGAGGCCGAGCTTGGCCGTCTGCACGCCGTCGCGGTTGGTCACGTCCACTATGTGTATCCGGCCTATCTCCCCCTCCCGCCCGGGCCCGCGCCCCGGTCCCTGATCCCCTCCACCACCGCGTCGGCCACCTCGGATGTGCCGGCGGCGGGCCCCGCCCCGTCCCTCTGGATGTCATAGGTGACCCGGCGCCCGTCCGCGATGACGGCGGCCACGGCCTCTTCCAGCAGGCCGGCCCTGTCCGGCTCTCCCAGGTGTCGCAGCATGAGGGCGGCGGAGAGCATCATGGCCATGGGGTTCACCTTGTTGCGCCCCGCGTGACGGGGGGCGCTGCCGTGGACGGCCTCGAACACCGCGGTCCCGTCCCCGAAGTTGGCCCCGGGCGCCACCCCCAGTCCTCCGATCAGCCCGGCGCACAGGTCGGAGAGCAGGTCGCCGTAGAGGTTGGGGGCCACCACCACGTCGAACTGGTGCGGCAGGCGCACCATCTGCATGTTCATGTTGTCGGCCAGCCGGTCCTCGAACTCGATGTCGGGGTACCGCAGGGCTTCCTCCCGGGCCGCCGAGAGGAACAGCCCGTCCGAGTACTTGAGGATGTTGGCCTTGTGCACCGCCGTCACCTTCCTCCGCCGCTGCGCCCTGGCATACTCAAAGGCGAAGCGCACGATCCGACGGCTGGCCGTCTCCGATATGGCCTTGACGGAGAGCCCGGAATCCCGGCCCAGCGGCTCGCCCCGGGTGCGCCGGATGAGATCGATGGCCTCGGCCGCCTCCGGGGTGCCCTGCTGGAACTCGATGCCGCTGTAGAGGTCCTCGGTGTTCTCCCTGACTATCACCAGGTCGATGTCCCGGAACGGCCCGGGGACCCCCGGATAGGTCCGGCAGGGCCGGACGCAGGCGTAGAGGTCCAGCGCCTTGCGCAGCGCCACGTTGGCGCTCCTGAAGCCGGACCCCACCGGGGTGGTCAGCGGCCCCTTGAGGGCCACCCGGTTTCGCCTGATCGACTCCAGCGCCGTCTCCGGCAGCGGCGTGCCCATGCTGTCCTGGGTCGCCTGGCCCATCTGGACCGTCTCCCAGCGGACCTGGATGCCCGTGGCCTCCACGGCACGGACCGCCGCGGCGGTCACCTCCGGGCCCACGCCGTCGCCGGGGATGAGGGTGATGTTGTAGGTCATCTCTCCCAGAGCTCGAAGCCGCCGTGCTTGTTGATGTAGGGCAGGAGGCCGCCTTCGTTGAGTATGTCCAGCATGGCCTGCGGTATGCGCCCGGAGGTCAGCGACTCGCCGTTGGTCAGGTCCCTGATGGTCCCGCTGGTCAGGTCCACCGCCAGCCGGTCCTGGTCGGCTATCCGGTCGGTGTCGCACAGCAGGATGGGCAGGCCGAGGTTGATGGCGTTGCGGAAGAAGATGCGGGCCACGGACTTGGCCAGGACGGCGCTGACCCCGGCCATCTTGATGACCAGGGGAGCGTGCTCCCGGCTCGAGCCCAGGCCGAAATTGCTGCCGGCGACGATGAAGTCCCCTGCCTTGACCCTGCCGGCGAAGGAGGGGTCGGCGTCCTCCATGACGTGCGCCGCCAGGAGCGGCAGGTTGCTCCTCAGGTGGGCGTAGCGGCCCGGGATGATGTGGTCGGTGGAGATGTCGTCTCCGAACTTGAAGGCCGTTCCGGTGAGCACCTAGACTACCTCCCTGGGGTCCGTGATATGGCCGGTGACGGCGGTGGCCGCGGCGGTGGCCGGGCTGGCCAGGTAGACGTAGGCGTCGGGGTTGCCCATCCGCCCCTCGAAGTTGCGGTTGGCTGTGGACAGGCAGCTTTCGTCGTCGCCCAGGATCCCCTGGTGCAGGCCAAGGCAGGGCCCGCAGCCCGGGGGCAGGATGACGGCGCCGGCATCGATCATGGTCTGGATGTACCCGCCCCTTATCGAGGCTCGCAGCACCTCCCGGGAGGCCGGGGCGATGATGAGCCGGGTCCGGGGGTGCCGCTTCCTGCCGGAGAGGATGCGGGCCACCACCGCCATGTCCTCGAGGCGCCCGTTGGTGCAGGTGCCTATGAAGACCTGGTGGATCTTGATGCCGCTCATCTCCTTGACCGGGGCCACGTTGTCCACGGTATGGGGCCGGGCCACCATGGGCTCCAGGTCGCCCAGCCAGATCTCGATGGACCGCTCGTAGTCGGCGTCTTCGTCAGGCTGGACCCTGCGGTAGCTGTCCACCCGGCCCTGGCTGGCCAGGTAGTAGCGGGTGGCCTCGTCCGCCGGGAAGAGCCCGGCCTTGGCCCCGGCCTCCACCGCCATGTTGGACACGGTCAGTCTCCCGGACATGCCCAGGGACATGACGCCTTCCCCCCCGAACTCCAGGGCCTTGTAGGTGGCGCCGTCGGCCCCCAGGAGGCCGATGAGGTAGAGGATGAGGTCCTTGGCGTAGACCCCGGGAGCGAAGGCGCCCGAGAGCGCCACCCGGATGCTCTCGGGGACGCGGAGCCAGGTCTGGCCCAGCGCCATGGCCACCGCCGTATCGGTGGAGCCCATGCCGCAGGCGAAGGCCCCGAGGGCCCCGGCCGTGGTGGTGTGGGAGTCGGCGCCGATCACCAGGTCCCCCGGCTTGGCCATGGACTCGGCCACTATCTGGTGGCAGACGCCGTCGCCGGCATCGGAGATGGTGGCCCCGGTGCGGCGCGCGAACTCGCGCAGCAGGGCCTGGTCGTCCGACAGCGCCGCGCTGGGGCTGGGGGAGGCGTGGTCCAGGAAGACGGCCACCCGGGCGTTGTCGGCCGTCCGATGGAACCCTGCGGCCCGGAACTGCCTGACGGCCAGGGGGCCGGTGGTGTCCTGGACGAAGGCCAGGTCAACGTTGGCGATGATGATGTTGCCCGCCTTGACATTGTCGGCGGACTTCGCGCTCAGTATCTTCTCGGCCAGAGTCTTGCCCATAGCTGCCAGTCACCGCCTGCAGTTCATGAGAGATGATGGATGGTCGTGCTGGGGCCTTCGAGAGCGTCTGCGGATGGTCTCCGGAGGGAGGTCCCTGGTCTGGCTGTGTGTCAAACTCGCATTCTCGTGGTCATGCGGACCGATAACACCATTATAGATGGCCGGGGAGCCGCGCCGCAAGAATGGTATGTCGCCGACGAACTGTTTTGGCCCCTCAAATAACGGGCCCGCCGGGCGGTTATGTGGCCTCGCGCGGCCATTTGGCGTAGAATTAAGCACAACTGCAGCACGAAGGAGGTTGGAGGAATGCCCGGACTTATCTATGAGAAGAAGGGAAGGGTGGCCCGCATCATCCTGAACCGCCCGGAGGCGCGCAATGCCATGAACGCCGAGGTCTGGGGCCTCCTGGTCAAGTCCTGGATCGACTTTCGGGATGACCCCGAGGTCTGGGTGGCCATCGTCAGCGCCGCCGGCGACAAGGCCTTCAGCTCCGGACAGGACCTGAAGGAGGTCATGGAGTGGATGAAGATCCCGGAGGACAAGCGCCCGGCCCAGCCCCTCCCCGAGGTCAACCCCATGCGGGGGCTGGAGACCTACAAGCCGGTGATCGCGGCCATCAACGGCATCTGCACCGGCGGCGGGCTGGAGCTGGCCATGGCCTGTGACATCCGCATCGCGGCCGACACCGCCAGGCTGGGACTGGCCGAGGTCAAGCAGGGAGTCATCCCGGGCAACAGCGGCACCCAGAAGCTGATCCGGCTGATCCCCTTCGGAAAGGCCCTGGAGATGCTGATCACCGGCGACTTCATCGACGCCCAGGAGGCCTACCGCGTGGGCCTGGTCAACAGGGTGGTCCCCTATGACCAACTGATGCCCGCGGTGGAAGCGCTGGCCGCCCAGATATGCGAGAACGGCCCCTGCGCCGTGAGGGCGGTCAAGGAGCTGGCCCTGCGTGGCATCGAGACCAGCCTGGCCGAAGGCCTCAAGATGGAGATCGAGATGAGCAAGCGGCTGGCCCAGACGGAGGACTCCCGGGAGGGGCCCCGGGCCTTCGCCGAGAAGCGCAAGCCGGTGTGGAAGGGGCGCTAGCCCGGCCCCGGCGCGCTGCGCCGGCCCATCGCGGGCGGGCAGGAGACATCGAGTGGCCGCCTCCTACGGGGCGGCCATCTCTATTTCGGCCTGGATGACCTCCTGCAGCGCGTGAAGGTCGAAGTAGCCGGATATCCGCGGCCGGCCGTTGATGAGCAGCAGCGGCAGGGCCAGTTCGCCCGCGGCGAGCCTCCGGGAGATGCCGGGCGGCGCAGCGGCCCCGGCGGCATCCAGGGCCCTGTACTGCAGCTCCACCCGGCTGCCGAAGCGCCGGCGCAGGGCCTCGGCGGTGGATGCCAGGGCCTCGGCCGAGGACAGGTCCAGGCCGCAGCGGGCCTCGCAGGACGGCCTGGCCGGGTCGTCCAGGACGATGGCGCTGATCCTGGGGTGGTCTGTCATTTTCGCCGCTCCCTTCGCCGGCCTCCGGGGGCCGGCGCCCCCGCCGGGCGGCGCCGGGGCCCTGCGGCCGGGCCGCGGTCCCACAGGTCGCAGCGGCCGCCGCAGGTGGCGATGACCCGGCCCTCCAGCGATACCCGGGCCACCTCACAGAGGTTGGGGCAGGCGCGGCACTCGAAGGGGGTGGTGGTGTACCGGGCGTCGCTGACCGCGAACCCGGCGAAGCGCGTTCCGGCGGCCTCCGGCGGGCGCTCGCCCGCGCGCGCCTGCATCTCCTCCAGGGCCAGGAGCGCGGCGCCGATGGCGCCCATGGCTTCATGGTGCGGGGGGACGACCACCTCGGGCGTCCCCAGGACCTCCCTGAGGGCCCTCACCATGCCCTGGTTGAAGGCCACCCCTCCCTGGAAGGCCACGGGCGGCCGGATTTCCCGCCCCAGGCCGACGTTGCCGAGGTAGTTGCGGGCCAGCGCCAGGCACAGGCCGTAGAGGATGTCCTCCTGGCGATGCCCCATCTGCTGCCTGGCGATCATGTCGGATTCCGCGAAGACGGTGCACTTGCCGGTGATGCGGGCCGGGTGGCGGCTCTGCAGGGCCCGGGCACCGAACTCCTCGATGGGTATGCCCAGCCGCTGTGCCTGGTGGTCCAGGAAGCTCCCGGTGCCGGCGGCGCAGACGGTGTTCATGCCGAAATCCACCACGGCCCCATCTTGCAGGAGCACCAGCTTGCTGTCCTGCCCGCCGATCTCCACGATGGCGCGGGCCGTGGGCATGGCGCAGGCCGTGGCCGCCGCCTGGCTGGTGATCTCGTTCTTGATCACGTCGCCCCCGGCGATGGCGGCGGCCAGGTAGCGGGCGCTGCCGGTGGTGCCCACGCCCCTGATGGCGGCCTCCTGCGGGACCCTGGCGCGCAGCTCGGCCAGGCCCTGCTGCAGGGCCCGCACTGGCTGGCCCTGCGTCCGAAGGTAGACGGAGTCGACCAACCGGCCGGCGTGGTCAACCAGGGCCAGCTTGACGGTGACTGAGCCGATGTCGATGCCCAGATAGAGGCTCATGACATGCTCGCCTGGAGAGGGGTGACCGGTTGGGGCGGGGAAGACTGAGGCGCTGCCTCAGGGCGACAGAGAGATCAGGGGGCGGAGGCCCTCCGCGTACGGGCCATGAGGCCGGGTCGCAATGCCCGGGGCCGGGCCCGCCTCACTGCTCGATCTGGACCCCTTTCGACTCCACCGGCTCCAGCTTCCAGATCCTCTCGATGGAGGAATCGACGTAGTACTCGATGGATTTCCCGCAGTCGACGCACTTGGCGGCGATGCGGCCGGCGAACCCGGTGGCCGTCGTTCCCAGCATCAGCCCGCCCTGGGTGGCATAGCAGTCAGGGCAGGTGCCTACGATATGCACATTCCCCGTGCCGCAAGCAAGCCAGCGCATTATCATGGTCTGGGCCCTCCTTTCAGCTCCTGGTCGCCGTCGTCGGCAGTCATAATGATAGGCCGCGCCCCATCGGCTGGCAAGCCCGTTGTCGCTGTTCTACGATTATGACAGGGGTTAAGCGTTCAGCGAAAATGTCACTGTATGAAGGAGACGGTGACGGCCGCAGGCCCCCGCCCCGGGCCCTTGTTGACTAATTTCAGAGCGGTCGGTTACCATACGAAGTCGCCGGCAGGGGCCGGACGGAGTTCGCCTTATGGATGAGTTCCTGCGGGACATCAGCCAGAACCTGGTCTTGCGCATAATCATCCCCGTGGCGGTGATGGTGGTCATCACCCTGCTGGCCGTGCTGCTGAGGCACATCCTCTTCGGCTGGCTGAAGAAGCTGGCCGCCAGGAGCCAGACCGAGAGCGACGACATGGTCCTGCGCTCGACGGGCATCGCCACCCTGCTGTGGTGCTTCTTCCCGGGCATAATCGCCGCGCTCCACGTGGCGGTGGTGCCGGAGTCGTGGGAAGGCCCCGTCCAGACCGTGGCCCCCCTCTTGCTGATGCTGGTGGGGATCTACACCGGCGTGGTGGTCCTGCGGGTGCTGGTAGACATATACATCGCCGAGGTGGCTTCGAAGACCCCCAGCCCCATCGACGACCTGATCATGAATGCCCTGAAGTGGATCATTCCCGTCATCGGGCTCCTTTCGGCGGTGGTGCTGGCCCTGGACATGCTGGACATCGAGACGGTCAACCAGAACTTCGTGTTTCCGGTGGTGGAGTGGCTGAGGGGCCCCGGGAGGTGGGTCGCCATCCTGGGGCTGACGGGCCTGGTGCTGGTCCTGCTGGCGACGGCTGTCATTCCCAGGATCATCGAGAGGTCGGTCCAGAAGTCGCGGGACGACCAGAGCGACGAAGAAATCAAGAAGAGGGCCGACACCCTGTCGGCGGTGCTGGTGACCTCGCTGCAGGGCCTGATACTGTCCGTTGTGGCCTTCATGACACTGGACAAGCTGGGGCTCAACGTGTCGGCCATCATCGCCGGCGCCGGAGTGGTGGGCATCGCCCTGGGCTTCGGGGCCCAGAGCGTGGTGAGCGACATCATCTCCGGGCTCTTCATCCTCATGGAGAACCAGTACCGCAATGGCGATGTGGTGCGGATCGCCGATACCTCCGGCCTGGTGGAGGACGTCAATCTCAGGAGAACGATACTGCGGGACCTGGACGGGATCGTGCACTCGGTGCCCAACGGAGAGATAAGGGTGGCCAGCAACCTGACCAAGGGCTGGTCGCGGGTCAACCTGAACATCCGCGTGAGCTACGGCACGGACCTGGACAGGGCCATCATTGTCATCAACCGGGTGGGCCAGGAGCTGGCGGATGATCCCGCCTGGTCGGACCAGATACTGAAGGCGCCCCAGGTGCTGCGGGTGGACAATTTCAGCGAAACGGGCGTCGAGATCAAGACGGTGGGTGATACCAAGCCCATGAAGCAGTGGGGCGTCGCCGGGGAGCTGCGCCTGAGGTTGAAGAGGGCCTTCGACCGGGAGAGCATAGAGATCCCCTGGCCGCACATGAAGGTGGTCTTCGGCCGTGAGGCGGAGGGACCTCTCCTGCCCGGGCCTGAGAAGAAGCCATAGGGCGGGCAGCGGCCCCGGAGCGGCGCCCGCCGCAGGGCCCGGCCAGCTTTGACCCTGCCTTGTGCCGATGCTAGAATCGGGGAGCCCGGCCGGCGCCCGCCGCCGGGCCGAACGCCGGTAGGGGAACAGAGGCGCCCGATGATGCTGCTGAAGAAGACCATGTCGGTCTGTCCCGAAGACCTCAGGCCGCTGGAGGCCGAGCTCTGGGAGATCGACGGCCGGGTCATCATGAAGAAGACCTGCCCGGAGCACGGCAGCTTCGAGGACCTCTACTGGAGCGACTACGGGGAGTACGAGAGGGCCGGAAGGTGCCGGGACGACGGCACCGGGATGACCCGGCCCCGCAGGACCAGGCTGGACTGCCCGCAGGGCTGCGGCATCTGCCAGAGGCACACCACCCGCACCACCCTGATGATCCTGGACCTGACCAACCGGTGCAACCTCAAGTGCCCCATATGCTTCGCCGCCGCCCAGACCGGGGACCGGGTCTACGAGCCCACCGTGGACCAGCTCAGGGGCATCGTCGAGTATGCCCAGCGGGCCAACGAGCCCAACATCCTCCAGGGGATACTCAACAGCGGCGGCGAGCCGACGGTGCGGGAGGACCTGCTGGATATCCTCAGGATGGAGCGCGATCTGGGGGTCGACTACCTGGTGGTGGCCACCAACGGCCTGCGGCTGGCCGCGGACATCGAGTACTTCAAGGCCCTGCGCGACCTGGAGGTGTACATCTATCTGCAGTTCGACGGAGTGACCCCCGGGCCCTACCAGCAGGCCAGGGGGCGCGATCTCTGGCCGGTCAAGCAGAGGGTGATCGACAACGCGCGGAAGATTGGCTATGACAAGGTGATTCTGGTGGCTACCATTGTGAAGGGGGTCAATGACCACCAGGTGGGCGACATGCTCCGGTTCGTGGCCGCCAACTCCGACGTCATCCGCCACATCGTCTACCAGCCGGTGAGCTTCTCCGGCCGGATCGACCGCACCCGCTTGAAGGAGATGCGGATCACCACCCCTGACGTGATGCGGCTGTTCGAGGAGCAGACCAACGGGGAGATCAGGAAGAGCGACTTCTTCACCCTGACCATGACCGAGACCCTGGCCAAGATGGTCACCAGGGGCGGCAGGCACCGCGAGTTCTGCATCCATCCCCATTGCGGCATGGTGGCCCTGGTGTCCCTGGAGAAGGGGAGGCTGGTCCCCATCAGCCGCTTCATTGATAACGACAGGTTCTACTCCAGGATGAGGCGGTCCTTCGAGAGCGGGAAGTCGCGCTCGGGGATCATGCGGGACCTGGTTGCCGGCTTCGTCCTGCATGTGAGGCCGGGCTTCTGGCTCAGGCTCCTCCCGCTGCTGCGCACCTGGACGCGCCGGACGGGCCGGGCGCTGATGGACGACTGGATGCGCCAGAACTGGGTCTCCATCGGCATCATGCAGTTCATGGACCCCTACAACTTCGATGTCGACCGGGTGCAGCGCTGCTGCCTGCACTACGGCGTTCCGGACAGGGCTACAGGGGCCCGCCTGATACCCTTCTGCGCCATGAACAACTTCCACCGCCAGGCGGTGGAGAGCGAGTTCTCCACCAACGCCAGGGCCGGGACGGCCCCGGCCGCCGAAGCGTCGGACCCCCGCCGGCCCACCGCGGTGAAATAGCCCCCGGCCCTCTGCCCCGTCCCCTGCCGGCCCTCTGCCTGCTCCGAAGCCCCGACGCCTGGCCCTCGGATGCCCGCCGCCCCCCTGGCGCGGCGTGTTGCTGTCATGCTTTTGTAATCCGGGACCGAAGGCCGGTGATGGATTTGTAATGGCCCCCCGGGGCCGGTGAGACAGTTCGGTGATGCCCGAAACCTAGAATAGGGCCTGTCCGGTCCCCGGTGCCGGATGCCGGCGCGGAGGGGCCTGCTTCCCGCCATAGGGAGAGAGGAAGAGTGCGGACATGGCGGCGTTCATAAGGGACCGGCTGAGGATGGGGCTGCTGCTGAAGATATGGCTGCTGGGGATGGTCATGGCTGTTTCCATCACTCTGGTCTTCTGCTACTACATACTGCCGGGCGTTCAGTCACGGGTCTTCGAAGAGAGGCGGGCGGAAGTCAAGTCCGGCGTGGTCATGGCCCTGGGCGTGCTCGATTCCATCCATGCCATGGAAGAAGCGGGAATGCTCTCCGTCGCCGAGGCCCGGTCGTATGCGCTGGCCGAGCTGGGCCGGCTGCGCCATGGCGCGGATGGCCAGAACACCTTCTGGGTCAGCGACTACCGGCCGGTGCTCCTGGCGGACCCCACGGCCCGGGACCTGGTCAACACCGATGTAGGGGGCATCACCGGCGCCGGCGGGGAAGCGGTCTTCGTGGAGATGGCGGACCTCTGCCGCAGCCGGGGGGGTGGGGTCTACGATTTCCAGTGGCGTTACGCTCCGGGCGGCCCCCGGGAGAAGCTCTCGTACGTGGCGGCCTATGAGCCCTGGGGCTGGGTGGTGGGCAGCGGCATATACACCGACGATGTCATGGCCGGGTACGCGCCCTTCCGGAACAACATCGGCATAGCCTACGGCGTGGTGGCCATCCTCGGCCTGCTGCTCTTCTGGCCGGCCACCCATTTCTTGCTCGGCAAGCCGCTGGCGTCGCTGGTGCGGACCTCCGAGGCCCTGGCCGTGGGGGACGTTGAGCAGACCATCAACGTCACCTCGCGGGACGAGATAGGGCAGCTGGCAGCCGCGCAGTCCAGGGTGATTGACTACATGAAGGAGATGGCCCGGGTCGCCGCCAGGGTGGCCGATGGCGACCTGACGGTGACCGTGAGGCCGCTGTCCGAACGGGACGCCTTCGGCAATGCCTTCCAGGAGCTGGTGGCCCGCCAGAACGACCTGATCGGGAAGGTCCAGTTGGTGGTGGCCAACGTATCGGAGGCGAGCCAGCATCTGACCATCGCCGCCGAGCAGACGGCGCAGGTGACCCGGCAGATCGCCGATACTATTCAGCAGGTGGCCGAGGGGACAGTGGGGCAGTCCGGCTCGCTGCAGCAGACCGCTGCCAGCGTGGAGGCGCTGACTTCGGCTATTGAGCAGATAGCGGCGGGCTCCCGGGAGCAGGCCGAGGGCGTGGACGAGGCCACGAAGATAGTGAAGGAGGTCTCCGGCGCCATCACCCGGGTCTCGAGCTATGCCCGGGACGGGATGGAAGCCTGGCAGAGCACGGCGGCTTCCGCCGCCGACGGGGCCCGGATGACCCACGAGACGGTTGCCGGCATGGACAAGGTGAAGAAGGCCATGGACATGGTGGCGGAGAGGGTCGCCGATCTGGGGGAGAGGTCCGGGGAGATCGGCAAGATCGTGGCCACCATTGACGATATCGCCGCGCAGACCAACCTGCTGGCGTTGAACGCCGCCATAGAGGCGGCGCGGGCCGGGGAGCAGGGCCGGGGGTTCGCGGTGGTGGCGGACGAGGTCCGCAAGCTGGCCGAGAGGTCATCCCTGGCCACCAGGGAGATAGGCGTCATCGTGGACGGCATACGCACGGGGGTGGCCGAGGCGGTCAGCGCCATGCACCAGGGCAGCCGGGACGTGGAGGCGGGGTACAAGTTGGCGACGGATGCCGGCGGCGCCCTGGACGGGATCCTGGAGCGGTCGCGCAGCCTGGCCAGGCAGGTGGAGCAGTTGACGGCGGCGGCCCGGGACCTGCAGGGCCTGAGCGGCGGTATGGTGGATGCCATCGACCGCATCAACCGCATCGTGGAGCAGAACGCGGCGGCCACGGCGCAGATGACCGCCAGCTCCGGGGTGGTGTCGCGGTCCGTAGAGGCGACCGCCGGAGTGGCGGAGGAGAACAGCTCGGCCTTCGAGGAGGTGTCGGCCTCGGCGGAGCAGATGTCCTCCCAGGTGGAGGAGACGCTGGAGGCGGCCCAGCTGCTGGCGGACATGGCGGGGGAGATGAAGGGGGCGGTGGCTTCCTTCAGGACCAGAAACGATGCGGAGGCCTGAGACGTATTTGTTACCCCGCCGGAAATTCCTGAGACACGGGCGTGATGCCGCGGCCCTAGACTACCGGCGGGACCGCATGGCACGGAGTGCGGGCCCGGGGCGCACAGTGTTGCTCGTGCAGTGGGTGAGCAGACTGACTGGAGCGGCGGCAGTCGCGATGGCCGGGCCCGGGGCCCGGGCCGAGAGAGGGTGAGCGCATGGCAAAGGAGAAAGCACGGATGACGGAACAGCAATTGGTGCTGTTCGACCTGGCGTCGGAGCACTACGCCATAGACAGCATGAACGTACGCGAGATCATCCGCATGCAGGCGATCACCAGGATCCCGGGGGCCCCGCCTTTCGTCGAAGGAGTCATCAACCTGAGGGGCAAGGTGACCCCCGTGATGGACCTGAGGAGGCGGCTGGGCATGGAAGAAGGCCAGGAGACCAAGGAGACCCGGATCGTGGTGGTGGAGGTGGAGGGCCAGGACGTGGGGTTGATTGTCGACGGTGTCAGCGAGGTGCTGCGGATACCGGTGTCCGTGATTGAGCCGACATCGACCATAGTGGCGCCCGAGGAGGCGGACTACGTGCTGGGGGTGGCCAAGCTGGAGACGAAGCTGGTCATACTGCTGGACATAGGCCGCCTGCTGGCGAGCAGCGACAAGCGGATGCCGCTGGTGGGGGCGGACAAGAGTGCGGGACAGGCCGGGGCCGCCACGGGGGTGCTGGCGCCATCGGGGTCCCGCGGATAGGATAGAGCGCGTTGAGCAGTTCTGACGGGAAGGGGCAGCCGGACGACGGCCGGGAGGCGGTCTACAGCGCCGATGTCTCCGCCGAGGAGCTGAAGGTATTCATCCAGGAGGCCGATGAGCAGATCGCCCTCCTGGATACGGACCTGGTCAGGCTGGAGTCGGAGGCGGGCGATCCCGACCTCATCCAGGAGATATTCCGGGCCACCCACACCATGAAGGGCTCGTCGGCCATGCTGGGCTACCCCTGCATGTCCCAGCTGGCGCATTCCATGGAGAGCCTGCTGGACGGCGTCAGGAGCGGCAGGATACCGGTGAGCCCCGAGATCATCGATTCCCTGCTGTACGGGCTGGATGTCCTGAAGGCCCTGCGGGACGCGCTGGTCTCCCCGGACATGGCGCTGGCGGATATCGGGCCGGCGGTGGCCCGGCTGGAGAGCGCGGCGGACATGGCCGCGACCCTGAAGGCCGGCGACGGGGCAGGGGCCCGGGCCGCAGCGGCGGCCGGTCCATGCCGGGGTGGCGGGGGCGCCCGGGCCGGCGCGCCGGTGGCGGAGCGGGGGGCCCAGGCGGCGCCGAACGCCCTGCCCGACCGCTGTGCGCAGCATGTCACGCAGACGGTCAGGGTTGACGTCAGGACCCTGGACAGCCTGATGAACATGGTGGAGGAGCTGGTTATCGACCGCTCCCGCATCAGCCAGATCAACCGCGTTCTGGAGACCAGGTACGCCGGTGACGAACTGGTGCGGGACCTGAGCCAGACCTCCAGCCACGTCATCAAGGTCATCAATGAGCTGCAGCAGGACATTATGCAGGTGCGCATGGTGCCCATAGGCACCCTCTTCAACAGCTTCCCCCGCCTGGTAAGGGACCTGGGGCAGAGGCAGGGCAAGAAGATCGAGTTCACCATGGGGGGGCTGGAGACGGAGCTGGACCGCAGCATCATCGAGCAGATACGCGACCCCCTGATCCACCTCCTGCGGAACTCGGTGGACCATGGCGTGGAGGGCCCGGAGGGGCGTGTCGAGGCGGGCAAGTCTCCAATAGCGCAGGTCAGTCTCTCGGCCTTCCAGGAAGGCGGCCACATTGTCATCTCGATAGAGGACGACGGCCAGGGGATCGATGTCGAAGCGGTCAAGAGGAGGGCCGTGTCCAGGGGCCTCATCTCGGCCGAAGATGCGGCCCGGCTTTCGATGGCGGATGCCGTCAACCTGATCTTCATGCCCGGCTTCTCCACCAAGGAGGTGGCCTCCGATGTGTCCGGGCGGGGAGTGGGGCTGGATGTAGTCCGCACCAATATCGAGAAGCTGTCCGGATCGGTGGTGACGGACAGCCGGCCCGGCCAGGGCACCAGGTTCATGATCGTGCTTCCCCTGACGCTGGCGGTGATCCAGGGGCTGCTGGTCTCGGCCGGCGGCACGGTCTACGTCATGCCCCTGGCCTCTGTCACCGAAACGCTGCTCATAGAGCGGCGGGAGGTGTTGACCATTCGGGGCAGGGATGTCATCAGGCTTCGAGACAATGTGATTTCCCTGGTGACCCTGGAGGGCACGCCCGGGCTGCGGACCGGCGGGCCCGGCGGCGGCGGGAAGTGCTTCATCGTGGTGGCCAAGGACGGCGGGAAGCTGATCGGGGTGGTGGTTGACGAGCTGATGGAGCAGCAGGAGTTTGTGGTCAAGCCCCTGGGCAAGTTCCTGGTTGACATCAGGGGCATTGCCGGCGCCACCATCCTGGGCGACGGGCAGGTGGGGCTGATTCTGGATGTGCCGGCCCTGGTCAAGATGGCCATGCCGTGAAGCAGGGCCGGGACGCGGGGGCGGCGCCGTTGTGGGTGCGCGGCCGGCTCGTTGCGAGTGAGAAAGAGGTGAGGTATGGAGAACAGGATCGCAGATATTGCCCTGAACAAGGATGAGATGAAACTCTGGAGCAGCCTGGCGTTGAAGGGGATCGACAACGCCATGAGCGGGCTGGCCACCATGGTCAACCAGGAGGTCCGGATGAGCTCTCTCAGCCTGAAGCAGGTCCCGGCCAGGGATGCGTCAGACCTGGTCGGCGGGGCGGACAAGCTGGTCATCGGGATATACCTGGCCTTCGAGGGCGACGCCTCGGGGCATCTCATGCTGGTCCATCAGCCGGACGTGGCCCTGGCCATCATCGACATGCTGATGGGGCAGGAGCCCGGCACCACCGCCGATCTGGACGAGATGGAGCAGTCGGCCCTGGGGGAGATGGGCAATGTCATCGGGTCCGCATTCCTGAATGCGACTGCGGACGCCCTGGACATGAGGCTGGTGCCCATGCCCCCCGAGGTGATACTGGACATGGCCGGCGCCATTCTTGACGTTGCCCTGGCTGAGATCCTCCAGCAGACGGACGACATCATCGTGGCGGAGGCCAGCTTCGGCTCGGCCGATCGCCAGGTGAGGGGCACCTTCCTGGTCATACCCTCGTTCAACTTCCTGAGGGCGATCCTGAGCCGGGCGGGGGTGGCGAAATGATTGCAGGCAACAGGAACCGGCTTCAGGCGTCGGATATCGCCAACGGGGCCAGGCCGGAGTCGCTCATCGCGGTTGGGCTGGGTGAGATCAAGGTATCGTCGGACCCGGCCGCCGTCCTGGTTTCGTTCGGCCTAGGGTCATGCGTGGCGGTGTGCGCCTACGATCTGACAGCCAAAGCAGGCGGCATGATGCACCTCGTGCTCCCCTACTGCAGCAACAAGAGCACCGCGCAGAGGTTCCCCGGCAAGTACGCCGATGTCGGGATCCCGGTGCTCATTCGGGAGCTGGAGAATATCGGGGCGGTGAGGACCCGGATCCAGGTGAAGATCTCCGGTGGGGCCAGGCTCATCCATGCGGCTACCTTCGACGGGCTGCTGGACATGGGCCAGAAGAACGTGGTGGCGGTGCGGGCGGCCCTGGAGAGAGAGGGGCTTTCGGTGGTGGCCTTCGACACGGGCGGCCACAAGGGGCGCTCCGTCTGGCTGGCGGTGGGGACCGGGGCCGTGACGGTGCGCACGGCGGCCGGGGCCACGGTGTACCCGTGACGGCCAGGGGCACCGGCCCGATGAACCGTCTGGGTCGCAAAACCGAGCCATCTGAGCCTTATCGGGAAAGAGAAACGGAGAATAGAATACGTTCGGGGACGTGGGCATCCGGGACCCCCGATGGCGCTTTGCGGAAATCGAGGTATCAGAGGTATTAAAGAAGAGGTGTGGCAATGGCAAAAATACTCGTGGTAGATGACGCAATCTTCGCTCGCATGAGATGCGCCAGGCTCCTCACCGACAACGGGTATGAGGTCGAGGAGGCGGCCAACGGGGCTGAGGCTCTGGCCAAGTACAAGCAGCTGAAGCCAGACGCTGTCCTCCTGGACATCACCATGCCCGACATGGACGGACTGGCCGCGCTTAAGCAGATCATCAGCCATGACCCTGATGCCAGGGTGGCCATGGTGTCGGCGATGGGCCAGAAGTCCATGGTGGTGGAGGCCCTGGAGGTGGGAGCGAGGGACTTCGTGGTGAAGCCCTTCGACTCGGCCAGGGTGCTGCAGGCGGTGCAGAAGCTGTGCTCCAACTAGAGGGGCTCCGGCGGGGGAGAAGTTGAGTCTTGTGAGGGGCTTATGAGCAACCGGGTCCGGGTCCTGGTAGTAGACGATTCCGCTCTGGCGAGGATGGTGATCTCGCGGCGGATCAGCCTGGACCCTGAGATAGAGGTGGTCGGGGTAGCCTTCGACGGCATCGATGCTCTGGAGAAGGTGAGGAGCCTCAAGCCGGACGTTGTCACCCTCGATGTGGAAATGCCCAGGATGGACGGGCTGACCGCCTTGAGCCATATCATGGCGGAACGCCCTACCCCGGTGGTCATGCTCAGCCGACTGACCGAAGAGGACACCGAGGTGACCATCAAGGCCCTGGAGACCGGCGCCGTTGATTTCTTCCTGAAGCCTTCGATGCTGGACAAGGGAGGCCTTTCCAGGGGCATAGCCGGCCTCAACGACAAGATCAAGATGGCGGGCAGGGTGGACATGTCCCGCGTGGTCAGGGCCCTGCGGGCCGGCCAGGGCCGCAGCCGCGGCCAGGAGGCGCCGCCTTCAGCCCGGGCCGGGGTGCTCCGCCCCCAGAGGAACGTGATCATAGTGGGCAGTTCCACGGGCGGGCCCTCGGCGCTCTGCCAGGTCCTGCCCGGCATACCGCGGGACATTCCCGCAGCTATTCTGGTGGTCCAGCACATGCCGATGGGGTTCACCGCGTCCCTGGCCAAGAGGCTGGCGGTGCTTTCGCAGGTGGAGGTCAGGGAGGCTGCCTCCGGAGACAGGCTGAAGGACGGCCGGGCCCTGGTGGCGCCCGGCAACTTCCACCTGGTCATTGGCGGGGGGGACCGGGTGGCCCTGCACCAGGAGCCGCCCCGAAACGGAGTGAGGCCGTCGATCGATGTGACCATGGAGTCGGTGGCCGCCAACGACGGCTACCGCTGCCTGGGGGTGGTGCTGACCGGAATGGGCAGCGATGGCAGGGAGGGGTCCGCGGCCATCAAGAGGTCGGGCGGCAGGGTGATCGCCCAGGATGAGTCGACCAGCGTGATCTACGGGATGCCGCGCAGCGTGGTGGAGGGCGGCTACGCGGACAGGGTGCTGCCCCTGTACCGGATCACGGACGAAATCGTCCAGATGTGCCGGCCTGATGGGGGCAGCCACCGGCGGGAGATGGATGCATGCAGGACCTAGAGTACTCTTATCTCAAGTCCAGGATCAAGGAGCTCAGCGGCATTGACCTGGAAGACTACCGGGAACGCCAGATGAGGCGGCGGCTGGCGTCATTCGTGGCCCGCACATCAGCGCCCAGCGTCGCAGCCTACTGCAATATGATCGAGAACGATGAGCGCATGCTTGAGGAGCTGCGCGGCTTCCTGACGATACACGTGAGCGAGTTCTTCCGCGACCCCGTGCCCTTCGAGCAGCTGCGGAAGGAGGTGCTGCCCCAGTTGCTCAGGGAGCGGCCGCGGCTGAGCATCTGGAGCACGGGGTGCTCGGTGGGCAGCGAGCCGTACTCCATAGCCATGATCCTGGAGGAGCTCGCCCCGCACGCCAGGCACAGGATAGTGGCGACCGATATCGACACCAGCAGCCTGGAGAGGGCCAGGGCCGGCGGCCCCTACCGGCCCGACGAGGTGAGGGCCGTGCCCGCCGAATTCCTTCGGGGATGCTTCGAGTCAACGCAGGGCTCGTACCATGTTGTGGAAAGGATCAAGCGCCGGGTGGAGTTCCGCAGGCACGATCTCCTGCGTGATCCGTATGAGCCGGGATTCGACATGATCGCCTGCCGCAACGTGGTCATCTATTTCACGGAAGCGGCCAAGAAGAGGCTCAACCAGCAGTTCTGCCAGGCGCTGAACCCCGGCGGCGTGCTCTTCATCGGGGGGGCCGAGTCCATAGACCGGTCTCGAGAAATGGGCCTGACGATGCTGGGGCACTGCTTCTATCGCAAGCAGCGGACGCCGGCGTCCGGGGTCGAGTTTGCGGGCAACGAAAAACGTGCCGTCAAGGCCATGAATGTGAGGCGGTAAATATGCGGCGGATTCTAGTCAAGTATGCGAAGCCGGGGATGATACTGGCCGGGGACCTGCACGACGGAAGCGGGCGGGTGGCCATCAGCGGGGGGACGGAGCTCACCGAGAGGTGGATACAGGAGCTGTTCCTCCTGGGCGTGTCCGAGCTGGTGATCGTGGACGATCGCTTCCAGGACGTGACGGTTTCCCCCGTGGTCCCGCCCGAGCTGGAGGGGGCGGTCTCCGAGGCCCTGCGTGAGATCCTGGACAGGATCGCCGTGGTGGTAAGGGAAGGGGTGGCGGCCTGCCCGGTGCCGGACCGGGGCGGGCAGGGAGGAGCAGCGCCGGCCGGCCCGGAATACCCTGACCTGGGGCACCTGGGCGGGCTGGTGCGGCAGATGGTGGAGCATGTGTCCGGGGACCTCCGGGGAGACCCCACCATCGGCGGGTGGCACTCGTGGGCAGAGGCGGGGCATGTTCTCCCGGTGAAGATCGCCGGACTGGCGCTGGTGCTGGGCAAAGAGGCCGGGATGGGAGACGGGGATCTGGTTGACCTCGGCCTGGCGGCGCTGCTGCAGAATGCCGGCTACGCCATGGTGCAGCCGCCGGAGATGGTGGAGAGGCCCGGGGCGCTCTGGGAGGAAATGGCCTTCATTAATGCCTGGAGGACGGATGGTGAGGGGCAGGCCCTGCTGAAGGCGGAGCCCCTGGGCGACAACGAGCTGCAGATTGTGTGGAGACACCCGCTGTATGGCGCCGAGGTCCTCAGGCAGTGCAGCGGAGTGAGCGACAACGTAAGGTCGATCATCGTCCAGCACCACGAGCGCTGGAACGGCAGCGGCTATCCCTACGGGCTCAAGGGCGGCGATATCTCGACAGCTGCCAGGATACTGGGCATGTGTGATGCGGCCTGCTCCACTGCATCGAAGAGGCCGTACCGGCAGCCCTTCCAGCCCTACGAGGCCACTGAGCTGCTGGTGGCCTGCAGCCGGGTCCTCTACGATCCCGACCTGGTGCAGTTGTTCCTGGAGAATGTGCCGGCCTTCCCCACGGGGGTCATGGTGAAGCTGAATGGTGGGGAGGTGGGGATTGTGGTGAACGCCAACCTGGGATTGGTGGGCAGGCCCACGGTGCGCATTCACTACGACGAGGAGGGCCATCTGTTAGAGGCGCCTTATGAGGTGGACTTGGCGGAAGATGAGCAAGCCGGCAGGCTGGTCACTTCCGCGGTGGAGTATTAGGTTCGTTCAGCGGCGGCCCGGTCCCGCGGCAAGTCCCGCGCTGAATGAGCAGGTGAGGGTGAACAGTGGAGAAGACGAGAAGGAAGAGACTCACGCAGACCGAAATCGACAGCCTGGTGCAGGAGACCGCATCCAAGGTGGTGCCCCGGGCGGCGGCCGCGGCCACGGCCACGGTGACCCGGCCAGCCAAGGCTGCTGCGGCCACCCCGCAACCCCCTGCTCCCATTCGGCCGGAGATGGCATCCCTGGAGGACACCCTGGCCACGGTCCAGGCTGCCGTGGCGCGCCTGGACGAGCGCCTGGACAGGACCGAGAAGGCCCTTGGCGGGTTTGAGAAGCAGATCAGCGCCGTGGAGACGTCGCTCGTTGAGGAGCGCCAGGCGCGGGATGAACAGGCCAGGGAGATCGGGGAGATAAGGGATACAAGGGATGCCGGCGGCGACTGGCAGGTCGAGGCCCTCAGGAAGAAGCTGACCGAGTTGACAGAGTGCCTGGAGATGTCCGAGCAGATCCTGAACAACCTCGCGGAGCGGATGGCCGTCATGGAGGCCGCCGCGGAGCAGTTCGACCAGTATCGCAAGGCCTTCGAGGCGGCGCTGATGGCCAACCAGCAGCTGCAGATGGCGCAGTCCCAGAGCCTGGGCTCCCAGATGGAGACCATAGCGCAGGGGCTGAGCAACACCCTGGGCTACGATATCAAGAAGAACTTCGTCTGCGATTCCTGCGGCGCCGAGGGCGCCGTGGCCCTCAAGATCAGGTGTACGCAGTGCGAGAAGCAGAACTGGTGGGGCTGGTGGCCCAAAGAGATGGGCTAACCGCCCGTCACAGGGCGCAGCGCCCATAGCGGGATGAGAAACAGGGGTGGGGAGGCCGTGGCCTCCCCACCCTTCGTGTTCTGCCTGCGGGAGCGACCGCTAGAACTCCCCGGGGTGGGCGGGCGCGGCAGTCCACTTGGTGGAGAAGAGGATTGTCAGGCTCTTCCACCGGAGGAGGCCCTTGATCACCTGCCATATGTCCGGCCTGGCAATGGCCACCCGGATCTTCCACTTCACAGGCTGCTCCGTCTCGACCTGGAGCACCAGGTAGTCGCCCTGGCGTATCA
Organism: uncultured Dehalococcoidia bacterium; assembly: GCA_964492335.1. Taxonomy (GTDB): domain Bacteria; phylum Chloroflexota; class Dehalococcoidia; order UBA2247; family RBG-13-53-26; genus JAFGCL01. Next base: position 64,396 of record CAZBJX010000009.1, on the reverse strand, counting down.
GCCCCGAGATCCTGCCGCTCAGCTCGGTCTTTCCCAGCCCCGTTGATCGCATCAGCATTTCTGTGTCACTCCCTTTCCGACTGCCGCCTTACATCTGCCTCATGATGGTGTCGTTCTTGAGGGCCTCGGTCACTATCGCCGGCTCAGACCACCACTTCTTGATGTCGAAGTCTTCAGCCACGGCGTTGGCGCAGTTGTAGCCCGGCCCCCAGATGACGCAGCCGCCGGGGGCGACGCTGGAGCCGCCGACGTAGAGGCTCTTGATGGGCGTGCGGTACTGCGAGCAGTACTGGTTGGGCCGCAGGTAGCCCATCTGCAGGGGGTGGTAGGCGCCCTGCTTGTAGCCGCCCCTGACCATGTTGGCGAACTTGTTCTGGATGTCGGCCGGGGTGGTGACGTAGGTCTGCATCACCTTGTCCCTGGTGATGTTGGGGGCGTACTGCTGCAGCTTCTCGACCTGCTGCCACATGTACTCGTTGCGGAACTTGCGGTTGAGCCATTTCTCGTGGCCGCCGTCGGCCATATCGAAACAGGCCATCTGGGAGATGAGGCCGGAGCACTTACCGGGGGGCGCCTGGAAGGGGTCATGGACGCTGGGGAAGCAGGCGTTGAAGCCGGCGTCGGCGGGCATCTTGCCCTCCTTCATCTGGTCCCAGTGCTTCTTGAGGCCGGCCAGGTCCTCGTACCCCAGCAGGTAGATGAAGGCCTTGTTGATCTCGGGGTTGGCGGCCGCGGCCGCAAACTGCGGCGGCTCCGCCAGGGCCAGGTGGACGTCGAACAGGCTCCACTTGTCCCACTGCCATATCTTGATCATCTCGACCAGCTCGGAGTCCATGTTCTTCTCGCCCACGTACTTGAGGAATGTCTGGTGGGGGTCGATGGTGCTGATAACGGCCTTGTCGGCCAGGTACTGGGTGCCGTCATCCAGCTCCACGCCCTTGGCCGTGCCGTTCTCGATGATGAAGCGCTTGATCTGGGCGCTGGTGCGCACCTGCCCCTTGGCCTCGAAGTAGCGCTTCAGCAGGGCGTTGGAGATGCGGTGCGAGCCGCCGCCCACCAGGTAGTAGTTGGTCAGACGGTCCATGTAGATGGCCAGCATGAAGCCGACGCCGGACAGGCCGGGGTCGAGGCCCCAGTGGCAGGTCCCGTAGAGCAGGAGGGTGCGGACGGCGTCGTTCTCGTAGAGACCGCAGACCACCTCTTCGGGGGTCTTCTCGGCCATCTTGTACATCTCCTGGCCGATGGGGAAGGACTCCGCGTGGGCGGCCATGAGCGGCGCGGGGCCCATGGGGTAGTAGGTCTGAGGGCCGCCGATGGCCCTCATCATGTCCTGGAAGACCTTGTGCTGGACGCGGTAGGTGTCGGCGTCCTTCTTGGAGAACTGGGCGATGGAGGCGCAGGTCTTCTCCACGTCGGTGTAGATGCAGAGGCACTTGCCGTCCTTCATGGGCATGGCCCACTGCAGCTGGGGCTTGATGTGCTTGACCAGGTACTCGTCGAAGTTCAGGTCCGCATATACCGGTGCGTAGTCCACCATCATGTGGTAGATGGCGTGGGTGTTGTGGTAGAAATCAGGCAGGGTGACCTGTTCGGTCGCCAGCCCCCCGCCCACCTCGAACCTCTTCTCCAGCAGCAGGCACTTCTGCCCGGCCTTCGCCAGGTACGAGGCGATGGTCAGCCCGTTGGGGCCGCCGCCGACAATGATCATGTCAAACTTCTGGGCCATTCTTCCCTCCTTATCCTTGCTTGGGTTCCAGCAGAACCATGCTCACGCCCCGGGGCGCACCACGGCGTGCGGCCCTCCAGGTCTACAGATCGCGGGGCTTGAACGCCTCCCGCATCTTGTTGGTGCACCAGCGGGTCCACTGTATCAGGGACGCCGGCTCCTCCTTGCCCTGCTCCTCCCAGGGCTTGGGCAGGTTGAGGTCCCTGGAGATCGTCTTGTAGCAGTTGTAGCCGGCCTCGGCGCTGGCATTGCCGCCGATGGGCCAGAAGCCTCCGGTGCAGAAGAGGTTCTTCACCGGGGTGCGATGGTTGGCCAGTTCCGGCGTGGGCCTGTTGGGGCCCATCTGCCAGAGGGTCCTGTCGATGCCGGCGAAGTTGCCGTGTGGCGCCAGGTTCTTCAGCCTCAGGTTGTCGTAGGGGCTGTTGGTGTCGACGCCGATGACATTGTCCCAGTTCATGTTCGGCGCCTGGTCCTGCCATATCTTCAGGACGTCGTCGGCGTACTCGGCCTTGACCTTCAGCCACTCGGCCTCGGTGAGGTCCGTGGCGCGGGGCCCCTGCATCTCGCACTGCGCCGTGAACTTGCCCTCCGGCGCGTAGCTGGGGTCAGCCAGGCTGTGGCACCAGACGACCGGGTTGTAGTGCTCCTTGGGCGGGAACTTGCCCATACGGACGGAGTTGCACTCGATGGAGATGTGCTCGGGGTTGGCCTCGCTGGTCAGCCCCAGCCACTCGCAGCGGTTGATGTCCGGGTTGAAGGCAGCGCTCTTGTACTTCGGGCGCTCGTGCAGGGCGAAGGTGTACCACATCAGGTTGCCGATGTTGCGGGTGGAGAGCCTGTCGATGCGGCGGGCTATCTTCTCTCCGATGACGTCGCGGCCCATCAGCTCCACCAGCTGCCAGGCGGAGAGCCCGGCCGAGGCCACCAGCTTGTTGGCCTTGACCTGGGTGCCGTCCGCCAGCTTGATCCCGGTGCACTGGCCGTTCTCGATGATGGCCTTGACCACCTCGGCATGGGTGTAGAACTTGACGCCGTTCTGGACCAGTATCTGGTGCATGGCGTGGGCCATCTGGTGCGTGCCGCCCCTGGCGTAACCGGTGGTGGGCATGGTCATGGCCATGCCGTAGGAGGTGGCGCCAAGCTGCGAATCGTCGGGATTGGTCACGTAGGAGACCACGCACCGCATCATCGTGTATATCAGCTCCTGGCTGTCAAACCACTCCTGCGCGGACCGTTTGGGGCTGGCGGCCAGCAGCATGGAGTCGGGCTCGAAGCCCGCCTCGAGCATCTTGGGGTACGCCTCCACCTGGCGATTGAGGAATTCCGGCTGCAGCTGCCATTCAGGCGGGTTGAAGAGCGTGTCGATCTGCGCCGCCTGCATCTCGTCGCTCTGCCAGAGCTTCCAGAACTTGAGCCAGGTCTCGGCGTCCCTGGGCGAGAAGCGGCCGATCTCTCTGGCTGTCTTCTCCTGGTTGGGGTCTTCCTTCTCGCTGTAGATGCACAGGCAGGTGTCGTTCTTCTGGAACGAGCTGCCCGCCGCCACCGGATACTCGTCCACCTGGCCCCCGAATTCCCAGAAGTCCGGGAAGTCCCGGTAGAGGGGCGCGTAGTACCACGGCAGCAAGAGATTGGCGTGGGTGTTGCCGCGGAAGCCCGGGGCCGCCGTCTCCTCGGTGGCCAGGCCGCCGCCGATCTCGTGTCTCCTTTCGAACACGCCGACGCTCATGCCGGCGTACTTGGCAAGGTACATGGCGAGCACCAGAGCCTTGTTGCCGCCACCGCAAACAACCGCATCAAAAGTAAGGTCAGCCATTGCAGCTCCTTTCGGGGGTGCACCCCTGTATGCTATTCGGTGTCTACCGTGCTTATGCTATCTTTACGACGCTCCGGATCACTTCGCTCTTGTCAAGCGCAGTGTAGGCCTCGTTAACCTGGGACAGCTTGAAGGTGTGGCTGATCATCTTGTCCAGGGGGATCTTCCCCTGCATGTACATGTCGACGAACCGGGGCACGTCGACGGAATGGACGATGTCGCCCTGCACCGTGCCGGTAATGGACTTGCCCAGCAGGAACTCAAACGGGGCAACGGTGAGCATCTCCGCCAGCGGGGCCATCCCCGCCACAACCAGCTTGCCTCCGTTGCGGATGGAGCCGAAGGCCTGCATCATGACCTCCGCTTTGCCCGCCGCCTCGACGGCGTAGTCCGCTCCGCCCCCGGTCAGCTCCTTCACCCTGGCCACCGGGTCCTCAACGCCGGACTTCACCACGAAGTCGGCCCCGAGGGCCTTCGCGGCCGCCAGCTTCTGGTCCGATCTGGAGACAGCGATGATATTCCCGGCGCCGGCCATCTTGGCGCCCATGATGGCGCTGAGCCCCACCCCGCCGCTGCCATACACTACTATGCTCTCACCCGGTCTCATCCCGGTGGTGTTGATGGCCGCGCCCATTCCAGTGGTGACACCGCAGCCCATGATGCAGATCTTGTCCAGGGGGGCGTCCTCCCTTACCTTCACCACCGATCGCTCCTTGACCACGGCGTACTCGGCCATGGCCGCCAGGCCAAAGACGTGGTAGACGGGCTTGCCATCCTTGCTCAGCCGCGTCGCCCCGTAGGTGCCGGGAAGACAGGCCATCATCATGACGGGCAGGTTCTCCACGCACTGGGTGGGCTTTCCCCGGGCGCACATAGGGCACCTTCCGCAGGAGTATGAGACCATCATCAACACATGATCGCCGGGCTTGACCGAGGTCACCCGGGGCCCTACCTTCTCCACGATGCCCGCGCCTTCGTGCCCCACCACCAGAGGCATGGGGGCCGGCATATCGCCCTTCATGAAGGTCAGGTCGCTGTGGCAGACGCCACAGGCCACCAGCTTGACCTTGATTTCGTCGTCCTGAGGATCCTCCAGTTGCACGTCCTCCACGACCAGGGGCTTGCCTGCTTCATACTGTACGGCTGCTTTCACGAGTGTCCCCTCCCTCTTGCGTTCTTCGTTGTTCGCCTGTCACTCCCGGCAGGCAGTCCTGTGCAGAAGTATCTGCCGTCCGCCCGTCTCCCGTCAAACCGGGGCGGGGTGCCGCCTGCCCGACGGATGTCCGTCGGGCAGGCGGCGCTCGCTGCTCAATGGTCCGGGATCCTTCAGCCCTCGTATGTCTTCAGGTACTTCTCAATCAGCTTGGTGGGCTTCCACCACTTCTTGAGGCCCATGTCTTCGGCCACCTTGTTGGCCGCGATGTAGCCGGGCCCGCCGGTGACCATGCCGCCGGGATAGGCGGAGGCGCCGCACAGGTACAGGCCGCCGATGGGGGTGCTGGCCTGCGAGCACTCGATGTTGGGCCGGTTGTACCCGATCTGCATGGGGGTGTAGTCGCCGTGCTTGATGCCGCCGCGCCGCATGTTGGGCAGGCGGATCTCGATGTCCTCCGGCGACTCGCTCATGGCCAGTATGATGTTCTCTTTCTTCAGGTTGGGGGCGGCCTTGGCCCACTTCTCCATGATGGCCGCGTCCACCTCCGGGGCCTTCTTGGTCCAGCCGCCTTCGATGCCGTAGGGGGCGTGCATCTGGAAGAAGGAAACCTGGCCGCCGTGCTGCGAGTGGACCAGGTGCGGGTCCCAGAAGCTCTCGCAGGTCGTGTGCCCGCCCATGATCTTGTAGTCCAGCTTGCCGGCCATGACGTTCTTCCAGTGGGCCACCACCTGGTCGGTGGTGTCAAAGCCCACCACGGTCATGAAGCTCTCGCTGGCCCAGGGGTCGTCGCACTTGTACCGCGGCGCTTCCTTCGACGCGAGGTGCAGGGTGTGGTAGCTCCACTTGTCGGCCTTCCAGCCCTCCGCGCTGTCCTTGAGGAAGGTGCCGGGCAGGTTCTTGGCCTCGATGAGGTCGAGGAAGGTGGTCTTCGGGTCCAGGCTGGAGATGACCACCTTGGCGTTCAGCTTGCGCCCTTCCCGCAGCTCGATGCCGGTGACGTTGCCGTTCTGCACCACGATCCGGGAGGCCTCGGCGGCGTCGATGATGATGCCGCCGGCCCCGTGGATCTCGCGGGAGAAGGCTCCGGCCATCTTGTGCGAGCCGCCGACCAGGCAGCACTTGTCCATGGCCCTGGTCAGCAGCAGGGGCACGAACAGCCCCACGCCCGTCTCGTTGGGGTCCAGGCCCCACATGCAGGTGGCGTAGAGCAGCAGCGCCCGCAGCTTGTCGTTCTCGAAGTGCTCCTTCATGGCCGCCAGGGGGCTCATCTCGTTGAGCTCCAGGAGCTCGCGGCCGATCTCGGTCTTCTGCATGGTGACGATGAGGTCCAGGGATGGTTTCGCCGGCAGGTAGGTGGCCGGGCCCACGATCTCGTCCATCATTCGCCGCCAGACCCGTATCTGCTTGCCGAAGGCGACGGCGTCCTTGTGGGAGAACTTGTGGATGGAGTCCACGGTGTCCTCCACCATCTTGGTCAGCATCAGCGAGGTGCCGTCACCGTAGACCATGGCCATCTGCAGGTTGGGCTTCACCCAGACCAGCGCGTGGCGGTCAAGGTTGAAGTCCTTCATGGCCGGCATGTAGTCGACCATCATGTGGTAGATGGCGTGCATGTTGGAGTAGTAGCCGGGGAAGAGGACCTCCTCGGTGGCCAGGCCGCCGCCGATCTCGTAGCGGCGCTCCACCACCACCACCTTGGCGCCCGCCTTGGCCAGATAGGCCGCTGTCATCAGACCGTTGGGCCCGCCGCCGATGACGATGACGTCCCAGTTGGTCTCCATGGGGAATTCATCGAATTGCTTTCCGACCAGTGCATCCATTCCCATCTCAGTTCTCCTCCTTTAAGGCCGCTTCGCCGATTTCTTGCCCGGCGCCGGGATGTAGTAGGGCGCCGAGTACCACCAGGGGCCCGGCTCGACCAGGCCGTCCTCGATCAGGACGTGCATCAGGTTGTAGGGCTGGGCCATCAGGAAGAGCCCGCCGGGATGGCTGCTAGTCTGGTGGCAGTGGTAGAGCCCGTCGATCGGCGTCTTGTAGCGGGCCAGTTCTGGCGCGGGGCGGTTCTCGGCCCACTGGTCTTCGCAGTGCCGGGTGCCGCACCAGGTGCCTCCGATGAGGCCGGTGTTGCGGAACTCGGTGTCGTAGGGGCTGTTGGCCCAGGTCTTGATGATGTTGTCGGAGTTGAGGTTCTCGTACGGGCCGCTCATAGCCTGGATGATCTGCTGGGTGAGCTGGTCCTTGATCTTGTTGATGGCGTCCGGGCTTTCGACGTGGTACTCCGGGGGAGGCACCAGGTAGTAGACCGGGGACATGATGTGCCCCTCGGGCCGGGTGACCTGCTTGTCGGTGGGCTCGAACCTGACGTACGGCGTGGAGAGCCACAGCAACCTCTCGGGCGGCACCCGGGGGTTGCCCCGCCAGCCGTCTACGTCGGCCACATGGTCGTAGTATATCTCGCGCGAGTCCTGCGGGTACCCGCCGCCCACGAAGCCGCCATCGGCCCAGGCCTTCCGGGGCTTCAGCCTCTCCTTGGTGTAGAAGTGGAAGGTGAAGATGCTGCCGCCCTTGAGGCTGACGTCATTGACCTTCTGCAGCAGGCTCTGGTCGCAGTGGTTCTTGCCCACCAGCTTGTTCCAGGTCTGCCGGATGTCCACGTCGCTGACGACGGCCTTCTTGGCCCAGATCTTCTTCGCCGCCTGGGTGGCCGTCTCCCTCAGCCGCACGCCCACGGCCACACCGTCGTTGATCATGATCTCGTCGACGGGGCAGCAGGTGCGGACGACGGCCCCGTGGGCCAGCGCGCACCGCATCACGGCGTGGAAGTAGTCGTGCATGCCCCCGCGCGGCGGCCGCATGCGTCCCAGGATCAGCAGGGTGATGGCGCAGCACCAGGCCGGGACGGCCACGCCCCTCCAGTGGCCGGCGGCCCCGGAGTACCAGGCGATAACGGCCTGCTGCACCTTCCACGGCTCGCTCTCCAGGTGCTGGTCCATCAGGTCAAAGAGGTCGTAGTCCAGCATCTCCTCGGTCCATACGTCCGGCTGGTGCTTCTTGTAGACCTGCATGTAGGGGATGTTGTTTATGTCCACTTCGATCTCGGGGGGGTGGGGCGGGGTCCAGAAGACCGACCGGAGCAACTCCTGGGTGAAGGTAGGGGAGGTGAGCATCCCGGCCATCTTGGCGAAGCCCATCTGGTCCTTCTGGGTCAGCGGCGACATGCCGGTGCTCACGGCCACTCCGCGCGCGGCGTCAGCCATCAGGTCGCCCATCTCGTTCTCGCCGACCCGCCAGCCGTACTTCCACAGCTCCAGCTGGTCGTAGCCGGGCGCCGATGATCCGTAGATCATGATGGCGTGGGGGTTGATCTTGACCCCGGCTATCGGCTCCGTGTTCTCGACCGCGCCGCCGGCCTCTGGCCGCTCTTCCAGGACGCAGACGCTCTCGCCGCACTTGGCCAGGTAGGCGGCCAGTGTCACGCCGTTGGGCCCGCCGCCGACAATAACAAAGTCGTATCTCTCGTCTCTCGGCATACTAGTCTCCTCTCCTTATAATCAGGCGCCTGCCTGTGGGGTGTCTTCTTTGAAGGCCGTTGGAGATGGTAGTCATGAGTAACTCGATCCGCACTCCCCCTTTCGTGGTGTCGTCCTCCGGCGCCGGCCTGGCGGGATGGCGCCGGAAATGGTCAGCCGCCCTGCACTCCCGTGAGAAGAGGACGCTTCCGCCTGACGGTACCCCCTTCCTCTCTACATAACCCCCCCGAAGGATGATCACCGCCCGATCGGGCGGTGATCATGTCACTTAACAGACTGGCCGCCGGCCTCCCGGACACCCCGGTGCGCGAAGCTGCGCCGATGAAGCTCGCTCCAACACAAGCCAAGGCCGGATCTGTCCTGCGGCTACTGGGTCCCCACCCTACTTAGGTAGCAGCAAACTGTTTGCGACTGCAGGAGTGTTGCCAAGCTACCGAGTATTGTCAATATAACCAGCACCGGAGGGAATGTCAAGTCAGCCTGTGACCACCCCCTTGACGGCGGTCCCGGGGTCCACCGTCTCCACGCGGATGTCCCGGGGCCCGGAGCACTGCCGCTTCCATCAGAGCCCCCCTTCCTCATAACGTGCGGCCTAGAGGAGATAGCGGTCGCGCGGGCGAGGCCTTCTGCGGAAGAGCAGGCCGGCGGCCAGGCCGACCACCAGGCCGCCCAGGTGGGCTTCCCAGGCGATGCCGTAATTGGTCGCCAGCAGGGTCAGCAGCAGGAAGCCCCCGATGACGGCCAGCCACAAGGGCATGGGGATGACGAAGAACAGGAGCACTTTGAGGTTGGGCTGCAGGACGGACAGGGCGCCGCCGACGGCGAAGACCGCGCCGGAGGCCCCCATGGCTACCGTGTAGCGGCCCTGCGGGTCGCTCCACGGTGCGTAGAGGGCCCAGAGCAGGTAGGCGGCGCTGCCCACCAGCCCGCCCAGGAGGTATGTGCCCAGGAACTTGGCCTCTCCCACCAGCATGGTCAGGTAGGTGCCGAAGAAGTAGAGGGTCACCATGTTGGCCAGGATGTGGAAGAAGTCGTGGTGCACGAAGCAGCTGGTGAGCAGCGTCCAGGGCTGGCTGGAGAAGGTGGCCGGGTGCAGGCCCAGGCGGAAGGCGGAGGGGCGGGACATGTTGAAGATGTATTCCGGGCGCAACTGGGTGAGAATGAACACCAGGATGTTGACCAGGATGACCACCAGGACACCGGTCGGGTTCGGGCGGCGGTACTCTCTCATCCTAGCCTCGAGGCAAAGCCACTGCGCTGCAACCGGCGCCAAGGCTGGCCCTGGCGGCCCGGCGGCACGGATGCCAGTATATCAGCCGCCGCAACCCCTGGGAAGCTCCGGGCGGCCGGAGCGGGATCAGGGCCGGGCCCGGGCATGCGGGCGCCGCGGTGGTCTCCGGGAATCAGGGGAGTCCGCGGGAATGCAGCGCCCCGGCAGGGCGTGGGTGGGGTGGCCGGCGGCTCAGCAGCTCACCGGCACCCGGCCGCGGGCCGGATCGGAGAGGGCCTTCTTCCGCAGCCACACCTCCCGGACTTCCTCGAACTGGGCGATGATGGCCACTATCTCCTCCTCGGAGAGCTCCGGGCGGGTGCGATTGCACTTCTTGTCCCACCACCGGCGGCACTGGGCCGAGACGGCGCAGCCGTCATCGCCGTCCGAGTTCCGCAGGCAGCAGGCGTCCAGGTGGCCGGCGACGCTCTTGAAGGTGGTCCCCAGCATGCACTCGTAGCGGTAGCTGTGCCGCATGTATGGTCTTCTGGTCCCTGCCATTCTCCGTACCTGCCGGGCGCGCCTGCGGGGCCGCGAATCCGGCCGGACCCGCGTTGCCAGGCCGCCCACCCTCTGCGCTTTCTGCCATATTAGTCGCCCGGGCGGGCCGCGTTCCCTTGTCCGGGGACGCTCCCCCGTCGGCTCTCCTCTCTGCACCCTGTTCAATGCCGTCAGTCGCTGCTGTTGCCTCTGATTCAACGTCACCGTCTCCTTCATAGGGTGACATTTTCACTGAACCATTGAGGGGTGTCACAATCATAGAACCACCACACCGGCCCTTGACATGCGATGATCCTGTCGTTTAAGATGGGCGCAGCGACTCCTGCCGCTGCATCCGCCGGTTGCCTGGGGGTGGCTATCGGTAATTCGCCTGCGATGTGATCTGGCCCGGGATAGGGGGGACTCTTCTCCAAGCCCGTGTTCCCCGGAGAGGCGTCTGCCGTTCAGTGGGACATTGCCAGGGCGCGCGAAGCGTTGATTCGGGAGGTGGGAGCAATGAAGGCGAAGGCGAGCGTTGGTCGGGCGAAGGCAAGTGCTGGTCGGGAGAAGGCAAGGGTTGGTCAGGAGAATGAGCTCTGGACACTGCTCAACCAGGCCCAGCACGCGGCCATCCGGGCGTCGGAGGCGGAGCTGAGGCATCTGGGCGTGCCGCAGATGCATGCTGAGGTGCTGATGGTCGTCAAGAGCGAGGAACGGCCGGTGACACCGGCCGAGATATCCCGGTCCCTGTTCAGGGAGCCCCATACCATCTCCGGCCTTCTCTCCCGCATGGAGAAGCAGGGCCTGATCAAGAGGGTCAGGGACCTCCAGCGGAAGAACATGGTGCGGGTGGCCATGACGGACAAGGGAGAGAAGGCCTACCGCAAAGTGATGGAGGTCAGCGCCATTCACAGCATCATGTCCAGCCTCTCGTCACGAGAGCAGGAGGGCCTCAGGGAAGCCCTGATGAAGGTGCGCCGGAGAGCGCTGGAAGAGCTCAGGATGAGGCAGCCCCTCCCGTATCCCTGAACCGCCAGCGGCTGCCGCGTCAGGCCTCTCTGATGAAGCGGGCGATCTCGCGGGGGCCCGGCCTCTTGCCGTACATCAGGAGCGAGGCCCGGAATATCTTGGCGCCGGCCCACACGCCGAAGACTATGGCCGCTGCCAGCAGGGCCAGGCTCAGGGCCAGCTGCCAGGCCGGCACCCCCTCCGCCGACAGCCTCATCACGGCCGTGATCGGGGCCGTGGGCGGGATGAGGGTCAGGACGACGGCGATGGGGTGGCCCGGGTTCTCGATGATCAGGGTGAGGAAGAAGAGGGGCACCACGGCCGCGAGCGAAACGATGCTGGACCAGCTCTGGGACTCCCGGGCCGTGGTCCCCAGCGAGCCCAGGACGGCCATCACCACGCCGAACAGCAGGTATCCCAGCACGTAGTATGCCAGCGCCAGGGCGATAAGGCCCGGAGGCAGGGACGCATCGCTCAGGGACGGGATCCGGGACAGGCCAACGTCAATGAGCACCCACAGGGAGGCCATCCACAGGAGCATCTGGGCCAGGCCGGCCGCTCCCAGGCCCAGCACTTTGCCGGCCAGGAGCTGCCTGGCCGAGACCGAAGACAGCAGCACCTCGATCAGCCGGCTCTCCTTCTCCTCGGATACCCCCTGCAGCAGGTACCCGGAAGCGAAGAAGATGGAGAACACCAGCAGCATGGCGAAGATGTACGGCAGGAAGAAATGCAGGAACATGTCCTGCCCTTCGGTCGCGTGCCCCGTGTCATCCAGCCTGATGGAACTGAGTATGGCGGGCGCCCTGACCCGCTCCAGGACCTCGGCGCTGGCCTGGTCCCCGATGAGGTTGGTGATCAGGAAGTCAGTGATGCCGGCCACCGACTCCGGTGGCGCCTGCATCTCCCGCCGCGTGGTGTACCTGACGATGAGGCCGGTCTGGAGGTAGTCCGGCGGGATTACGAAGAACTCGCTGATCTCCCCGGCCAGGAGGGAGGCCGTGGCCTCGGCCACGTCGGGGCAGGGGACGAAGTCGGCCCCGGGGCCGTCGTACCGGTCGAAGCCGCCGGCCAGGTCCACGCAGCCGATCCTGGTCTCGGCCTCCGGGGGGTGGTGCCACCGCTGCACGCCCTGGTAGATCCCGTATCCCGCCAGCATCAGCAGCGGCACGGCCAGGGTGACCAGGATGAAGGACTTCCTCCTCAAGGTAACCAGCAGCTCGTGCCGGAACACGATCAGCGTCTTATTCACCGGGCCCTCCCCTGGCCACCCGGATGAAGATCTCGGAGAGCGGAGGAGTGGCCACCTCGAAGCGGCGGACGTTGATGCCCCGGCCGACGAGGGAGGCCAGCACCGCCTGGGGGCTGGTCCGCGTGTCGAGGGCCAGCTCCAGGTGGGTCCCGTGGTCCCTGACCGCGGTGACCCCGTCCATGTGGCCCGGGTGGCCATCGACGGAGAGGAACACCGAGTTGGTGCGAAAGCGGCCCTTGATGTCGGCCAGGTTGCCGTAGAGCACCGGGCGCCCCCCGCTGATCATCACTATCCGGTCGCAGAGCTCCTCCACCTCGTTCATCATGTGGGTGCTGAGGATGACGGTCCGGCCCTCCCGGCGCAGCTCCCCCACCATGTCCTTGATCAGCCGCGTGTTCACCGGGTCGAGGCCGTAGAACGGCTCATCCAGGATGACCAGCTCCGGGTCGTGCAGTATGGTGGCGATGAACTGGATGAGCTGGGCCATGCCCTTGGACAGCTCCTCCACCTTCTTCTCCTGGTGGGGGAGCATGCCGGTGCGCTCCAGGAGCATGGTCGCGCGCCGCCGCACCACCGGCCCGGAAACCCCCTTCAGCGACGAGAGATAGGAAAGCGTCTCCGTCACGGAGAGCTTCTTGTAGAGCCCGCGCTCCTCGGGGAGATACCCGATGCGGTCCTTGGTGGCTTCACTGAAGAGCTCCCCCAGTATGCGGACCTGCCCCGAGTCCGGCCTGATGATCTCCATCAGCAGGCGGATGACGGTGGTCTTGCCGGCGCCGTTTGGCCCGATCAGCCCGAAGATGTCCCCGCGGGCTACCTCGAAGGAGACGCCGGCGGCCGCCGTCACGTTGCCGAAACGTTTGGTGACGTTGGAGACCTGGACTGCGCTGTCGACGGCGTTCATGCTCTTGCGAGCCCTCCGGCGCCGTCATTTTAGCACCCCGCCGGCCCGGAGAAAAGCGCCGGTCCTGAAGGCAGTGGCGGCTGCCCCCGGGCCGGTGGCGCAGGCCTGTCTTCCGGACTCCGCCACCGACCGGGGGGGGCGGCGCCGCCCCCGGGCTGGGCCTTCTACTCCCTGGTTGGCGCCGCGGGGGCCCTGCCCGGTTTGAGGGTCAGGAACACCCCGACCAGCACCAGCAGGATGCCGCTGCTTATGGACAGCCAGGGCAGCAGCTTCTTGCCCAGGGCCACCTGGGTCTTGGCGGCTTTGGCGTCATCGACCAGGCCGGCCACGGTGTCTTCGGTGAAGGTCAGGTCATCCTCGAAGAAGGTCACGGTCTGATACGAGTAAGGGGTGGTGTTGGGGAAGTCCTTGTCGGGCACCGGGACCTGGCCGGTCCTCGTGGTGCGATCGGCGATCTGCAGCGGCATGCCGCTCACGGGCTCCACCCACATCCTGATGGTCTGGTTGATGGTCATGGCAGGCGTGTCGAAGCTGGCCGGCAGGGAAAGCCCGCCCTCCGGAGTGGTCATCTCGAAGACGTAGACGTGCAGTCCCCGGAAGTCCGTCTCCTCAACGAACACGCAGTCCAGGTTGGCCGGATTCCCTTCGTTCCAGAACGGGTATACCTTGTCCTTGCTCACGTCGAAGGGGAAGTTGTAGTGGCCACCGCCGCACCCGTCCCCCAGCCCCTCCACGTTCTGCCGCGTTACCCGGTCGATCCCCAGGAGAAACTGGTCGCGGAAGACCTCCCGGCTGGTGGCGGTGTCCTCGGCCCAGATGTCTTCCCGCAGGTACACCACATCGCCCGTCGCGCTCTGCGCCGTGTACTTCCGGTGGGTGGCGACATCGTAGGTGACCGGGCCGCCGTGCTCCGGCTCGAACAGGGTCATGGTGCCCTGCAGGTCGACCTGCTGCACCAGATTGGCCGGGATCCTGGCCAGGCCGGGCCAGATAACGGTAACCCACACTACGCCGAAGACCAGGGCGAGCACTCCCAGTACGCCGAGGACAACTCCGATCTTCCTTCTCATTGCTCACCATCCCTTCTCATCACGCCGGATGAGTAATCGTGGCTGCATCACCGCGGGCCATCGGCGCTCCGGCCCGTGCCCCGCGGCCCGGCCAGGGCCTGAGACCATTGCCACAAGAATACCGCAGGACCGCAATAGCCTGCTCCTGCACAACGATTGCAGATGAGTGCCGGGGTGAACAGACACAACCGGCCAGGTTTGTCGAGCCAAGTGGCTCGGAGTTGGCCCTGCCGCCCCGAGGGGGAGACTGCGGCCTGGTCGCTCCGAAGGGGAGGTGGCCGGGGTTTGACATAGCTTAGCCCGGCACATATTATCTTAGGGAAGCTGAAGACTTGGGGGGAAGCGCGAGGTTGGCCGGGCTCACCGGGTGCGCCGGTTGTATCCCGGATCCGACCCGGGCAGCAATACTCAGAAAGGGGGAACAATCATGTCGGATTCCTATGATGTCATAGTGGTTGGCGCCGGCTTCGGGGGGGCTGCCAGCGCCGCACTCCTGGCCAAGAGGGGCCTCAAGGTGCTCCTGCTGGACAAGAACGCCAAGGCGGGCGGCAAAGGCATGTCCATTTCCAAGGGCGGCTGGACCTACAATGCGTGGCTGGTGGTCTCCGCCCCGGTCCAGGACAACGTGCTGCAGGCGGTCCTCAAAGAGCTGGGGGTGGAGGACAAGGTGGAGTTCGTCACCCCCGGGGTGCAGGGCCCCAGGTTCAAGCAGTCCTCCGGCAAGTGGGTGACGGGAGCGGACGAGGCGACACCGGACCCGGTGAAGATCTTCTCCTGGCTGGAGGTCCCGGAGGCGGAGCAGGCGGACGCCCTGAACCTGCTGGGCGAGATGACCCTGATGGCCCCCAAGGACATCGCGGCCATGGACGACATCAGCTTCGCCGAGTACCTGGGCCGGCACAAGGTGTCGAAAGGCCTCTACAGCTTTCTCACCAGCCTGGTCTCGGATGCCTGCTTCGTGATCCCGGCGGACGCGGTGGCCGCCTCCGAGGCCATCACCGTGGTGCAGCAGGTCTTCCTGCGCGGCGGCGGCCTGTTCGCCAGGGGCGGCATCGGCCGGGTGGCGGAGGCCTATGCCGAGGCCGTGGAGAAGTTCGGGGGCAAGACCATCTTCCGGACCCGCGTGGAGAAGATCAACGTGGAGAACGGCCGGGTGACCGGGGTCTCGACGGACAAGGACACGTACCGGGCGCCCATCGTGATCAGCAACGCGGGGATCCAGCCCACGGTGCTCAAGCTCATCGGCGAGAAGCACTTCGACAAGTCCTACGTGAATTACGTCAAGGAGCTGGTGCCTTCGCTCTCCTTCATCGGCATCCGCTACTTCCTGAGCAAGCCCATCATTCCCACCGTGCCTTTCGGGGCCATCATATCCACTGAGACCGCCTGGAACCTGGAGAAGTGGATCAAGGCCAAGGCCGGGCAGCTGCCCAAGGAGATGCCGGTCTGGTTCGAGATCCCCTCCAACTACGATCCCACGGCTGCGCCTCCGGGCAAGCAGATCGTGCTGGCCGGGTTCCTTGGCCCCACTGACCCGAAGCTCAGGGAGAATGACCTGAAGCCGTGGTTCGACAAGGGCGAGGAGATGATGTTCCAGGTCTTCCCGGATATGGAGGCGGCGATCGAGGCCCGGGAGTACTACACCCCGCATGACGTCAGCGTGCTGACGCGGGACTCGGTGCTGCCCGGGATCGGCGGCGAGTGCATCGGCCTGGCCCAGATGGTGGGGCAGGGTGGATCCAGGAAGCCGTCCATCAAGGCGCCCATCCAGGGGCTCTACTATGTCGGGTGCGATGCCGGCGGGATCGGCGTGGGCGTGCAGCAGGCCACGGACTCCGGCGTGAAGGTGGCTGATGCCGTGGTGCGGTACCACCTCCAGCGCCAGGCCATGATCTAGCACCCGGGCCCGGGGCGGCGCCCGGACAACCCGGGAGCGCTTGAGGCGGGCCGGTGACCGGCACCGGCCCGCCCCTTACAAAATAGGATCCGTTTGACTGCCCCGATGGCAGTTCATATAATCTAGCCGCCACTCCGGATGGCATTGTGCTATTAGCATCGCGGTCGGGGTCAGTCATTTTGGTCTGCTTTGAGTATTAGTGTCGCCCTCATCTATAATAGATGCCAGCGCGCTTCCTGCCCTAACGATTCGTCAAATAGGAGGTGGAAATGGTAGGCATAACGTCCTATGGGGCCTACATACCATGGCACAGAATGAAGCGTGAAGACTGCGTCAAAGCCTGGGGAGGCTTTGCCATGCCCGGGGAGCGGGCGGTGGCTTACTACGACGAGGACAGCGTCAGCATGGCCGTGGAAGCGGCCCTGGATTGCCTGGTCGGCGTGGACCCGGCGAAGGTGGGCGGCATGTTCTTCGCCACTACCACTTCTCCATACAAGGAGAAGCAGTGCTCGGCTTTCATAGCCGTTCCCCTGGACCTGCGGCAGGACATCCGCACGGCAGACATCTGTACCTCCCTGCGGGCCGGGACCACGGCCATGGCCCTGGCCTGGGATACGGTCCGCGCCGGCTCTGCCGACAGCGTGCTGGTGGCGGCGGCCGACATGCGCCTGGGCGCCCCGGCCGGGATGACGGAGCAGCAGTTCGGCGACGGCGCCGCGGCCCTCCTCATCGGCAAGGACGACGTTATCGCCGAGATTCTGGGCGTTTACTCCGTGTCCGACGAGCTGGCCGGCACCTGGCGGTCGGATGAGGACCGGTTCGTCCGCTCCGGGGAGGACCGCTTTGTCCTGGACGAGGGCTATGCCAGGTACCTCCCGATGGCCATAGAAGGCGTGCTGAAGAAGTGCGGCCTGACGCCAAAGGACATCTCCAAAGTGGCCTTCGATGCCCCGGGAGACCCCAGGAGGCACGGGAAGGCCGGGCAGCAGGGCGGTTTCGACGCCGCCCAGGTGCAGGACCCCTTCGCCCTGTTCCTGAATGTGGGCATAGCGGGATGCGCCATGGCCCCCATGATGCTCATATGCGCCCTGGAGGAGGCCAAGCCGGGCGACCGGATACTGGTGGCCGGCAGCGGCAACGGGGCGGACGCCATGGTGCTCCAGGTCACCGACGCCATCAAGAAGCTGGGGCCGCGCCGGGGCATCAAGAACAGCATCCCCTCCAAGGAGGTGATGGCCAACTACAACGATTACCTGAAGTGGCGCGAGATCGTCCCTCAGGAAGCCGCCCGCAGGCCGGACAAGCAGCACATCAGGATGTCGGCCAACTGGCGCGAGAGGAAGCAGCTCCTGGGGCTGTGGGGAGTCAAGTGCCGGAAGTGCGGCACGGTGCAGTACGACAACGGCGCCGCCACCACCGGCCCCATCCGGGTGTGCGCCGAGTGCCAGGCCCTGGACAACTTCGACGACTATCCCTTCAAGGGGCGGAAGGCCAGGGTATTCAGCTTCACCCAGGACAACCTCGCCGCGGTCATCGATCCGCCGGCCTCGGTGGTCCTCATCGAGTTCGAAGGCGGCGGCAGGGCCTTCTTCGACCTCACCGACCGCGACCCCGCGAAGGTGGAGGTGGGCATGCCCGTGGAGATGACCTTCAGGAAGCTGCAGTACGACCGGGGTCTGACCAACTACTTCTGGAAGGCCCGGCCAGTAAGGTAGAGGAGGAGATAGATGCCAGGAAGCATTAGGGATAAAGTAGCCATCGTGGGCATGGGCTGCACCCAGTTCGGGGAGCTGTGGGGCAAGGGGCCCACGGACCTGATCGTGGAGGCGGTGAACGAGGCCCTGGACGACGCCGGCCTCACCATGAAAGACATCCAGGCGGCCTGGGGCGGCACCCTCTTCAGCGGCACGGGGGGCCGGACGGTCAGCGAGGCCCTGCGGTCGCAGTACATCCCCATCACCCGGGTGGAGAACGCCTGCGGCTCGGGCCACGAGGCCGTCAGGGGCGCTTCCTATGCCGTGGCCGCCGGGGTCTACGATATATGCCTGGCCGTCGGCTACGAGAAACTGAAGGACGAGGGCGTCGGCGGGCTGCCGGGCATGGAGAACCGGACCAACACCCACTACCAGTCCAGCATGCCGGGCGTCTTCGCCATGATGGCCACCCGGTACTTCCACCGGTACGGCCTCAGCCCGGAAGAGGGCAAGAGGACGCTGGGCAAGATCTCGGTGAAGAGCCACAAGAACGGCTCCATGAACCCCAAGGCCCACCTGCGGCGGGAGATCACCCTGGAGCAGGTCATGTCCGCCCCCATCATCGCCTGGCCGCTGGGGCTGTTTGACTGCTGCGGCGTCTCCGATGGAGGCGCGGCGGCCATCATCGTCCGGGCGGACATGGTCAAGGACTTCAAGAACAAGCCGGTGTTTGTGAAGGCGCTGCAGATCTGCGCCAGCCCGACGACGGGGCGCATGTTGACCAGCTACGACTACACCCACGTGGAAGAGGCGTACCGGGCCGGCATTGCCGCCTACAAGGAAGCCGGCATCAAGAACCCGAGGGAGGAGATCAGCATGGCCGAGGTCCACGACTGCTTCTCCATCACCGAGGCGGTCACCATGGAGGACCTCCAGTTCAGCCCCCGGGGCAAGGTCAAGGAAGACATCGACGCCGGCACCTTCGAGCTCACGGGCAAGCTGCCGGTGCAGCCCGACGGCGGCCTGAAGTGCTTCGGGCACCCCATCGGGGCGTCCGGCATACGCATGCTCTACGAGCCCTGGCTGCAGTTCCAGGGCAGGGCCGGGAAGCGCCAGTTGAAGGACCCGAAGCTGGCCCTGGCCCACAACATGGGTAACGAGCCCTACGCGCCGGTGGTCAGCTGCTGCATAGTGGGGCTCTAGCAGGGTGGTCCCTTCCAGTGGCAAAGCTGGCGGCAACTTCTGGTAGCCCACGGCCCGGCGACAGCCGGGGGGCCTGCGGTGTGCCGGTCGCCGGGAGCGCGGATGCGCTCCCGGCGACTCTCTTTCGGCCGGCGCCGGCCCGGGACCGGCCGGGGGCGGCCACGCTTCCTGGAGGCTAGAAGGTGGACTTCGATCTGACGCCCGAACAGAAGCAGCTGGAGAAGGAGGCCAGGGCCTACCTCGAGAGGTATGCGTCCCCCGAGCTGCACGATGAGATCGACCGCTTCCCCGAGGGCGAGGGCCCGCTCTGCCGGGAGTTCGTGAGGAAGCTGGGGGCCGACGGGTGGATGGGCATGGGCTGGCCCCGGGAATACGGGGGGCAGGGCCGGTCCTCCATCGACCAGTACATCTTCTTCGACCTGGCCCTGGGCTACTACCACATCCCCATTCCCATGCTGGCGCTGATGACCGTGGGCCCCACCATCATGAGGGTGGGCTCCGAGGCGCAGAAGAAGACCATCCTGCCGGCCATCCTCAGGGGCGAATGCAACATCGCCATCGCCTACACGGAGCCCGAGGCGGGCACCGACCTGATGTCGCTCAAGACCACGGCCATTCGCGACGGCGACCAGTATGTCATCAACGGCCAGAAGACCTTCACCTCCATGGGCCACTCCTGCGACTACTACTGGCTGGCGGCCAGGACCGATCCCGGCGCGGCCCGGAAGTACCTGGGCCTGTCGATACTCCTGGTGGACGCGAAGTCCCCGGGCATCACCGTCGAGCCCATCAGGACCATGAGCGGCCTGCGGCTCAACCACGAGTTCTTCGAGAACGTGCGTGTCCCAAAGGGAAGCCTCATCGGGGAGGAGAACAAGGGGGCGGAGTACCTGTTCATGCAGCTGGCGCATGAGCGGGTGATGCTGGTGCCGCACTCGTTCTCGCTGCGCGCGCTCCACGACGCCGCGCGCTGGGCCGGCCGGACCGCATTCAACGGGAAGACCGTGCTGGACCAGCCGTGGGTCAGGGGCCGGCTGGTGGACATGGCGCTGGAGTCGGAGGTCCTCAAGCTGCTCAACTACCGGGTAGCCTGGATGCTCACCCGGGGCGAGCTCCCCATAGTGGAATCCTCCATGATCAAGGTTTTCGGCAGCGAGCACATCCGCAGGGCGACCGACGTGTCGCTCCAGGTGATGGGGCGCTACGGGCAGCTCCAGACGGGGTCCCGGCGGGTCCCGGCCAGGGGCCGGCCGGAGCACGTCTACCGGATGCAGGTGCTGCTTACCTTCGGGGGCGGCACCAACGAAGTCCTGCGGGACATGATGGCCATGATGGGCCTGGGGCTGCCGCGGTCCAGGTAGACGGAGGTGCGGGCAGATGGATTTTGGCTTGAGCGCCGAGCAGGAGTTGCTGAAGAAGGAGGTCCGCCACTTCCTGGAGACGGAGTGCCCCAGGCCGGTGGTCAGGAAGCTGGAGGCCACGGAGGCCGGGTACTCGCCCCAGATGTGGCGCAAGATGGCCGAGCTGGGCTGGCTGGGGCTGGTCCTGCCCGAGGAGTACGGGGGGGTGGGCGGCAGCCTGCTGGACTTGGCGGTGCTGCTGGAGGAGGTGGGGCGGGCCACCGTGCCGGGGCCCATCTTCAGCACCATGGTAATGGGCGTGCTGCCCCTTCTGGAAGCCGGATCTGCGGAGCAGAAGGAGCGGCTGCTACCCGGAGTGGCCAGGGGGGAGGTCCTGCTCACCATGGCCATCGCCGAGCCGGAGACGGACTGTCAGCCCCGGCACATGGCCACCCGCGCCTCGCGGCGCAGGGACGGCTCGCTGGCGGTCAGCGGCACCAAGCTCTTCGTGCACAATGCCCACACCGCCGACTACCTGCTGGTGGTGGCCAGGACCGGCCGGGCCGGCAATGCCGGCGGAGGGACAAGCCTTCTCATCGTTGACCGGAAGGCGCCCGGAGTGGGGCTGGCCCCTCTGGTCACCATCGCCGCCGACAGGCAATTCGAGGTGGTCCTGGACAGGGTGCCCTGCGGCCCCGGCGACGTGGTGGGCGGCCCGGGCCAGGGCTGGCCGATGGTGAAGAGCACGCTGCTGAAGGCGACCGCCCTGCAGTGCGCCGAGATGGTGGGCGTGGCCCGCAAGGCCCTGGAGCTGACGGCGGCCTACTCGGCGACCCGGGTCCAGTTCGACCGGCCCATAGGCAGCTTCCAGGCGGTCCAGCACCGCCTGGCGGACATGCTCACGGACGTGGAGAGCTCCCGCTGGCTGAGCTACCAGGCCGTCTGGCGCCTGGAGAAGGGGTTGCCGGCGGAGAAGGAAGTGTCCATGGCCAAGGCCTGGACCAGCGACGCCTGCCAGCGCGTGGTGTCGGGGGCCCATCACATACACGGGGGGGTGGGGTTTGACGTGGAATACGACCTCCACTACCATTTCCGTTGGTCCAAGGCGCTGGAGCTCAACTTCGGTCCGGCTCCCCTGCACCGGTCTCTGGCGGAGGCGGCCGTGATCGAAGACCTTCTCGGGGCCTCGGTCCCGGGGCGTGCCGGTTGCCGCAATCCGCGAGCGGGTCCGGGGGTGCGCTGCGCCCCGCCGGGCGCAGCAGAGCAGGCTTGAAGAACACAGAAGGAGGCTTGTATGAGTGAACGAGTGGGGATCGTGGCGGTGGCGCAGACCAGGTACAGCGCCGACCGGGCGGATGTCAGCGAAGGTGAGCTGGTATACGAGGCCGTGAAGCAGGTCCTGCAGGAGACGGGCCTGAAGTTTGCCAAGGATGTCACCGGCAGCGGCGCCTTCGGCATCGATGCCACCGTCACCTGTTCGCAGGACTTCCTGGACGGCCGGACCATCTCCAACTGCAACGTGATGTCCTACGTGGGCGCCCACCACAGCGACGAGGACAAGGTAGCGGAGGACTCGCTGAACGCGGTCTACACCGCGTTTGCCCGCATCCTCTCCGGGCACCAGGATGTTGTGCTGGTGGCGGCCCACTGCAAGGAGTCGCAGGTCGATATGAGGGGCGTGGAGAACGCCGCCCTGGACCCGGTGTTCCTGAGGGTCCTCGGCCTGGATTTCCTCAGCGCCGCCGCCATGCAGGCCAGGCGCTACATGTACAAGTACGGCATCACCCCGGAGCAGTGCGCCCGGGTGGTGGTCCAGGACCGGGCCCATGCCCTGAAGAACCCCCTGGCCCAGGAGCAGTCCGAGGTGACCGTGGAGGATGTACTGGGCTCGCAGGTGCTGGCCTCCCCCATCAGGCAGCTGGATATGAAGCCGACCTCGGACGGGGCCTGCGCCATGGTCCTGGCCACCGAGAAGAAGGCGAAGAAGATATGCGCCAAACCCATCTGGATCAAGGGCGTCTCCAACTGCTACGAGACCCACTACCCCGGCGACCGCGACCTGGCGGAGTGCGACGCCCTGGTCAAAGCGGCCAGGAAGGCGTACAGCCTGGCGGGCATCACCGACCCCGCCAGGCAGATCAGCCTGGCGGAGATATCGGGGGAGTACAGCTACCAGGATCTGCTCTGGATGGAGGGGCTGGGCCTGTGCGGCCGGGGGGAAGCCGGCCGGCTGCTGGAGAGCGGCGCTACCCGGCTGGGCGGGAAGCTCCCCGTGAACCCCTCCGGCGGCATGCTGGCCGGCAATCCGACGGTGGTGGCCGGCATGGCGCGCATCGCTGAGGGAGTGCTGCAGCTGCGGGGCGAGGCCGGGGACCGGCAGGTGAAGGGGGCCAAGACAGCCCTGGCCCACGGCTTCACCGGCATGTGCGGCGCGCTGCAGGGCGTCATGATTCTGGGGAAGGCTTAGCTGGAGGTAGAGACATGGGTAATCGAGTGGCAATCGTGGGAATAGGCCAGACCTATCACAAAAGCAATCGGAAGGACGTCACCCAGCCGGAGATGGTGGGCGAGGCGGTCAGGGCCGCTCTGGCCGACGCTCAGCTGGCGGCCCGGGACATCGAGGCTGTGTTCACCGCCAACATGGAGACCTTCGAAGGGATATACCTGCCGGACCACCAGATGGTGGATGAAGCGGCGGCCTTCATGAAGCCGGGCCTCAAGGTGTGCACCGGAGGCACCGCCGGCGCGTCGGTGGTGGAGGAAGGCTTTCACTTCGTGGCCTCGGGCCTGTTCGATGTGGCCCTGGTGATCGGGTTCGAGAAGCAGGACTGCGGCGACACCACCGCCGCCATCACGGCCGCCGTCACCCCCGTGTGGGGCAAGGGAGTGGCCACCGGCGCCATCGGCGAGTTTGCCAAGCAGGCCCTGACCTACATGCAGAAGAGCGGGGCCACGGAGGAGCACGCCGCCATGGTCCGCCTGAAGGCGGACAAGGGGGCCTGTCGCAACCCCTATGCCCACCTGAGGCTGGGTCTCAAGAGCGTGAAGGAGGTGCTGGACTCCGGGTACCTGGTGTGGCCCCTGCGGTTCCTGGACTTCTGCCCCCAGTCCTCCGGGGCCTGCGCCCTGATACTTGCGTCGGAGCGCAGGGCCGGGAAGATCCACAGGAAGCCGGTGTGGATAGCCGATGTCGTCACGGTGCACCAGGAGCCGTTCCGGGCGGGCTCCTTCGGCGACCCCACCGGCACCGAGGAGTACAGCCAGGACCTGGCCGTGGAGAGGCTCTACAAGAGGAACGGCATCACCAACCCCATCAGGGACATCTGCATGGCGGAGATCTATGAGCCCTCCAACTGGGAGGAGATGAGCCACTACGAGCACTACCACTTCTGCCCTGAGAACGAAGGGTGGAAGATGGTGGAGAAGGGCATGACCGAGATGGAAGGGGAGTTCCCGGTGAACCCCTCCGGCGGCGTCATCGCCACCAACCCCATCGGGGCCACGCCTACCATACGCGTGGCGGAGGCGGCGCTGCAGGTCCGCGGTGACGCCGGGGAGCACCAGGTGGCCCGGGACGTCCACACCGCGATGGCCACCGCTCTGGGCGGGCCCAACTGGACTGTGGCCACACTGCTCAGAAGGTCGCTGTAGGAGGAGAAGGATGACATCGGAGAAGGCAGAGAAGAAACCGGAACTGATCAAGGTGGATATAGCCCGGCCCCGGACCTACAAGTGGTCCAGCGGCAAGTACCTGGGCAGGGTCTACAAGGAGGCCATGGAGAACAAGCGGCTGGTGGCCAACCGGTGCCCCAGCTGCCGGGAGCTCATCTGGCAGCCGGCGGCCGTTTGCGGCCGGTGCAACGTGGAGGCGGGAGAGGACTGGGTAGTGATGAGCGACAAGGGCACCGTGCTGCAGTACACCTACCTGGTCTTCCCGCTGTGGGACCCTCATTACGGGGACAGGCTGGCCAATCCCTACCCCACGGCCACCATCAAGCTCGACGAAGGGGTCTTCCTGGTGCACTTCCTGGAGGAGAGGGACCCCGAGAAGCTGAAGAACGTGAAGCGGGTGCAGGCGGTGTGGAAGGAAGAGGGCCGGGGCTCCGGCCTGGGCGACATCCTCTACTTCAGGACCATTGACGGGCAGGAGGGCTAGAGATGGCTGGGATAATGCAGGACAGAGTGGAGCGGCTGAAGGACCAGGATGTCTTCGTCTACCACGGCAAGATATTCATCCCGAACACCTACACCGCCGGCGTCACCGGCAGCCGGTTCCTCATTGAGCTGAGGGACAACCGCAGGATCATGGGCACGAAATGCCCCGCGTGCAGCCAGGTATACGTGCCCGCAAGGTCCGTCTGCAAGTACTGCTACGGGCAGCTCTCCGAGTGGGTGGAGGTCAGCGATGTCGGCACCCTGCAGACCTACACGGTGGACGGGCATGCCAACAGCGTGCAGCCCCTCGACCCGCCCATCATCTATGGCATCATCCTGCTCGATGGGGCCACCACCGGCCTGGTGCACATGATCAGCGGCGTGGAGTTCGAGAAGCTGGCCATCGGGATGCGGGTCAGGGCGGTGTTCGCCGACCAGCGGGCCGGCAGCATCATGGACATCAAGTACTTCAAGCCCCTGGTGTAGGGGGCCTGGCAAGGGCGGCGGCCGCGCCCGGCCCGCGCCGGGCGCCGGCCCTTCCGAAGCGGGAACAGGGAGACAACAGAGGAGGAATCCATGGCTGAACAACTGAGCATCACCACCAAGAACTGCACGGTCGAAAAGGAGGGGCACGTCCTGATCGTCACCCTCAACCGGCCGGAGGCCAAGAATGCCCTGAGCTCTCCCATGCTGGTGGGCATGTACAAGGCATGGCGGCTTCTGGACGAGGACCCGGACCTCTACTGCGCCATCCTGACCGGGAAGGGGGACACCTTCTGCTCGGGGATGGACCTCAAGACCGGCCCGGACGCCGGGGAAGACGCCGAGGAGATCCAGCGGCTGATGCAGAGCGTGCCCAACCTGCACTGGCAGGCGCTGCTGCGGGAGGGCCGGCCCTCGAAGCCGATCATACTGGCCGTTGAGGGCTTCGCGGTGGCCGGGGGGACCGAGATCCTGATGGGGACTGACATCCGCGTCGGGTCCGAGGACTCCAAGTTCGGAGTTACCGAGGTCATTCGGGGCCTGTACCCCATGGCCGGCACCGTGTGGCGCCTTCCCCGCCAGGTCCCCTACTGCCTGGCGGCGGAGATAGTGCTGCTGGGCCGCCACATCACCGCCCAGGAAGCCCTGCAGTTCGGGCTGATCAACCGCGTGGTCCCGAAGGGCCAGGCCGTGGCCGAGGCCATGAAGATCGCCCTGCAGCTCTGCGAGAACGCTCCGCTGTCCATTGTGGCCATCACCCGCACCCTGCGGGAGATCGATGCGTCCGTGCCGGTGGAAGAAGCGTTGAAGAAGGGCGATGAGATCGGGATACCGATCTTCGTCACCGAGGACTCCAGAGAGGGCATGAAGGCCTTCAAGGAGAAGCGGAAGCCGGTGTGGAAGGGCCGCTGAGGCGGGCTGGCCTGAGAGGCATCTGAGGCAAAGTGGAGGCCCTTGTGCGGGCGCCTCCCCCGCACAAGGGCCCTCTGTCTTCCCGCGGTTGCCTGTTCAGGATGCGAAACGGCGGTCAGTTGGGCCAGAAGAACATGACCCGGACCCGGTAGGGCTCGGTCTTGTCCACCAGCGTCAGGCTCTCGGCCTTCTCCAGGCCTATGTCGGCGTGCATGTGGTCAGTGAATATGTGCAGGAACACGCTGAAAATCGTGTCGCAGTTGATCCCGCAGTGATTGCAGTAGTAGGTCTGCATCATGGCTGTCACTCTCCCTCACATAAGCCGCCGGCTGCGCGTGCCGACGCGGCGCCACGGCCTAGTTGACCGGCGCCCCCTTGGCTCCTATGTTGGCCAGGGCTTCGGCGGCCGCCTTGCGGACATGGACTGACCGGTCATTGGTGGCCTGCTTCAGCAGCTCGATGGCTTTGGCGGTGCGTATGCGTCCCAGCGCCCAGACCACCTCCTCCCTCACGTCCTCCACTTCATCCTTCAGCGCCTCGATCAGGGGCTCCACGGCCCGCGCGTCGCGGATCCTTCCCAGGGCCCAGGCCGCTTCCTCTCTGACATCCTTGTCGGTGTCGAACAGGGCCGTGATCAGGGGCTCCACGGCCCGCGCGTCGCCGATCTTACCCAGGGCCCAGGCTGCTTCTTCCCGGACATCCTCGTCGTCGTCCTCCTCCAGCAACGCGATAAGGGGGTCGACGGCCCGGGGGTCTCCCATGGCGCCGAGGGCGGAAGCCGCTTCCTGGCGAACGTAGCAGTCTTCATCACACAGAGCCCTGACCAGGACTCCCACGCTACGGACATCTCCTGCAACATCGCTTACCATCTGTGTCCTCCTCCTCTTGGCCGCACTGGCGGGGGAAACCAGTCCCTCTACCGGGTGAGGTCTGCGGGCCCTTTCTTCTTCCGCCAACAAGTATGGAATTGATCAGTCACACCTGTGTCTCCGGCCGTTGGCGCCGACTCACAAAATGCTCTCGCGCGGCGAGGGGACAGTGATGCCCCGGCGGGGGCGCGGCGCACGCCGCCAGCCGGGGCAGACGCGCAGATGGATGCCGGCGTTCGGCTCAGGGGGTATGGCGTGGGTCGGAGCGCCGTACCTGCGGTGGCACTCCGGTGGGGGCCCTGCTGCGGTGCGGGGCAATGCGGGCGCGCGGAACCAGGGAAGGCGGCGAGTGGACTCGAACCACTGCATGGAGCCTTGCGGGCCCCTGCCTTACCTCTTGGCTACACCGCCCCGGTGGTGCTCCAATACTACACCACATGGTCAAATCAGCCAAATCCGCGCCGGGATACGGCCCCGGGGCCGAAGTGGTAGAATATCACGTTCGCCGCGGCGCGGGGAAGTGCTGGAACGGGCAGACAGGCATGACTTAGGATCATGTGCCGCGAGGCGTGGGAGTTCGAGTCTCCCCTTCCCCACCAAGGGTTACTGTAGGCAGAACCGCCCCCGGTTCACTTGCCTTTCCGTTTCAGGGCCAGGGCAACGCTCTGGAATTGAGCCGCCAATGCGGTGGCAGGGAGAGGCACCGCATTGGCGGATTGCACCCCCTGATCTGAGCCGCGCCCCGGCTTGCCCGATTCCGAAGGTTTGACCAAGACATACGGCAAGTTCGTTGCCGTGGACGGTCTTGACCTGAAGGTACGTAGAGGCGAGATACATGGCTTTGTAGGACCCAACGGTGCCGGTAAGTCCACTACGATCAAAATGCTTGTGGGAGCCGTGAGACCAACCAGAAGCCAGGGTTCAGTGAAAGGTTGTCCGTTGGGGTCGGTGCACGCGAACAGTGCGATCGACTACTCTCCAGAGTGCCCGTCGTTCTGCGAAGACATGGCAGCCCGGGATTACCTGGTATACCTGGCTCTGCTAAGCGGAATGCGACAGAGCAGCGCAAAGTCCAGGGCCAGAGATGCTGGTGATTGACAAGCCGCTGAGTCCATTGTCAAACTTGATGCGGATAGCTGACCAGACATGTGACTGGCTTCGCATGAGAGGAGAGGACCATGTTCTGTGGCAAGTGCGGCCGCCGAGTCTCTGAGGAAGAGGGCTTCTGTTCAAATTGCGGTGCTGCTCTCCGAGCTGGAGGGGTAGGAGACTCCGCTGCTTGCCCGAAATGCGGGTGCACCGTCGCCGCAAGACTGGGGTTCACTTGGTGGGGTGGGTTCCTCGGGCCAAAGCTATTCAATCACGCCAAGTGCTGTGCTTGCGGCACGACGTACAATGCTGTGACCGGCAGGTCCAATCGCAGGGCCATAGTGCTCTACCAAGGTGTCACCCTGATTATCACCTTGGCCATTATCACCCTTGTTCTGTTGAAACTGCGAATCTAGAGCTGCTGCAAGTGGCCGCCCCCTGGTAACTGCACGACCCGCAGAGGGTGGGATACCAGCAACACCGACGTAACCGGGGGGGGTTAGCCCCTACCGTCGATCACGCAGCCTTGGCTTGGCGGAGTCTTGAGAGGAGGTCATGCGGACCGATGGTCCTGAAATTCAGGAGTCAATGGAAGGCGGGGACGGCAGCATCCAAGGAGGGCTTGCCTACCTGGAGGAGCGTTTGGCGCGCAGGAGCGAGAAGGATATCGTGGGCTTTGAACTGACCTTGCGGAACTGATCAGGCGCTCCTGCCACCACAACGTGGTGGCCCTCTTGAAGGTGATTGCCGGCTACGTCTCGGATGATACCCGGCTGTATTTCCAGTGCCTGCGCATCCTGTATGGACAGGACCTCTTCCACCAGGCTTCGGGGAATTGCCCCTCGTGAAGGGGCCGGGGGGACCGGCGGCGGCATGGCCGGGGCTACTGGGAGAGGCGCTCTCTGATGAACATGCCGACAGCCAGCATCAGAACCACCGCCGAAAGCACCAGTTCGACTGTCAGGATGACCTGGTTGGGCTCGTCGAGAATGATGGAGCCGTGCTTCTTGATCTGCCATAGGATCCAGAGAAGCAGCCCCGATTGGCCAGCGAGCCAGCCATAGCATACCAGCGCCAGTGTCCTCATTGCTGCAACGCCCCTCATCCACTCTACCGCGGCGGGGTTACCTGGGCGTCTTAGGGCCCGGTCCCGCCGTCACAAATTCCCCACCGTCTGTTTGAAAAGCGCCCTGGTCTCCACTATGCTTGTTCTCTGTGGCGGACAGGACGGCGTCCATCGTTGAGATAGGCACCCCCACCGGTAAGGTGTACCTTCTGGAGGGAGAGGAGCGCTCCGTCCTGGTGGACGCCCTCAACGACTGGTGGGAGAAGCGCATCATCCGCTCCATCCGCAAGAGAGGAGAGGACGCCCCGGGCAGGGTCAAGCTGCTCCTGCTCACCCACGGGCACCTGGACCACTTCGGGGGGGCGCCCGGGCTCAGGCGCCGGCTGGGCTGCCGGATTGCCATTCACCGGCTGGACGCCGAGGGGCCTCGCCGCGGGCGGAACCTGCCGCTGTTCACCAGGAACCGCTGGGAGAAGCTGACCAGGCCCTTCGTCAGCCGGATACGGGCGGAGCCCTTCGAGCCCGACATCCTGCTTGAGGGCGACGAGGGCAGCCTGTCGGACTACGGTATCGATGCCATATGGGTCCGCACGCCAGGGCACACCGAGGGCTCGATCTCCGTCATCTTCCCGGGACAGGCGGCCATCGTCGGCGACCTGGTGGTGGGGCGGTTCAACGCCCCCGGGAAGCCGGCCTACCCCATGTGGGTCAAGGACCCCGGACCGGTGCGGGAGAGCGTCCGCAAGGTGCTGCAGTACTCCCCGAAGGCGCTGCTCTCGGGCCACGGCGGGCCGCTCGATGCCGACGAGGTCAGGCGCTTCTTCTCGCTTGTTTGACAAGAGGGCGGCCCAGGCCTTACAGTGGCCTTGGGTCGTGCTAGGTGGGGAGTTAGCGGTGCCCTGTACCCGAAATCCGCTATAGCGGGGCTGAATTCCCGTCCGAGGCCCGATGTCTTGCGGGACTGCCACTGCCGGGTGGTATTGAGGACCGGGCCCTGTGCGGCAGAAAGCTATGAACCCCGTCAGGTCCGGAAGGAAGCAGCGGTAAGTAGCCGCTTCTGGGTGCCACAGGAACTCCTGGTCGGAGCTAGCCGGCTGGGGAAAGCCATGAGGCAGGGTCGACGTCAGGTGCACGACCCTTATTTCTTTTTCGGGGGCTTGCTTGTCTGAACCGGCGGAGCTGGCAGTCACCCGGGCGAGGCAGGCCCTGGCCCGGCACGGCCTGCGGGCCAGGAAGGGCCTGGGCCAGCACTTCCTGGTGGATGGCCGGGTGCTGGCGCGCATCGTCGCCGCGGCGGACCTGACCCCGGAAGACACCGTGATCGAGGTCGGGCCGGGCCTGGGGGTTCTGACGCAGGAGCTGGTGCGGCGGGCGGGAAGGGTGATCGCCGTCGAGGCCGACGCCGGGCTGGTGGCCGCCCTGGGCGGGCTTGCATCCCGCTCGGCCAATCTCACCGTGGTCCATGGCGACATCATGGAGGTTAGTCCGGCTGCCCTGCTGGCAGCGCCGGGCGCCGCCGGAGCGGCCGGGAGCTACAAGGTGGTGGCCAACATCCCCTACTACATCACGTCCGCTGTGCTGCGGCATTTCCTGGAGGCGTCCCCCCGGCCGGTGGCCATGGTGGTCATGGTGCAGAAGGAGGTGGGCAGGGCCATAGTGGCCGGGCCGGGCGACATGGGCCTGCTAGCGGTCAGCGTGCAGTTTTACGGGCGGCCCTCCATAGTGGCCCGCGTGCCGGCCCGGAGCTTCTACCCGCCGCCGAGGGTGGATTCCGTGGTCCTGCGGGTGGAGGTCTATGACCGGCCGCCCGTCGACGTGCCCGGGGACCGGGCCTTCTTCGAAACCGTGCGGGCCGGGTTCAGCGCGCCGCGCAAGCAACTGCGCAACTCGCTGGCCCAGGGCCTGGCCGTGGGGACGGAGCAGGCCGCCGGCCTGCTGGCGCGGGCCGGGATCGACCCCCGGCGCCGGGCGGAGACGCTCAGCCTCGAGGAATGGGGACGGCTGTGCCGGGAGAGGGAGCGCCTTGAGCCCTGAGCAGAGGCCGGTCATCGGGCAGGCCCCTGCCAAGATCAACCTCACCTTAGAGGTCCTGGGCCGCCGCCGGGACGGTTATCACGAGGTGGTCACCGTCATGCAGTCCATCAGCCTGGGCGATGTGCTCACCTTCCGGCCCCACCGGGACATCGAGCTGGCCTGCGACGTGGCGGAGCTGGCCTCTCCCAACAACCTGGCGTACCGGGCCGCGAGGCTGATGCAGGGGGCCGCCCGCGGCCGCGGCGTGGCCATATCCCTCTCCAAGGGCATTCCGCTGGCCGCCGGGCTGGGTGGCGGCAGCAGTGACGCCGCCGCCACCCTTCTGGCCCTGGACCGGATGTGGGGCGCCGGCCTGGCCCCGGCCAGGCTCATGGAGATGGCGGCGCAGCTGGGGTCCGACGTGCCCTTCTTCGTCCGGGGCCGGCCCACGGCCCTGGCCACCGGCAGGGGCGAAAAGGTCTCCGACCTGCCCGCGCCGCCCCGGACCTGGCTGGTCCTGCTGCGGCCCCCGATAGAGCTGCCCGGGAAGACCCGGCTCATGTACTCCCGCCTGGACCCGGCGGCCTTCACCGGAGGGGAGCATGCCGGGAGGCTGCGGGCCGCCCTGGAGAGAGGGGGCAGGGTGGGCAACAGGCTGTGCTTCAACGCCTTCGATGCCCTGGCCGATTCCGTGTTCCCGGGGCTTGCGGGCTACCGGCGCCGGTTGCGGGAAGCCGGCGCCGGCGCGGTGCACCTGGCCGGGGCCGGCCCCACGCTGTTCACCCTGGTGGCGGGCTGGGATGCAGGGGAGCGGATGGTCCGCCACCTCAAGGGGCAGAGGATGCAGGCCTGGCTGGCCCACACCCTTTCCTGAGGCGCCGGCCGGGCCGGCCCGGCCGGCGCACGGGCGCAGGCCCCGTCGCCGCGGCCGCCGGGGAGGGCAGCCCGGGCCCTGCTGGCACTTTCCCCGGGGAGGCCCCAGGGACTATAATCGTGGTGGACCGCTGCACCCGGGCACCCGGCGCCCGGGCCCCTGGGAAGGGCTGGCAGCCGCCCCATGGCTGTTGCAGCGCCAGGCCGTGGCGAGGACCGGGCCGGACACCACAGGAAGTGACTATGGACTTTTTGCGCGATCAAATTCTGGTTTCCCTGGACCTGGAGACCACCGGGCTGAGCTCGGCGGATGACGCCATCATCGAGATCGGGGCTGTCAAGTTCCGCGGCGGCGAGGACATCGAGACGCTCGACCTCCTGGTGAACCCCCACCGCCCTCTCTCCTACCGCATCAGCGCCCTGACGGGCATCAACCAGGAGGAGCTGGACGCCGCCCCGGACTTCTCCGAGGTGTCGGAGAGGCTGAAGTCCTTCATCGGTGGCCTCCCCATCGTGGGGCAGAACATCGGCTTCGATCTCAACTTCCTGAGGGCGCAGGGCTTCAAGTTCCCCAACACCACCCACGACCTGCTGGACGTGGCCAGCGTGCTGCTGCCCCGGCTGCCCGACTATACCCTGGGGACGCTGGCGCGGGAGCTGGAGGTTCCCGCCCCCGTTCAGCACCGGGCGCTGGCGGATGCCATCACGGTCAAGGGCGTGCTGTTGGCCCTGATGGAGAAGGCCTCCGCTCTGGACCTGCCGACGCTGGCTGAGATCAACCGCCTGTCGGCGTCCTCCAGCTGGTCCTGGCGCCCCCTCTTCCTCGGCCTGGAGGAGGAGAAGGTGGGCCGGACCTCGCTGTGGGACCGGCAGGCCTGGGAGGCCGGCTTCGAGCCGCGGCCGGCGCACCTGCCGGAGAGGAAGCCCCTGGCCCCCGACGGGGACGCGAAGGCGCTGGACGTGAAGTGGCTCTCGGCCTTCCTGGGAGAAGGCGGGGCCATGGCCGGGGTGTTCCCGGGCTTCGAGCACCGCCCGGGACAGGTGTCCATGATGAAGAGGGTGGCCCGGGCGCTGAATGAAGGGGAGCAGGTGATCGTGGAGGCCGGCACCGGCATCGGCAAGTCGGTGGCCTACCTGCTGCCGGCAATAGTCTTCGCCCTGGAGAACGCCACGCCGGTGGTGGTGTCCACCAACACCATCAATCTCCAGGAGCAGCTGATGAGCAAGGACATCCCGGACCTGCTGGGGGTGCTGGCAAAGGCGCACCACCGGCTGGCCGGCGCGGACCTGCAGATCGCCCAGCTCAAGGGGCGCAGCAACTACCTCTGCCTGCGGCGCTGGAACTCCTGGCGCCAGACCCCGGGCCTCCCCTGGGACGAGGCCCGGTTCCTGCTGCGGCTGCTTCTGTGGGTGAACGACACGGCCACCGGGGACCGGGCGGAGCTGGCCCTCAACCGGGCCGAGATGGACCTGTGGCCCCGGGCCTGCGCCTCCGAGGACAACTGCGTCACGACGCGGTGCTCCTACTACCCCTCCGGGTGCTTCCTGTACCGCGCCCGGCAGCTGGCCCAGGGGGCGCACGTGATCGTGGTCAACCACGCCCTGCTGCTGTCGGACCTGGCCAGGAGCGGAGGCCTGCTGCCGGAGTACCGCCGGCTCATCGTGGATGAAGCCCACCGCCTGGAGGAAGAGGCCACCGATCAGCTGGGCTTCCAGGTCTCCCAGCACCAGGTCTACGATTGCCTGGACCAGTTCGGCGACAGGGGAGGGCTGGGATCCCGGGTCCGGGGCCACCTGCGCAACGCCACGCCTTCCGCCTCCCGGCGGCGGGATCTGACCGACATGCTCAAGGGACTGCAGGACGGGGCCAGGCTGGCGCGGGAGAAGGCGGCCGCGCTGGTGGAGGCCCTGGGCTCCTTCGTGCAGTCCGCCCGCAAGGGGGGCCGCCCGGAGTACGAGACCAACTTGAGGGTCACCGGGGCCGTCCGCGGCCAGCCCGGGTGGACGGACCTGGAGCTGGTGTGGGAGGGCTTCGACCTGGGGACGGCGGATGTGGAGAAGAGGCTGGGGGACCTGTACGCCGTGATGGACGAGATGACCGGCGGCCATGACCTGACAACCCTGCTGGCGGAGATGAGCTCCCTGAGGCAGCGGGTCCGCACGCTGCGGTCGCAGCTGGAATCGGTCATCTCCAGCCCGGATGCCAGGGCCATCTACTGGGTGGTGCTCAGCCCGCAGTTCGGGCTGTCCCTGCACGCGGCGCCGCTGCATGTGGGCGAGATACTGGAGAGGACGCTCTTCTCCCAGAAGGACTCGGTGGTGCTCACCAGCGCCACCCTGACCACCGGCGGCAGCTTCGGGTATGTCAAGAACGCCCTGGGGATCAGCGAGGCCGACGAGCTGGCCATCGAGGCTCCCTTCGACTACAAGAGCAGCACCCTGCTCTACCTTCCGCAGGACATCCCGGAGCCGGAGACCCCCGGCTACCAGCAGGGCGTGGCCCTGGCCCTGGCCGAGCTCTGCCGGGCCACCCGCGGGCGGACCCTGGCCCTGTTCACCTCGCACGCCGCCCTGCGCACGGCCCACGCCGCGGTGCACGAGACCCTGGGGCGGGACGGCATCCTGGTCCTGGGCCAGGGAATAGACGGCAGCCCCCGGAAGGTGCTCAACCACCTGAGGTCCAACCCGGACACGGTGGTGCTCGGCACGTCGGCCATGTGGGAGGGGGTGGATGTGGTGGGCCCGGCGCTCTCCGTCCTGGTTATCACCCGCCTCCCCTTCGCCGTGCCCACGGACCCGATCTTCGCCGCCCGCTCGGAGCTCTTTGACGACCCCTTCAACGAGTACATGGTCCCCCGCGCGGTGCTGCGGTTCAAGCAGGGGTTCGGGAGGCTGATCCGGAGCTGGAGCGACCGGGGGGCCGTGGTCATCCTGGACAGGCGCGTGCAGTCCAAGAGCTACGGCCGGGTCTTCCTGGACTCGCTGCCCAGGTGCACGGTGAAGAGGGGCGGGCTGCGCCAGATGCCTCAGGAAGTGGTCAGCTGGCTGGGTGGCTGAGGGCCGGTCCTCAGGTCCGGCTCGCAGTTGCCGCAGACGAAGCTCAGGCCGCAGGTCTGCTCGTGAAAGAAGTAGGAGCCGCACTCCTTGATGCCGGGCCCGGTGGACCAGGCCAGGTGGAAGCTCCCGCCGCAGAGGCGGCAGCGGGATACGTTATCGTCATCCAGGGCCTCGCCGCAGACGCAGCACATTTCTTGTTCCATGCTACCTCCCCCGGGACAGCCACTCCCGCACCAGCGCCTCTTCGCCTTCCCGGCCTTCTATGATACCATCCAGCCGGGCCCTTCGCAGTTCCTCCAGCCCGCCTCCTATCAGGGGCCCGGGCGGCACCCCCATCCGGCGAAGGTCGTCGCCGTCCAGCACCGGGCGGACCTGTCGCCACTCGGTCAGGTAGCGCAGGAGCAGGCCCTGCCTGGACTTGCGCTTCTCGGCGATGGCGCAGGCCAGGACTGATATCGGCCGGTATTCGTCCAGCAGGGCGCAGATGGCGCTGGGCGGCAGCCCGGGGCCTTCCAGCTGCGTCAGGCGCTCTCGCAGCAGGGCGGAGTCCAGGATGGCCCGGGAGACGGCGGCGGGCGTCTTGAGGCTGAGGATGAAGTCCGCGCACTCCGCCGGATCGAGCCGGCTGGTCATGAGGGCGTAGTAGAGGGCCGGCGGGACAGTCGGGGCCACGTCGCGCGCCCTCTCGAACATGGGCGCGAGCCAGGGGCCGGCCCGAAGGGCGGGATGGACCCGGGCCAGCAGGCCCAGCTGCCCGGCCCGCAGGAGGGCCTTCTCCGGGAGCTCTTCCTTCAGTATCAGGTCAAGCTCGTGTCTTATTCGGTCGCCCGATATGGTGCCCAGCCGGCGCACATCGCGGCGCAGGAGCTTCTCGGTGGCCTCCTCCAGGCGGAAGCCGAAGCGCTGCTCGTAGCGGACGGCGCGCAGCATGCGGGTGGCGTCATCGGTGAAGCTGCGGTCGTGGAGGATGCGGATGGTCCTCCCCTCCAGGTCCCGCCGCCCGCCAAAGGGGTCCACCAAGTCCCCCGGGCCGTCGGGCGCAAGCCTCAGGGCCATGGCGTTGATGGTGAAGTCCCGCCGGGCCAGGTCTTCCCGGAGGGACCCCGCCCGCACCGTGGGCAGCGCGCCGGGGCGGGCATAGGTCTCGGCCCGCGCCATGGCCAGGTCGATGGCCTGCATCCCGCAGCGGACCTTGGCGGTGCCGAAGCGGCGGTGGACCACCAGCTTGCCTCCGGTCTGTCCGGCCAGCGCCTCCGCCAGCCCGATGGCATCCCCTTCTACCACCAGATCCAGGTCCGAGCTCGACCGGCCCAGGAGGATGTCCCGCACCACCCCGCCCACGAGGCAGATCTCCAGGCCGCGCGCGGCCGCCAGGGCGCCGGCCCGGCGCACCAGGGCCAGCGCCTCCTCAGGGAGGCGCTGCTGCATCAGGCTGTAGACGTCTTGTGACATTGCCGGGCCCCGGGGGCCGTGACGGTATTGTGGCACGAAAGCCGGCCGGGCATCAATCCCTTGATCACTGGACGGCGGAAGCGCGAAAAAGACGGAGCAAAAGGGATATGCCCGCGAGGCTAATGCCCGGAAATGCTGCCGCCACTGGCCGTGGACGCCGGCGGATGGCCCTGAGGCCCCTTGACACCGCAGCGGGCGTGGCTATAATGAGAGTCCTTCTCGGGTGGTCAAACCAGCTAAAGAGACCAGGAAAGCCGGAGCAATAGAGGTAGGGTAACACCACCAGGCTCACTCGGGGATCGAGCAGAAGCCGAAAAGGCTTCGAAGGCAAACCAAGATCAGGAAGCTGGGGAGGTCACCCGAGATTTCTATTTCCCTCGCCGCCCCTACTCGCTCCCCCGCACCACGTTGATCACCCCGCCGATCCCCTCGATCTTGGTGAGCAGGCGGGAGAGCTGGGCCACTCCCCTGGTCTCCACGGTGAGGAAGACGGAGGCCGAGTTGTCGCCGTGCGCCTGGGACCTCATGGACGATATGTTCACGCCCTCGTTTGAGACCACAGTGGTGATGTCCCGCACCAGCCCCACCCGGTCCCAGGCGTCCACCCTGACCCACACGGGGTACAGCTGGTCCGTCCGCCCCCACTCCACGCCCACCAGCCTCTCCCGCTCCTTTTCGTTGACCACGTTGGGGCAGTCCTTGCGGTGCACGGTCACCCCGGTGGTGCGGGTGATGTAGCCCACGATGTCGTCCCCGGGCAGCGGGCCGCAGCACCGGGCCAGCCTGGTGAGCAGATCGCCGGAGCCCATCACCTTCACGCCCAGGGAGCTGGTGGTGGATGCCGGCAGCGGCCCCTTGATCTTGGGCTGCTCCTGCTGCGCCGCCAGCTTCAGGGTGACCTGCGTGGCGCTCAGATCGCCGTAGCCGATGGCGGCGTAGAAGTCATCGGCGGACTCGTGCTTGAAGGAGCGGGCCAGCTCCTCCCGGTTCCCCAGGTCCATCCTCAGCCGTTTGGCTTCCTTCTCCAGGATCTCCCGCCCCCTGTCGATGTTGTCCGACCTGGCCTCTTTCTTGAACCACTGCCGTATCCTCTCCCTGGCGCGGGAGGTGTTGACGTATCCCAGGTGGGGGTTCAGCCAGTCGCGGCTCGGCCCCTTGTCGGGCTTGCCCACCAGGACCTCCACCGTGTCCCCGTTGCGCAGGTAGGTGGTCAGCGGCACCAGCTTGCCGTTCACCTTGGCGCCGATGCACCGGTGGCCCACGCCCGAGTGGATGGCATAGGCGAAGTCCACCGGCGTGGAGCCGGCGGGCAGGTTCTTGATGTCGCCCTTCGGCGTGTACACGAAGACCTGGTCCTGGAAGACGTCGGCCCGCACCAGCTCCAGGAACTGAGCGGTGCCCGATATCTCCTTGTGCCACTCCAGCAGCTGGCGCAGCCGCGCTATGCGCTGGCCGAACTCGTCCTGCTTGACGCCTTCCTTGTACACCCAGTGCGCGGACAGGCCGTATTCGGCATTCTCGTGCATCTCGTGGGTCCGGATCTGAACCTCCAGGGGGACATTGAAGCACATCACGGTGGTGTGCAGAGAGCGGTAGCCGTTTTCCTTGGGGGTGGCGATGTAGTCGTTGAACTCGGCGGCGATGGGGTGCCAGAAGCTGTGCACAATCCCCAGGGCGTGATAGCACTCCTCCACCTTGTCCACCAGCACCCTGATGGCGATTATGTCGTGGATGTCATCCAGGTTGCGCCCCAGCTGGGCGTAGCGCTCCATCTTGCGGTGGATGCTGTACACGCTCTTGGAGCGGCCGGACACCCTGGCTTTGAGCCCCGCTTTGGCCAGTTCCTTCTCCAGCGTGTCCACGGCTTCCCTGACCAGCAGCTCCTGCTCGGCCTCGCGCCGGGTCAGGAGGTGCTTGACATGGCGGTACTTGAGCGGCTCGAGGTTGTAGAAGGCCAGGTCCTCCAGTTCCGACTGCATCTTGCCTATGCCCAGGCGGTGGGCCAGCGGGGCGTAGACCTCCATGGTCTCCCGGGCGACGGCCCGCCTCCTGGCCAGCGGCAGGGCCTCCAGGGTGCGCATATTGTGCAGGCGGTCGGCCAGCTTGATGAAGACCACCCTCAGGTCCTCGGCCATGGCCACCAGCATCTTGCGCAGGCTCTCCGCCTGCAGGTCGTCGCGGGTGGGCTTCTGGGCGACCTGCCCCGAGATGTGGCTCAACTTGGTGACCCCGTCCACCAGCTGCGCCACGTCCCGGCCGAACTTGCGCTCGATCTCCTCCAGGGGCACGCCGCAGTCCTCGGGGACGTCATGAAGGAGGGCGGCCGCGATGGAGGTGGCGTCGAGCTTGAGGTCCGCCAGGACGGCCGCAGTCTCCAGCGGGTGCTGCATGTAGGGCTCTCCGGACCGTCGCAGCTGGCCCTCGTGGGCCTTGAGGGCGAAGTCGTAGGCCTGCCTGATGAGGGCCAGCTTGTCCGAGGTCAGGTAGGCGCGGGTCAGCTCCAGAAGGTGAGAAACCTCCACTCTAGCTCGAGTATAGGTCCGGCGCAAATACGCGTCAAGATATGTCACATTTGACCCAACGAGGAGGGCGAAGGTATTATGGAGCCGTGCAGCGTCTCAGGCTCAGGTTCTCCCGCGGCGAACAACTGAAGTATATCTCTCATCTTGACCTCATGCGGCTCTGGGAAAGGACCCTGCGGCGGGCCGGGATGCCGATGGCCTACTCGGAGGGCTTCTCGCCCCATCCCCGGATCTCGCTGGCCGTGCCCCTTCCCATCGGCGTTACCAGTGAAGCGGAGCTCATGGATGTCGTCGTCAGGAAGGGCGTGTCCCCCCACTTCCTCCTGAAGCAGACCGGGCCCCAGCTGCCGCCGGGGATAGAGGTCATGGAGGTCCAGCAGGTGGCGCTGGCCGCTCCCTCGCTCCAGTCGCTGGCCCGCTTCATCGACTACCGCGTCCGGGTGGGGTCGGAAGGGCCGGAGAAGGAGGTCAGGGATGCCATAGCCGCCACCCTCCGGGCCCGGAAGCTGCCCTGGCACCACATGAGGGATACGGGCCCCAGGCACTATGATCTGAGGCCGCTCATCGAGGACCTGCGGCT
Source organism: uncultured Dehalococcoidia bacterium (assembly GCA_964492335.1). Taxonomy (GTDB): domain Bacteria; phylum Chloroflexota; class Dehalococcoidia; order UBA2247; family RBG-13-53-26; genus JAFGCL01. Next base: position 24,985 of record CAZBJX010000009.1, on the reverse strand, counting down.
GGAGGAGTGGCAGGAGGGCCAGGCCACCCTGGGCATGAGGCTGCGGTGCGACTCCCAGGGCACCGGCCGCCCCGAGCAGGTCACCGCGGCGCTGGGGCTGAAGGCGTACCCCGGCCTGGTCCATCGCACCAGGATTATTCTCGCAGGGAGCTAGCATGAAGCTGATTCTGGTACGTCACGGCGAGACAGAGTGGAACAGGCAGCGCAGGATCCAGGGGAGCCGCAGCGACACCCGCTTGAGCCAGGCGGGCCTGAAGGAGGCGGACAGGCTGGCGGCGGCCCTGGGGGGAGAGGGGGTGGACGCCATCTACTCCAGCCCCCTGAAGCGCGCTGCCGAGACCGCGCAGATAATCGGCGATGCCTGCAGGGTGCCGGTCCGCCTGGCCGACGAGCTGAGGGAGATCGATGTCGGGGACCTCGACGGCATGTTTGAGCGCGAGCTCAGCGGCCGCTACCTGGAGGCCTGGAAGGGGCTGCGCGAGGGCAATGCCCTGGCCCCGCTGCCCGGAGGGGAGTCGCTTCTGGATGTCCGGAAGAGGGCTTCATGGGCTGTCGACCGCATACTGGAGAGGCATGTGGACGCCACGGTGGTGATTGTGGCCCATCTGCTGACCAACCTGGCCATCCTTTGCGATGCCCTGGACCTGGACCTCGGCCAGGTGGTCCAGCTGAGGCAGGCCCCGGCCTCCATCACCATCCTGGACATGACCACCCGGGGAAACAGCCTGGTGCTGTTCAACGACACCTGCCACCTTGAAGGCTAGACCCGCCCGGCGGGGGTGGCCGGCGCAACGGGCGCGGCAGTGGCCGCCCGAAGGGCTGTTACCGGGAGGCCCCGATTTCCTCCATCTTGCCCGTCACCAGGAAGACCACCCTCTCGCAGATGTTGGTGGTGCGGTCGGCGGCGCGCTCCAGGTTGTGGGCCACCCAGATCAGCCTGGTGGCCCGGTCTATGGTCTTCGGGTCAACCATCATGAAGGTGATCAGCTCCCGGAAGACCTGGTCATAGAGGCCGTCCACCACGTTGTCCAGGCTGACCACCTTCCTGGCCTGCTCCTCGTCCCGCTTGACGAACGCTTCCAGGCTGCCGCGGGTCATCTCGACGGCCAGCTGGGCCATCCGGGGGATGTCGATCAGCGGCTTCAGGGGCCGCTCGTCGCCGATCATGATGGCGATCTTGGAAATCCCTTCAGCGTAATCCCCCATCCGCTCCAGGTCCACGATGATGTTGAGGATGGCCGCCACCAGCCGGAGCTCGGCCTCCGCAGGGCGGTGCGCCGCCACCAGCTTGATGCACTTGTCCTCTATGGTGAACCGCAGGAGGTTGATCCTGGCATCATCGGCCATGACCCTGTGCGCCAGGGGCAGGTCCCGCTTCTTCAACGCTTCGACGGACTGCTCGATCTGCTTCTCCACCAGCCTGCCCATGGAGACGACGTCGTTCTGGATCTCCAGCATGCCCTTCTCAAAAGTCCCTGCCGATTCCATGGTCATGGCCTCCTGTTCCGATCCAGCGGTCCGCACGCTGCGGGGACGGCGGCTCCGGGATACGATATCGATTGGTGTATTATACGCCCCATCGCCGGCGGCGCAAAGCCGCACCGGTGGGAGAGAGGGCGGGCCCCGGGGCCCGCCTCCGGCCACACGGCTCCCCTCCCGGAGAAGCTGCGGGACTTCTGCGGCCCGGTGCGGCCGTTTGACCGCCTGTCGCCTGCGGTCTAGAATGAGGACGGCGCAATGGCCTGGGGCCGGCTACATCATGCCGCTGGATTTGAGCGTATTCGCGGTCTTCGTCATCGCCCTGGCCCTGGTCTTCGACTACACCAACGGCATGCACGATGCCGCCAACTCCATCTCCACCGTGGTCTCCACCAGGGTGCTGACACCAAGGCAGGCGGTGGTATGGGCCACGTTCTTCAACTTCATAGCCTTCCTGATATTCGGCACCGCAGTGGCCGAGACCATCGGCGGGAAGATGGTCGACATCCCCGCCGAGCAGTCCTGGATCGCCGTGGTATTCGCCGGTCTGGTCGGCGCCATCGCCTGGAACATCATCACCTGGCTCCTGGGGCTGCCCAGCAGCTCCAGCCATGCGCTCATCGGCGGCCTGGGCGGGGCGGCCATTGCCAAGGGGGGCTTCCACGTCATCAAGCTGGAGGGCTGGTACCTGCCCATGGCCTTCATTATCATCGCGCCCCTCATCGGGCTGGTGGCCGGCTTCGTGCTGAAGGTGATCGTTACCTGGATGGTGCACCGGGAGCCGGCAGGCACTGTGAACCGATGGTCCCGCATACTGCAGCTCATCTCCGCCGGGGCCTACAGCCTGGGGCACGGCGGCAACGACGCCCAGAAGACCATGGGGGTCATCCTGATCGTCCTCTACGCGGAGGGCGCCATCCCGGAGATGAAGATCAGCATGGATGAGAACCTGTGGGTGATACTGGCGGCGCACACCGCCATAGCCCTGGGCACCATGAGCGGGGGCTGGCGGATCGTGAAGACCATGGGGCAGAAGATCACCAAGCTGCGGCCCATCGACGGCTTCTGCGCGGAGACGGCTGGGGCGGTGAGCGTTTTTCTGGCCACCCACCTGGGCGTGCCGGTGAGCACCACCCATGTCATCACCGGGGCCATCTCGGGCGTGGGGAGCGCCAACCGGCTCCGCGCCGTGCGCTGGAATGTGACCCTGAGGATTGTGTGGGCCTGGCTGCTGACGGTGCCGGTGTCGGGGCTCATCGGGGCCCTGGCCTACGGGATCGTTGCCCTGGTCACCTGACTCAGGCGTACTTGAGGACCACACCCTCGAGCACGTTGGCCACGTCCTCACACCGGTCGATGGCCACCTCCATGTGCTCGTAGATCTCGCGCCACTTGATGAGGGAGGCCGCGTCTGTGGAAGCGGAAAACAGCTCCGCCAGGGCGGCGCGATAGACGCTGTCGCCGTCGTTCTCCAGGCGGTTGATCTCCATGCAGCGTTTCAGCAGCTTCTCCCGGTCGATGTGGTGGTGTATCTCGGACACCGCCCTCTCCACCTCCTCGGTGGATTGCACGATGATCTCCGCCAGCTCCCGGGCCCTGTTCGTGGGCCGGTCCACCTTGTACAGGATCATCATGTCCGCTGAAGACTGGATATAGTCGGTCACCTCGTCCAGCGAGTGCGCCAGGAGGGCGATGTCCTCGCGGTCGAAAGGGGTGATGAATCTGCGGTGCAGCTCCGCCATGATCTGGTGGGTGAGGGCGTCCCCGTCGTGCTCCAGGTCGGTGATGATGGCCAGCCTCTCATGGATGTTCTCCCAGTTGTAGACCAGGTCCCTCAACTGGCGGGCTATCTTGACAGCGTTGCGGGCGCTCTGCTCGAAGAGGACGGCGAACTTCTTGTCCTTGGGCGTGAGCGAGAACTTGAACAAGGGCTGGCTCCGTGTTTCCCGAATCGGCAAGGCGGTCCCCGGCCGCCGCTCTCATTCTAGGCGCAGGGGCGGCTACCGTCAAATGGCTCTTCCGGGCTTCCGCCGGACAACGACAACACTCCCCTGCGAATCTTGACAGGGCCCGGTTGCGGTAATAGCCTATGGTTCCCAAGTTGGCATGGGACAGGTTTTCTGGCGACACTTGGGGGGTGTGCGCGGCCCGGGGTGGGAGGCCAGCGGATGCAGTGAGGAGGGCCATGAAACCAACGGCGATCAGGCCGGACAACACCGAGTTCATCATACTCTCATTCGAGGGGCCGGATCGCTATTCGCTTGCGGGCGGCCTCGGGGTCAGGGTGAGCCATCTCTCGCGGGCCCTGGCGTCCGCGGGCTTCCGGACCCACCTCTTCTTCGTCGGCGATCCCGGGCAGCCCGGCGAGGAGTCCCGCGAAGAGGGCCGGTTGACGCTGCATCGCTGGTGCCAGTGGATAAGCCGATACCACCCGGCCGGGGTCTACCAGGGGGAGGACGAGAAGCTGTACGACTTCAACGAGTCCATCCCCTGGTTTGTGTGCGAGCGGATCGCCCTGCCGGCCGCCCGGGAGCACAAGCTGGTGGTCGTCCTGGGCGAGGAGTGGCACACGGCGGAAGCCATGTGCCGCATCAGCGACAGGCTGCATGCGCACCGCCTGCGGGAGCGCGCGGTGCTGTTCTGGAACGCCAACAACACCATGTCCTTCCACCGCATCGACTGGGGGCGGCTGGCCTACACCACCCGGATCACCACGGTGAGCCGCTACATGAAGCACATCATGTGGCGGCTGGGGGTCAATCCCCTGGTCATCCCCAACGGCATACCGGGCGAGCTGCTGGGGCGGGTGCCCTACGAGCCGGCCCGGCGCCTGCGCGACTGCATGGAGGCCGACCTGGTCCTGGCCAAGGTGGCCCGGTGGGACCCGGACAAGCGCTGGAACATGGCTGTTGAGGCCGTGGCCCGCCTCAAGGCCGGGGGCAAGAAGGCCGTCCTTCTGGCCAGGGGGGGCATCGAGCCCCATGGCGAGGAGGTCCTGTCCCGCGCGCGGTCGCTGGGGCTCAAAGTGAGGGACGTGACGGCCCGGGGGGACGCGTTCGGAGACCACCTGCGGGCCATCCGGGAGCAACGCGGCGCGGATGTGCTGAACCTGCGGTTCCACTGCCCCCAGGGCCTGCTGAAGGTGCTCTACCGTTCGGCGGATGCCGTCCTGGCCAATAGCGGGCATGAGCCGTTCGGGCTGGTGGGGCTGGAGACCATGGCCGCAGGAGGGATTGCCTTCACGGGCAGCACCGGTGAGGACTACGCCATACACGACCGCAACGCCATGGTGATGGAGACGGCCGACCCCAAGGAGATCGAGTCCTATATTGGCTACCTCAACAGGCACCCGGAGAAGAAGCAGAGCATGCGGCACGCCGGCAGGGAGACCGCGAGGCAATACGTCTGGGACAGGGTCATAATGAACCTGATCAGGAAGCTGGAGTACCAGGCCGGGCTGCAGGGGGCGCTCCAGGCGACCGGCATGGCCTGGGGGAAGCGGGAGGCGGCCGCTGACTGGCCGGCGCTGGGATGGATGGGGCAGCCGCTGCAGGTGGAAGAGGCCAACGGCGTGTCCCGGTGACCGCTGTCCGGGCGCAGGCCCGACCCCTCCGGCGTCCCCATATGCGGGCGGGCGCAGGGTATTGCCACGGCTTGACAAATGTGGCAAACTGGGGCCGTTGCAGGGTATTTGAAGGAAGGAGGGGTTGATTTCATGGCGACTTCAGCGATGACGGACTCGAAGAGCTATCTGAGAGATGTACCGCAGGAATTTGCCTTCTGGTGCAGCGATGGCCAGGTCCTGAAAAACCTGAGGGAGCTGCGGGATGCTCTCGCCAGCATGAACGAGAGCACCTTCGCCTACCATGTGGACGAGGCCAAGAACGACTTCCACAACTGGGTGAAGGACATCATCAGGGACGACAAGCTGGCCGTCGAGCTGCTCAGGGCCGCCAGCCCCATGGTGGCTGTCAGGGTTGTCACGGACAGGATCGCCTTCCTGAGCGCCAGGCCGGCCCCGGCCAGGAAAGGGGCCTCGGCTGCTCCCAAGAAGCCGGCCGCCCGCAAGCAGACTCGGAGATAGCCAGGTCCAGTGGCGACGCGTGTCAAGAAGGCTGTGATCACGGCGGCAGGGTGGGGCACCCGCTTCCTGCCCGCCACCAAGACGCAGCCCAAGGAGATGCTGCCGCTTCTGGCCAAGCCTCTCATCCAGTACAGCGTGGAGGAGGCCGTCGGCTGCGGGGTGGAGCTGGTGGTCATGGTCACCTCCCTGGGCAAGCGCTCGATGGAGGACTACTTCGATCGGGCCTTTGACCTGGAGCGGTTCCTGGAGCAGCACGGCAAGCCCCAGATGGCCGAGGAGATACGCCGGCTGTCGGACATGGTGGACATCTGCTACATCCGCCAGAAGGAGCAGCTGGGGCTGGGCCACGCGGTGCTGACCGCCAGGAAGGTGGTGGGCGACGAGCCCTTCCTGGTCTTCCTGCCGGATGACGTCTTCCCCGAGGGGGCCGTCACCCTCAAGAAGATGATCGAGGTCTACCAGCGCTACGAGGCGAGCGTCCTGGCGGTCAAGGAGGTCCCGGAGGATGCGGTGGACCGGTACGGGGTCATCCGGCCACGGGAGATAGGGCCGCGACTGTACCAGGCGCTGGAGCTGGTGGAGAAGCCCGAGCGGGCGAAGGCCCCGTCGCGCCTGGCGATAATGGGCCGGTACGTGCTCTCCCCCGATATCTTCGCCGCCCTGGAGGCCACCGGCCCCGGGCGGGGGCAGGAGATCCAGCTCACGGATGCCCTGCAGCGCCTGGCCGCGGAGCGGGCCGTATACGCCTACCAGTTCGAGACCGAGCGCTACGATGCGGGGACGCTGCGGTCCTGGCTGGAGACCAACATCACGCTGGCCCTGCGGGACCCAGAGCTGGGCCCCTGGCTCAGGGACTTCCTGGCGCGGGCCCTGTAGGCGGCGGGCTCCCGGCCCCTAAGCCACGGCCGCTGCGGCGGCCCCGGCCCGGCCCGGCGGCGGGCCGTCCGCGGGCGGGCCGTTGGAGCGCTCCCCGTGGTGGGCCCCCTTCTTTCCCCGCCGCGCCTTTCGCTTGGCGGCCGAACGCCACAGCCCCTTGAAGAAGTCGCCGTTGAGCAGGTGCCTGTTGTCCGCCACGTCCAGCATGCTGCGGGAGATGTTGCTCTCGAAATAGGCCACCTCTACGTGCTTGCCCATGTTCTTGGCGGCCTGCAGCGCGTAGGCGAAATCGCCGTCGCCGCTGACCAGGACGGCCACATCGTAGAGGTTGTTCCAGCCGAAGTGCAGCAGGTCCGTGGCCAGCATGATATCGATGCCCTTCTCCACCGGCACGCCCTGGGACAGCTTCATGCCGCCCAGCCGCACCTCGAGGTAGGGGGTCTTCTTCAGGGTGTCCAGGAACTCCTGCTGCTCACGGTGGCCTTCGGGCCTCTGGGCCGGGTCCTGAAGGGCGTTGTAGTAGTACGTGCGGAAGAGCGGCCGCCCCGCGCACAGTTTGGCGGTGAACTCGGTGAAGTTGAGATCAACGCGGCCGAAATTGTCGCGCAGGGCGTGGTAGAGATTGCTGCCATCTATGAAGATGGCTACCCGGTTCTGCATATTCGTGCCCCCTGTTCGTCCTCTTGTCCTGCGAGTCCGGCCCGCCAGACCCCGATTCGGCCACAGTATAGCACATCATCTGTCGCCTGCGCCTGAGCGGGATATGCTATCATGACCTGTTGCCCGTTGGCGGCAGCGCCCGCAGATGAGGTGCCTGACCCGACTCTCCAGCATCCCGCTGCCCGCGCGGCTGGCGGCGATCAATCTCCTCTCCAGCCTGGCCCTCTACGCCTCCAACATCTTCATGCCGCTCTATGCCGAGGGGCACGGCGCATCGCGCTGGCAGGTGGGCTTGATCGTCTCCGCCTGGGGGACGGCCTACTTCCTGTCGTCCTTTATCTTCGGCCGGCTGTCGGACCGGCGCGGCCGGCTTCTGTTCATCAGGCTGGGGCTGGGGCTGGCGGCGGTGGCCTACCTGCTGCAGATCGTGGCCCGGGACCCGGTGCCGCTGCTGCTGGTCCGCGCGCTGGTGGGGTTCTGCCTGGGCCTCTTCTCGGCGGCCCTGATGGCTTACGTGTTCGAGGCTGAGGGACAGGTGGGCCGTTTCTCATCCTACGGCTCCCTGGGCTGGCTCTGCGGCTGCGTGGTGGCCATCGCCGCCCGGCACTACGTCCCCCTGTTTGCCATAAGCGGCGGGGCCTCTGCCCTGGCCTTCGTATTGTCGCTGTCCCTCGAGGAGGAGAGAGGCCCGACCGTCAGGGTCTCCGCCCTGCCCCTGGAGCTGGTCCGCGCCAACATCAAGGTCTACCTCCCCTACTTCCTGAGGTGCCTGGGCTCGTATGCCGTCTGGACCGTCTTCCCCCTCTTCCTGGTGGAGATAGGGGCCACCAGATCGTGGGTGGCCATCCTGGACGGCATCAACATGGCTTCCCAGTTCTTCCTCATGCGCTTCGTGGAGCGGTTCCATCCCGGCCGGACGCTGACCGTGGGCCTGGCCGCCTCGGTGGTCTTCTGCGTCGCCTATGGACTGGCCAGGCACTACCTGCAGATCATCCCCGTGGAGGTGGTGGTGGCCGTATCCTGGTCCTGCCTGTGGGTGGGCGCGCTCAGCTTCCTGATGCGGCGGAGCGTTGAGCGGGGCACGGCCGCCGGGCTGCTCTACTCCATAACCTACCTGTCTTCCGCGCTGGGCCCCCTCATCGGGGGCTTCGTCGCCGGCGGCTGGGGCTACCGGGCGGTGATGTACGTCGGCGCCGCGATCATGGGCGCCGGCCTGCTGGCGTCGCTGGTGCTGCCGGACGGTGAGCCGGCGAAGCCGGCGGAGTAGGCCCGGGGGCCACGGGGAGATGACCCAGCAGGACCTGGCCAACAGGGCGGGCTGCACCCGTCAGACCATCATCGCCCTCGAGCAGGGGAAGTACGTCCCCTCGGTTACCCTGGCCTTCCAGATCGCCCGGGCCTTCGGCGTGCCGTTGGAAGAGGTCTTCCAGTACGAGGAGAAGTAGGCCCGGACATTGCCGGGCGGCCCGCGGACCGGGTGGCCGCCATGCTGCGGCCCGCCCCTCAGCCCTCCCGGGCCTTCTTCTGCAGCTCATAGAGCTTGTTCAGGGCCTCCAGGGGGCTCAGGGAGTTGAGGTCCAGCGCCAGCAGCTCGTCGAGAGCCGGGGGCCTGGACCCGAAGAAACCTATCTGCTCCGGTGGCGGCGGCGCCGGCGGGCGGCGGCCCTTCCGGGCCGGCGGGACCCGGGGCTGATGGTTTCCCTCCAGGTCCGAGAGCACCTCCTGCGCCCGGTGTATCACCGACCGGGGCAGGCCGGCCAGCTGGGCCACGTGGATGCCGTAGCTCTTGTCGGCACCGCCGGGAATGACCTTGCGCAGGAAGACCACCCGGCCGCCCTCCTCGGTCACGGCCACGTTGAAGTTCTTCACCCGGGGCAGGAAGCCGGCCAGTTCCACCAGCTCATGGTAGTGGGTGGCGAAGAGGGTCTTGGCGCCCAGCCGGGGGTGGCTGTGGATGTACTCGGCCACCGCGTGGGCGATGGACAGGCCGTCGTAGGTGCTGGTGCCCCGCCCGATCTCGTCCAGGATGATCAGCGACCGGGGGGTGGCGTTGTTCAGGATGCCGGCCGTCTCCACCATCTCCACCATGAAGGTGGACTGGCCCGCCGCCAGGTCCTCCTGGGCCCCGATCCGGGTGAAGATGCGGTCCACCAGCCCGATGGTGGCCGACTGGGCCGGAACGAAGCTGCCGATCTGGGCCATGAGCACGATGATGGCCACCTGCCGCAGGTAGGTGGACTTGCCCGACATGTTGGGCCCGGTGAGGATGATCAGCTGGGCGTCCCGGTTGGACATCTCGGTGTCGTTGGGGATGAAGTGCTCGCCGCCGAGGCTGAGCTCCACGGCCGGATGCCGTCCGGACGCTATGGACAGCGCGTCGCCCGCGGAGAGCTGCGGGCGGCAGTAGCTGTGCCTCACGGCGGCCTCGGCCAGGCCGCAGAAGACGTCCACCTGCGCCAGCGCTTCGGCGGTGCCCAGCACCTGCTCCCCCGATCCGCCGGCCTGCCGGCACACCTGGCGGAACAGGCCGGACTCCAGCTCCGCCGTCTTCTCCTGGGCGTTGAGGACCTGCGACTCGTACTCCTTCAACTCCATGGTGAAGAAGCGCTCGGCGCCGGCCAGTGTCTGCTTGCGGATGTAGTCCGCCGGGACGGCGGCCATGTTGGCCCGGCTGATCTCGATGTAGTAGCCGAAGACCCGGTTGTAGCCCACCTTGAGCGACTTGACGCCCGTCCTCTCGCGCTCCTGCCGCTCCAGGTTGGCCAGGTACTGCCGGGCATCCTGGGACGCGCGGCGCAGCTGGTCCAGGTCAGCCGAGAAGCCCGGCCGGATGACCCCGCCTTCGTCCATGGCCATCGGAGGGTCATCGACCACGGCCCGCGCGATGAGGGCCGCCACCTCTTCGCAGGGCTGCACCCGGGACGACAGTGGCCCGGGGGCGCCGGCCTCGGCCAGGATAGTCTTGACCTCGGGGACGACCTCCAGGCCCCGCCGCAGCGCCACCAGCTCCTTCGGGGTGGCCTGGCCGCCCCTGACCCGGTTGATCAGCCGTTCCAGGTCGCCGGCCCGGTGCAGCAGCGCCATCAGCCGTCCCCGGGCGATGTGGGCCCGGTGGAAGCACTCGACCGCCTCCTGCCGCTGCATCAGCTCATCCAGGTCCAGCAGGGGGTAGGCCAGCCACTTCTTGAGCAGCCGGCCGCCCATGGGCGTCCGGGTCAGGTCGATGACCGACAGCAGCGACCCGGCCACGGTCCCCTGCCGGCTGCCCTGGAAGAGCTCCAGGTTGCGGCGGGTCTGGGCATCCAGCAGCATGTGCCGGCCCGTGGAGTAGGTGCTGAGCCGGGTCAGCAGCCCCAGGGCCCCTTTCTGGTTCTCCTCCAGGTAGCGCACGATGGCGGCGGCGGCCCGGACGGCCAGCGGCAGGCCGGCGCAGCCGTACCCCTCCAGGGTGGCGGAGCCGAAATGGTCCAGCAGGGCCTGGCGGGCGGTCTCCAGGTCCGGCCACAGATCGTCGGCCCGCGTCAGGGCCGGGAAACGCTCGAGGTCCGGCAGGTCCAGGCCGCGGGGGACGAGGACTTCGGAGGGGTGCAGGCGCTCCAGTTCCGCCGCCAGGTGCTCCGCCGGGACCTGGGTGGTGGCGAACTCCGATGTCGTTATGTCTACATAGGCCAGCCCGGCCTGGTCGCCGTCCACGAGCGCGCTGACCAGGTAGTTGTTGGCGGCCGCCTCCAGCAGGCCCGGCTCGATGACAGTGCCGGGGGTGACCACCCGCACCACGTCACGCTCCACCAGGCCCCTGCCGGGGGGCGTCAGCTGCTCGCAGACGGCCACTTTGTGGCCGCCGCCGATGAGCCGCGCCAGGTAGTTGTCCAGCGCATGGTGGGGTATGCCCGCCATGGGTATGCGGTGCCCCTTGCCCATCTCGCGCGAGGTCAGGGTGATCTCGAGCAGCCGGGAGACCAGGTGGGCGTCGTCATCGAAGGTCTCGTAGAAATCGCCCAGCCGGAAGAGGACGATGGCCTCCGGGTAACGCTGTTTCACCCGGAGGTACTGGCGGCGGATGGGGGTAACGCCGGTCTCTCCCATGACTGCCCTATTCTACAACAAAGGGCCCTGCTCTTCCCCACCCGGCGGGGTGCCGGGCAGCCTGCGCTCCGCCGGTGAAGAAGTTCGAATTCCTTGACATTTTTGGGCGTGCGAACTTAGAATCTAGTCAGAGGCACGCGGCGGGAAGCGCCGCGATGCTGCCAGTGACGCTCTGCGGGAAACGGGACCTGGAGGGCGTCAGGCGGAGGTGCAGCAGATGGGTGGACTGCGCGGATGGGAGTGGCTTCTTATTGTCCTGGCCGTGGTCGTCGTCTTCGGCGTCGGCAAGCTGGGGCAGGTCGGGGGCGCCCTGGGCAAGAGCATCAGGGAGTTCCGGCGTGAGAAGAACCGGAAGGACGATGATGGCGCCGTCCCGGCCCTGGCGGAAGCCGGAGCCGCCGATGGCAAGGGCCCGGCCCGGGCCGCCAAGGGGAAGTTCTGCCCCGGCTGCGGCAGCAAGGTGGAGGCCAACGCCAGGTTCTGTATGGAATGCGGCGCCAAGATGGGGGACGACTCCTAGAATTGGATTGAGGGCAGGCAGGGACTGCCGCAGCACCGTCCGGCTTGCCAGGGAATCGGCTGCAACTTATCCTTCAGGTCTCCCGTTTCAGCGTCTTCCCAGGGGTGGGGGCACTCCGGGGACTGCGATTCTCCTCTGTGGGCGGCTGGGGGGCAGCTAGGGAAGATGGACTTTTTCGGCATAGGCGCCCCGGAGCTGGTTCTCATCCTGCTCATCTTCTTCATCTTCTTCGGCCCGGCCAAACTGCCCGAGATCGCCGGCATGATGGGCCGGGCCATTCGCAAGCTCAAGCAGGCTTCGGCCGAAATGAACCGGAACCTGCAGGAGATGTCCGACGAGATCAAGGAATCGGGCAGCGCGGCCGGTGGGGTGGCGCCGGTTGAGAAGGGGCTGATCACCGAGATCAAGGATGTCTCCAGGGAGCTGCGCGATGTTGCCAGGGAAGTCAAGGATTCCGCCGACATCCCCGCCAGCTTGAAGAAGGAGCTCTCGGAGGTCTCCAGGGACGTTGCGTCGGTTGCCGGGGAGGCCGTGGCGCCCGAGGCCAGGACGGGAGCGGCCGCCGGGAATCCGGGCGGAGAGGCCCAGCCCTGATACTTACCAGAGGCCGAGCGGGGGTTGACCGCGCGGCCGGGACAGGCGGCAGAGCATGGTAGCCGGTGCGGGGAGCGTCACTGACAGAGAGAAGAAGCTCACGCTGCTGGGCCATCTCCAGGAGATCCGGCGCCGCCTGGTGTACTGCGTCATCGCCCTCATCGCCGCCATGGTGGCCGCCTTCTTCTTCACCGACCGCATCATCGAGTTCCTCAAATCCAGCGTGCCGGACACCGCGGACATCGTCTTCATCGAAGTCACGGAGATGTTCGGCGTCTGGTTCAAGGTGTCCCTCTACACCGGTCTGGCGATGGCGCTGCCCTTCTTCGTCCTGCAGTTGGTGCTGTTCATCCGGCCGGCCCTGACACGGAGGGAGAGGGCGTATCTCTACCTGCTCCTGCCGTTCATCGTGGTGTTCTTCCTGACGGGGGCGGCCTTCGCCTGGTACGTCTTCATGCCCCACGCCCTGGAATTCCTCCTGGGCTTCGGCTCGGAGCACGCCCAGGCCCAGATCAGGATCGGCAACCTGATCTCCTTCGAGGTCCAGATCGTGTTCTGGATGGGAGTGGTCTTCGAGCTGCCGGTGCTGTCGTTCTTCCTGGCCAAGATCGGCATCCTGGACTTCCGCTGGTTGATCAAGCAGTGGAGGTGGGGGTTGATCCTCTCGGTCGTCCTGGCCGCTATCATCACGCCCACCCCGGACCCCATCAACTGCCTGATAGTGGCCGCCCCGATATGTCTGCTATACTTGGTTAGCATCGTGGCGGCCTGGATAGCCCGGCCCGGCCGGCGGTCGGCCGCCTAGCGATGCCGCTGCGGGGGAGCGAGTGAGCTCCGGTGAGCTTCGCGGACTTCAAATCCGTTGACGGGCAGCCAAACTGTCCGTGGTGGGTTCGACACCCATTCGCTCCCGCCAGTCTTATGTCTACTTCCGCTAACCGTCTGCTAACCAACTTCCGCGGCCGCCCTCGAAATACTGGAAGGTGGTGGCGTGTCCATACCCTTGTCGAGAAGCCCGTCAAGTCTCATGGCCGCGGCCACCACCTGGATGCCGGGCCAGCCCCACAGCGGGCTGGGAAGAGGTCACGAAGGCGGATTGCCCTGGCGCCCCCACCGGCCCCGGCCCCGCCGCCCCCCCCGGCACAGAATCGGCAAATTGGGTATACTCATGAGTGGTAACGGCAAAGGAGGCAACATGCCCGAGATACCCGATTACAGCGGCCCGTTCGACCCCGGATTCCGTTTCGACATGCTGAACAAGGATGCTCTTCTGCGACTGCTGCGGGAGTATGGCGAGTACATGGTCAGGATAGACGGCTTCTGGTACCTGACCGTGATGGAGAAGTGCGGCAATGACGTGGCTTTTGACTGCGATGTCACGGTATGGGTGGACAGGCTCATGGAGTATGACCTCAAGATGACAGCCAGGGCGCTGAACATCCAGGGGAACGATGTGCCCACCGTCATGAAGTACATCCAGGCGACCCCCTGGAACTGGGCGTACCAGATGGACATAGACATCAAGAGCGACGAGCTTGCCGTGGTGACCTACCGGACATGCCCGACTCTGGTCTCACTGGAGCGGGAAGGGACCGGCCGTGAGAAGCTCATATGCGGGGACCTGGACCCGAGGCTCTACCGCATGATCGCCCACTATTTCAACCCCAAGATCAAGGTCACCGGCCTCAAGGTGCCCCCCAGGACCGACTACAGCGACTGCTGCTGCCAGTGGGAGTACCGGCTGGAGAAATGAGGCGTCGCGTCCATGTGGGCGCCACCCCTCTCAGGCTGCTATCGCCTTCAGGTTCGTGACAGCAAGTTTCCCTGCGGTCTTGAGCTTCTCCTGGTTCGCTTTGTCGCTGAGGTTGCCGACGGCGATCAGGATGTAGTAGCCGTCCTGCAGGATGTGGAGGCCCGGCGTGGCGAAGTAGGCCTCGTCGCCTATGCCCGGCACGCTGACCGCATCGTCGAAGTTGTCCACGATGGCCCGGTAGATGCTTTCAGGGGTCTGCGGCTGCCCCGCCGGCATCATGGCCTGTTGCGTGAGCCCGATCTGGAAGAGGTGCTCCTGCGATTCGTAGAGACGCTGCTTGAGCCCCACCCTTGGCTCCTCCACGTCCCTGACGGTGTCCAGGGTTGTCCCCATTATGCTCTCGGCTTCCTCCCTGGAAATCAGCGCCGACGGCTCAATGATGCACGGCGATTCTTCAGCGGGTGCACTGCACGCGCCGAGGACGGGCACCAGCAGCGCGATAACCAGCAAGAGCATCTTTCGCATACCCGACCTCCTGTGACAGCGAAGCCACCCTGCCCCGGTCCCTTCGTCTCTTGTTCCATGCGTGGCGTGCCGGCCCGCTACACCCAGCCGCGGGCCCTGGCGGCCTGGGCTACCCGTCTTATGGCAATCATGTAGGCGGCATCCCGCATGCTCAGCTTCTCGCTCTGCGCCAGATGATAGACCGCTTCGAAGGCGGGGGTCATCTTCTGGTCCAGCCTCTCGAGCACCTCGTCCCTGCCCCAGTAGTAGTTCATGTTGCACTGGACCTGCTCGAAGTAGCTGCAGGTGACCCCCCCGGAATTGGCCAGGAAGTCGGGGACGAGGAATATCCCCCTCTCCTTGATGGCCTCGTCTCCTTCGAGGGTGGTCGGGCCATTGGCGGCCTCGACAATCACCTTCACCTGCTTGCTCATCTTCCGCACGTTGTCCCCGGTGAGCTGGTTCTCCATGGCCGCCGGGATGATTATGTCCACATCCTGCTCAATCCATGCGTCGCCGGGAAGCATCTCGTAACCCAGCGCCGTTGCGTTGTCCTTGTTCAGGGTGCCGAATGCATCGGTGATGCCCATGCACTCACTGCAGTCCACGCACTCCACCACGTCCTTCTTGCGGAAGGTGTACGACTTCTTGTCATTGTGGTCCCAGCATGATATGGCCCTGACCTTGCCCCCGAGCTGCTGGTACAGCTGGACGGCGTACTGCGAGACGTTGCCGAAGCCCTGGAAGCTGGCCGAGGTGCTCCGGATGTCCATGCCCAGATGTTTGAGGGTCTCGCGCAGCACGTAGATGACGCCGAAACCGGTGGCCTCGGTCCTGCCAAGGGAGCCCCCCATGCCGACGGGCTTGCCCGTTATGAATCCCGGGTACTTGCCGCCATGTATGGTCTCGTATTCGTCCAGCATCCAGAGCATGTGCTTGGCGCTGGTCATGACATCCGGCGCCGGCACGTCCAGGTCCGGCCCCATGTTGCGGGCCAGCTGGCGCACGTAGCCCCGGCATACCTGCTCCTGCTCGCGTTCCGAAAGGATGCGCGGATCGCAGATGACGCCGCCCTTGCTGCCGCCGAGGGGTATGTCGACCACGGAGCATTTCCAGGTCATCCACATCGACAGGGCGCGGATGGTGTCAACGGTCTCCTGCGGGTGGAAGCGGATGCCTCCCTTCGCAGGGCCCCTGGCGTCGTTGTGCTGGATGCGGTACCCCCTGAATACCTGGCAGCTGCCGTCATCCATGCGGACAGGTATCGAGAAGTGGTACTCGCGCATGGGCTGCCGCAGCAGCTCCCTGGTTGCCCCGTCCAGGTCCAGCAACGAAGCCACCTTGTCGAATTGGGCCTGAGCGGTCTCGAACGGGTTGTAGGCGTTGTCACTCATGTTGACCTCCGTCATTAATTCTATCGCGTGAAGGTGGAGAATGCCAGAGGAAGCCGGGGCCAAATGGTGGAAGGGCGGCGAAAAAGGAAGAGGGCCACGTCCCGTGGCCCTCGCTTCCAGGCTGGGGTTGTCTAGCCTGCGCCGATGCGGAACACCTTGGTCCCGCACTTCGGGCAGACCCCGGAGATTGCGGGGCGCTTGTTCTTCAGTTTGACATTCTTGGGATTCTGGATGTCCACCTTCTTCTTGCACTTCACGCAGTACGCCTGTGCCATTCGCGGGACCCTCCTTCGCGTTCAGATTGTGCAGAGGCTATCACGCGTACGGCCGTCCGTCAATAGACGGGACGCGGCGTGGCGCGGCGCGCGCCGGCCGCACCCGGCCTCCAGTGCGGCCGGGACCAGGGGCGCGGCATGGCCCTGGCGCTACGGGGGCCGGCCCGCCTGCTGTCTGGCGGCCTCCTTGATGAGCCATTCCTTGGCGTCCTCCACCGTGTCGCAGAAATGCGCGTTCACTCGCGTGGTCCTGGCGTGGAGCTGGGCGGTGGACCTGGTCAGGCCCTTCATCCCCACGAAGGCCACGCAGTAGCGGGGATCGCCAGCCGCCATGGCCGCCACCTCCCTGGCCTTGTTCAGTATGGAGACCGACATCGGGGTGTTGGTGGCGTCAATCAGCGCCAGGCAGCCTTTGCGCTCGATCTTCATCACTTGACTGGCCTCGCTCCAGGCCACCAGGAGCTCTTGTTCGTTCAAGTTGGCCGCGTCCATAAGCCATATGGGCCTGTTCTTGTAGGTTATCTGTCGCGCGTACTTCACCCTCGGCGCCTTTCTGTCCGGCGCCCGCGGCTTGCCGCCCCGGGCCGGGCCCGGCGATTAGGATTATACCAGCGGGGACAACCCGGGGGGGGGCCGGGCCGGCCGCGTCGCCGGGCTGTAAGCAAAATGTGATTGCCGATCGCGGGTTTGAGATGGGGCTGTGCCCCCGGGATGCTAGAATCCGGTTGTGGCCTGAGCCCAGACACTGAGGCGGTGTAGCCAAGAGGTAAGGCAGGGGCCCGCAAGGCCCCATGCAGTGGTTCAAGTCCACTCGCCGCCTCCAAGAACCCTCCGCCGGTCCAATCCCTCCCCATTCCGCGTCCCCGCATGGGCCCGCGCCATCCCGCCCCCCGGCCCGGGTTGGCGGTCAGCGATGCCTTCGCCAGGGAGGCCGGCTAGTAGCGCACCAGCGAGTAGACCGGGCAGTCCAGGAGGTTGCGGCCGCCGAGCCCCACGAGCTCCACCAGGAACGCGGCGCACACCACGTTGCCGCCGCAGGCCCGCACCAGGTCGACCGTGGCCCTGGCAGTGCCGCCCGTGGCCAGGACATCGTCCACCACCAGGACCCGCTGGCCGGCGTCTATGGCGTCGACGTGCATTTCCAGGACGCCCGTCCCGTACTCCAGCTTGTAGTTCATGGTGAGCCGCTCGTAGGGGAGCTTCCCCTCCTTGCGGATGGGGACGAAGCCGCACTCCAGCTGGTGGGCCATGGCGGCCCCCAGGATGAACCCCCTGGCTTCCACGCTGGCGATGAGGGCGATGTCCTCGTTCTGGAAGCGATACGCCATGGCGTTGATGGCCCTGGACAGGACCTTCCTCTTGCGCAGCAGAGGGGTGATGTCGCGGAAGCTGACGCCGGGCTTGGGCCAGTCCTGGATCTCGCGGATGTGCTTCTTGAACTCATCTTCCTCGCCGGGCGAGGCGGCCCCGCCGGCGTGCCGGTTCTGTTCCCACATTTGCCCCTCCATCGCGTCTTTGCCTGGCAAGGATTCTACAGAACCGGGCCCGGCGGGGCAAACACGAGGGGCGGCGAGGGGGTATCCTGCAGGGCGCTATCCGAGACTACAGCGAGCGCGGCCGCCGCGCGGCCCGAGAGCAATTTGTGACCGGCGGCGGCGCCCTTGAGACACAGGCAAGACCCGCCGCGGGTAGAGTGTCTCATAGTGCCGGACAAGGAACAAGGAGGTCAGCATCACATGGAGAGACAGTCGCTGCTGCAGAAGCTCGATGGTGCCGTATACCGCATCAGGGTGGCGGAGAAGGAGCGCAATGATGCGCTGGACCGTATCCGGGACCTGGAGCACCAGGCGGCCGACCTCAAACAGCTCATCGCCACGGCCGAGGCCAAGGCGGACGAGATCCTGAGGGCTGGCTGAAGGTCCTCGGACCAGGGCCTGTCCGCCGCCGCGCAATGCCGGTCGGGGGCGTTGCGCGGCGGTCTCTTCGAAGCCCAGTCGGCGCAGGGGCCGTCCCGGCGTGCCGCTGCCGGCCGGAGCCGCCGGAGGGCCCTCTGGCGGCTCTCTCAGTCCGCCCGGGCCGGCGGCCCGATGGCGTCCAGGAGGGCCCGGACCACGGCCGGGTCGTCCTGCGGCCGGACCGTACGGGGGTCGAGGAGGAGCGCGTTGGCTTCGATGCGGGCGATCACCGGGGGGTGGTTGGCGCGCAGTATCTCGGCCATGCGCTGCACCGGCCTGGGGCCTCCGGCCCCGGGAGGGCCCTTGATGACCAGCACCCTGGTGGGCAGGGTGCTCCCCGGCAGGCTGCCTCCCCCCACCACGGACTGGCCGTCGGCCACCCCGGCCGCCGGGCCCAGGCGGCGAGCCCACTCCCGGGCGCGCTCCTCGATCTGCGGGAGCGGCATGGCGATCATCTGCCAGACGGGCACCTTCTGCTCGGCTTCCCCCTTGAGGTAGTGCCCCAGCGTGGCCGCCAGCCCGGCCAGCCTGGTCTTGTCGATGCGCATGGCCCTCGTCAGCGGGTGCCTGCGGAGCCGGGCCACCAGCTCCGCCCGGCCCACGATGATGCCGGCCTGCGGCCCGCCCAGCAGCTTGTCCCCGGAGAACAGGCAGAGCGAAGCGCCGGCGGACACGCTGTCCTGTACCTTCGGCTCCGGGCCGAGGCCGAAGCGGTCCGTGTCCAGCAGGCAGCCGCTGCCCAGGTCATCCAGAACAGGCAGGCCCTTCTGGCGTCCCAGCAGTGACAAATCTTCGATGCCCACCTCCCGGGCGAAGCCCACCACCTTGAAGTTGCTGGAGTGCACCCGCAGCAGGGCGGCCGTCCGGGGCGTGATGGCCTGCTCGTAGTCGGAGACGTAGGTGATGTTGGTGGTGCCCACCTCCACCAGCCTGGCCCCGCTCTGGCGCATGACGTCGGGTATGCGGAAGCCGCCGCCGATCTCCACGGCCTGCCCGCGGGAGACGATGACCTCCTTCCTGCGGCAGAGGGCGGTGAGGGCCAGGAGCACCGCCGAGGCGTTGTTGTTGACCGCCATGGCATCCTCGGCCCCGGTGAGGCGGCAGAGCAGGGACGTCAGGTGGACGTCCCGGTGCCCGCGCACCCCGGTGCCCAGGTCCATTTCCAGGTTGGTGCAGCCGAAGGAGGCCTGGTCCATGGCCGCCGCGGCCTCCCGCGAAAGCGGCGCCCGGCCCAGGTTGGTGTGGATAATGACGCCGGTGGCGTTGATTACCGGGAGGAGGCTGGGCCCCGCCAGGGCGCGCACCCTGTCGCCCACGGAAGCTGCCAGGCTGTCCATGGAGGGGGCGGGCTCGCCGCGGGCGATAGACTGCCGGCCCTGCTCCAGGACCTGGCGCACCACCTCTACCACCAAGTTCCGGGAGCAGGAGGGCTCCAGGTCCCTGACGCGCTTGTCGGAGAGCAGCTTGTCCACGCTGGGAAGAAGGCGAAACTCAGCTGTCATGCTCCCGCCTCCGGGCAGCCCCAATCTAGCACAGGCCGTGGAGGCGCGCAATGCTGCCGCGGCAAGCGCAGACCTGTCACGGCAAGCGCAGACCTGCCGCAGCAGGCGCCATCCCGGCGATGCCGGCGGCAGGCCCGACCTTCTTTGACAGGCTCAACCCGCGGATGGTACAAACGAAGGGAGGATCTTTCCTGACAAACATGGCGGGGAGGAGGTGATGTTGATGAATCGCCGAACGTGAACCAGAACCAGCCAGAGAGCGTGGCTCTCGCCTGTCCGGTCAACCTGCTCAGCAGTCGAAGAAGGAGGCTGTTATCCTGCGGCGATTCGTCCCATCGCTGGCCCCGCGTGCCCTCGTGATCTCGACCGGGCCCGTCCCCCGGGCTCCGGCGCTGCCTTTGCCTGCACCGGCTAGCCTGCCCGCCGCAGACTCCCCACCCGCCTGCCTCCCCACCCGCCTGACTTCCCGGCGACACCGCCCCAACCAGCGCCTGGCTGCGCTGCTTCGCCAGCAGGTCTCCTGGCCGGCCTTGCCACCGCCTCCGCGGCTGCCGGCGGCCCGCGGGTCCGGCATGAACGCCTGCGCCGGGCCTGTCCCCGCTCGCCCTCACCGGAATCCAACACGTTGCTGATGAGAGAGGAGGATGTATGAGACTTCTGTGGAATGAGAGGACCAAGATTATCCTTGCCGGGCTTATCTTCGGCGTGCTCGGCGCCCTGGCGGTGAACTGGGGCAATCCGCCCAACATGGGCATCTGCGTGGCCTGCTTCCTGCGGGATATCTCCGGGGCCCTGAATCTCCACCAGGCGGCGGCGGTCCGGTACCTCCGGCCGGAGATCATGGGATTCACCCTGGGAGCGCTGCTGACCGCCTTCATCTTCCGCGAGTGGCGGCCCCGGGGCGGGTCCTCGCCCATTATCCGCTTTGCCCTGGGCGCCTTCGTGATGATAGGGGCCCTGGTCTTCCTGGGCTGCCCCATCAGGATGCTGCTGCGCCTGGCCGGCGGCGATCTCAATGGCCTGAGCGCCCTCGGCGGGATGGTCTTCGGGGTGCTGATCGGCATCCTGCTTCTGAAGAACGGGTTCAACCTGGGCCGGGCCGGGAAGATGCCGCAGGTTGCCGGTTTCATGATGCCTCTGGTCATGGTGGGCCTGCTCGTGCTGGCCATCGTCAAGCCCGGATTCATAATGTCCAGCGAGAGCGGCCCGGGATCGATGTTCGTGTCGGTAGGGGTAGCGCTGGCCATCGGGCTGGCGGTGGGCTTCATGGCGCAGAGGACCCGGTTCTGCTCCGTGGGCGCCTGGCGCGACATCTTCCTGGTCCGGGACTTCCATCTGTTCGGTGGCATCGCCGCCTTCTTCCTGGCGGCCCTGGCCGCCAACTACATCGCCGGCAACTTCGGGGATGGCGGCATCTACCACTGGGGCTTCGAGGGCCAGGCGGTCTCCCACACCGATCACCTGTGGAGCTTCTTCGGCATGGGCCTGCTGGGCCTGGCCGCCACCCAGCTTGGCGGCTGCCCCCTGCGGAACCTGATTCTGACCGGTGAGGGAGACACCGATGCCGCGGTGACCGTGCTGGGCTACCTGGCGGGGGCGGCCATCGCCCACAACTTCCTGGCGGCTTCCAGCGGGGCCGGGGTCGGCACCTGGGGCCCGGCCGCCGTTATCGTAGGCTGGGCCTTCTGCCTGGGGATCGGCGTTCTAATGAGGCAGAGGGCCTGACGGCGCCCGTTTGATGAAAGGAGAGCACCATGATTGAAGTCGATGCCAGAGGCCTTTCCTGCCCGGTCCCGGTGGTCAGAACGAAGGAGGCGATGGACAAGAGCCCGGGCCTGCCGGTGACGGTCCTCGTCGACACCGCGGTGGCAAAGGAGAACGTGTCCCGCCTGGCCAGGAGCCGCGGGTACTCGGCGAAGGAGGAGCAGACCGAGGATGGCTTCCGGTTGCTGCTGAACCCGCCGGCCAAGTAGGCTATAATCATAGCCACACCATGGGAGGGACCGGAGATGATCTATCTGGATAATGCCGCTACTTCCTGGCCCAAGCCCGAGGCTGTCTACCAGGCCATGGACAGCCTGATGCGGAACACGGGGGCCAGCCCCGGCCGCTCCGGGCACCTCATGTCGCTGACGGCGGCCCGGATCGTCCACGAAACGCGCGAGGCATTGTGCGAGTTCTTCGGCATTGCCGATCCGTCGCACCTGATCTTCACCTCCAATGCCACGGAGTCCCTGAACCTGGCCATCAAGGGGTTGCTCCGGCCCGGGGACCATGTGGTCACCAGCAGCATGGAGCACAACTCTGTCATGCGCCCGCTGCGGTCGCTGGAGAAGGCCGGGGTGGAGGTGACGGTTGTCCCCTGCGCCCCGGACGGGTCCCTGGACCCGGGCGAGGTGGAGCGGGCCCTGCGGCCCAGCACCAGGCTCATCGTCCTCACTCATGCCTCGAACGTGGTGGGGACGGTGCTCCCGGTGGCCGCGGTGGGGGCCATGGCCCGGGGCCGCGGCGTGCCGCTGCTGGTGGACGCGGCGCAGACCGCCGGCGGCTACCCCATCGACGTGGAGGCCATGAACATCGACCTGCTGGCCTTCTCGGGCCACAAGGGCCTCCTCGGCCCCCAGGGGACCGGCTGCCTGTACATACGTCCGGGCCTCGAGTCGTGGCTGGAGCCTCTGAAGCATGGCGGCACCGGGAGCTACTCGGAGCATGAGAGCCAGCCCGCTTTCCTGCCCGACAAATACGAAAGCGGCACCCCCAACACGGTGGGGCTGGCCGGCCTGGGCGCCGGCGTGCGCTTCATCATGCGCGAGGGGCTGGACGGCATCAGGCAGAAGGAGCAGAAGCTGACCGGGCTGCTGCTGACCAGGCTGGCGGCCATACCGGGCGTCGCCTGCTACGGAAACGGCGATCCGGGCGAGCGAGTGGCCATCGTCTCCTTCAACATATCCGGGATGAGCGCCTCGGATGTGGCCCTGCAACTGGAGGAGAACTTCCGGATCATGTGCCGCCCCGGGCTGCACTGCTCGCCGTCGGCCCATCGCACCCTGGGGACCTTCCCCCAGGGCACGGTGCGGCTGAGCCCCGGGCACTTCCACTCGGTGCTGGACATCGAGAAGACGCTGGAGGCCGTGAGGCAGATCGCCAGGAAGGCCAGGTGAGGGGATGTCCCTGATCATCGATGCGCGGGGCCTCTCCTGCCCGCAGCCGGCGGTCCTGGCCAGGAAGGGCCTGGAGAAGGCCAGCGACCTGACCGTCATCGTGGACAACGCCACGGCCGAGGAGAACGTGGCCCGGCTGGCCGAGGGGCACGGCATGGAGGTGAAGGTGGACCGGAAGGGGGACGGGGTCTACCTGCGCCTGACCCGGCCGGCGGACCAGGCGGTGGGGGGGAAGGCGCCGCTGCTCTACGAGCCGACGGTGCTGCTGGTGACGGGCAGCACGCTGGGCCGCGGGGACAATGATCTGGGAGCGGTGCTGATGCGCTCCTTCATGCACACGCTGGTGGAGTCGGACATCAAGCCGCACCATATCATCTTCATGAACAGCGGCGTCAGCCTGGCAGCCGAGGGGTCCGATGTGGTCGATGACCTGCGGGCGCTGGAGGACGAAGGAGTGGAGGTACTGTCCTGCGGGACGTGCCTGGCCCAGTTCGGTTTGAAAGACGCGGTCCGGGCGGGCCGCGTCTCCAACATGTACGAGATCACCCAGGCGCTGATGAAGGCCACCAGGGTGGTGTCCATCTAGCGGTGCCGGAAGGCCGCATGCCGCACAGTGTCGCCATATTCTACTCGACCACCGCGGCCCTGCAGGCGGAGAAGCGCCTGAAGGGCGAGGGCGTGGCGGTCAAGCTGGTCCCGGTGCCGCGACAGATAAGCTCTGACTGCGGCGTGTGCCTCAGGTTCGAGCGCCAGGATGAGCCCG
Source organism: uncultured Dehalococcoidia bacterium (assembly GCA_964492335.1). Lineage (GTDB taxonomy): Bacteria > Chloroflexota > Dehalococcoidia > UBA2247 > RBG-13-53-26 > JAFGCL01. The sequence continues at coordinate 1,379 of CAZBJX010000009.1, read as the reverse complement.
CGGTCAGAAGGGCCCTGGAAGAGGGGCGGATCGACATGCAGGGCATTCACCCTGTGTGATGGCGGCTGCAGGACGGGCATGGAGGAGAAGAGGATGGAAGGGAAGCCGAATCCCCGGCTCACCGAGATGGTCCGCGGCGCCGGTTGAGCCTCCAAGCTGGGTCCGGGGGACCTGGACCGGGCGCTGTGCGGGCTGCCGCTTCTGGCAGACCCTGACCTGATCGTGGGCCTGGAGAAGGCCGACGATGCCGGGGTCTACCGGCTGACTGACGATCTGGCCATCGTGCAGACCGTCGATTTCTTCACGCCCATCGTGGACGACCCGTATACCTTCGGGCAGATCGCCGCGGCCAATGCCCTGAGCGACGTCTATGCCATGGGGGGCCGGCCGCTGACCGCCATGAACATCGTCTGCTTCCCCAGCCGGGACATGGATATCGAGGTCCTGCGCGAGATACTGCGCGGCGGCATCGACAAGCTGCGCGAAGCCGGCGCGGTGCTGGTCGGCGGGCACAGCGTGGATGACACGGAGCTCAAGTACGGGCTGGCGGTGACCGGCACGGTGCACCCCGGGAAGGTGCTGACCAAGGCCGGCGCCCGGCCGGGGGACGCGCTCATCCTGACCAAGCCCATCGGCACCGGCATCATCAACACCGCGGTCAAGGGAGGCCTGGCGGACGAGGAGGCGGCCGGGGCCGCGGCCCGGTCCATGGCCGCCCTGAACAAGGCCGCCGCCGGGGTGATGCTGGAGGTGGGCGCCAATGCCTGCACCGACATCACCGGCTTCGGCCTGCTGGGCCATGCCTGCGAGATGGTCCAGGGCAGCCCGGTCGGCCTGCGGGTGCGCTCCGCCGCGGTCCCCCTCCTTCCGCGGACGCTGGAGATGGTCCGGATGGGGATGGTCCCCGGCGGCACCCGCCGGAACAGGGAGTTCCGGGCCGGCATGGTGGACGCGGCGGGCGTCGATGAGATGGTCCTGGACATCCTGTTCGACCCCCAGACCTCCGGGGGGCTGCTCATGGCCGTGGATGCCGGCAGGGCGGGAGCGATGCTGGCCCGGCTGAGGGAGGCCGGCGTCACCGATGCCGCCATCGTGGGAGAGGGCGTCGGCCATCCGGCCGGCAGGATGGTGGTGGACTAGGCCATGTTCGTCCTGGGGACCGCCGGCCACGTGGACCATGGCAAGACCCGCCTTATCCAGGCCATGACCGGGATGGACCCCGACCGCCTCGCCGAGGAGAAGGAGCGGGGCATGACCATCGACCTCGGGTTCGCCTGGCTCAGGCTGCCCGGCGGCCGGGAGGTGAGCATCGTGGATGTGCCGGGCCACGAGCGCTTCATCAAGAACATGCTGGCCGGGGTGGGCGGCATCGACCTGGC
>CAZBJX010000008.1:0-88644 GCA_964492335.1 uncultured Dehalococcoidia bacterium | reverse complement strand
ACGGCCTACCGCGGCGACGACGATGAATATCAGGCCGGCCTCAGCGGCGCCGGCGGGCAGGTAGGACCGCCGGCGGGCAACTGCGCCGGGCCTGCGCCCCGCAGGCCCGCGCCTCTCTCTTGACTTTCCCCGGCAACGCGTCCAATATGGAGGCACACATGCGACAGTCAGGCAGCCGAGATCGACACCGGGGCCGGACCGGCCCCGTGGCCAGGATGAAGCTGGTCAAGATGGGCAGCTCGCGGGGTGTCCGCCTGCCGCGCCTCTTCCTGGAGCAGGCCGAGCTGGACGAAGAGGTCGAAATGGAGATCGGGGAGGGGCAGGTGATCATCCGCCTGGTGCCGCGCCCGCGCCGCAACTGGGAGAAGGAGTTCGACGGGATGACCGCCCGCCGCGACGACCGGCTTCTGGACCCGAAGGCCTTCAGCCTGACGGCCTGGGACGAGGAGAAGTGGGTATGGTAGTCAAGCGCTTCGAGGTGTACGCCGTCAATGTGGACCCGGTGATCGGGCCCGAGCCGCGGAAGACCCGCCCCTGCGTCGTCCTCTCTCCCGACGAGACCAACCGCTTCATCGACACCGTAATCGTGGCCCCTCTCTCCAGCCGGGGGCACCGCTACCCCACCCGCGTCCCCTGCGAGGTGGACGGCAAGAAGGCCCAGGTGATCCTCGACCAGGTCCGCACGGTGGACAAGACCCGCCTGGTGAGCCGGATGGGGCGCCTGGACCGGACGGTGCGGAAGGCGGTCCTCGACGTGCTGGCCGAGATGTTCGCGGAGTGACCCGGCCTGCCCGGCGGGATGCCGGGGCCTCTGCGCCAGCGCCCCGGGACGTCCGCCCCGGGCATCCGCTGTGACTGCTGCCGCGAAGCGGGGCCGCAGAAGCAGGGCCGCAGGCGACCGCCGCTTAGACCTTGACCGTCGGCGCCTCGCGCTCCAGCGCTGACCCGATCTCGAAGTACTCGCGCTCCTTGAAGCCGCAGGGGCGGGCGATCAGGGCTGACGGGATTACCTGGACCCGGTTGTTGTAGTCCCTCACGTTGGCGTTGTAGAAGCGCCGGGCCCTCTGGATGCGGTCCTCGGTCTCCACCAGTTGCTTCTGCAGCTTGAGGAAGTGCTCGCTGGCCTTGAGGTCGGGGTAGCCCTCCACCACCGCCAGGAGGCCCTTGAGGCTGTCCACCAGCACCTTCTCGTCACCAGCCCGGGCCGCCGGAGATCCGTGGCTGGCCACCGCCGCGTTCCGGGCCAGGGTGACCCGCTCCAGGACCTCCCTCTCGTGCGCGGCATAGCCCTTGACGGTGCTCACCAGGTTGGGGAGCAGGTCGTGGCGCCGCTTCAGCTCGGTATCGATGCCCGCCCAGGACTCGTCGCAGTGGTTACGCCCCCGCACCAGCGCGTTGTAGATGAAGGCCACCCAGAGGATGAGCAGCACCAGGATGCCGGCACCCACGATGACGGCAATGGACCACGAGTTCACGCCCGCCCACCTCCTGAGCAGTTGGCCCGCAGCTCCTCCACCACCCCCGGCGGCAGGAGATCGAGCATCTCGGTCACCACTTTCAGCGCCGAGGTGAACTCCCCCAGCGAGAAGGTCTTACCGGCATGATAGGCCATCACCTGGTTCCCCTGGAACTCGATGTGGAACCTGGGATGCAGCAGCATCACCTCCATGGTCTTCTGATGGAGCACGTCGAAGGCCCAGCGGCGGTCGGGCGCCTTGACATAGAACTTGCGGCTGAACTCGGCGGACTCGAAGTCGATGTCGTCGAAGCCCATGAACTCGGTCAGCTTGTCGAAGAGCCCTTCAGGGCGGATGTAGAGCGGCTTGAGGGGGATGCCGGCATCCACCACCAGGCCCGAGAAGCGGTGGTGATGGGTCTGCCGGTGGCCCTTGCTGTCGGTGGAGTGCGTCTCGTAGTGGTAGTCGAAGGCGCAGGTCACCCGCTGGCCGATCGTCCCCATGCAGATATTGTAGGCATACCGGTTCTCCCCGCGCTGCAGGCACTTGAAGGCCTGGTAACGCCGCCGGAGCGAGTGGTCGTTGGCGGGGAGGAACTTCAGACTATTGGCCTGGGCCCAGCCGGCCACCTCCTGGCGGCGCTTGTTCCGCATCCGAATGGTCCAGACGGCGCCGGCTATGACCACCACGACGACGGCAGCGATGATCAGAACAAATACCAGCGCAGGTGACATCCGTCTTCTTTCAGGCCGGTGCCATTCTCTCACACCGGCATCGCGATGACAACACTCCCCCTCTTCGATCCGCCTGTCGGTCGCGGGACATTTGACGGTGTTTGTGGCCCGCACCCGGGCGCGCTTCCGGTCCCTCCGTCCGGCACCCATCCTGCTGATGGCCGTGACAGGCACACATAGCACGAGGAGCGAGAGGAAGTCCCCGCCGGCAATGAAGCAGATGAACCCGTAGACCCCTACCGCCCGGCGCAGGATGCCGGCCACCACGATCAGCGCGACGTTGCGGGCGGTCCAGGACCAGGAGCCAGTCCATTGGCCCACCGCTTCGTTCCTGTCTACTGACAGAAAGGGTACTCGCTGCCGCTACCTATTTCCACACCTCTTGATCATACCTCCCCGCAGCAATACAACTCCGTGCCGGCTTGTCGGTTTGCGATAGACTGGTTTGAAGGCTCTGGAGTGACAGTGGCGTTCCACGAAGGCTTTCAGAGGGCTCCTTTGATTGTCACAGGTATACCGGCAATCAGGAAGCAGACCACGTCAGCGCGTTGCGCCAGTTCCCGGTTTGCCCTGCCCAGAAGGTCACGATAGAGCCGCCCTACCCGGTTCTCCGGCACTAGCCCCATGCCTACCTCATTGCTCACCAGGAGGAAGCTGGCCTCCGCCCTGTCGATGCAGTCCACCAGTCCTGCAATTTCTGCTGCCACTTTCTCGGCGGCTAGCTCCGCATCGACCTGTTCCGGGTCGCCACACTGGCCGATGACATTGGACACCAGCAAGGTCAGACAATCCAGTATGACTACCCGGGCATCACCGATCTCCTCCGTGATCCGGCACCCCACCCTCAAAGGCGCTTCAACAGTGCGCCAGTTGGCAGGGCGCACCCTTCGGTGCTCCTCTATCCTCTGCCTCATCTCTTCATCCAGAGCCTCACTGGTAGCTGCGAAGAGCACCTCCTTACCCAGGCGCGAGGCCAGTTCCTGGGCAAACTGGCTCTTGCCGCTCCGGGCACCGCCCAGAACCAGCACCACTTGCTTCGTCATCTGCCTTCGTGCTTCTCCAATCCTGCCAGTTCGTATATGAGGTCCATGTCCAGACTGCTTCGTACCAGCTCCGCCAGCTTATCGTATTCGGTATCCTTGTTGATTGAGGGTGTTTCTGCCAACAGCGGCCTGTTTCTGGACGCGGCGATGTTCTTCAGCATCAGCCGTCTGAGACTCGTGTTATTGAACAAACCATGGATGTACGTGCCCAAGATACGCCCCTCCGCATCCATAGCACCTTCCGAGCCGCCTCGCAGTCCCTTCTGAGATACACTGAAGGGGATCAGGTCAGGCTGCCCCTGTGAGATACCCATGTGGATCTCATAGCCTTCCAGAGTGGCACCTCCGGCGTTTGCCAGGATACCGGAACCGGACTCGGCTGCCACTACCCCCTTGACCCGGGTTGTCTTCTTGGTCCCAACGAAAGTGGTCGATGTCGGCAGCAAGCCCAATCCCTTCTCTTCATGAATTGACGACTCCACTCCGCCGGGATCGAGGATGCTTCTCCCCAGCATCTGATAGCCGCCGCAGATGCCGATGACAAATGCGCCGCGCTTGTGCTGTTCAAGGATGGCGGTATCGATCCTCTGATACCTCAGCCAGGCGAGATCAGACATGGTGGTCTTGCTGCCCGGAAGTATGATGAGGTCGGCCCCATCAAGTTCTTCGGCAGTTGAAACGTATCTGAACGAGACTCCCGCCTCTTTGATCAGGGGATCGAACTCATCGAAGTTCGACAGGTGGGGTAGTTGTATCACCACTACTCTCACTCCGCCGCCGTCAGCGCCGGGACGGTTCGGCGGCAGCCCCAGGACATCCTCCTCGGCGATGTAGATATCGTCGAACCAGGGGATGACCCCGGCTACCGGCACGCTGGTGCGTTCCTCCAGCATGCGAAGCCCGGGTTCGAGGATGGCGATGTCACCGCGGAACTTGTTGATGACGAAGGCTTTGACCAGCGACCGCTCCTCGGGTTCGAGGAGCTCGATTGTGCCAACCAGCGAGGCGAACACACCGCCGCGCTCGATGTCGCCCACCAGCAGCACTGGCGCGTTGGCGTGGCGGGCCACCCGCATGTTGACGATTTCACTTTGTGACAGGTTGACCTCAGCAGGACTCCCTGCGCCCTCAATCACCACCACGTCGTATGCCTGGCTCAGCCGGTCCAAAGCGGATGTAACAAAGGGCCAAAGCTCAGCCTTCAGTTCATAGTACCCGGCTGCCGAGATGGTAGTATGAGGCTTGCCCATCAGCACTACCTGCGAGCGGGTGTCCGCCTCGGGCTTGAGGAGGATAGGGTTCATGTCCACGCTGGGCGACACGCCTGCCGCCTCGGCCTGCACCGCCTGCGCCCGGCCTATCTCTCTCCCTTCCGGAGTCACAAAGGAGTTGAGGGACATGTTCTGCGACTTGAACGGCGCCACGCGGTAGCCATCCTGGCGGAAGATGCGGCACAGCGCGGCGACGATGATGCTCTTGCCGGCGTGGGACGCCGTGCCCTGTACCATCATGACCTTGGCGACCATGGTCTGGCCTCTCCCCGTCTCTCCGGCACGCGCCCCTGTCATGGCTGTTCTCTCCCGGGCATCAGCCTGCATTCCGCGTTCTCAAGAAACCAGTGTTCGTCTCTGAGCACTCTGTTGACTCTGGTGATCTCCACCCTCCTGTTGAAGATCGGGCCAGTGCCGGTGGAATCATTCAGTATGTTGTTCTGATTCATTTCCCGCACATTCCCGGAGATGCGAGACATCGTTCAGAATCCGGAGTACTCCCTGGTGATTATCGATCTCAATGATGGACAAGGAGGCCCGCTCGATGCGCATGTCTCGCCACGCAGACAGATCGAAACCAGCCAAGAGGCAGACAAGAATCCGCAGAGAGCCGCCGTGCGCTACCACCAGCGCGGTGCCGTACGGTCCGCAATGCAGTCTCCCCGCAAACGTGCTGACCCTCTTCGCCATAGCCGCCACGCTCTCCCCACCAGGGAAGCAGATATCCTGACCATCTGCGGTCCAGATGCCCCGTGTCTCTGGATGGCGCTCCATCATCTCGTCAAAGGTGAGTCCCTCACATCGCCCAAAATCGATCTCTCGCAGTTCCGGCAACGCAACCAGCGGCACGCCATGACTCTCGGCTATGATGGCCGCTGTAGCCATCGCCCGTCGAAGGTCGCTGGAATAGACCGCGCCGATCTCCTCACCGTCCAGGCGCCGGGACAACAGCTCGGCTTGTCGAACTCCACGCTCGCTCAACGGCACGTCGGTGCATCCCCAGTAGCGGGCCATGTCCGCCGCAATATCGCCGTGCCTCGCCAGTAGCACCTTCCTCATCTCTCACCAACTCCATAATGGCAGGGCTATCACCAGTATCAGGGAAGTGACCTCTCCCATAACGATGATGGCGCCATGGGTGTCGCCGGTAAGCCCGGCGAACTTCTGCCTGAATACCAGAGAGAGCAGCAGCGCCCCCAGCCCGACTCCGAGCAGGACGGCCAGCCCGGTCAAGCGAAGTGTGGCCACAGAGACAGCCAGAGCGATCACCGTGGCTGCCGCCACCATCAGCCAGCTCACCTGGTCTTTGAAGGCCCGTCCCAGACCTTCCGGTTTCGGATAGGGAAAGACCCGTATCGCACAGACGGCTGCCCATCGCCCCGGAACGGGCATGAGGACCAGCGCCCAGAACCGTGTCGAATGGGGCAGGGCAGACGGCATCCATGTCTGTGGCGCCTGCGGCAGGTTCGCCAGAGAGACGTACATCAAAAGGAGAAGACAGCATGCGCCGGTTACTCCAAAGGCTCCCACCTTGCTGTCGCCCATGATCTCCCACCTCTGCCGAGGAGTCTTTCCGGCCACCATTCCGTCGCAGGTGTCGATGAAGCCGTCGAGATGGTTGGCGCCGGTGATCAGCACCAGTCCCGCCAGGACGATCCCGCTCGACACAGAAACCGGCAGTGCGCGCTGCAGTACCCAGTCCAGTCCCGCCATCAGAAACCCCAGAAGCAGGCCAACGACCGGGAAGCAGATCAGAGACCGGCCCGCGCTCTCCGTACCGGTCTCCCGTCCTTCCGGCAGAGGCAGAATGGTCAGGAACCTCAAGGCCGCGAAGAACCCCACTAGCCTTTGTCCTCCTTGTCCGACACGCCGGCTTCGGCAAATGTAGCCATATCGGCCAGTATCCTGACGGCTGTTTCCGCCAGGGAAATGCCCAATGCTGCTCCCGTGCCTTCCCCGAGTCGCATGTCGAGATCAAGCAAGGGTTTGAGTCCCAGGTGCCGGAGGACCGCCCGATGTCCTGCTTCTACCGAGAGATGGGAGGCAATGAGATAGGCCTTCACCTGCGGACACAGCCCGGCGGCAATCAGGGCCGCCGCCCCGGAGATGAAGCCGTCGATTACCACCGGGACACGATGAGATGCTGCACCCAGCATTACTCCGGCCAGACCACCGATCTCGAATCCGCCCACCTTGCTCAGCACATCCAAAGCATCATCGGGATGAGCCTGGTTCACCGCCAGGGCCTGTTCAACAACCTTGATCTTGTGGGCCAGTTGGCCGTCATCCACTCCCGTTCCCCTGCCGGTGACCTTCGCCACCGGCTCTCCGGTGACGGCGGCGCAGATGGCGCTGGAGGCGGAGGTGTTGCCGATGCCCATGTCTCCAGTGCCGACGATGTCCAGCCCCTTTCCGATCTCAGCTTCAATCACTTCGATCCCGGCCTGGATGGCCTGGAGCGCCTGTTCCCGGCTCATGGCCGGGCCCCTAGCCATGTTGGCCGTGCCCGCAGCCACTCTCCTGGAGACCAGCTCAGGACTGGGCGGCAGAGCGGCTGCCACGCCCATGTCCACCACCACCACTCTGGCTCCAACGTGTTCCGCCAGGACATTGACCGCCGCACCACCCCGCAGGAAGTTGTGAACCATCTGGGCCGTCACTTCCTGTGGATGGGCGCTCACCCCTTCGGCGACCACGCCGTGGTCTCCAGCCATGGTGACAATGACCTTGCAGGTCAGGCGTGGCGTGGCTTCCCGTCTGATTCCCGCTATCCGGATGGACAACTCCTCCAGCCTGCCCAGGCTCCCCCTTGGTTTGGCCAGATGGTCCTGCCTGGCCCTGGCCGTGGCCATCGCCCTGCGATCGAGTGGTGCTATGGCATCCACTGTATGCATGACCAGGTCCTCATTGTGCCTTTCCATCGCACCAGGGCTCCGTTCAGAGATCCTCTGACCCATTACTACGGCTCTCTCTGAGAAATCCTCCTTGGCACCAAGCAACTACGCCCACTTGCTGCGCTGCTGCGTTCACATTGCAGGGAGGCAAACCTGGCGCAGTGCCCAGGGGGTTGGAGACGACACTGAAGTCAATCACCTCATCAGGAGAAACCCCCAGCTCCTCGAGTTCTGCGTAGTCCATCCCCCCGTGTTCGCCAACACCGAGATCAATAACGGCTTCCCTTGGCTGCACTGGCACAGACTACTCCCGTCATATCGATCCAGGTCCCCGGGTCTAGCGTTCTATCCCTGCTCTGGCCAGAACACCCTTCTGATAGTAGTGCTTGACCTCCACCATCTCCGTCACCAGATCAGCGGCCGCGACTATCTCCGGCGGCGCATAGCGGCCTGTCAGAATCATCTCCACGCCATCCGGCTTCTTGACCAGGAGAGCCAGGATATTCTCCGTGGAAACAAGCCCGAAGTGCCGCGCCGTAAGGATCTCATCGAACACTACGATACTGTAGTTGCCGGACATCATCTGTGCGGCCGACCTGTGCAAACCGCTCTGGGCTCGACGGACGTCTTCCGGATCCGGCGGGTCTTTCATCGGAATGCATGCCTCTGCGCCAAATTGCTCGATGGTGATATAGGGGACGACCATCCGGGCGGCATCCAGCTCGCCGTACTTCTGGCCTTTCATGAACTGGCCAACATATGTTCTCAGGTCATGCCCCATGGCGCGAAACGCCAGTCCGAGTGCGGCCGTTGTCTTGCCTTTGCAGTTCCCGGTGTAGACCTGGACATACCCTTTTCCTATGTCGTTCTCTGGCATAGCTGTTCTTGTCACCTCTTCGATCCAGTCTCGTATCGGGTAGGATTCGTGCCTAGGCTACGAAGGGTTGAAGCTGGTATTCCTTGCCGTCTCCGAGGGCAAAGACCAGGCACTCAGCATCGTCCCGTTCCACTGTTCCCACGTAGACTCGGAGGCGCTCCACATCACGAAAGAAGAGCGCATGGGTAGGCGCGGTCCCATCAACCGCACCGCCGTATTCACCGGCCTCCTGTTCAGTCAACTCCCGGACTCTGGGATCAAAGCAATGCCCACAGTACTCGTACCCTTGTGTCCGCATCTTCAACCTGTAGTGGCGATGGGGTAGCAGCTTCATCTGTTTGTTAACCTCCTCCTTATGGAATCCTTCTTGTCTCATCCCTGCGCGCTGTTTCCAGCATCATGAGGAAGGCGGGCGCGGGCCATCAGCCCGTGGTGCGGCCCGATGCCGCCTTCCCGTCCTGCCTTGAATCGGGGCCGAAGGAAGTGCTGAAGCCAGGCCCGCAGGTCTTTGGGAGCTCCGTATGGCACCCACCGGACATAGAGCGTGGTTCCGCGGTTCTCCCGGTCATAACTGCACATCCTCCTGAAATTCTTGAGAAGAGCCTGAATGGCAATCGAATATCTCCTTCTTCAAGAGGCAGGCGAGGCAGCTCATGTTGCATCCCCGGAAGAAGAGGCAGGCGATTCGGGGACCAGCAGAATAGGTGATGTGATAGATGTTCATTGTGTCGCACCGCTCTCCGGCAGGGCCGGCGGCATGGCGTCAGCCTTCCGGTCATAAGCTGCATCGCTGGTCCAGAAGAAACGACTCTTGAACCTCTGCAGCAGCTCAATCACCCTTCCGCCGAGGAGCCAGAGAAAGATGATGTTCGCCAGGGAGTGAGAGAGGGTCCAGAAGCTGGCGGTGTAAAGGGCTCCCTTGTATGTGGTAAGGGTGTGGGGATAGAGGTACATGGCCCAGAACCAGATGTTGATTATCATGGCATACATGATTCCCGCCAGCCCTCCGTAGGCCAGCAGCACGGTCTTCCTCAACCCCGGCTGCGGAATGGCGAATTTGCCCAGGAACCCGGCTGCCAGTCCGAGCAGGCCCCAGGTGAATATCTGATAGGCCGTCCACGGGCCCTGTCCCAGGAAGATGTTCGATATGACCGGCGTGATAGCGCCGACCATGAAGCCGGTCATGGCGCCGAAGACATACCCGGAGCAGATGATGAAGAACGTGCAGGGTTGGAAGTTCATCAGCGAAGCAAAAGGGATTCGGGACAGGGCCGAGACAGTGCCCATCATGGCGATGAGGGCTATCTGCTTGGCGCTGGTGGCGCGGTTCTCGAACTCCGAGAATACGGCGCCCAGTGCCAGCGCCAGGAAGACCACGGATATCAATGCCCAGCTGATCCTGCCCGTATTCGGATCGAAGAAGGACCCCCCGAACCTGAAAGGGGCGACATAGCAGGCCACGCCGAGCGCGATTATCAATGCCAGGAACACATAACTCTTTCTCATTTCAGCAGCTCGATGGCCTCATCAAGCGTGAGGATGTCCCGGGGCACTCCGTACGAGCAGAATGACTGCACGAGCCGGTTGATCTGCGGGGAGAAGAGGAGCGCTTCCGACAGCACCTGGTGGCGATTGCCGTCTACCACCACTTGCCCTTCGCTCATCAGTATCACGCGGTCCACATGCTCGGCGACGGTCTCGACATCGTGGCTGACCAGGATCACAGTGTGGCCTTCCGCGCAGTATGCTTTGAGGAACCGCATCAGGTCTCTCTTCAGTGCGTGGTCCATGCCGCGGGTCGGCTCATCCAGGGCCAGCACCCGGGGGCGGGCGGCCATGGTGGCGGCCAGTGCCACGCGCTGTTTCTCGCCGCCGCTGAGGTAGCGGGGATAGCGATGGCGGCAGCGCTCCAGGTCAAACTGCCGCAGTAGCTCGCTGGTTCGGCGTTCGATCTCCGCCGCCTTCCACCCCAGGTTCCTCAGCGTCAGACCTATCTCCTGCTCCACGGTATCGGCAAAGAGATGGTCGTCCGGGTTCTGGAAGACCAGGCCCACGGAGCGGGCCAGTTGGGCCACGCTGGCCTCCCGCGTCCTCACCCCCTCGACGCAAACCTCCCCGCGCGTCGGTTTGAGCAACCCGTTCAGGTGTCTGAGCAGCGTGCTCTTGCCGGAGGCGTTGCGCCCCATGACTGCCGCCATCTCCCCAGCTTGAAAACTCAACGTGACGCCTTTCAACGCCGTGTTTCCCGCCGGATAGCGGTGCCACAGATCCTGCACCCCGATGACGGGACGCGCGCCGTCTTCCTTGACGAGATCTCTGCCCTGCGCAAGCATCTTCACCCCGCGGAAGGAGGCCTCAAATGCCTTTCGTCCCTCCTTGACCGTCAACGGTATCCGGTCGATTTGGTGACCGCTGCGGCGAAGATGGTTGGCCAGCCGGATCAAAGGCGGCACTCCCACGCCGATTTCAACCAGTCTGCCGTCGCTCAACACCTCCCCGGGCGGCCCGTCGCAGATTATCTCTCCCTTATGAAGAAAGACTGCGCGATCGACCAGGTGGATAACGCGCTCCAGGCGATGCTCCACCAGTATCACCGTCAGCCCCAGTTCATCATTCAGCCGTTGCACCACGGAGAGCACCTCTTCCGCGCCTTTGGGATCGAGCTCGGATGTCGGCTCGTCCATGACCAGTATTCGGGGATGGAGCGAAAGCACGGCGGCGATGGCGATCTTCTGTTTCTCACCTCCGGAAAGCTCGGGGATGACTCTGTGGCGCAGGTGGGCGACGCCGATGGAGTCCAACGATTCTTCAAGACGTTTGCTCATCAACTGCCGGTCGAAGCGCAGGTTCTCCATGCCGAACACTATCTCGCGCTCCACGTCGGTGGCGGTAAGCTGGTTCTCCGGGTCCTGAAAGGTCATACCCACGATGGAGGCCATCACCCGAGGAGTGTTCTTGAGAATGCTGAGCCCATCTACCGTTACGTCACCGGAGATATGGCCCCCGTAAAAATGAGGTATCAGTCCGTTGATGCAACGGCAGAAGCTGGATTTGCCGCCGCCGGAGGGCCCGCTCACCAGGACGAATTCGCCCTCCTTAATGCGAACGTTGATCTTCTTCAAGGCGTAGTCGTCGGCGCCGCCGTAGCGGAAAGACAAGTCGCGGAACTCAATCAAGGTCTATTCTCCTCTTGAAAGCGCCCGAAAAGGCCAGGAGGAGGGAGACAACGATGAGCGTGAAGACCAGCAGCACCTCCATCGCCGCCGGCGCCGAGACGCGCCAGTTGGCATAGGCGTCGTAGGCGCCGTAGCCGAATATCAGCACCAGGATGGCCCATATCAGCGGGAAGAACCCGGCGACAATGGTGCTGACGTCGAACTTCGTCACGCGAAGTCTCTTGAAGTAGGTGCGGCCTCCCCCCGTGCCGAAGCCCCTGGCCTCCATGGCCTCGGCGATCTGCACGCAGCGGGTCAACGAGTTGGCCAGCAGTGGCACCAGCACCGTCGTCCGGTTCTTGATGCGCCTGAAGACCGACCCCCGTGCCATCTCCAGCCCCCGCGATTGCTGCACCTCGTTAAGGCGGTCCAGGTCTTCGAAAAGGGCGGGAACGAAGCGCATCGCCAGCGAAGCGACCAGCACCGATTTATAGGGTATGCGAAGCTGTATCATCGCCAGCATCTGATCGTCGGGGTGGACGCTGAAGGTGAACACCGCGAACGCCGAAACGATGATGACCAGCCGCAGGGCCATGGTCATGGCGAAGAAGATGGCCTCCATGGTAATTCGCGGCACGCCCAGGGTGGGTATGGAGAAGGTGGCTTCCACCAGGACCGTGCTGCCCGCATTGATGATGATGGCATTGATCAAGATGATGCCGAGCCCCATCAGCAGGGAGAAGAAGACCAGCCAGAACCATTGCCGGTATATCCTGGCCATGACGGCCATCGGGATCGTAGTCAGGAAGATGACGCTCAGATAGAGCGGATGCTCGAAGAGCAGGGAGGCGATCATGATCGAGACCACCCAGGCCAGCTTGCAGAAAGGGCTGAGCCGCTGCACCGTGCCGCCCCTATCGTGATAGCGGAACTCTATCACAGCGGCGTCCTGACGCTTTGACCGTCGGCGGTGATGACCATGCCGTAGGCGTTGACAAAGGACGGATCCTGTCCGCCCTTGACCGCTTCCATGGCGTCCAGCAGCGCCTCCACCGCACGGCCCGTTCCCAGTGTGTCGGAGCCGGATACCACGAATACCACCGTCTGGCAGGAGCCGGTTCCCAGGGGGTTCCACAGGTTCTGGCTGGCCTGGATGACCCCGCTGCCGGCGCCGTAGCTCTGCTGGTTCTCAAACCTGTAATTGGTGACCCACAGCGATCCGCCCTCGAAGTGGGCGTACAGGCCCAGAGGAACGTGTTGTGCATCGAGCTCCGCCACCATCCCGCTGCTCCGGTCGGCTATCAGCACGAGGTTGTGGCTGCCCTTCTGATCCTGGCTCAGGCCGGCCTCGCCGGTTACTGAGACGCTGTTCACGCCCAGCTCCTGCAAGCCGCGGGCGACGGCCTGCGCCTGGCCCTGAAACCCTTCGCCGTAGACCACCGTCGTAGGATAGGTCCGGCCTTCATAGCCGTGCAGCAGCGGCTCCGGGAAGCTGCCGATGATGGCGCTGGCGCCGTGGTGGGCCCCGGCCCAGGGGTGGAAGTCCCAGACCATCACGTCGCCCGGCCGTATTATGTAGCCCGAGGCGAACCACTTGGACAACATGCCGTTGATGTAGTACATCCAGTACACCTGGTCGTTGCCGCGCAGCCCCTCGAAGCAAACGATATAGCTGCCGTCGGTCGTGAACTCGGTCACTTTCGCCAGGACGTCCTGCGCGCTCATGCGGCGGTCGATAACGGCCTCCCGGTCGAATATCAGTTCCCGGCCAAAGTCCCGGGTGGCTGCAACCCGGATCGTCACGGGTTCGGCCAGTGGCGCGGACCCCGCCCGGCAGCCGGCAATGCCAGTCATCAGCAGCATCAGGATGGCCAGCAGATAGAGCGCCCTTCTCATCAACTCTCCCTCATACGTGCGAGTTCAGCAGCCACTATCTCGCTCTTCCGCGCAGCATCATGGCCAGGATGATGGCCCCGGCGATGATTACAATGCACAGGGCCCCGATCACGATATAGAGATAGAACACCACATCCACCGAGTCCCACCAGTTGGCGCTGCGCTCTGCTGCCTGGCTGACAGTGAAAGCCGCCGTGACGCCCATCACCTTAGCCTCATGGTCTCCGGCATAGGGCTCGCTGTGGGTGAAGGAGATATCGTGCTCGCCGGGATCGACGACCGCTTCCAGGCTGTCTCCGTAGAAGCCATCTATGTAGAGGGGCACGAGGTAGGTGCCGCGGTGCTCCCCCGGATTCTCCACGGTTACCGTGATGGTAACATCCTCGCCCAGTCCGACAGCGGCAGGACTGATGGCAATGTTCTTAACCACGAGCGGCCCTGCGGCAGGCGCCACCAGGGCAAGCAAAGAGCAACGCGCCACCTCCGCGGTCACCGCCCTGTTCGCCTTGTCTACAGCACTCTCCAGAAATACCCAGCCGGCGGTGGCGTTGTCGTAATAGGCGATCTGGAAATCTTCCGGCGTGACCGTTACATCCTTGTCGAGAATATCAACATTGCCGTCGCCGTTCGTATCCCAGCGGATTGAGTCCGGGGTTGACGATTGCTTGTAGTAGAAGGTCAAGGTCGCCGGCTCGCTGAAGACCGTCCCCTCCGGACCCAGATAGCAGGCCGTGCCGATGCGGCAGTAGCCTCCGGCCACATCCGGGGCACTATCCTGGGACTCCATGGTGATGCTATCCACAGCCAGCCCATCCCCACCGAGCACGATGGTCCCCCGCCTGACCTTCAACAACTTCAGCTTATCCTGCGATTGCAGGCTCACGTCATCCGAAAGCGCCCCCGATCCCTCCTTCTTATCAACCAGGCTGAGCGAACTGGTATAGGCATCGGTGACATCGCCGGGGTCTGCGTCATGGTTTGCCCCATCGTCCGCGCCATCGCCGTTACCGCCCTCCCTGTCTTCTGCTCCCACCGTGAACCCCCAGGAATGGTGTATGACGTTGCCAGCGTTGTCCCACAGCGACAGGCGCGCCTCCACCGTCCCCGCCGCCAGGTCCGCGGCCGGCTGGTAGGTTATGCCCGATACCCCCACCACGGCCTCCGCAGTAACGTCCAGGCCATTCACCCTCAGAACGGCTCTGGAGGTATCAATGCCGGATAGGGCGTCACTGTAGCTCGCGCTTATCTGCGGCCTCAGTGAGGCCACCGCCACCCCGTCCGCCGGCGACACGCTGTCCACTTGGGGCGGTGCGGTATCACCAGGGGAAGGCGTCTCGCCAGCTTCGGTATCGACGGTGAATGTCCACGTGCGGGACGCCGTCTTGCCGGCGCGGTCCGACAGGGTGAGCTGCGCGGTGTGGCTGCCCTGGCCCAGGTCCGTCGGCGGGGTGTAGCTGACAGCAGACCCTGAGACACTGGCCCGGGACGTCACGTCCGCGCCGTCTACTTTCAGGACGACGGAGTCGACGCCGGCGGCGGTGTCCGTATACGAGGCGCTGATCTGCGGACGCGCCGTCTTGACCACCGCTCCCTGCGCCGGGCTGACGCTGACAACTGACGGTGTCTCGCTCAGGACCCTGGTGGGCCAGTACTTGCCGACAAGGGCGGGCATGACATACGTCGTCATCCAGGCGTCGGTGGAACCGCCAGCCGTCCAGGCGAACCCGCCATCGTCGTTTTGCAGAGTAAGCGCATGAGAAAAGGGACTATTCCCGTTTACCGTCCACCTGGCCGAGGTAGGATTGCCGCCGCAAGCGCGAATGGCCGCCATCACCCTGGCGTCCGTGGCCACGTCGGAGACGCTTACTTCAGGGACATAGGGGAAGCCGCCGTCTTCTTTCTGCAAGCGCTTAATGTAGTCAAGCGCATTCTGGATAACCGTTGAAGACGGGCTCTCGCCGGCGGCAATAAGCGCTGTGATGGCGTTGGCAGTATCGCAGGGATCGCCGCCGGCGCTCATGCCACCGCCGGCGATGCTGCTGCCCCAACTGCCGTCGGCATTCTGGTGATTGATGATGAACTGCCTGGTAGTTTGTATCGCCGGCAGCGAGGGATTCACGCCGGCGCCGACGAGGGAGATGATCGCCCAGAAATCGTCGTTGACGATCCCGGTCTGGCCGAACTGCTGGCCGTTAAACAAATCGAGAAGCTGACCGGCTACGTTGACCCCGCCGAAGTTCCAGGGGTTCTCCCTCGCGGCGGAGATGGCCAGAAGGTAATACTCGTGGGCCAGCGCCGCTGATGCCTGTGGTCTGCAGTATGTGCCCACTTGCCCGCGGATGATATCCACCATGGACTTGCCTTCGGAGTTCTTGAAATCATGCGGGTCCGCCCCGCAGGCGTCAATGGCCACGATAGCGTAACAGTTCTTCTCACCACCGCCCCAGAGCGTGGGATGAGCACTTTCCGAGTTTCGGAGAAAATCCAGAGCAGCCTTTATCCGGGCGTCACTGGCAGATAGCGGATAGCTGGCAGCTTGAACAGGGACGGCGGGCAATGACAATGAGACAGCCGAGATCAGCATAAGAGCCAGCAAGATGTGCCAAATGGCAATGCGCTTCATGAAAACACCCCCTAGTCGCCGAAGTGGTCTCCAATGAGGCTCATATCAAGGACGTTGATGAGGCCGTCTTTGTTGACATCCTGGGCTATCCAGCCGGGGTTACCTGTCTGGCCGAAGTGGGCGCCGACCATAGCCATATCCAGCACGTTGGCCTCTCCATCGGCGTTGACATCCCATGCCGGCGTCGTTCCCAGGGCAAAGAGATAACCCGCATCGTTGGCGAAAAAGACCCGGCCGTCATAGATACTGACTCCCTGCAAGGAGAATTCCGTGTGTGAAGGCACATGTTTCCAGACCATATTGCCGTCTTCATCAATGCAGACCACCGCTGACTCCGGCTCCCCCGTGGAAATGTAGATATAAGGATCGCCGTCCTGAACCGACAGGGCTGGTGAGGCTTGGGAGCCGTAGGCCATACCCAAATCGTTGAACCAGCGGCGGCTGCCCGTGGCATCATCGAAACAGTAGAGGCCGCCTTCCTGGTTATAGAAGGAACCGCCGCTGCAGACGTAGACGCAGCCGGCGTGGAAGACGGGCGTGGAAGTCGAATAGCTGTCGATCTGGGCGAACCAGCCGGAAGATGTATCGAATCTGCCTTGAGCGGCATCGAATCCGATAGCATAGACATAGCCGTTTCTTGATGTCAGGTAGATACGGCCCCGGGCATCATCAGTACTTACCGCGGAGCGGATGCTCCCGGCGGTGATACCGAACTCATCGCTCAGGTTGCAGTAATCTACCGGAATCCCTGTAGCCCTTTCGAGACAGGCCATTATTCCGCCGGTATTGCCGAACAAGACGTAGTCGCCGATAACCGCCGCCCCGGAATACCAGTCATATCGTGTTCCCTCAACCTCGTACACCCAGTCCACGTGCGGGGAAGTCCCATCGCCGCCGGCATCGAGGCAGTAGTACTTCCCCTCCCAACTGCCCACGTAGATCTTGCCGGAATCATAGGTAATCTGCGTATTCAGTTCCGCATTCTGCCCTTTGCCTTCCGTAAGCTTGCCGCTCCAGATGATCGCGCCAGTGGAATCGTTGAGGGCGTAGACATAGCCCGCGTCGGTAGCGAAGAACACTCTGCCGCCACCCCAGGCGGGAGTAGCCAGGATGAACCGGACATCATCCTCCAGCTCTGTGCTCCAGACGACGCTCCCATCGT
Organism: uncultured Dehalococcoidia bacterium; assembly: GCA_964492335.1. Classification (GTDB taxonomy): domain Bacteria; phylum Chloroflexota; class Dehalococcoidia; order UBA2247; family RBG-13-53-26; genus JAFGCL01. Next base: position 71,532 of record CAZBJX010000008.1, on the reverse strand, counting down.
CAGCCTCGAAGGCCCAGGCATAGCCATCCACATCGATAGTGAAGACCTTGCCGCTGGCGACAATCGGGGTAACGTCTATGCCATGCGTCGCCCGGTAGTGGGTGAAGGCGCTCCAGACCTCGCGGGGCGGCTTCACCGGCGCCGTTGATGAGGTGTATCCAGTGTGGATGGCGTCTACTTGAAATTGCGGCCAGCGCCCGTCATCCGCCAGCGCGGGAGAAAGGGACAGCCAACACACCTGCAAAGCGATAATGACGCCGACAAGTGCTCTCAGGGCCGGGCTGTGGAGCATCCTTCTCGCCCTCATGTCAAATCACTCCAATTGCTTCCCGCCATCGACATATCCAGAACATCGATGCGGCCGTCCTTATTGACATCCTGCCTGAGCCATCCTGCGTCTCCGGTCTGAGCGAAACAGTTTCCGATCGATTCCATATCGAGGACATTCATGACCCCGTCCTTGTTGATGTCCCAGGGACTGGCGCCGTCATCCAGGCAGTAGAGATAGCCGGAACAGGTGCCGAGGAACAACTGCCCGCCGGCGAGGCTGACCCCCTGGAGAATGTAGGCCCTATCATGCGGTGGGTCCCATTGCCAGGCCAGAGCGCCGTCACCCCGCAGGCAGTAGACCTCCCCGTCAGGCATCGACGTATGGAAGTAGATGAACACCTGTTCACCCTGAACTGAGAGGGCCGGCGACGACTTGACCCCGCCCGGCGCCCGGTATCGCCAGATGACCGCGCCGTTGGTATCATCCAGGCAAACCAGGCTGCCCTCAGTGCCGTGCTCCCCCTCCCCGACATAGACTCTTCCTTCATAGACCGCCGGCGTGGAGGTGCTGAAACCTATGGGGTTGCGCCACCCCACTGCCGAATCGAAATGGCCCGTCGCCGGGTCGTATCCGACCTTCCAGATGTACCCCGAGTGCAGCCCCGACTCCGATGTGGTGTAGACGAACCCGTCGCCGTAGGTCACGGATGCTCGCGCCTTTCCGGCATCCTGTTCCAGAATGTGCAAATCGAGACCATCGACGAACCTGCCGGTGCGCCGGTCCAGGCTGGTCAGTACCGCGTCGTGATTGGCGAAGACGATGTAACCGCCCACAATCGAGGCCCCGGACCAGAGGTAGCCTACGGTCTCCGAACTGTATTCCCAGACCGGGGAGCCGTCATCGGCGCCAATACAGAAATAGCTGTTGTATTTGCCGCCGGCACCGCCCTGGCCGACGTAGATCCGCCCGTCGCAATAGGTGATCGGACATTGCAGGACAACGTTGCTTATCTTGCGGCTCCAGACGGCAACTCCGTTTTGCGCGTCATATGCCCGAATGCAGCCATCGGAGGTGGCGATGAACAGCTTCCCGCCGCCGCAAGCCGGCGTCGACGTTTGCAGGCCGGCCGACCCCGGTATCTCCTGTTGCCAGACCGTCTCTCCGGTGACCGCATTGAAGGCCCAGAGGCCATTGCCGGCATGAACGTAGGCGACGCCGTTGGCCACAACCGCCGGAACCTCTATGCCGGTCAATCCGGAATGCCAGGTATGGCGATACCAGCTCAGACCCGGCGCAGCGGCCGGGGCCGCTGCCGTGGTCACGCCACTCCTCGTCTCGTCCCGCTGAAACTGCGCCCAATCATGGTTGTCATTCGCCAGCACCGAAGCCGCGGGAAGATAGGGGCCGGTAACCAACAGCAACACGGTCGCCAGGATGCCCGCCCATACGAAATGCCTGCTTTCCCTGCGGGTCGGCATCCAGCTACTCCTTCCCGGCGGACTGCCCTTTGGAGCCGGATCTCTTTCCCCACTGGAAAAGAACGGCGCCTGCTACCACCACCGTCAGGACCCCCAGACCCGCGGCTATCCATATCAGATATGAGGGCGCGCCATCGCCGGGTTCCCCGGGGAACCTGTAATCGTCATTCAAATCCAAAGCCAGGACCTTTGTATCCAGGACCATATCGTTCTCATCGAAGACCTGGGATGTGACCTCGTATCGCCCTGCTGGCAATTCCGACAACCCTTCGGCGCTGGTCAGAGAAGCCTCGAAGCCATGGGCGTAGCCCGGCACAATGGAGGATGTGGTCAGCGGCACGGCGGCCTCGGCCACCTGCTTGCCCGTCTTGTCGGTCATGGTGATGCGGTCTCTCGCCCGGTAGTGGCAGTTGCCGGTGTTCTCAAAGACGCTGCTGATCACTATGTTCTCCCCGTCCTCTATTTCCCGCGCGGTCAGATCAGTGATCTCGCCTATGACCATCCGCTCCGTGCTCCCTACGGTCAGCACCACCGGTATAACGAACGCCACAACGGAGCCCACCTGACCGGCGCCGGAAGGCTCGCTGTGCACGTAGATGATGGCATAGTACCCCCCATCGCCGATGTCCTGCGGGACCTCTATCCTCACGGTGACATCCTGGGCCCCCGAAGGCCCGGGACTCAGGGTGAAGGACGGCTTGTCTATGTCTGCGATGAACTCCCGCGCCGAATGCGAGTAGTTATCTTCCCCTGCCGGCACCGCGAAGTAGCCGCCATCGAGCGTCTGTCCGAAGCCCGCAGCTTCCACCAGCATCAGCATAGCCGGCTCGCCGGAGCCGCTCTGCACGGTGAAGGTATGCTGGTATACCCCCCCAGGCCCGACTGACTGATTGATGATCCCGTTATCAACTCGCAGTTCGGCAGCCAGGGCGGGAGGGGCCGTCAGCGCTCCTGTCACGGCTAACAACAAGACAGCGACCGCCACCGACAAAGACAGCTTAAGAGATGGACTATGCTTCCCGTTGAGGTAGGTCAATATCTTCACTTGCTGCTCCTGACGTGCATCCTCACGAATACCTCTTGTCTGGCAGGCGTGGTGCCCGGCCAAAGCCGGGGGGGGAGTGTAGCTTTCCCGGGCACCACGCGCCAGTACGATCTGTTGGGTTCCTGCTAGAAGGTCACGGCCCCCGTGAAGGTGATGACGATCCGGTAGACACTGTCGCCCGTAAGAACAGTGTCGTTAGTCTGTACTGTCTGGTTGAAGCTCAGGTCGAAACTCTCTCCGGCATCGCCTTGCTGCTGCTCCGGTGCGCCGCTGGCGATGATGCCGCTGCTCTCCAGTCCGACGGAAGTGTTTTCGGAGGAGCAGGCCACCACCATCTGTGAATGGAGCCGGTTGAAGCCGTATTGGGATCCATTCCACTCGGTCATGTGTCCTGCAGTGGCCGCATCCTGGTCGCTCACAGCGACCTGCCAGTTGCCGTTGCTCTTGACGTTAAGCGTGCCGGCCTTCTGGTTGTCGCCCATCTGGAGATCCCAAGCGTAGATGCTGGCGGGAACGGTCACCAGGATGAGCGAGCCCTTCAGGTTCCCCTCTATGATCATCACGCCGGGCATGAGGGTATTCTGCCTGACATTGTTGCCCTCGTTGCTCTCCGCTACCTGGCCGTTGATGTCGGCGGTGACGGTGATGACGTCCTGGTTCCCGGAAAGGGTGAAGGGGCCTACCGACTGCGTGTCGGATGCCCCGGCAGCAAGGGCGGGACACACATAGGTGGTCTTGGCACCATCGATGTCTACTTCAGTGGTGCTGGCTTCCGCAGCACCGGTACCCTGGTTGGTGATGGTATAGCTGATATTGTAGGTTCCAGCGCTCCCCTCGATCCATTCCTCGTGCTTATCGCTCACAACAAGGTCCGGGCCCGAAGTCTGGCCCACAACTATCGCACCGTTCGCGGCGGTATGCGTCATTCCTTGATGGTCCAAGCTGCCTATGATGGTCTCCACCAGAGTAATGGCTGAGGTTCCATTGACACCGGCCTTGGCCTGCATGTTAATCACGATGAAAGTCCCCGAGCCGGTTACCCCCTGGCCTTTGGCGCCGGTCAGGGAGATGGCGGCATCGTCGATGAGACCGGCGGCATTGTCGATAGTAGGCGGCTGCCAGTAGGTGGCGCCGCCATGGGCGGAAGCCCAGCCAGAGTAGAACGTACCTTCGGTAACGCTGTTAACCTGGATCAGCGAGGGGTCGAACTGCACATCGCACTGAGCGCTGCGGCTGGCGATATCTGTGGAGACCCTGATCTGCACGCTGAAAGAGGCGCCCGGACTGACCGTCTGCGACACCGGGTCCACGTACATGTTGAGGTCTGCAGCAAAGACGGGAGCCCCCTGAACCAGCATGGCGCTGACGAGCAGGATGCCCAGCAGCAACCCTGTGAGGCCTATCTTTCTATTCTTGCGCATTCCACTTAACTCCTTCTCATCGATATGGTGAACCGATTGAACCGCTCTCTTTCGCTTACCTGCTTCTCTCTGCTACGCCCTCCTTTCGCGATGGCAAGAGATGGGCGTTTTCTACTCGCCGAAATGATCTCCGATAAGGCTCAGATCGAGGACATTGATGACGCCGTCCCTGTTAACATCCTCGGGAATCCAGCCGGGCGCGCCCGTCTCGCCGAAGCGGTCGCCAACCCGCGAAAGATCCAGCACGTTTATCGAGCCGTCACCGTTGACATCCCAGGCGGGAGTCGCGGCGACGCAGGTGAATGAAACCACCGGCCACTGGAATACAGTGTCTTTCCCGTTCCATTCGGCGTAGGGATAGAAGGCGCCCTCATCGTTCCAGGTGAAGCTCGATTGACCGCTGGCATTAGTCTGCCCCACGCTCACTCCCGGGACGGCCGGATAGCCGTAGCTGTCTACCGAACTGCTGACATAGACGTCGGCATCATTAACCGGCACAGTCTGCCCTTCCCCGTCGGTGTAGGTCACCGTACCGGTGACATCGTCGCCCGGCTTGATGCTCGTCTTATCCAGGGAAAGGTGCAGGGAGTACAGCCCCACGTTGTAGTTGGCCCAGTGGACGGACTCGCGGCCCGTCAGGGCGTAGTTCGCCCCAGAGATCCAGGCTGTCGTCTCATCTACTGTGTACGTCCAGCAGTCCTCATCATTCACGTTGGTGCCTATCTGGTGGACATACAGGCCCATGTCGGGATGATCCTGCACCGTGACCTCTATGCCGTTCTGCTGGCAATAGTAGACCACCGCTCCCATCGCTGTCTGGGCATCCATGGTGCAGTTGTCTTCCGTCACCTGGATATCGGGCACCGGGTAATCATCTACATTGAAGATGTCGCCGCCGATACCGGTAGCGCGCAGGTTGATCGTAGTGGTCTGAACGACCGTGATGCTGACGGTAGCGATATTGGAGTCCAGAACGCCGTCGTTAACCTGGAAGGTGAAGCTGTCTGCGCCGTGATAGCCGCTGTTCGGAGTATAGGTCAAATCCGGCGCCGTGCCGGTTAGAGCGCCATTGGCCGGCTGGGTAACGACGGTATACGTCAGAGGATTGCCCTGAGCATCCGCTGCGGTAAGAGTTATTGGGAGCGCGGTATTCTCATCGGTGGTCACGCTCTGGTCATCGGCCACCGGGGGAGTCCCCAATGCATATAGATAGGCGCCATCATTGCCGAAGAAGACCCGACCGCCGTAAACCGCTACGCCCTGAAGAATATAGCCGTGGGTGCTGTGGCCATACTCATCGGGGTTGTAGCTCCAGACCAAACCAGCAAGGTCGCCATCGTCGTGCAGGCAATAGACCTGGCCATACCGTGAATTGGTAGTGAAGTAGACATAGACGTCGTCACCGGACACGCTCACGGCCGGCGAAGACTGGATCGCATTCTTGGAGCTGTCGCTGTTAACCGGAACATAGTCCCAGATATCGGCGCCGTCCGATTGGTTGCGGCAATGCATGCCGCCGGCGGTGCCGACCCCGCCGGTACCGACGTAGATTCTGCCGCCATAGACCACCGGAGTAGAGGTGCTCTGAACTCCCCCATTAAGGAGCACAGCCTCCCAGGGGCGGCTGCCGAATGTTCCACTACTGGGATCGAAGGAGAGGGCATGCAGATAGCCGCCGTTATCCGAGGTGTATAAGCATAGCGCTTCCGGGTCCCAGGTCACCGAGGCGCGGATGTTCCTGGTTGTTAACTGGAACTCGCTTACAAATTCACCGGTTGACTTGTTGACACAGGTCAGGTAGCCGTCATCGCCGCCGTAGACCAGGCAATCGCCGATGACGCAGGCCCCGGACCAGTAGTAACCTTTGCCGCGAGCGGAAGCCCTGGACCAGACCGCATCGCCGGTGCTGGCGTCATAACAGTAGTAATGCGTCTCTTTGCTCGGGGTTCCGTACCAGTCCCCGAAGTAGATGCGGCCGTCGCTGCTGTCGTAGACCACCGGGGTATTGATCTGGACGCTGCTGATCGGGCCCGTGTCAGACCCCCACATCGTGGCACCGGTAGAGGCATTGAGCGCAAATAGCCCTCCCTCATTAGTGGCCACGAATAACTTGCCATCACCATAGGCCGGGACGGACAATTCAAAGCCGGTAGCCGTGCTCACAGTGACGTGCCAAAGGCTTGCTCCATTGAGCGTATAGGCGTATACGTTTCCACCGGCAGAGATGCAGAAGACCTTGTTATCGGCCACTACAGGAGTGGTATTGATGCCGTTGAAGCGTCCTGTGACTAGAGCGGCTTTCCAGTACTTGACCGTATTGGCAGTAACGGGCCCCATCTCCGTGGTATGGCCGGTGTGGGTAACGTCCTTCTGAAACTGCGGCCAGTCTTGGGCCAGAGCCGCTTGCACAGGGAGTATCAGGGCAGTGAAAACCAGTAGAACCATCAGCGACGCGCTCAGCAGTCGCCGCGCAGTTTTCGAAATAGACCTTCGCTTCACTCTTCTTCTCCTTCACCCCAGCATTTGATGCAGGACCGCTTCTTCCTCGCGTGGTTGGTTCTTTCCTCTTTGAATTGCCTCCTTCATGGTTCATCCACGGAACTCTTATTCGCCGAAGTGGTCGCCGATGACGCTCATGTCGAGGACGTTGATGACGCCATCGCGGTTGATATCCTCGGGAATCCAGCCGGGCGCGCCGGTCTCGCCGAAGCGGTCACCGACACGAGAGAGGTCCAGCACGTTTATTGAGCCGTCCCCGTTGACATCCCAGGCAGGAGTATCAGCTTCGAAAGCCCATACCTTGCCCTCCGCCACCGTGTAGACCACACCACCGGCTACTGACGGGGAAGCGCCGCCGTGGTCGTAGTGCCAGATCTCGGCTCCGGTAGCGGCATTCAGGGCATAAATGGCCTCATAGTCGAAGGCCATCGGGTCACCACCGTGATCGGGCTTGCCCACGAAGACCTTGCCGTCAGCCACTGCCACCGAACATGTCCAGTTACCGACATCCAGCGCTCCCGGCTCGGAGCCCGCCGGCGTTTGCCAGATCAGTTCACCGTTGGAGGCATTGAAGCAATAGGTTCTTTCCCCTTCATCTGTATAGCCAACACAACCGCCGCAAACATACAATCTGCCGGCGGCATATGCCGGCGTGGAATCCGACCGCTCTATCTGCCGCGGCCCCCAGGCCACCGAACCGTCGGCCTCATTGAGCGCCATGAGCTCACCGTATCCCGCGAAATTGTAGGTAGTGAAGAAGCACTTGCCGTCGGCCACAGTGACCGAGCCGCAGGTATCCCAATCGTACGTACCGTCGGTCTTGCCGGCTGAATGCCAGGCCAGCGAGCCATTGCTGGCGTTGACACAATAGATATGGCCGCCAACATACTCCCAGGATGTCAGGAAGAACCTGCCGTTATGGTAGGCAGGCGTGCCCTGCGCATAGCCGGCGACATGATATTGCCATAAGGGTTCGCCAGTATCTTCGCTGACGCAGTAATAGGTATTGCCGTCCCAGTCGCCAGCCACTACTTTGCCTTCAGCCACCACGGCGCAACCGTTGACCGCCCAGTGACTGCCGGGGAAAGAATATTTCCACAACTGGCGGCCATCGCCGGCGTCCAGACAGCAAATACCGTCTGTAGCCATGAAGACTCTACCGTTGTTATAGGCCGGGCCTGCCCAACTGCCCCAGGTGCCCGCCCCGCTCACAGCACGCGACCACAGGACCGAGCCATCCGCCTGGCTCAGGCACTTGACGGCATTGGTGCAGACCACAAACACTTTCCCATCGCCAACTGCCACCGGGGTAGCGGGCAGCACCCCGATATCGGCGCTGACCCATTTCAAGCTGGGAGTATTCGGGGCTTTCGACGATGAAAACCCGGTATGAGCCGCATCGCCGTGGAACTGCGACCAGTCCCCTGCACCAGCAACGGCGGCTCCTGGCGCCAGCAGGCCTATGAGGACCATCAGCGCGACCAGCAGACCAAACAGCTTGGTTCCTTTCGACCCCATGTCTACAGCTCTCCTTTCGTCTTCTGACGATTTGATTTGCCCAAACTCATGATTCTGGGGAGCCTGCTGCATTGCACAGGCATAGTCTGTCACCCTCTATCAAGTGTACTTGATTATTCTCAAGTCTGGTTTAAGTATATGAGGCCAATAGACTCATTGTCAACAGTAGGTGTGGGCTGTGTTGGCGGGTTGGCCGGCGGTGGAGATGAGGGCTGGCGGGCTGGCCCGCCATACAGGTGAAGGCTACGCGCTTTCGACGTCGATCAGCCGGTAGCGGATCTTCTGTTTCTCCAGTTTGGTTATCAGTTCGAAGGTCTCGTTTTCAACGCTGACCACAAGGGAATTGAGGCCGCTCTGCGCGGCCTCGATAGCGGCTCCCATAGCTCCGTAGCGGCAGAAATCGATGCCGGTCTTGCGCAGCGCGGCCAATGATTCCAGCCCCAGGGAAGCGACCAGCGGGCAGCCCTTCAAGTGCTCCCGCAATATGCCGTAGTCGACCTTCCGGGATCCCCCTCTCTCGATGCTGGGGATCTTCAGTATGGTTACCATCCCCCGCTCAAGGGGCACAATACCGCTTATGCCGGAAACCCCTACATCTTCACCTTGTCTGGCATTGGAGATGGCCATGCCAGCCGCCCCCGGGCCGGCACCACTTGAAGCCAGGAGCAACCCATCCTTCATTTTGAGGTTGATCTTCTGTCCCTTCTTCAAGTCGCTTTCGGCAATCGCAGCGCAGACCGAGATGTTGTTGACGGCCCTCTGGATGAAAAGGATGTAGTTGCTCAGATCCTTCAGGGTCTCGATGATCCAATTGACCCCTTCCCTGGTGACGCTGTGACGGGAACGCCCTTCGGAGACCAGCATCCCGCTCTTGACGAGCTGGGTTACATAGTCGGATACCGCCTGAGGGGTAATCTCCAGCCTCCTGGCGATATCTTTCTGCTGGACATTGGGACCCTGGTCAGCAATCTCGACCAGGATCTGAAATCTGGTAGTCAGGTTCTTGTTGCGCAGCACTTCCGCCATAGCTTCACCTGGCCTGACTGAGAGTCAACTGCAGCCGGCGCCTGCATTATATCATTTCAGCCAGAGCAGGCGGCCTCCCTGACGTGGATCCTGTCCTGGCGCCGTCGCGGTTGACGAAGCAACCCCTGCCCCTTAATGGCGTTCCACTTGAGAAATCACCCCGGCAGTTGGGGCTAAGTACGATGTTCAATCAGGAAACAGGTGTGACTACGCACTCACAAGAGCCAGGAGGCTGGGATGATCCCATCACAGGGGATAGGTATGATAAGAAGGTGTGGAAACAGGTAGCGGCAGCGAGTACCCTTTCTGTTAAGTAAGAGGAGGGGGTAACGATTCCCGATACCGTACAGAATGGTGGGCGGTAATGGATTTGAACCAATGACCTCTGCGATGTCAACGCAGCGCTCTAAACCACTGAGCTAACCGCCCCTGACAAGAAGCTAGCAGATTACCTTCCCCTCAGTCAAGCAGCGTGCTCAAGGCCGGGGCCAGGGTATATAATAGATGCACACCCAATGCCCGTCGGGCCGGAGGTTTGTTGATGGCCGAAGAGATGAAGAGCGCCTACGAGAGAGCCATGGAGCGGATCAAGGACCTGGAGGAGCCCTCGCAGGAGGAGGTCCTGACCTGGAAGTACGTTCCCGAGGGAGAGAAGCTGGCCGTCCGCTACCTCAGGGAGGAGTTGAGCCTGGCCACCGAGCTGGGCAGGTTCAAGGAAGAGGAGAGGGCGTACGTGGCCAGGGGGGTCGAGGAGGTCCTGCTGCGCAACATCGTCCTCCCCATCCACGATGTGGCCAGGAAGAACAACAAGCGGGCCATGGACGCCATCAAGGCCATCAAGAAGGACAAGGCCGCAGTGGAGAACGTCTTCACCAAGATGAGGCGGGTGTTCGATCACTACAGCAATGAAGGCGAGCAGCAGCGCAAGCAGGCCTACGAGATGCTCCGGCAGGACTTCCAGGTGAAGCTGCAGCACGCCATGCGCCAGCAGGGCATCCCGGCCAATGCCCGGATCGACGTGGAGAGCCAGCCCCAGTTCCAGGAGGAGTGGCGCATGACGCTGTCCCAGATGGAAACCCAGTACAACCAGCTGCTGGACGAGTACAAGCGGGAGCTGGGCGGACTGAAGTAGGCCGCCGGCATCCCCGGCGGCCCGCCCCGCGCGGCGGCCTACTGCTTGCGGGCTATCAGCGACAGGAATTCAGCCCTGGTGACCGCGTTCCTGCGGAACGCCCCCCGGTTGGCCGATGTCACGATGTTGCTCCCCGGCTTCTTGATGCCGCGCATGGTCATGCACAGGTGCTCCGCCTCGATCACCACCGCCACGCCGTCGGGGTTGAGGGCGGCGACGATGGCCTCGGCTATCTGGGTGGTCATCCTTTCCTGGATCTGGGGGCGGCGGGCCAGGACCTCCACCACCCGGGCCAGCTTGCTGGCCCCCACCACCCGCCCGCCCACGTTGGGGATGTAGCCCACGTGGGCCAGGCCGTAGAACGGCAGGAGGTGGTGCTCGCACATGGCGTAGAACGGGATGTCCTTCAGCACCACCATCTCCCGGTGCCCCTCCTCGAACCCGGTGGCCAGCTCCTCAGTGGGGTCGCGGCCCAGGCCGCCGAAGAGCTCGGCGTACATGTCCGCCACGCGCTCCGGGGTCTTCACCAGGCCCTCGCGCCCGGGGTCCTCCCCGATGGCCTCGATGATGAGGGCCACCGCCTGCTTGATCTTGGCCTGGTCAACCATGTCGCCTCCTCCTCCGGGCCCGGGTATCCGCCGCGCCGACAGGCGGCGCCGGCGCCAGGGCCCTGCCAAGTCTAATGTGCGGCCGCCCCGGTTGGCAACACCGGCTTCCTTCGGCGGCGCTGTCCTGCGATGGCAGCACCGGCTGCTGTCAGGCAGGGGTCAGGGGTTGGGCCCCGAGGCCGGCCAGCGCCGGGAGACCACCCGCAGGGCCCCGGGCAGCACCTGGAAACGGGCGGGCAGCTCCCCCAGGACCTCGCCGTCGGCCTGCACCGACAGCCGCTCCCCGGACTTCATGCAAACCGAGGCGGCCCGGGACCACTGGACCCCGGGGTGGCCCTCGGTCCGGGAGAAGATGCTCGAGGCCACGGCCTCGACGAAGGTGGGCAGGTCCAGGGCCATCACCTCGAAGAGGCCGTCGGCCAGGTCCCCCTGCGGGTTGAAGGGGATGCGGCCGGAGTACCGGCCGTTGCTCACCAGGACGGTGTAGGCGCGGTGCTTCTCCTGCCTGTCGCCGAAGTCCAGGACGTAGTCCTTGGGCTCGTAGGTGGGGGCCATCCGCAGGAAGGCCGCCAGGTAGTTGCCCTTCGGGCCCAGGGGCAGCACTATCCTCCTGGCTTCCTCCATCCAGTCGGCATCGAACCCCGCTCCGGAAACGTTGACGAAGTAGCGCCGCCTGGGCTGCCCGTCCCGGACGCACTCCACCAGCCCTACGTCCACGTCCATCCTGCGGGGGGAGACCATCAGGTGGCAGTTGCGCTCCAGGTTCGGGGGCAGGTCGAGGTTGCGGGCGAAGTCGTTGGCGGTGCCGGTGAAGATGATGCCCAGGTCCACCCTGCCCCTGCCCTCGGGGCCGATCAGCCCGTTGACCACCTCGTTGATGGTCCCGTCGCCGCCCACCGCCACCACCAGGTCATAGCCCAGGTCGGCTGCTTCCCCGGCCAGGATGGCCGCGTGCATCGGCCCTTCGGTCAGCACGCCGTCGAAGCGCAGGCCGGCCTCGTCCAACATGGCCTTGATGCGGGGCCACTTGCGCTCTCCGGACCTGGCCCCCGAACTGGGATTGACGATGACTCTGGCCCGCACAGGAGAGATGGCTGCCTCCGAGTGTTCAGGTTAGCCCGAGGGCGCCGGCGACCTGCTCCAGGTCCGCCGGGATCTCGGCAATGGACGGCGCCTGCTTCATGGCGTTGTCCGGGTCTTTGAGCCCGCTGCCGGTGATCACGCAGACCACCCGCTTGCCGGCCAGGTCGAGCCGCGGGGCGTGCCTGATCAGGCCCGCCACCGAGGCTGCCGAAGCCGGCTCGCCGAAGACGCCCTCAGAGGATGCCAGGCGGTGGTAGGCGGCCATGATCTCAGCGTCGCTGACCCAGTCGATGATGCCGCCGGATTGGTCCCGGGCTGCCTCGGCGCCCTTCCAGCTGGCCGGGTTGCCGATGCGTATGGCCGTGGCTACCGTCTCCGGGTGATCGACCTTGTGCCCCCTGACGATGGGCGCCGCGCCCTCGGCCTGGAAGCCCATCATCTTCGGGGTCCCGCGCGCCTTGCCCAGCCGGTGGTACTCGACGTACCCCTTCCAGTAGGCGGTGATGTTGCCGGCGTTGCCCACGGGGATGAAGTGGTAGTCCGGCGCGTCTCCCAGGGTGTCCACCACCTCGAAGGCGGCCGTCTTCTGCCCCTCAATGCGGAAGGGATTCACGGAGTTGACCAGGGTCACCGGGTACCTGTCGGCCAACTGCCGCACGATGTCCAGCGCCTGGTCGAAGTTGCCCCCGATGGCCACGATCCGGGCGCCGTACACCACGGCCTGGGCCAGCTTCCCCAGGGCGATCTTGCCCTTGGGGATGACGATGATGGTCCGCAGGCCGCACCGGGCCCCGTAGGCCGCTGCCGAGGCGCTGGTGTTGCCGGTCGAGGCGCAGATGATGGCCCGGTTCCCGGCCTCCACGGCCTTGGCCACCGCCATCACCATGCCCCGGTCCTTGAAGGACCCGGTGGGGTTGCAGCCTTCGAGCTTGAAGTACAGCTCGCCGCAGCCCAGCTCCTTCTCCAGGGACAGCGACCGCACCAGGGGGGTGTCGCCCTCGCCCAGGTTGACCATCGGGGTGGCCGCGGTCACCGGCAGGTACTGCTGGTATCTCGGCAGGACTCCCAGGCCCATCTCGAGGGACTACAGGAAGGAGGCCGTCTCGCGCCCCTTCTCGTCCTTTCTCTTTCTCAGGTAGCCCCTGGCGCTGGAGCATTTCTCACACAGGCGCTCCACGGGCCGGTCGTCTTCGGACACGTAGGCGTACCGGTCGGGATGCCTCATGGTCTTCTCGCACCCGTCGCACTTCACCTCACCGGTGGCAATCAGGCCCGCTATCCAAGTCATGCTATCACCGCCTATTCTTCAACCCTGATGACGTTGCCTATTCTCTTGACCGCGGGGATCTTCCTCAAGTCCGCCAGGGCGGACTGCATGGACTCCTCCCGCGCCATGTGGGTCATGAGGACGATCACCGCCGTCCGGTGGGTCTCGTCCGTCTCCTTCTGGATGACGCAGGCAATGCTGATGCCGCGGTCGCCCAGTATCCCGGCGATCTGGGCCAGCACGCCCGGCTTGTCGGCCAGTTTGATCCGCAGGTAGTACCGCGTCTGCAGCTCGGACATCGGCCTGACCGCCTTGGGCCTGGCCAGCCGCATTGCACATGGCACCTGCCGGCCGGAGGCGATGGCCTGGCCTATGGCTATCACGTCAGAGAGCACCGCGCTCGATGTGGGCTGCGCTCCCGCGCCCCGGCCGTAGAAGATCAGCTGGCCCACCAGGTCCCCCTCCACCTGCACGGCGTTGTAGACGCCGCCGACCCTGGCCAGCAGGTACTCCTGAGGGATGAAGACGGGGTGCACCCGCGCCTCGACCGCGTCGTCCGCCTGCTTGGCGATGGCCAGGAGCTTGATCTCGTAGCCCAGCTCCTTCGCATACAGGAAGTCCGGCGCCGCCAGGCGCGAGATCCCTTCGCAGTAGACCTGCTCCGGGCGCACCGTGGTGTGGAAGCCGGCGCTGGCCAGGATGGCCAGCTTGTAGGCGGCGTCCCGGCCCTCGATGTCGTTGGAGGGGTCGGCCTCGGCATAGCCCAGCTCCTGCGCCTTCTTGAGCGCCTCGGCGAACCCGGTGCGCTCCTGGGACATCCGGCTGAGGATGTAGTTGGTGGTGCCGTTGATGATCCCGTATATGGTGGAGACCTCGTTGGCCAGCAGTCCCTGCTGCAGGGGCAGCAGCAGGGGGATGCCGCCGCCAACGCTGGCCTCGAACTGCAGGGCCACGCCCTTCTCCCTGGCGATGGCCAGGAGCTGGGGCCCGTGCTTGGCGATGACCTCCTTGTTGGCGGTGACCACGTGCTTGCCCGCCTGCAGTGATTCCCTGATGAAGTCCACCGCCGGGTGCTCGCCGCCCAGCAGCTCGATGACGACATCTATCCCGGGGTGGGACAGTATCTGCTGGAAGTCCGAGGTGAGCAGAGACGGGTCGATGTCCACCGGCCGCTTCTCCAGCACCTTCCGCAGGACCACCGGGGAGCCCACGGCCTCGGCGATGACCTGCCCCCTCTCCGCCAGGGCCCGGTAGACGCCGCCGCCGATGGTGCCCAGCCCCATCAGCCCGATGCCGATGCTCCTCATGCCCGCCTCACTCCGTCACACCGCGGCCTGCTTGACGGCCCAGGCCAGTCTGGCCGCGCCTCCCTCCTGGTCGAGGTAGTTGACGATCACGTTCTCCGGGGAGGCCATGGCTTCCTCCAGCCACATGGACACCGCGTCGGAAACCAGGCGGTCCCGGTCCTCCTCGGTCAGCTGCCTGGACTCCCTGGCCAGCACGTTGACCAGCCAGTACTCCTCGAAGCTGTCGGCCTCCGGGACGGGATCGCTCAGCATGCCCACGGGGATGCTGAAGGTGCAGTTGTCGAAGGACTCGCCCCGGGTGCTCCGGGGCACCCACCTGGGGGTGGCGCTGTCCGTCTCCAGGGTGTCCCCGATGGACTCGGAGACCCAGCTCTCGCCGGCCAGGGTGTCAAACGCCGCGCCGTTCTCCCACTTCATCCTCGCCAGGGAGGCCTGGTCCGCCCCGCTGACGAGGAGGGCCTGCACCCGGGCGTGGTCGTGGCTGCCCGTGGCCGGGTAGTCCCGGTCGCCGATCTGCTTCTGCAGCTCGGCGCTGATCAGCAGCGGCTCTACGTACAGCTTCCTGAAGTCACTGACCGACACGCCGTAGCTCTTCAGGCCCTCTTCCAGGTTGCGGTACGCCTGGTCGTATTCCTCCTGGGTGGAGTTGTCCGCCAGGCCCAGCTCCTCCCGGACCTTGCGGTCGACCTCCTCGTCGCTGGTCACCGCCGCCAGGTCGACCCCCGGGAAGTGACCCTGCAGGTACTGCCGGTTCATCTCGTTCTGCTCCACGACGCTCACCACGTACTGGGCCCACTCCGACTCGGAGGAGAAGTAGCCCGAGTACTGCTGGTGCAGGCGGAGGTGGTTGACGAAGGTGCGCATGTCGATGACGGTGCCGTTCACCTCGAGGATGGGCTGGCGCCAGGGCCTGACGCTGGTGTCGTAGTACCCGTAGCCGACGGTGACCGTGGCGGCCACCACTGCCGTGATGATCAGGATGACGATAAGGAGGCGCCGCCTCTTCTCCAACTCCGCCTTGGTGCGCGGACGGCGCCGCTTCTTCTGGCCGGACCGGTCCAGCAATCTCCCCAGCATACTCATGGTCTAACCTGACAGGAACGAGGGCCTCGCCGCCCGCCGGCGGCACGGGACCGCCTCACCCGGCGAGGGAGACGCCGCTACCGCAGGATGACGGCGCCCGCTTTGCGCAGTTGCACCGAGGTGTGCGGAATGAGGGCGATGTGCCGGGCCCTCTTGATGGCCTGGGCCAGCGCCCGCTGGTGCTTGGCGCAGTTGCCTGTGCGGCGCCGGGGCTCTATCTTGTGCCGGTCCGAGATGTAGCGCCGCAGCAGGGCGATGTCCCGGTAGCTGATCTCCTTCACCTTGTCAGCACAGAAGGCGCACACCTTCCGCTTCGGAATGTACTTCGGCCTCGACGATCTTCTTGCCGGTCTCCTTGGTCCACTAACCATTCTTCATCTTCCTTCACTAGAACGGCAGGTCCTGCGCCTCGATCTCCTCGTCAGCCTTGCCGTCCTCCCTCACCGGGGCGGCGGCCTGGCGGTCCAGGAACAGCACCCGCTCCGCGACTATCTCCACCTGGGTCCGCTTCTGGCCGTCCTGCCCCTCCCAGACACGGCTGCGCAGCCGGCCCTCTATGTAGGCCCGCCGGCCCTTGGTCAGGAACTGGTTGCAGCTCTCCGCCAGCTTGTTCCAGGCGGTGACCGTGAACCACTCCGTCTCCTGCTTGCGCTCGCCTTCCGGGCCGGTGAAGAACCGGCTGGTAGCCACCCGGAAGCTGGTCACCGGGTTGCCATTGGGCGTGAACCGCATCTCGGGATCGGTCCCCACGTTGCCGATGATCATCACCTTGTTCAGATTCGCCATTGCATCCCGCCCCCTCTCAGGTCCCCTGGCCCCCTATTCCCCGATCCTCACCAGCAGGTGCCGCAGAATGCGGTCGGAACCGCGCAGGTTCCTGTCCAGCTGCGGCGCCTCGGTGGGGTCCATCTTGAACGGCGTGAGCACGTAGTTGCCTTCCCGGCAGCGGTCTATGGGATAGGCCAGCCTCTTCCGGCCCCATCGATTGACGTCTCCCACCACCCCTCCCTTCTGGCTGATGAGCTGGCTCACCCTGTCTATCTCAGCCGGAATCTCCTCTTCCGCGATCTCGGGCCGGTAAATCACCGTCAATTCGTAGTCACGCAATTCGATATTCCCTCCAGAAGGACTAGACAATAACTCGCGTTATTGTTCGACAAACTATAGCACAGAAGCCGCGGCCCCCTCAACTCTGCGGGACCGGGAACCTGTCGCAGATGCCCCGGACCTCCCCGGCCAGGCGCTTGCCGAGCTCTTCGTCCCCGAGGTTGGTGAGCGCCCGGTGGACTATCAGGGCGACCTGCTTCATCTCCGGCGTGCCCAGCCCCCGGGTGGTGGCGGCGGCCGTCCCCAGCCTCAGCCCGCTGGCCTGCCGGGGCGGCAGGGGGTCGAAGGGTATGGCGTTGCGGTTGGCGGATATGCCGATGGCGTCCAGCGCTTCCTCGGCCTCCTTGCCAGTTATGCCGGCGGCTCGCAGGTCCACCAGCAGCAGGTGGTTGTCCGTGCCGCCGGTCACAATGCGCAGGCCCAGCCGGGCCAGCTCGGCGGCCAGGACCCTGGCGTTCTCCGCCAGGCTCTTCTGGTAGGCGACGAAGTCGGGCTGCAGGGCCTCGTGGAAGCAGACCGCCTTGGCGGCGATGACGTGCATCAGCGGCCCCCCCTGCGTCCCCGGGAAGACGGCCGAGTCCAGGCCTTTGGCCAGCTCCGCGCCGGCCAGGATGAAGCCCCCCCGCGGCCCGCGCAGCGTCTTCTGCGTGGTGGCGGTCACTACGTGGGCCCAGGGCAGGGGCGAGGGATGGATGCCCGCGGCGATCAGCCCCGCCGGGTGCGCGATGTCCATCATCACCCTGGCTCCCACCTCGTCCGCTACCCGCCGGATTCGCTCGGAGTCGATGGTCCTGGGATAGGAGCTGGCCCCGGCCACGATCAGCCTGGGACGGTGCTCCCTGGCCAGGCGCTCCAGCTCTTCGTAGTCCAGCAGCTCCGTCTCCCGGTTGACCCCGTAGTGCACGAAGTTGTAGAGCTTGCCGGAGAAGCTGGCCGGGCTGCCGTGCGTGAGATGCCCGCCGTGGGCCAGGCTCATGGCCAGCACGGTGTCGCCGGGCTTGAGGAGCGCCAGGTAGGCCGCGGCGTTGGCCTGGCTGCCGCTGTGGGGCTGGACGTTGGCGTACTCCACCCCGAAGAGCCGCCTGACGCGGTCGATGGCTATCCGCTCCGCCTCGTCCACCCACTCGCAGCTGCCGTAGTACCGGCGCCCCGGGTATCCCTCGGCGTACTTGTTGGTGAGCACCGAGCCCTGGACCTCCATCACCGCGCGGCTGGCGTAGTTCTCGGAGGCGATGAACACCAGCTTGCGCCGCTGGCGCTCCTCTTCCTTCCGGACCACGTCCGCGATCTGGGGGTCCCTGTCGGCTGCGTAGCTCATGCTTCCCTGGCCAGTGCCAGGCCCCATACCAGGGAGGCCCCCGCCTCCCTCAGGGCGATGGCACAGGAGCTGAGAGTCGCTCCGGTGGTGCAAACGTCGTCAATCAGCAGGACCCGCTTCCCCTCGAGCCTGCGGTCCCGGCAGCCGAACGCCCCCGCGAGGTTGCGCTGCCGCTCCAGGGCGCTTGCCGTCTTGACCTGGGGCCTGGTATGGCGCAGCCTGACCAGGCAGTCGCTGACCACCGGCAGGCCGCTGCGCTTCCCCAGCTCGGCGGCCAGGAGGGCGGACTGGTTGTACCCCCGGTCGCGCTCCCGGCTGGAATGCAGCGGCACCGGCACCAGGACGTCGGCCTCCAGCCTCTCCCTCTCCAGGTAGCCGGCCAGCAGCCGCCCCAGGGGCGCGGCCAGCGCCTTGAAGTGCCCGTACTTGAACTGGTAGATGCACTGGCGGACCACGCCGTCAAAGGCGAAGGGCGACCGGATGCCGTCCGTCTCCGGCTTCCACGCGCGGCACACGGGGCAGTCGCCCTGCCGGCGAAGGGGCCGGCCGCACGTGGGGCACACAGGAGAGGCCAGCACCGGCAGGGAGGACTCGCAGAGGCTGCAGACAAACAGACCTTCGCTCCCGCAGCCCACACAATGGGGCGGGAAGAGAAGATCGATGACTTTGCCCTTGACTTCTTCCAGCCGGGCCGAGAACACGCTTCTTCTGTTGGTCCTGATCAAGATCGTCTAGCGCACCCGCGAATTGTGCATTGCGCCGCTGATAACCGGCTCGTTGATGTAGACGTCACCGTTCCTGATTTTGAGGTTGAAGCCGCAGTTGGGATTGGTGCAGACCCACGCCTTATAGTGAATTGGCGCACCCTGACTGCCGAAATCGGACAGGGGCACCAGATCGCCCGCGCTGCACTTCTGGCACCTGGGCAGACTTGTTTGCTCCACAGACCACCTCCCACGAGTAATCGGCGAGAATAGTATATCCGATCGTGCGACGCCGGCACAAATCAGGCGGCGCCGCCTCAGTCAAATCCGTACCACTTGACCACGCTCTCCACGGCCTCCCTTTCGGAGCGGACCTTGTTTATGGGGTTGTCCCAGTCCGGGTACCCTATAGCTATGCCCACCAGCACCAGCTTGGAGTCGGCGATGCCCAGCATCTGCCGCAGGACGTCCGGGTAGTGGGCCGCCTGCGCCTGGATGATGGTGCCCAGCCCGTGGTGGGTGGCCAGGAGCATGATGTTCTGCGCCACCAGGCCGCAGTCGAACACCGGCCAGACGTTGAAGTGGCCGGCCTGCTCGTAGAAAGACCGATCGATCAAGATATATATGGCCGCCGGGGCCCCGTACAGGCGGGGGCCCTGGAGAAACCACTCCGGCGACTCGCGGTCCGCCTGGCCCCGGCCGGGGGCCTTTGTCTTGCCGGAGGCCTTCGGCGCCCCGGGGGCCCTGGTCAACCTGGTGGCCTCGGTGATCCTGGTGGCCAGGGCCTGGAACCGGGCCCGGTATATCCCGGTGAAGAGCTTCGGCCCGCGGAAGTCCGGGTGGGCCTTCACTCCGCGCTGTGTGACGAAGGCCTCCTTGATGGCCTCCAGCTTCGCTCCGGAGACGATGACCAGCTCCCAGGGCTGGGTGTTGGCCCATGAGGGGGCGCGCAGGGCCATGGCGGCTATCTTGTTCAGGACGTCACGGGGGATGGGGTCCGGCTTGAAGGCGCGGATGCTCCTTCTCTCCACAATTACTTCAGGGATGTCCATGTCCGGTCTGCACCTCCACACAGAATGCCAGTGCTACTCTACTATGGGCGGTGTGCACGGTCAAACCCCCGGCGCGCCGGGGGTACGGCCTGCGCCCGGGCCCGCGCCGCTGCGCCAGGCGCGCCGGGAGATCCGCCTGTCCCCAAACGCGGCGATCGGGTATCCTATTTGGTAGTGACATCACCGATTAGGAGAGGGAGGACCGAGCATGGACGTTAAGGGCAAGACCGCTTTCGTTACCGGGGGGGCCAGCGGGCTGGGCGAAGCCACCGCCAGGCGCCTTCACGCAGCCGGGGCCAACGTGGTGATCGCCGACTTCAACCGCCAGAACGCGGAGAACCTCTGCCGCCAACTGGGGGCCAGGGCGGCCTTCGCTGAGGTCGACGTGACCAGGACCGAGACCGTGCAGGCCGGTGTCGAGTCGGCCCTCAAGGAGTTCGGGGCCATCCACATCCTGGTCAACTGCGCCGGGAGCGGATGGGTGGGGAAGACGGCGGACAGGAACGGCCCGCATGACCTGGACGCCTTCAAGAAGATCGTCGAGCTGAACCTGATCGGCACCTTCGACTGCACCCGCTGGGTGGCATTCCACATGCAGAAGAACGAGCCCACCGCTGACGGCGAGCGCGGGGTGATCATCAACACCGCCTCGGTGGCCGCCCTGGAGCCCCAGATGGGGCAGGTGGCCTACTGCGCCTCCAAGGCGGGGGTGGTGGGGATGACCCTGGCAGTGGCCAGGGACCTGGCCCGCAGCGGCATCCGGTGCTGCACCATCGCCCCGGGGACCTTCGATACCCCGCTCACGGCCCTCATGCCGCAGGAGATGAAGGACGGGATCACCGTGCACATCCCGTTCCCGAAGCGGTTCGGCCGGGTGGAGGAGTTCGCCGGCCTGGTCCAGCACATCGTGGAGAACGCGTTCCTGAACGGCGAGACCATCCGGCTGGACGGGGGCGTCCGCTTCCCGCCGAAGTAGCCGGCGGCAGCCGCGCCGGGTCCGGCCTGGTCCAGGCGCGGGCCCGGCCCCTGCGCCGCGGGCCCTATCCGCGCATGCCGCGCCCGGCGAACGGGTCGCGGGGAATGCCCATGAGCCCGGCATCCCGGCTCACCGTCGGGGCCCTGTAGAGGAGCTCGTTGAGCCTGGCCGGGTTACTGCTCTTGGCCATGGCGGCCTCCTGGGCGACCACTCCCCTCTTGACCAGGTCGGCCATGGCCATGTCCAGCGTCTGCATGCCCTCCCGGCTGCCCATCTCGATGTTGGGGGGCACTTCGAAGATCTTGTGGTCGCGGATGAGCCGCCGGATAACGTTGTTGGCCAGCATGATCTCCACCGCAGCCACCCTCCCCCCGCCGATGCGCGGCAGGAGGGCCTGGGACACCACCGCCTCGATGACCTGGGACAGCTGCAGCCTCACCTGCTGCTGCTGGCCGTAGGGGTACATGTCGATCACCCGGTCGATGGACTGGGCCGCATCGACGGTATGCAGGGTGCCCAGCACCATGTGCCCGGTCTCCGCCGCCGTCATGGCCGTGCTTATGGTGTCCAGGTCCCGCATCTCGCCGATGATCACCACGTCCGGGTCATGCCGCAGGGCGTGCACCAGGGCGGCGTTGAAGGACAGGGTGTCGTCCCCCAGGTCCCGCTGGCGGATGATGCACTTGTCATTGAGGAACAGGTACTCCACAGGGTCCTCGATGGTGATGACATTCTTGGCGGCGCTCTCGTTGAGGTGCCTGATCATGGCGGCCAAAGTGGTGGACTTGCCGCTGTTGGCCGGCCCGGTGACCAGGACCAGCCCCCGGGGCTTGAGGATGACATCCTTCAGGATGGGCGGCAGGCCCAAGCCGTCGATGGTCGGTATGTCCACCAGGACCCGCCGGAAGGCCAGGCTGACCGAGCCCCTCTGCAGCATGGCATTGACCCGGAACCGGGCAACCCCGTCCAGGCTGTAGGCGAAATCGAGCTCCTTCTCCGCCTTGAAGGCCGTTCTCTGCTTGGTCATGGTGGCCTGCTTGAAGAGCCGGGTCATGGCTGCAGAGTCCAGCGGTTCCGCCCCCGGCACGGGCACCAGCGAGCCATCGATGCGCATGACGGGAGGGCTGGGCACCGTCAGGTGCAGGTCCGAGGCCCCCTTCTCCACCACCATCTGCAAGAGATCGTCCAGGTCCATAGTGATTCCTCCTTATACTCAACGGACGCCGGTGGGGCGGTTGCCGGTGCGGGCGCTCAATGGCCATGCCGGGTCCGGCCATCCGGGCCATTATGCGCTCCCGGCCTCTCAACGGCGTCTCGGCCGCCGCCGCCCCCATCACGAACGTCTCTCGCCGCCCTCCAGCCGCTGCGCCGGGCCTGTCTGCCCGGGGACGTAGCCCGGGCCGCGCTGTGGCTGGCCGGCGATGAGTCCGCCTTCGTGAACGGGGCCAACCTGGTGGTGGACGGGGGGCGGTCCAACGGCCTGACATGGACCCAATGCCTCTCGGCCATGGGCGGGATCGGGGAGGCCCTGCTGAGACCTGACTGAGACTCCCATGCCCCCGGCGGCAAGGCCGTCGAGACGTCCCGCCGCCATCCCGTGACCCGGCCGTGACCTGCCTGGCCTAGCATGTCCTTGGATTACAGGACCGCATCGGATGCGAGGGAGACGGCCCCGGGGGGCCGGGATGGAAAGG
This sequence comes from uncultured Dehalococcoidia bacterium, assembly GCA_964492335.1. Taxonomy (GTDB): domain Bacteria; phylum Chloroflexota; class Dehalococcoidia; order UBA2247; family RBG-13-53-26; genus JAFGCL01. The sequence goes on along the minus strand of CAZBJX010000008.1, from coordinate 48,943 downwards.
CAACGGGGTGAGATGATCAGAGGCAGGCGGATCAGGACCAGCATCCTCGCCAGGCTGATCGTGGTGTTCCTCATTATCGTCGCGGCCTTCACCTGCTTCTGGGGCTACTGGGCACTGCCGCGGTTCCAGGCGGACAAGATGCGGGACGCGCAGCACAAGACGAGGAACGCCGTCGAGCTGGCGTGCGGGACCATCGAGTTCGTGCATGAGATGGAGCAGGCGGGGGTGATGACCTCGGCCGAGGCCCAGGCCTACGCCCTGGCGGCGGTGGGCAGCCTCACCTGGGACACCGGCCTTGGAGACGGCGTGTTCTGGGTCCAGGATGGCTGGCCGGTGCTGCTGGTGGACGCCGAGAACCCGGGACTGGTGGGCACCAACGTCTCCGGCGTGCTGGACAATGACGGCCGCCGCCTCTACCAGGACTTCGCGGCCGTAGCCCGGGACGGGGGAGGGGGGGCGCACGAGTATGCCATGGCCGGCCCCCGGGGCGGCGTGGTAACCAAGATGTCGTACGTCAAGTCCGTCGAGCCCTGGGGATGGGTGGTGGGCACCCGCGGGCCGGACGTGGAGGCCCTGGTAGCCCAGTACCGGTCCTGGAGGGACCTGATGGGCTGGACCCTGGGAGGCATATGCGTCGTCTGCCTGGTGCTGTTCTGGCTGGTGGTGCGGGTGACCCTGGCCAGGCCGCTGGCGGCCATGGTGCGGACCTCGGAGGCGCTGGCGGAGGGTGACGTGACCAGCCGGGTGAGCGTGAAGTCGAACGACGAGGTGGGCGACCTGGCGGCGGCCTACGCGCGGGTCATCGACTACATGGAGGGGATGGCCCGGGCCAGCAGCAGGGTGGCCGACGGCGATCTCACCGGGGACATGCGGCCCAGGTCGGACAGGGACGTGCTGGGCCTGGCCCATGCCCGGCTGGTGGCCCGGCAGCGCGAGCTGATCGGCAAGACGAAGTCGGCGGCGGCCGATGTAGAGCAGGCCAGCAAGCAACTGAACTGGGCCTCCGAGCAGACTGCCCAGGCTACCCAGCAGATAACCATCACCATGCAGACCGTGGCCAAGGGGGCCGACGAGCAGTCGGCCTCACTGCAGGAGACGGCCACAGGCGTAGCGCAGCTGACCGCGGCCGTCCGCCAGATCGCCGAGGGCGCCCAGGCGCAGGCCAGGGGGGTGGAGGAGGCCTCGCGGCTGGTGAGGGAGCTCTCCATCGCCATCTCGGAGGTGGCCATCAGCGCCGAGGAGGGCAACCAGTCCTGGGGGGCCACGGCCGCCTCCGCGGCCGAAGGCACGCGCAAGGCCCGCCAGACAGTGGAGGGGATGGCCCAGATCAAGAAGGCCATGGACCAGGTGGCCGCCAGGGTCAGCGACCTCGGCGGGAGATCGCAGGAGATCGGCGATATCGTGGCCACCATCGACGACATCGCCGCCCAGACCAACCTGCTGGCCCTCAATGCGGCCATAGAGGCCGCCCGGGCCGGGGAGCAGGGCCGCGGCTTCGCCGTGGTGGCCGATGAGGTCAGGAAGCTGGCGGAGCGCTCCTCGGTGGCCACCAGGGAGATCGCCACGCTGGTGGGCGGGATCCAGACGAGTCTGCAGGAGGCCGTGAGCGCCATGCATCAGGGCGCCAGGGACGTGGAGAGCGGCTACCGGCTGGCGGCCGACGCCGGGGCCTCGCTGGATGCCATCCTGGAGAAGTCGCAGGCCGAGGCCGCGCAGGTGGAGCGCATATCCCTGGCGGCCGGGGCGCTCAGGGAGTTCAGCGCCGAGATGGTGGCTGAGATCGACGGCATCAACCGGGTGGTGGAGCAGAATGCCGCCGCCACCCAGCAGATGACCGAGCGCGCCCAGTCCGTCTCCATGGCGGTTTCCAGCTCTGCCGGCATAGCCCTCGAGAACAGCGCCGCGGCCCAGGAGGTCTCGGCGGCGTCGGAGCAGATGTCGGCCCAGGTGGAGGAGACGCTGGCCGCCGCCCACGCCCTGACCGACATGTCCGCACAGATGCAGCAGTCGGTGGCGGTGTTCAAGGTCGATTGACGGGCCCGCCGCCGGGGATGGCCCCCGGCACCTCGGCCCCGGGTGCGCCCGCCGCTAGAATACCGCCCTTATGCCGGGGTGCAGGCGGCCGCCCACCCGCTCGATGGTCTCGCGCCGCAGCCGGTTGAGTTCCCGCTGCAGGGCCCGGAAGCGGTCCCCCCGGTAGAGCATCTCGGGGTGGAAGTAGACATCATCCACCGCCCTCACGGCGGCCGGGACCTGGAAGCCGGATGGGGAGTCCACCCAGTCCTGCAGCCCGCCCCGGAGCAGCGAGTCCAGAATGGCCAGGGTGTGCTCCAGCCTTATCTGCCGGTGCTCCTCGCCGGCGCCGATGCCGCCGGTATTGAGCAGGTAGTACTGCAGGTGGGGCAGCCCCTCCGTGATGTCGTAGAGGAGGTTGGCGTGGTCGGCCTTGTTGCCGGCCATGAAGGGGTCGTAGAAGAACTCCGTCCTGATCCTGCCGGCCCTGGTGGGGTCCCCGGCGGAGGACTCCATGGCCTGCCCCAGGATCATCAGGGCCACGGCCTGCTCGCGCGTCAGCCGGGATATGGCCGGGATCAGCGGCCCCCTGGTCAGCAGGACCAGGTTGTCCACCCTCTCGACGTCGATGTGGCGGCTGGCGTGCATGAAGTCCCTGCGGGGTATGACGGCCCGCCCGTTGGAGGTCAGGTTGAGGTTGTAGAAATCCATGTCCCCCTCCGGGGTGACGTGGATGTTCTCGCCGAAGGTCTGCGGGTTCAGCAGGCCGTAGTATATCTCGGCCTGCTCGCCGGGGTTGACGCCCTCGGTCTTCACGAATATGCCGCCGGCCTCGAAGCCGTAGAAGGACCCGTCGGGCATCAGCGTGCCGCCGTCGTCCTGGACCAGCCAGGACTTCTCCTTGCCCTTGCGGGCCAGGACCTTGCCCGAGGTGGTGGTCTTGCCGTTGGCCGACAGCGAGGCCAGCAGGGTCCTGACGGTGCGGTAGTCGCCGCGGGCAGACTGCAGGTAGTCCTCCCGGCAGCCGGCGTGCAGGAATATGCCCCCCTTCCGGGTCTTGGCCGCCCAGTCCTCCCCGGCGAACACCCCCTTCTTGTACTCGCCGATGTAGTTGGAGTTGCGCACGATCTTGACCACCCGGCCGTCCTCGAGCATGGCCAGCCTGATGGTGATGTCCTTCTGGGGCAGGGGCCTGGACTTGTTGGCCTCGAAGGCGTCGTCGGCGAACATGATGATGGTGTAGTGGGGCTGCTTGAAGGAGTGCCTGACGGGCAGGAAGAGGTTCTTCCCGCCATAGGCGACGTGGGCGAACTCCTCGGGAACGATCAGCCGCACCACGGTGGGGCTGGACTCGTTGCCCACCGTCCGGTCCACCGAGACCAGCCGCCTGGAGGAGAGCACGCTCTCGCACTGGGCCAGCAGCTTGCGCTCCCGGGCCCCGAAGGGGTGATCGACGCTGTTCTCGGTGAACATGGCGGCCCGGGACATGGGCTCGCTGCGGGCCACGAAGCTGCCGTAGACGGTCCGGCGGACCTCCGGCTCCTTCTCCACGACGGCCCCCAGCTCCTGGTCGGCGGGGTTGACCAGCAGCCGCCCGTCCGCGGCGGCTGCATCCCGGATGCGCTCCGCGGCCCGGAAGAACTCCTCCGGATTGAACTCAGCCATGCTGCACCACCCTCCGCCTCATCCCCCCAGCGTGACGTTGTCGATCAGCCTGGTCTTGCCCAGGAAGACCGCCATGGAGACCAGCGCCAGCCCCTCCACCTGCGACAGCTCCTCCAGCGTGCCGGGATCGGCTATGCTCACATAGTCTATGCGTGCCAGGGGCTCCTTGCCGATGAGGTCCTCCATCTCCTGGCGCATCTTCCGGGCGTCCCGCTCGCCCTTCTCCCAGAGGCCCCGGGCCAGCCCCATCGATCTCCACAGGACCACCGCCGCCCGGCGCTCCTCGGGGCTGAGGTAGACGTTGCGGCTGCTCATGGCCAGCCCGTCGGGCTCGCGCCGGGTGGGCACCACCACCACCTCCAGGGGCATGTTGAGGTCCTTCACCATCTTCTGGATGACGATGACCTGCTGGGCATCCTTCTGTCCGAAGTAGGCCCGGGTGGGCTCGACGATGTTGAACAGCTTGGCCACCACGGTGGCCACCCCCCGGAAGTGCCCGGGTCGGGCGGCGCCCTCGAGCCTGGTGGTGACGCCGTCCACGTCCACCCAGGTGGCGGCCCCGGGCGGGTACATCTCCTCCACCGGCGGCATCAGCACCAGGTCCGCCCCCTCTTTCTCCAGCAGGGCCAGGTCGCGGTCGGGGTCGCGTGGGTAGCGGGCGAAGTCCTCCCTGGGCCCGAACTGGGCGGGGTTGACGAAGATGCTCACGGCGCACAGCTCGTTCTCGGCCCTGGCCTGCCGGACCAGGGACAGGTGCCCCTCATGGAGGTAGCCCATGGTGGGCACGAAACCGGTGGCGCCCCCCGCCCGGCGGGCCTCCCGGAACGCGGCGATGGTGGTTATGACCTTCATTCCGCCGGATATCCCACCGGGATGATGCACAGCGGCCAGTGCTCATCGGGCAGCTCCAGCACCGAGTGCGCCTGCTCGTCGTGGAACGCGCCGACGCTCACCGAGCCCAGCCCCATGGCCACCGCCTGCAGGTGGATGTTCTGGGCGACATGCCCCACCTCCATGCAGATGTAGCGCTCGGCGCGCTCGCCGTAGCGGCCCTCCATGGCCCTGCGGTCCGCCGTGATGACGATGCTGGCGGGGGCCTCCCGGACGAACTCCTGCCCGATAGCAGCCTGGCAGAGCTCCGGGAGAACGTCACCCCGCAGGGTCTCCTGCAGCTCGTGGTCCCGGGGGACGTAGTGCTGCACGTTCTCCCGGGTCACCAGGTACAGCTCCAGGGGATAGAGGCCCCCGGCCGAGGGGGCGGTCCGCCTTCCCCGCGGGAAGGCGCCCTGGGCGGCCCACATGAGCTGGGACACCTGCTCCGGGCCCAGCCGTTTGGGGAGAAAGGAGCGCGTGGACTTCCTTCGCTCCAGGAGCTCCTCCAGAGTGAACGATCCCTTCTTCCTCGGGGGCGTCAGCTTCACCATCCCTCCTGCTTTTCGAGCTCGGCCAGCAGGCCCTCGTCCATGGTGAAGCTCTGCTTGTCGGTGGGGAAGGCCCCCGCCTGGACCTCCTTCACGTAATCGCCCACGGCCTGCTTGATGCCGTCAGCCAGCCGGGCATACTGCCTGGAGTGCCTGGGCACGAAATCGGTGAAGAGGCCCAGCATGTCGCTGACCACCTGGACCTGGCCGTCGCAGAAGGGCCCGGCGCCGATGCCGATGGTGGGCACGCTGACCTTCCGGGTGATGATGCGGGCCAGCGGCGTGGGCACGGCCTCCAGGACGATGGCGAAGGCGCCGGCCTCGTCCAGGGCGCGGGCGTCCTTCACCAGGCGAACGGCGGACTCCTGCGTCTTCCCCTGCACCTTGAACCCGCCCAGCTGGTGCACCGACTGCGGCGTGAGGCCGATGTGGCCCATGACCGGTATGCCGCAGTCCACGATCCGCTTGACGGTCTCGGCCATGGTCACCCCGCCCTCCAGCTTGACGGCCTGGGCCCCGGCCTCCTGCATGAAACGGGCGGCGTTGTGCAGGGCCTCGCTGGCGCTGGCGTGGTAGGTCATGAAGGGCATGTCGCCGATCACCATGGCCTGCGAGGTGCCGCGCACCACGGCCTTGGTGTGGTGCAGCATCACGTCCATGGTCACCGGGATGGTGGAGTCGTAGCCCAGGATTACCGTGCCCAGGCTGTCGCCTACCAGGACCAGCGGCACGCCCGCGGCGTCGATCAGCTTGGCCGTGGCGTAGTCGTAGGCGGTGAGCATGGGGATCTTCTGCCCCTTCTGCTTCATCTCCTTGATCTGGAGAATGGTGGTCCGCATCTTCTCCTCCTTCTCAGGGCCGGAGGTGCGGGGGCAAATGGGGCACCCTCCCATCGGGCAAGCGGGGCCCCGGCCTCCGGCCGCCCTATGATACCACGCCCGGGAACCACGGCCCGGGGCGGATGGACCGCAGTGTCCAGACTAGAGGGCCTTGAGCGTTTCCGTGAGGTCGTCCATCCATCCGTGCCCGCCGGTCTTCTGTTCGCGGATGGCGTTGTTGGCGTCAACGTAGACGAGCCGCGGCTCGATGTGGCTGGCCTCTTCGTCGGTGACGGTGCTGTAGGTGAGGATGATCACGATGTCGCCCTTGGCTACCATGCGGGCGGCGGCCCCGTTCAGGACGATGTCACCCGACCCTGCTTCCCCCTCGATGGCGTAGGTCTGGAAGCGGTTGCCGTTGTTCAGGTCAAGTATGTGGACCATCTCGTACGGCAGTATGTCGGCTGCGTCAAGCAGCTGCTTGTCGATGGTGATGCTCCCCTCGTAGCTGACGTTTCCTCCAGTGACTCGGGCCCGGTGGATCTTGCTTCGCAGCATCGTCCTCATGCAGTTCCTCCTCTGTTTGCGTCCGGCCGGTCACCCGCAGGGCCGGCCCAGAATCGCATTCAGTTCGCTGGCTTTCTCCTTGTCGATCTTGCCTTTGGCCAAGGCGATGGGAACGGTCTGGCGCCCCAGCTCCTCGTACGCCGGGAGCAGGCCCGGCGCTCTCTCGCTGAGAGCGGCCAGGTGCTTCCGCACGGTCCCGGAATCGCCCCGGGCGATGGGCCCGGTGAGGGAATGGGGCAAGCCCACGTTGTCCAGGTTGTTCAGGGAGCCCCTCAGCAGGGGCAGCAGGGCCTGCGTGGCCTCCGGTGTGGAGACGCCGAATGTCTTCCACAGGTCGGTGGACAGCTTGACCAGGGTGATCAGGTAGTTGCAGGCCATCACGGCGGCGGCATGGTAAGCCACCTTGTCGCCCGGCCGGAGCTCGATCCAGTGCCCGCCCAGGGCGGCCGCCATCTCCTTCAGGGTGGCCAGGAGGTCCCCGTCGGCCTCCAGGGCGAAGGTCGAACCGGGGATGTTCTCGATGGCGTAGGCCACCGTGGCGAAGGTCTGCAGGGGGTGGAACCCTCCCCGCAGAGCCCCGCACTCGGCGGCCGGGGCCAGGATGTCCAGGGAGTCCGCGCCGCTGCAGTGGACCACACCCTGGCCGGGGCGCCACTTCACCCGGGCGGCCACCTGGGGTATGGCGGCGTCCGGGGTGGTGATGAAGACCAGGTCGGCGGCATCGGCCACGGCCTGGGGGCTGTCGCAGGCCCGGCAGCCATCGACCATGCCGGCCAGCCTCTCGGCGGAGGCCCGGGTGCGGCTGGCCACGGCTGTCACGCCGTAGCCCCTTCCCCTCAGGCGCACTGCGAGGGCGGTCCCCACTGTCCCGGCACCTATGAAGCCTGCGTCTGGCACTCTGCCCCCCGGCCCAACAAAGAAAGCCTTCTCGGCATGGCCGAGAAGGCTTCCGGAGTCGTCCATCCTATCCACCGTCTCGGTCGTTGCCGATCCAAGCGATCTTGTTGTTAAGTACTCTCGAGTCAGCCAGTGCTCACCGCCTCATCGGTCGATGGCACTTTCACACTACCAGAACCGGGGCCATTCTGTCAAGCAGAACGCCCCCGCCGCTCAGATGATCCCCTCGGCCTTGAGGGCAGCCAGCTTCTCGGGGGTGAAGCCCAGGATGCCGGAGTAGACCTCCTCGTTGTGCTGCCCCGGCGTGGGGCCGGGCCGCTCGATGGCCCCCGGGGTCTCGGAGAGCTTGATCACCACCCCCGGCACCGGGACCTTGCCCACCCCGGGATACTCGATGTCCACCAGCATCTCCCGGGCGGCCACCTGCGGGTCATTGGCCATCTCCAGGGTGTTCTGCACCCTGGAGCAGGGGACCCTGGCGGCCTCCAGGACCTTCATGGTCTCCTCCGCGGTCTTGTCCTTCACCCAGGCCTTGGCGATGGCCTGGATGGCGTGGCGGTTCTCGAAGCGGGACTGGTCGCTCTTGAACCGGGGGTCGTCCACCAGCTCCGGCCGGCCTATGGCCCGGCAGAAGCGCCTCCAGATGGGGTTGCCGGCGCAGCCGATCATCACGAAGCCGTCCCTGGCCTCGAGGCAGTCGGTGAAGTTGTAGTAGCTGGTGTTCCCCTGGCGCTCCCGGACCATGCCCCCAACCTTGGCCTCGGCGGCCACCGCCAGGCCGGCGACGCAGGCCACCGCGGTGTCCAGCAGGGCCACGTCAACGTACTGCCCCCGCCCGGTCTTCTGCCGCTGGAAGAGGGCGAACATGATCCCCAGGGCGCAGTGGGCGCCGGTGCTGAAGTCCACCCAGGCGTAGCCCGACCGCGTGGGCGCCGTCTCCGGGAACCCGGTGTAGCTCATGGCCCCGGAGAGGGCCTGGGCGATGGTGTCGAAGCAGGGGCGCTGCTTGTAAGGCCCCCAGGAGCCGAAGCCGGACACCTGGGCCACGATGATGCCCGGGTTGATCTGCTTGAGGGCGTCGAAGCTCAGGAGCTGCTCTTCCTGCGAGCCACTGACGTAGCTGTGCAGCACCACGTCGGCCTTCTTGACCAGCTCCTTGACGATCTCCCGCCCCTTATCGCTCAGCGGGTCGAGGGTGACCCCCCGGCGGTTGGCCAGGGTGACCATGGTCAGCATGCTCTCCCCGTTGGGGGCGAAGGGCCCGAAGTTGCGCTCCTCCTCTCCGGTGGGCCGCTCCACGCGGATGACGTCGGCGCCCATGGCGGCCAGCAGCGTGGCGGAGTAGGGGCCGGCAAACCACCGGGAGAAGTCGAGGACCCTGATGCCTGTCAGTACCTTTTCCACCGATAAGCCTCCTGAAATACCAGACTCTCTATATTCTACACGTGCAGGCGGACGGGGTGCGACTTTCGCTGCCGGGCCGTGGGGGTGCAAGCGCGCGCGGTGCGGCTTCACTGGCGGGAAGGGCCCGGGGCCGGGGGGCCGCGCCGCTAGGCTGGCTTCTGGTCGCCGGGGACCGCCGGGCCGGCGGCCTCCGTGGCCTCCACCTCCCGGATCTGCCTCAGAAGCTCCTCCGCCCGGCCCAGGCCGATGCGCAGCTGCCTCTGGAGGAAGGAGGCCGATATCTGCTTGTGGTCCCTGGCCAGCTGCCGGGCCTGGTCCAGCAGCGGGTCCTTGACGCCCTGCTCCCCGGCGTAGGCCAGGACCTCAATGGGCTGGGAGCGGGCCTGGTCGGCCCAGAAGCGCGTCACCCGCTCTATCTCCTGCTGAGAGGCGAAGCACCCCTGCAGGCGCCTCGGCTTGGACAGCTCCGCGGAGAGGTAGAGCATGTCGCCGCGGCCCAGCAGCTTCTCCGCGCCGACCGTGTCCAGGATGGTGCGGGAATCCACCAGGGAGGCCACGGCGAAGCTGATGCGCGTGGGGTAGTTGGCCTTGATGAGCCCGGTGATGACGTCCACCGAGGGCCTCTGGGTGGCCACCACGCAGTGAATGCCCACGGCGCGCCCCATCTGCGCCAGGCGGCAGAGGAGGGGCTCGATGGCATCGGCCTCGGCCATCATCAGGTCGGCCAGTTCGTCCACGATGAGGACGATGAAGGGCATGGGCCGGGGCGCCCTGCCGCTGCGGTTGTAGGTGTCGATGTTGTGCACCTTCACCTGCGCCAGCCGGCGGTAGCGGCCGTCCATCTCGTGGGTCAGCCACTGCAGTATCTCCACGGCCTTGGCGCTCTCGGTGATGACCGGCGCCATCAGGTGCGGTATCCCGTCGAAGGCGATCAGCTCCACCCGCTTGGGGTCGATCATGATGAACCGCAGCTCCCGGGGGGTGTTGTTCATCAGCAGGGAGAGGACGAAGGAGTCCAGGCACACGGTCTTGCCGCTGCCGGTGGCCCCGGCGATGAGCACGTGGGGCATCTTGGCCAGGTCCGCCACGGCCATGTCCCCGGCGGTGCCCTTGCCCAGGGCTATGGCCAGCGGGGACCTGCCGGCCAGCCGCCGGAAGGCGGGGCTCGCCAGTACCTCGCGCACGGACACCATGCCGGAGGAGGTGTTGGGCACCTCGATGCCCACCACGGACTTCCCCGGGACGGGGGCCTCCATGCGGATGCTGGCCGCGGAAAGGGCAAGGGCCAGGTCATTCTGCAGGGCGGTGATGCGCTCCACCTTGACCCTGGTCCGGGAGACCTCTTCTTTGCGGGCCCGGGGGTTGCCGTTGCGGTCCTTCTCCTTGACCTCCCGGTACTTGATGTCCCAGCCCGGCTCCACCTCGAACTGGGTGACCGCCGGGCCGACGTTCTTCTCTCTGACCTTGGCGTCCACGCCGTAGCTGGCCAGGGCCTCCTCGATCAGCCTGGCCCTCCTGTCCACGTCGGCCTTGCTGAGCTCCGCGTTGGCCATCTCGTCCAGCAGCGTGAGATCCGGCGGGCGCCACTGGCCCGGGACCGGGGGGGCTTCGGTGGCGCCGGCCGCCGGCACTGCTGCCGGCACGGCCGCCGACGCCCTGGCCGGCCGGCGCGCGCGCCTCTTCTTCTCTTTCTCTATCTCCTGCCTCTCCGCGGAGGTCAGGGCCCCGCCCGGGGCCGGCGGGGGGCGGTGCTGTCGCAGCCATCCGAAGGCCCCGCGGTGCGGCCGGCCCTGGGCCAACCGGGCGGCTGCTCCCGCGGCCATCTCCCGGGCCCGCCTCAGCAGCGAGGCAGCCCCTGCCGGCACGCTGACCAGGTGGCCCCAGGCCCAGCGCGGCGCCACCAGCACCGTGCCCAGGATGACCAGTCCGGCGACGCGGAGCACCGCGAGGGCGGTCTGCCCGGAGCTGCTGAGGTCTCTGATCCCGGCGATAGCCTGGCCGCATACCCCCCCCAGGCTCACCTCGCCCAGGTCCGGCGCCTGGCCGATGTAGGTCTCGCCCAGATAGCGGCCGGAAGGGGTGAGGAACGCCAGGGCGCCCAGCAGGGCCGCGGAGAAGACCAGGACGCCCAGCCACAGGTTCCAGCGCTCCACGAGCAGCCCCAGCCGCCCGGTCCAGAAGAGCATGGTCAGGCCGACGACCGGCACCGGGACCAGCAGAGCGCCCAGGCCGAAGGCCTTCGTCAGGGGGTTCCAGGCCACCAGCAGCAGGATGGCCACGAACAGCAACCAGGCAGCCCGCAGGAGCCAGCCCCGGGCTATGCGCATCCCGCCGCCGGCGTCTGGGCCGCCGGGTCCCGCTTTGCGTGGCATGGCCCTCTGCTTCACCTCCGTCGTCCCTGCCCGGCCGCCGGAGGCGACGCCTCAGGAGGCCGGGGCGGCCATCAGAGCAGGCTGAGCTGCTGCGGCCCGGGCTCGGCCCGGGCCCCGGGGGCCGGGGCCGTCTCGGCCAGCAGCGCCGGTATCTTCAGCATGTCGGCCCGGAGGGTCTCCCGGAGCTTCTGCTGGTGCAGGGCCGCCGCCGGGTGGTACATGGCGTAGTAGACCAGCCCTCCCTCCCGGCGCGCCTTGCCGTGCATCCGGCTGATGGTCTCGCCGGGGAAGAACCGGGCCAGGGAGTGCCTGCCCAGCGTGACGATCATCCTGGGCTGCAGGAGCTGGAGCTGGCGGTCGAGCCACTGCCGGCAGGCCGCCGCCTCCGCGGGGAGAGGGTCCCGGTTGCCGGGGGGCCGGCACTTCAGCACATTGCAGATGTAGACCTGGGACCTCTTCAGCCCGATGGAGGCCAGCAGCTCGTCCAGGACCTGCCCGGCCGGGCCCACGAAAGGGCGCCCCTGCTGGTCCTCGTGCCAGCCCGGCGCCTCCCCGACGAACGCGATGGCGGCATCCTCCGCCCCCTCGCCGGGGACAGCCCTGGTCCGCTGCCGGGCCAGTTCGCACTGCCGGCAGTTGGCTATTTCCCTGTTAAGATCGCTCAGTGCCGACACGCCAGACCTGACCTTGGGCGATACTAGCACAGCTCCTGTGGCAAGTCAATCGGGGGGAGCGCGGTCTTTCTTGCCTTGCCCCCCCCTTTATGTTAGACTCTTCCGTGGCGTAGACCCGCCTCCGGGAGGGCGGGATGATCGATTTGACACCCAGAACCATCGTTGAAGAACTAGATCGATATATTGTCGGCCAGCAGGATGCCAAGAAGGCAGTAGCCATTGCGCTGTCCAACCGGGAACGGCGCCACAGGCTCCCGCCCGATATCAGGTCGAACGTCATACCGAAAAACATCCTGATGATCGGGCCCACGGGTGTGGGCAAGACCGAGATCGCCCGCCGCCTGGCGGCGATGATCAACGCGCCCTTTGTCAAGGTGGAGGCTACCAGATTCACCGAGGTGGGCTACGTCGGGCGCGATGCTGAGTCTATTGTCCACGACTTGGTGGAGATGAGCGCCCGGAAGGTGTATCACGAGCAGTTGAAACAGGTGGAGAGCAACGCCCAGCGGCTGGCCAGCGACCGCATAGTGGGGTACCTGTACCAGCAGATGACCCAGAGGGGCCGGAAGGTGGCGGAGAAGGGCCAGCAGGCGCCCGGCGGCGGCACCGCCAGGGCGGCCAAGGCCCCGTCGGCGGTGACCGGCAGGCGCCCGATGCCAGCGGTGACCCGGGCACGCCTGGCGAAGCTCCTGGCCAGCAACAAGCTGGATGACCACTTCGTGGAGATCGAGGTCTCCGACGTGGAGGCCGGCGGGATGTTCTTCGACCCGCGCCTGGACATGGACATGGGCGGGGACTCGCTGTGGTTCGACGACAGCTGCCCCGGCCGGGGCCGGAACGGCCAGAGGAAGAAGAAGGTCCGCGTCCGGGAGGCCCGGCGCATCCTGGTCCGGGAAGAGGCCAACAAGCTGCTGGATTTCGACGACGTGGTGGACCGGGCGGTGACCGATACGGAGGAGAACGGCCTGGTCTTCATAGACGAGATCGACAAGCTGTGCGGGCCCAGGATAGACACGGGCCGGGACGTCTCCGGGGAAGGGGTGCAGCGGGACATGCTGCCCCTGCTGGAAGGCACCACGGTGATGACCCGGTACGGCCTCCTGAATACTGAGCACATACTGTTCATCGCGGCGGGCACCTTCTCGCAGAACAAGCCCTCGGACCTGATACCGGAGCTCCAGGGGCGCTTTCCGCTGAGGGTGGAGCTCAACCCCCTGACGCAGCAGGATTTCGAGAGGGTCCTGACGGAGCCGCGCAACTCGCTCACCAACCAGTACCAGGCACTGCTGGCCACGGAGGGAGTGACGCTGGAGTTCGCCGGGGACGGGGTGCGGGAGATAGCCCGGCTGGCGGTCCTCATGAACGAACGGATGGAGAATGTCGGCGCTCGGAGGCTTTTCACCATAATAGAGAAACTAGTGGAGGACTTAAGCTTCACTGCATCGGAGCGGAAGGGAGAGCGGGTCGTGATTGACGCCGATTACGTCTCGCAACAGGTGGGGAGCTTAGTCAAGGACGAGAATCTGAGCCGATATATATTGTGAGGTGAAATGACGGAACAGGCGGCCCCTGCTAGCAGCGTTGTATCGGTGAAGCTGCTCCTGGAGGCGGGAGCGCACTTCGGGCACCAGGTGGGACGGTGGAACCCGAAGATGAAGAGGTACATCTTCATCGAACGCAACGGCATCCACATCATCAACCTGGAACAGACCATCAACCTGCTGGACAAGGCCTCCAGGTATGTCACGGACCTGGTCGCCCAGGGAGGGGACATACTCTTCGTGGGCACCAAGAAGCAGGCACAGGATGCCATCGAGCAGGAAGCCAAGAAGTGCGGCATGCCCTATGTGAACCAGCGGTGGATAGGCGGCATGCTCACCAACTTCAACGTGATCCAGTCGCGCGTTGACTACCTGGTCCACCTGGAAGACCAGCGGACCCGGGGCTTCTTCCATCGCCTGCCCAAGAAGGAAGTGCTCAGGCTGGAGAGGAAGATCCAGAGGCTCAACCACCAGATGGGCAGCTTCAAGGAAATGACCAAGTTCCCTGCGGCGCTCTTCATAGTGGACCCGTCCAAGGAGCGGCTGGCGGTGGCCGAGGCCAGGCACCTGGCTGTGCCCATAGTGGCCGTGGTCGACACCAACTGCAACCCGGATGAGATCGACTACCCGATTCCCAGCAATGACGACGCCGTGAGGGCGGTGAGGCTGATGTGCTCCAAGATGGCCGAGGCGGTGCTGGAGGGGAAGAGGATCCTGGAGAAGGCCGAGCGGGAGAGCGCGGAGATAGCCGGCAAGGAGGCCATCGACAGCCTGGAATCGCTTTCATTCAGCCCCGAGGAGGAGACGCGCGGTGGAGATATCGACGACGCAGATAAAGGAGCTTAGGGAGAGGACCAGCGCCGGCGTGATGGAGTGCAAGCGGGCGCTCCAGGAGGCCGGGGGCGATATAGAGCGGGCCTGCGGCATCCTCAGGGAGCAGGGATTGGCCCGGGCGGAGAAGAAGGCCGGCCGGGCGGCGTCCCAGGGCCTGATCGAGGTCTACCTTCACGGCGGGGGCCGCATAGGGTCCATGGTGGAGCTGAACTGCGAGACCGACTTCGTGGCCCGTACTGAGGAGTTCAAGGCCCTGGTCCATGACCTGGCTCTGCAGGTGGCCGCCACCGACCCGCGGTTCGTGTCGGTGGCGGACGTTCCCCAGGAGGAGAATGACGGGGTCAACCCGGAGGAGTCCTGCCTCCTGTCGCAGCCCTTCATCCGCGACCCGTCCCGGAAGATCTCCGATATCGTGGCGGATGTCTCGGCCAAGATGGGCGAGAAGGTGGCCGTGCGCCGGTTCGCCAGGTTCGAGCTGGGGAGATAACGTTCCCGGCGCGCACAGTCTGCTGAGCACGACGAGTTGTGGAAGCTGACCTTAGCGGCAAGGTAGCAGTGGTGACCGGCTCCAGCAAGGGGATCGGCCGGGCCATAGCTGTCAGGTTGGCCGAGAACGGGGCCAGCGTGGTCATCAATGCCCGGACGCCGGGCCCCGCCCTGGAGCTGGTGGACCGGCTGCGGGCATTGGGGCGCGAGGCCTGCTTCGAGCCGGCGGACCTGAATTCCTGCCAGGATGTGAAGCGCCTGTTTGACAACGTCGTGCGGCGGTTAGGCCGTGTCGACATCGCGGTCGCCAACGGCGCCGCGGCCGGCCCCCCTCCCCGGCCCTTCCACCAGATAGACCCCGCCCATTACGCCGACTGCATCGGCAGCCACCTCTTCACGCGGCTCCATGTAGTGAGGGCCGCCCTGGACCATATGCTGGCCCGGCAGGCCGGCAAGATCATCATGGTGACGACGGAAGCCGGCAGAACGCCCACCAGGGGGGAGGCCCTGATCGGCGGCGCGGCAGCGGCCGTGGTGCTGATGACCAAGGCCCTGGCCATGGAGACGGCCCGGTCAGGGATACGCGTCAACACCATCTGCACCACGGTGACCAGGGACACGCCGGGGTATGAGAAGGCGACCTCGCAGACGGACACGCGCATAGCGGACATATTCAAGAAGGCCGAGGGGCGGATGCCGTTCGGCATGAACCGGCCGGACGACATCGCCGCCATGGCGCTCTTTATGGCCTCCGACGATTCCAACCAGATCACGGGCCAGATATTCACGGTAAGCGGCGGGCTGACATTCCCGGGCTGAGCGGGCCCGCAGAGCAGGCGAACAGGAGGGCTGCGGGCATCATGGAAGAGCCGGCAAAGGGCTACAGGCGGGTCTTGCTGAAGCTGAGCGGCGAAGCCCTGATGGGCAAGAGCGAGTTCGGCATCGACGACTCCATCCTGAGGATGGTGGCCAGGCAGGTAAAGGAGATCGTGGATGGCGGGGTCGAGGTGGCCGTCGTGGTGGGCGGGGGCAACATCTGGCGCGGGGCCCGCGCTGCCGCCAGGGGCATGGACCGGGCCACCGCCGACTACGCCGGCATGCTGGCCACGGTGATGAACGCCTTGGCGCTGCACGACGCCCTGGAGAAGCAGGGCCAGGAGGCACGCACCCAGACGGCCATCCCCATCCAGGCCGTCGCCGAGCCCTACATCCGCCTGCGGGCCATCAGCCACCTGCAGAAGGGGCGGGTGGTGATCTTCGCGGGGGGGACGGGCAACCCCTACATGACCACCGACACCGCGGCCGCCCTGCGGGCCATCGAGATCAAGGCCGAGGTGGTGCTCATGGCCAAGAACAAGGTGGACGGCGTGTACTCCGCGGACCCCAACAGGGACCCCGCGGCCCGGAAGTTCGAGTGGCTCAGCCACCGCGAGGCCCTCAGGCTGGGGCTGAATGTCATGGACGCCACCGCCTTCTCGCTGTGCATGGAGAACGACCTGCCCATCGTGGTGTTCGACCTCCACGCCGCCGACAGCATCAAGAGAGCAGTATCCAGGGAGCACATCGGGACCCTGGTGTCTTCGGAGGTGAAGGAATGATCGACGAAACGCTGAAGGCCGCCGACGTCAGGATGCAGAAGACGGTGCAGGTCCTCAGGAGGGAGATGGAGACCATCAGGTCCGGCCGGGCCACCTCCGCCCTGGTGGACCAGATCGTGGTGGAGGCCTATGGCACGACCACCCCGCTGGACCAGCTGGCGTCGATATCCGTGCCGGAGGCCAGGCTCCTGCTCATTCAGCCCTGGGACCGCAGCATCGTGGGGAATGTGCAGAAGGCCATCCAGAAGTCCGACCTCGGCCTCAACCCGCAGAGCGATGGGGAGGTCATCCGCCTGGTGCTACCGCCGCCGACGGAGGAGCGCCGGAAGGAGCTGGTCAAGGTGGTGCGCAAGAGGGTCGAGGACGCCAAGATCGCCGTGCGCAACGTGCGGCGGGACGCGCTGGAGGAGCTGCGGAATCTGGAGAAGGACAAGAAGGTCTCGCGGGACGACAACGTGCGGGCCACGGACAGGCTGCAGAAGCTGACCGACCAGTTGATCGGGGAGGTGTCCCGGGTGGGGGTGGACAAAGAGGCGGAGATCATGGAGGTCTAGGCGGGCCACCGCCCGGACCGCCTGTCAGGCAGCACCATGGCCTGGACGGAGAACCTGGACATCAGCCCCATCCCTGCCCACGTCGCCATCATCATGGACGGCAACGTCCGGTGGGCCCAGCGCCGTCACCTTTCCCGCTTGAAGGGGCACCGGGCCGGGACGGAGAACATCCGGCGGGTAGTCGAGGCCTTCGGCAGGAGCGGCGTCAAGTACCTCACGCTGTATGCCTTCTCCACCGAGAACTGGCAGCGCCCCAGGAGCGAGGTGAAGGAGCTGCTGCAGATCCTGGCCAGCGTCATCGGCCGCGAGACGAAGGAGATGCACCGGCGGGGGATCAGGCTGCGCCACCTGGGGAGGCTGGACCGGCTGCCCGGGAAGCTGCAGGAAGAGGTGGCCCGGTCCGTTGAGATGACCCGGAACAACGACCGGATGACGCTCTGCGTGGCCTTTGACTACGGCGGCCGGGCCGAGATCGTGGAGGCCGCCAGGAGGCTCCTTCGAGAGAAGGCGGACCCGGAGGCGGTCGATGAAGAGGCCTTCGGCCGCCTCCTCTATACCTCGGGGGTCCCGGACCCCGACCTGATCATCCGGACCGCGGGGGAGATGAGGCTCTCCAACTTCCTGCTGTGGCAGTCCGCGTACAGCGAGTACTACTTCACCCCCACTTTCTGGCCGGACTTCGATGCGGAGGAGGTCCGTAACGCCCTCCTGGCCTACAGCCAGAGGGCCCGCAACTTCGGGGCGTAACCTGATCGCGGCCGCGGAGGCGCGGGTTTCGGATGAAGGCGAGGGCCGGCGTGAACGGATGGGTCTCAATCATGCCGGAACCGACGGGTATGGATTGTTCAGATGAAGCTTAGAGTCCTCACCGCGGTAGTCGGCATCCCGCTGCTTCTGGCTTTCATATGCTTCGACTTCGCCTGGCCGACCTCCTGGTTCGACCGGGTCCCCCTGCTGCTCCCGCTCATCGGCGCCGCGGCCGCCGTCGGCGCCTGGGAGCTCTTCCAGATGGGGGAGCGGGCCGGGGCGCGGCCGGTGACCGCGTTCGGGGTCCTCTGGGCGCTGCTCTTCGTGGTAGCCGCCCTCTTCAACGGCCAACGGGCCGCCAGCCCGGAGGCGGCCACGTACGTGGACTGGGGCATCGCCGCCCTGCTGGCGGCGGCCGCCGTCATACCCCTGGTCTGGCTGACCATCTTCCACCGGGGCGTCGCCCTGGAGAGCTGGGCCTGGACCCTGGGGGGCATCCTCTACGCGGGGTGGATGCTGGGCCACTGGGTGATGCTGCGCCAGCTCGATGACGGGCGGGAGCTGGTCTTGCTGGCGGTGTTTGCCACCTTTGCCTGTGACACGGCGGCCTACTTCACCGGCCGGGCCTGGGGGCGGCGCCGCATGGCTCCGAGGATAAGCCCTGGCAAGACCTGGGAGGGGGCGGCCGGGGGGTTCGCGGGGGCCCTGGCGGCGTCCCTGGCGCTGCGCTACCTGCTCAACCTGGGGGACTGGTCCCTGCCGCTCTCCTGCCTGGAGGCGGCGGGCCTGGGTTGCCTCATCGGCGTGGGGGCCCAGCTGGGCGACCTGGCGGAGTCCCTGATCAAGCGCCGGGCCGGCGTGAAGGACTCGGGCAAGCTGCTGCCCGGCCACGGGGGCCTCCTGGACCGCATAGACAGCCTTGTGTTCACAGGGGTTATCGTATACTATTTCGTGCTGTGGGTGGTGGATTGAAGAGGATTGCCATCCTTGGCTCCACGGGGTCCATCGGCCAGCAGACACTCGAAGTAGCCCGGGCCCTCTCCGGCAAGCTCTCGATCGTCGGCCTTGCCGCCGGCGGCAACGCCAGGCTCCTGGCCGGCCAGATACGCGAGTTCCAGCCGCAGGCGGTCTCATTTGCCGGGCCAGGGCCCCGGCTGCGGGAGGCCCTCCCCGCCGGCGGCGGCCCCGCGCCGGAGATGGTGTCGCTGGAGGAGATGGCGGCGCACCCCGGGGTGGACCTGGTGGTGATCGCCACGGCTGGCAAGGCGGG
The DNA here is from genome assembly GCA_964492335.1 of uncultured Dehalococcoidia bacterium. GTDB lineage: Bacteria > Chloroflexota > Dehalococcoidia > UBA2247 > RBG-13-53-26 > JAFGCL01. The sequence goes on along the minus strand of CAZBJX010000008.1, from coordinate 30,082 downwards.
GCTGGCCCCGACGCTGGCCGCCATCCGCGCGGGCAAGGAGGTGGCCCTGGCCAACAAGGAGGTCCTGGTGATGGCCGGGGCCCTGGTGATGGCCGAGGCCCGCAAGCACGGGGTGAAGGTCCGGCCGGTGGACAGCGAGCACAGCGCCATCTGGCAGTGCCTCAGGGGAGAGCGGAAGCGCAGCGTGGCCCGGCTGCTGCTGACGGCCTCCGGGGGGCCGTTCCTGCGCTACCCGGCCGGGGAGATGGAGGCCATCACCCCGGAGCAGGCCCTGGCCCACCCCACCTGGAAGATGGGGCGCAAGGTGACCATCGACTCGGCCACCCTGATGAACAAGGGGATGGAGGTCATCGAGGCCCACTGGCTGTTCGGCCTGCCCTACAGCCGCATCAGCGTGGTGGTGCACACTCAGAGCGTGGTGCATTCCATGGTGGAGTTTGCTGACGGCTCGATCAAGGCCCAGCTGGGCCGGCCCGACATGCGGCTGCCCATTCAGTACGCCCTGCTCTATCCGGACAGGCATGCCAACCCGGACCTGCCCGTGATGGGATGGGACGCCGCCATGACCCTGGACTTCGAGCCGCCGGACCTGGACCGTTTCCCCTGCCTGAGGCTGGCGCGCGAGGCGGGGGAAAAGGGGGGGACCTACCCGGCGGTGCTGTGCGCGGCGGACGAGGTGGCGGTGGAGCTGTTTCTCTCCGGCCGGATCGGCCTTTCGGACATCGCCCGGCTGGTGGGGGATGCCCTGGAGCGCCACCGCGGGCCGGCGCGCCCCTCACTGGACGACGTGCTGGAAGCTGATGGCTGGGCCCGGCGGCACGCCGGGGAATGGAGAAGTCACTAGACCATGGGTGTTCTGCTGACCGTTATCGCCTTTGTCCTCATGCTGTTCTTCCTGGTCACCTGCCACGAGCTGGGCCACTTCCTGGCATCGAGGAAGGCGGGGGTGGTGATCGAGGAGTTCGGCATCGGCTTCCCGCCGCGGCTGTTCTCGTTCAAGAGGGGCGGCACCACCTATTCCATCAACCTCATTCCGGTGGGCGCCTTCGTCCGTCCGGTGGGGGAGGACGACCCCACGGTCGAGGGCGGCCTGGCCGGCAAGGGCCCCTGGGTCAGGATAGGCGTGTACGCGGCCGGCCCCCTGGTGAACATGGCGCTGGCCCTGGTGTTCATCACCGCCTTCTTCATGAGCGTGACCACCGCCGAGATAAGCGGGAACCGAGGGGTGATGGTGCACTCGGTGGCCGCTGGCTCGGTGGCGGAGGAGGCGGGCGTCCGGGCGGGGGACGTCATAGTGACCATCGACGGGGCCCTGATGAGCAGCGTGGGCGACGTGGGGGACGCCATCAATATCGACCCGCAGGTCCCCAAGGCCGTCGTCATCCAGAGGGGAGGCGTGGAGCTGGCGCCGGTCCCGGTGCTGCCGCAGTATATCGAAGACCGCAGCCGGTACATCCTGGGCGTGTCGATCTCCACCTGGCTGGACACGGTGACCGCCGTGGACGCGGGCTCGCCCCTGGCCGGGGCCATGGAGCCGGGGGACACGGTCCTGCAGGTGAACGGTGAATGGGTCTACGACCGCCAGAGCTTCTCCGGGGCCCTGATCGAGGCCTCCGCCGGGGGAGAGGACCTGACTCTGCTGGTGGAACGGGTCCGGGGGGACGGCACCCGCAGCGAGACCAACGTGGTGGCGCCGGCCGGCGCCGTGACCGACGGGGCCCTGGCGGGGGTGACCATACAGTGGGTCGAGGGGGCCAGCTTCACTGAAGAGAGGCGCTCGCTGTGGGGGGGCCTGTCCGAGGCCGGCAGCTTCATCATCCACCTGCCCTCCCTGGTCAAGGAGTCCCTGCCCCTGGTCCGCGACAATCCGGGGTCGGCCTTCGTGGGCCCGGTGGGCGCGGCCCAGCTCACGGTGGAGGTGGTGAAGGTGGGCGGCATGGCCAGCATCCTCTTCCTGGGGGGCTTCATCAGCATCAGTCTGTCCCTCTTCAACTTCCTGCCCATCCCGCCCCTGGACGGCGGCGGCATGCTCATTGCGCTCATCGAGAGCCTGCGCGGCGGGGCGCGCCCCTTCGTCCATGCCCTGCGCCGCCGCGGCAGCCTGAAGGCCGTGACAGAGGGACTGCGCCGCGGCCATCGCCTGCCCCGGCAGTCCGTGCGCTTCGTCTACTTCGTGGGGACGGCGCTGATGCTCATGCTCTTCGTGGTGGTCTTCTACAGCGACATCGCCCGCATCATCAGGGGCGAGGACTTCACCGGCCTATGAAGAAACGCCGGGCCGCCAGGGCCATAAGCATCGGCGGGGTGACCGTCGGGGGCGGGGCGCCGGTGGTGGTGCAGTCTATGACCAAGACCGACACCCGTGACGTGGCGGCCACCGTCAGACAGATCCGGGACCTGGCTGAGTGCGGCTGCGAGCTGGTGCGGCTGGCCGTCCCGGACATGGAGGCCGCGATAGCGCTCCGGGCCATCAAACGCCGGGCCGGGGTCCCGCTCATCGCCGATATTCATTTCGACTACCGCCTGGCTCTGGCCGCCCTGGAGGCCGGCGTGGACGGCCTGCGGCTCAACCCGGGCAACATCAGCGATCCGGAGCAGATCGCGGCCGTGGTGCGATCTGCCAGGGAGCGCAGCGTCCCCATTCGCATCGGGGTCAACGCCGGCAGCCTGCCGCGGCCGGCCACCGGCCCCTCTGCGTTGCGGCCGGCGGCAGAGGCCCGGCGGTCGCGGGCGGCTGATGCCGGGCCGCGAAAACCGGACCCTGGCGCGGGCGCACGGCTGCCGGCCCGGGGCAATGTGGCCCGGCGCATGGTGGCGGCCGCCCTGGAGCAGGTCAGGCTGCTGGAGGGCATGGACTTCGGCCTGATCAAGGTGTCCCTGAAGGCCTTCGACGTCCCCACCACCATCGAGGCCTACCGCCTGATGGCCCGGAAGACGGCCTGCCCGCTGCACCTGGGCATCACCGAGGCCGGTCTGCCCCGCGAGGGGGCCATCCGCAGCGCCGTGGGCCTGGGCATACTGCTGCACGAAGGGATAGGCGACACCATCCGGGTCTCCCTCACCGCCGACCCCCGGGAGGAGGTGGCCGCCGCCTACGAGATCCTCAAGAGCCTGGGCCTGCGGGAGCACGGGCCCACCCTGATCAGCTGCCCCACCTGCGGCCGCTGCGAGGTGGACCTCTTCGGCCTGGCCCGGTCCGTGGGGGACCGGCTGGCCGGCATCGGCAAGCCGGTCAAGGTGGCCGTCATGGGCTGCGTGGTCAACGGCCCCGGCGAGGCCCGTGACGCCGACGTGGGGATCGCCTGCGGCCGGGAGAAGGGAGCCATCTTCCGGAAGGGCGAGGTGGTGCGGACGGTGGCGGAGGCCGATTTCCTGGAGGGCCTCATGCGCGAAGTGGAAGGAGTCTGAGGTAGGAGCCATGCGTGTATCCCAAATGATGACCAGGACCCTGCGGGAGACCCCGGCCGAGGCCGACACCATCAGCCACCAGTTGCTGCTGCGGTCGGGCATGGTCCACCAGATCGCCGCCGGGGTCTACGCCTACCTCCCGCTGGGGTGGCGGACGCTGCGCAAGCTCTGTCAGATCGTCCGCCAGGAGCTGGACGCCGTGGGCTGCCAGGAGCTGATGATGCCGGCCCTGCAGCCGGCGGAGCTCTGGGAGAAGACGGGCCGGCACCATGCCATGGGCCAGATCATGTTCTCCGTCGCCGACCGCCGGGAGCGGAAGCTCTTCCTGGGCCCCACCCACGAGGAGGTGATCACCGAGCTGGCCCGGTTCCAGGTGAGGAGCTACCGCGACCTGCCGCAACTGCTCTACCAGATACAGACCAAGTTCCGGGACGAGCCCCGTCCCCGCGGCGGCCTGCTGCGGGTCCGGGAGTTCGACATGATGGACCTCTACAGCTTCGACGCCGGCTGGGGGGCCCTGGACGTGAGCTACCAGAAGGTGATGCAGGCCTACGTGCGGATCTATGAGCGCTGCGGCCTGCCCGTCATGATGGTGGAGGCCGACAGCGGGGCCATCGGCGGCAAGGACTCCCACGAGTTCATGGCCGTCACCGACAGCGGCGAGGACCAGATCATCTACTGCGACGCCTGCGGGTATGCCGCCAACCTGGAGAAGGCCCAGAGCGTCAAGCCGGCGGCGCCCCGCGAGGCGCCGCTGCCCCTGGAGGAGGTGGCCACGCCGGGCATGAAGTCCATCGAGGAGGTCTCCGGCTTCCTGAAGGTGCCCAGGAGCCGCACCCTGAAGGCCGTCTTCTACGCCGCCGACGGCCGGACCGTCTTCGTGGCCATCCGGGGCGACCTGGAGGTCAACGAGATCAAGCTGAAGAACGCCCTGAAGTGCACCGACCTGCGCCTGGCCACGGAGGGCGAGGTGACCGGCGCCGGCCTGGTGGCCGGCGCGGCGTCCCCGCTGGGGCTTTCGGGCATCAGGACGGTGGCCGATGACTCCGTCGCGGAGGGGATCAACTTCGTGGCCGGGGCCAACCGCCCCGGCTATCATGTCAGGAACCTCAACTACCCGCGGGATTTCGCCGTGGACCTGGTGCTGGACATCGCCTCGGCCCAGGCCGGCCAGGGCTGCCCGAAGTGCGGGCAGGCGCTGGCCATCACCCGGGGCATCGAGGTGGGGCACATCTTCAAGCTGGGCACGGTCTTCAGCGAGAAGATGGGGGCCTCGTACCTGGACCAGGGCGGGGCGCAGCAGCCCATCGTTATGGGGAGCTACGGCATCGGCATCGGCCGTCTGCTGGCCACCGTGATCGAACGCCACCACGACGACAAGGGCATTCTCTGGCCGGTCTCCCTGGCCCCCTACCACGTCTACCTCTGCGCCCTGGGCGCGGACCGGCCAGAGGTGGCGGCGGCGGCGGAGAAGCTGTACGCGGACCTGCCGGCGGCGGGGGTGGAGGTGCTCTTCGACGACCGGGCCGAGTCGGCCGGCGTCAGGTTCAACGACGCCGACCTGCTGGGGATGCCGCTGCGGGTGGTCATCAGCCAGCGCACCCTCAAGTCCCAGAGCGCCGAGCTCAAGTGGCGCAGCGGGGGCGAGAGCCAGACCCTGCCCCTCGAAGGCCTGCCGGCTAAGATCGCCGGGATGCTGGCCGAGAAGCGGTAGGGGCCTGCCGGCCCTGCAGCGGCGTCGTCGAACGCCGGACGGACCCAACGGCCTGGCCCCAATACTGTTCACTTAAGTCATTAGCGCAACGGCGCTCAAGGCCTTTGGCGGGTCGAGATACAGGCCCGCCACGTCAGCCGCCTTCCGGGCAAATTCCGGGTCGGTGCTTATGCACCAGCTGCGTCTTCGCCGCAGCTGGATCCCATGGCCCCGGAGCACCTTCCATACGTAATCGGCGGGAAGCGACAATGCCTTGGCCAGCAGGCTGCCGTTCCACTGTAGAAGTTGAGCGAGAACATGATACCACCGCGCGCTCCCCGTCAGACACCGGCCGGGCGGCCGGTGAAGACCGCGTCCGTCAGTGCAGTGACAGCCTGGGTTATACTAAGTGGTAGCGAGGGCCACTGCCTCCGGCAGCACCCGGTCGGGCGGCAACAGCATGGTGCAGGTCCATGCGGCCACGTGTTCTTCACCAGGATAGGAGGGCAGGCAAATGGCAGATCTATGGCTTGACACGCTCATCACGGACACGCCCCAGGCCGGCTTCGAACTGGCGATCACCCTCAGCCGGCACGCCGTCAAGTACGTCCAGCCGGACGAGGCCGTGCGCAAGAGGCTCCGCCCGCTGTACTCGGAGGATGCGGACTCGCTGATTGCCACATCTCAGGTGGTGGCCATCAACTTCCAGACCATCGCCGCCGCCAACAACTACTGGCGCAAATAGGCCTCTGCCCGGCGCGGCACAACCCGCTCAGGCCGCCGGTCGCGGCGGACCTGGGGCGTCCGCATGCCGCCCTCAGGCTGCCCTTCCTGTCCGGGCCCAACCGGAGAAGGGGCTGATTTGACACCCTCAAAAACCTTCTGTTACGATTGGTCGAGGAAGAGCAACAGGCCAGTCCTGGCGCTCATACCATGGGCGGGGGGGGGACCCCGGGGGTCCAGGCGGGCATGCCCGTGCCTCCCATTGCGGGAAGGCCGTGGAAGCCGGCCTGCCCTGGCGAAGCGCCCTCGTATGCACCGCAACTGCTCAGGCACCCTCTTCAATACAGGGTTATCGAGAAGCAGCCGCGCAATGATGCAGGACAGAGAGCACGAACCGGCCGGTCTTCGAACCTCTTCCCACCCCATCGGCAGGGCCTCCGGCTGCACCGGACCCGGGGCCGGTTGCGGGATGGTGGGAGGTGGGCGGGCAGACCGCCTCGAACTTGCAGGGCAGCACACTAAGAAGGAGGGGAAAGAATGGCACTAAGGAAGATGCTTCTGGAAATCAACGGGGCGGAACGTCAGATAGTATGCGACCCCACTGACTCCCTCGCCGACGTAGTACGGGCGCTGGGACTGACGGGCACCAAGGTCGGCTGCGGCGTCGGCCAATGCGGCTCCTGCTCGGTCCTGGTTGATGGCAAGGTTACCAAGGCCTGCACCAAGAGGATGGACAAGGTTGACGAGCACTCCAGTATCCTCACCATCGAGGGGATCGGGACGCCCTCCTGCCTGCATCCTCTTCAGCTGGCATGGATTGTCTACGGCGGCGCGCAGTGCGGGTTCTGCTCGCCGGGCTTCATCGTCTCCGCGAAGGCCCTGCTGGACGAGAACCCCAACCCGACCAGGCAGCAGGTGAGGGCCTGGTTCCAGAGGCAGCGCAATGCCTGCCGGTGCACCGGCTACAAGCCTCTTGTAGACGCGGTCATGGCCGCCGCGAAGGTGCTGCGCGGCGAGATGAGCATGAAGGACCTGGAGTTCCAGATGCCGAAGGACGGCCGCATCCTGGGGACCGGCTATCCCAGGCCTTCGGCGCTGGCCAAGGTCACCGGCACATGTGATTACGGGTCGGATGTCAATGCCAAGATGGTGCCCGGCTCCGCCTACCACGCCGCACTGGCCATCGCCAGGGTGTCCAGCGCCAAGGTGCTGGACATCGATGTCTCCGAGGCCGAGAAGATGCCGGGGGTGGTCAAGGTCGTCACCCGGAAGGACATCCAGGGCACGAACCGCTTCTGGAACGTGAACCTGATGAGCCCCCGCTACACGGGCAACCAGTTCGAACGCCCGATCCTGGTGGAGGACCGGGTCTTCCAGTACGGCGACGTGTACGCCATCGTCGTGGCCCACGGCCGGCAGCAGGCCCGTGCCGCCGCGGAGAAGGTCAAGGTCACCCTGGAAGAGCTGCCGGCCTACATGACCGGCCTGGAAGCCGTGGCTGAAGACGCCCAGCAGATCTTCGAAGGCTTCGACAATGTCTTCCTGATGCAGCCCCTGATCAGGGGAAAAGACACCAGGGAGGTGATGGGCCAGTCCGCCCACGTGGTGGAGGGAAGCTACTACAGCCAGCGCCAGCCCCACGCGGTGCTCGAGCCGGACTCGGTCATTGCCTACAAGGATGAGAGCGGGGAGTACACCGTTCAGTCCAAGAGCCTGTTGATCCACGCCGCCGGGGTCATGTTCGTGATGGGCGTCGGCCTGGCGACAGTCCGGATCATCAACAACCCCGTGGGCGCCAGCTTCGGCTACTCGCTGTCCCCCAATACCATGGGGTACGTGGTGGCCGCCAGCATGGCGGTTGACGGCTTCCCCGTCTGTCTGGACCTGGACTACATCGAGCACACCGTGGTGACCGGAAAGCGGGCCCCGGGCTACAACAATGCCAGGATGGCCTGTGACAAGGACGGCAAGCTCACGGCGCTGGAGTATGAGCTGCTCTACGACCATGGCGCCTATGCCGATGCCGCCTGCCTGCTGGTGGAGAAGGGCATCACGTTCATGGGCTGGCCGTACTTGATCCCCAACGTGAGGGGAATAGACTTCTGCACCTGCTCCAACAACGCCTTCACCACTGCCTTCAGGGCCTTCGGCTCCGTCCAGGCGTATGTGGCCGGCGAGCAGATCATGGACGAGCTGGCGGAGAAGGCGGGCATAGACCCCTTCGAATTCCGCTACAAGAACGTCCTCCGGCCGGGGGATGTGCCCAACAACGGGGCCAAGCTGTTGGTCTATCCGATGGAGAAGCTGATGGACATGATGCGCCCCAAGTACCAGGAAGCGCTCAAGAGGGCCAAGAAGGAGTCCACCGCCGAGAAGAAGCGCGGGGTGGGGATAAGCTGCGGCGGCTACGCCGTGGGCAGAGGCCCGGGGGATGCGTCGGATGTCGACCTGGAGCTCAACCCGGACGGCTCCGTCACCAACTACAACGCCTGGGAAGACCAGGGCCAGGGCGGCGACATAGGCGCGCTGGCGCAGACGCATGAGGCGCTCCGGCCTCTCGGCCTGAGGCCGGACCAGATCAGGCTGGTCATGAGCGACACCAAGATGTGCCCGGACACGGGGGCATCGGCGGGCAGCACTCAGCACTACATGGCCGGCAATGCCATCATCGATGCCGCCAAGAAGCTGATGGACGCCATGCGCAAGCCGGACGGGACCTTCCGCACCTATGGCGAGATGACGAAGGAAGGTATCCCCACCAGGCACCGGGGAAGATACACCGTCTTCGGGATGACCGAAGAGTTGGACCCGAACACCGGCCAGGGGAACCCCTACGCCGAGTACAACTACGCGGTGTACATGACCGAGGTCGAGGTTGATGTCAAGACCGGCAAGACGAAGGTGCTCAGGATGACCGGGTGCTTCGACGTCGGCGTCATCGGCAACAAGCTGGCCGTTGAAGGCCAGGCGTATGGCGGCATGGCCCAGTCCATCGGCCTGGCGCTTACGGAGGACTTCAACAACCCCGCCAAGGACACGAGCCTCATCAGACTGGGCTTCCCGTTCATCGAGGATATCCCCGACGACCTGGAGCTCAACTTCCTGGAGACTCCCAGGCCGCACGGGCCGTTCGGCGCCTCCGGGTGCGCCGAGTGCTTCATAACGGGGTTCCCTTCGGTGATAAACGCCATCTACAATGCCACCGGAGTCAGGATCAGGGAGCTTCCGGCCAAGCCCGACAAGGTGCTGAAGGGCCTTCAGGACCTGCAGGCCGGCAAGGTGAGCAAGCCCCGGAGGTACTTCCTGGGCCAGGACTTCGAAGACAGGATGCAGTACATCAAGGACCATCAGATGCAGGGGTTCGGGTTCACGTTGAGCCAGGGCTAAGGCGCCAGGCGCCGGGCTTCCCGGCCCATGGCCGGACAGAAGCTGACAGTGGCCATCGGCAACCCAGACTGCAAGCCAGCTTGCAGTCTGGTTGTCTGTATTGTGAAATAGAGGGACAGGGGCTTCTCGAATGGATATCGACGAAATAGCCAGGCTCAAGGACAAGTGCATTCAGGAAGAGCCCCCCTACTGCAACGCGGCTTGCCCGGTGCACGTTGACGTCCGCCTGCTGATGCAGCTCCTCCGACAGGACAACTACGACCGGGCCTACCGGATGTACACCCGGAAGGTGCTGTTTCCCGGCATCATCTCCCGGGTCTGCGACCAGCCGTGCCGGGCCAGTTGCATCCGCGCCAGGCTGGATGACCCGCTCTCGATCAGGCTGCTGGAGAGGGCTGCCGTTGACCATGCCGGGTCGAAGGGCCCGGGGACTCACGCCGCACCCCGCAAGAACGGGAGGGTGTGCGTTGTCGGCGCCGGCTTGAGCGGAATGAGCTGCGCGCTCGAACTGGCGCGCAAGGGGTACCCGGTGGTCCTCTATGAGAAGTCCGCCAGCCCGGGGGGAAGGCTGCGGCAGATGGACCCGTCGGTGCTGCCTCCGGAGGTCCTGGAGGAGGAAGCCCGCTGGCTGGAGGACGAAGAGGTCGAGACAAGGCTGGACACCGAGGTCAGGAGCCTGGAGGACCTGGAGTACGATGCCTGCTTCGTGGCCGCCGGCGAGGAATACGGCGGGCTGGCCGCCCTGCTCCCCCGGGACGAGTCCCGGCCGGAGTACCCGACCACCCTGGAAAGCCCGCAGAAGGGGGTATTCGTTGTCCCGGCGGCAGGCGGCGGGCCGCATTCCCCCATCGTGGCGGTCCTCCAGGGGATGCAGGCCGCGAGGTCCATTGAGCGCTACCTCAAGGGAACGTCGGTGTCCTTCGGCAGGGAGAACGAGCTCTCCAGGGACACCGCTCTCTACACCAGCGTCTCGCGCGAGGAGACCAAACCGGCCGTCGTCCCCGCCGATCCCCGGTCGGGGTACACCAGGGAGGAAGCGAAGGCGGAAGCCTCCCGGTGCCTGCTGTGCGAGTGCCTGGAGTGCAGCCGCCAGTGCCTCTACCTCGAGAGCTACGGGGCCTACCCCAGGACCTACATCAGGAACTACGAGGCGGTGTACTCCGCCCCGGCCTTCCCGGTCCCCGGAATGCCCGGGCGCATGGCCAAGGGCACCACGCATCAGGCCAATTCCTGCAGCCTGTGCGGCCTGTGCAAGGAGGTCTGCCCCACGGACCTGGACATGGGGCAGGCAAACAGCCAGTTCAAGAGGCTGCTGTCGGCTGACGGGAGGCTGCCGGCCGCCTTCCACGACTTCTGGCTGAGGGACCTGGAGTCCACCGCGGGGGATGACTTCTTTCTGGTCAGAAGCCAGCCGGGCACCGCCGGGAGCCGGCACCTGTTCTTCCCCGGCTGCCAGCTGGGCGCCTCCGACCCGGACCACGTGGTGAATACCTACCGTTACCTTACCGAAAGGATGGGCGGCGGCGTCGGGCTGTACCTGGGGTGCTGCGGGGCGCCGGCCGACTGGGCCGGGCGGGCCGACCTCCTGGAGAAGAGCATCGAGGCCATCCGGGCGAACTGGGAGCAGCAGGGCCGACCCCAGATCATCCTGGCCTGTCCCACCTGCCACAAAATGTTCGCCAGGCACCTGGGCGGGGTGCCGGTCAAGTCCCTGTGGGACATCCTCAATGAGCAGGGGCTCCCCGACGGATACGTCCGGGGGAACGGGGCCCCGGTGGCCCTGTACGACCCCTGCTCCAGCCGCTACCTGCCGGGCGTGCAGAAGAGCGTCAGGGACCTGCTGGCCGGGATGGGGTATGATGTGGAAGAGCTCCGGATGAGCGGAAGGTACGCGCAGTGCTGCAGCTATGGCGGGCTGATCTCCACCGTCAACCCGAAACTGGCCGGGGCCATAAGGGACCAGCGGACCGGCGCCAGCGCCAGGGACTACGTGACGTACTGCACCAACTGCCGGGACGACTTCGCCGGGAACGGAAAGCCGGCCTGGCATCTCCTGGACATCCTCTTCGGAGACGGGGGCCCGGGCAGGGGACTGAAGCTGCCGCCCACCCGATCGCAGAGGCGGGAGAACAGGAGGCAGGTCAAGGGCCGAATGATGGAGACGTACTGGGGCGAGAAGATGGGACCTCCCAAACAAGAGCATGAGTCGGTGAAACTGACCCTCGGGAGCGACATTGAGAAGAAGCTGGATGACCGGTTCATCCTCCTTGACGAGGTCAGGCAGGTCATCCTCAATGCCGAAAGGGGCGGCGCCCGGTTCGTCGACACCGAGAGCGGGCGCGTCACGGCCGGCCTGAGGATCGGCCTGGTGACATACTGGGTGGAGTACGAAGCCTGCGGCGACGGCTACAGGCTGCACAAGGCCTACAGCCACAGGATACGCATCATCGAGGACAGTGACCACAATGGGTCAAAGCAGTGATCAGAAGATAGTCTGCCAGAGGTGCCGGCTGCCCCTGGCAAATGCCAGGACGAAGCTCTCCTACCAGGGAGTCAACTTCGAGGCTGACCTCCTGACATGCCCCGGGTGCGGGGAGGTCTTCGTTCCCGAAGAACTGGCCCTGGGCAAGATGCACGAGCTGGAGATCACCCTGGAGGACAAGTGAACCGCGACAGGTGCTCGTTCAGGAAGCGGGCCACCTCACCCGCCTCGAAGGGCCAGGCGTAGACGACCCCCACCTGCGGGTGCCGGGCCTTGAAGTCCGCGATCTTGGAGGGGATATCCTTCTCGGAGTGCTCGCCGCCCCGGGTCATCATGGTGGTGGCCACCAGCACCCGTCCGGCATCCCGGCGGGCTGCCTCCCGGAGCGCCTCATCCAGGCCGGGCGAGCAGAACTCGTTGTAGCCCACAATCACCTCGTGCCCCGATACCCGGCCCAACTCCGCCGCCAGCTCCTGGGAAGCCGCATGGAAGGGGTCGTTCAGAGCGCTTCGCGGCCAGTCCCTCACCTTCCGGTGGGCCGCGTCATACCGGTCCCGGACCTCCGGGCTGACGGGGCCGCCCATGCCCTCGACCATTGAGTGCAACCTGAAGAACTCGGCCAGCTCCTTCTTCGGGTAGTCCAGCGGCGGTATGCCGTGCATGGCCAGAACAATGACGGTCTTCACGTCACATAGTCTAGCCGAGACCGGCAGCCGAAATCCACTTCACAGCCGGTAGGCGTTCTTGACGTACTGGGCCACCATGCGCTGGGCATTGAAGAAGGAGCCGTTCATGGCGATGGCCGAGCGCATGGTCCCGGCATAGGCCTGCGGCCTGTTGTAGTAGGTGGGCACCACCAGGTACTCCAGCTTGTCATACAGGGAGGCGGCCTCAGCGGCGCCGTCGCTGGGCGTGGTCCAGCTGTCCCCGATGGACCAGCCGGTCACCCCTTCGACATGCCCCTCGATCCACCACCCGTCCAGCACGCTCAGGCTGGGCACCCCGTTGAGCGCCGCCTTCATCCCGCTGGTGCCGGAGGCCTCCTGCGGCTTCTGGGGCGTGTTGACCCACAGGTCCGCGCCGCCGCAGAGCACCCTTCCCAGGGACATGTCGTAGTCCGGCACCCAGACCACGGGCAGCACCTCCCGCAGGGCGGCCGCCGCCTCGAAGACACGCCGGATCACGGCCTTGCCGCCTTCATCGCGGGGGTGGGCCTTGCCGGCGTACACCATCTGCAGCGGGCCTGCCTGGCTGACGATCCTCTTCAGCCGGGACACATCGGAGAGCAGCAGGTCGGCCCTCTTGTAGGCCGTCGCCCGCCTGGCGAACCCGATGGTCATCACGCCCGGGTCCAGGCTCACGCCGGTGCGCCGGTGCACCTCGGCCAGCATGTCCCTCTTCGCCTCGGCGTGGGCCTGGCGGATATCGTCCAGCGGGATGCCGATCGCGTAGCGCAGGTAGTGGTTGTCGCCGCGCCACTCCGGCATGTACCGGTCAAACAGCCGCTGCAGCGGAGGGGCGGTCCAGGTGGCGGCATGCACCCCGTTGGTTATGGAGTTGACGGGGTACCCCGGGTACATCCCCCGCGAGATCTCCCCGTGCCGCATGGCCACCCCGTTCACGTAGCGGGAGAAGAACAGGGCCAGGTAGGTCATGTTAAGCATGTCCGCGGGGCAGCAGGCCAGCCTCCTCAAGGCCCCGGCCTGCGCCTCTCCCATCACCCGCTCCACCAGGCCGAAGGAGAAGTTGTCGTGCCCGGCCGGGACCGGGGTGTGCGTGGTGAAGACGCATGCCTGGCGGACGGTCTCCACGTCCGACGTGCTCGCGGAGTCGAGCGGGCGGCCCCCGGTCTTCTCGGCCAGGAGCGCCAGGGCCAGCAAAGCGGAGTGCCCTTCGTTCATGTGGTAGGCGTGAACGCCGTCATGCCCCAGGGCCCCCAGCATGGCCACGCCCCCCATTCCCAGTATCACCTCCTGGCAAAGGCGGTAGCGGTCGTCGCCGCCGTACAGGTGGTCGGTGAGGCCCCTGTCCAGGGGGCTGTTCTCCAGCAGGTCGCTGTCCAGGAAGTAGACCGGCACGGAGCCGCCGGAGGCGCCTTCCACCATGTAGCGCCAGGCGCGCAGCAGCACCGGCCGGCCCTCAATGGCAACCGATACCCGCGGCGGGAGCGGCTGCAGGGCCTTCTCCGGGGACCACTCGTGGGGGGCCTCCGACTGGTGGCCCTGCGGGCCCAGGGACTGCCTGACATACCCCCGGCGGTACAGCAGGGTCACCCCCACTACCGGCACGCCCAGGTCGGCGGCGGCGCGCAGGGTGTCGCCGGCCAGCACCCCCAGGCCGCCGCTGTAGGTGGGGATGGCGGGGTCGAGGCCGATCTCCATGGAGAAGTAGGCCACCAGCCGCGAAGGCCGCCGGTTGCCGGGCGGCAGCATCATCACGGCCGCTCCACCCTGAACTCCCACTGGCAGGCCGGCTCCGCCTTGCTGCCGCGCGGCGGCAACGCCAGCGGCCGGGCCGTCATGTCGGGATGGAACAGGGTGGCGGTATCCTGAAACCCCTCGCCGTCGAGCACCTCGCACGTATGCTTCAGGCGGGCCAGCTCCTCTTCCCCGTGGCGCTCGAAGTGGTCCAGGGCCACGCAGCGCTTCACGGTCAGGACCCCGTGGTCAGGGCCCTTCAGGTCCATCTCCAGCTCCGGCCAGATGCCGCCGGCGCCCGGGTCCACCTGCAGGTGCTTGAAGAGGGCCGCCACGTCGTCCCCCGTTATCCCCATAGCCCGCCGGCAGAGGCGCACCTCGATGGGCGTCTGCCGGCGCCACACCTCGGCGTCGAGCTCCAGGGCGGCCTCCTCCCCCAGCTTCTCCCGCATCACCCTCTGGTAGCTCCCTGCCAGGCTGGTATACATCATCCCCGCCACCTGCCACATGCGGACCAGGACCTCCTTGGAGAAGTCCTCCATGCGCAGACCCGGCCGGAACTCCCCGCTGTAATCGTTCATGTCCATCACGCCCCATCCTCCTTGTCTCCGATTCCACCCCGGCCGCCGGGCAGCGCCCGGCCCCGGGACGGGCACAGCCGGCCGCACCGGGCGATGCCACTCTGCGACCATAGCACAGCGGCCGGCGGGGCGGCAAACCGCCGGGCCGGCCTGGTAGCGGCCCCACCCGCTCCGTCCGGCAGCGGCGCGGCCGGTTCGATGGTCGCAACCACCCGTTGACAGTCATTCGCCGGCAGGTGGTATCGTGAAGCTAGGGCACCGGCATCCTTCAAACTGGCAGCGATCGCCAGCAGCGGCGGGGAGGAGGCGGAGGGCAGGGCATCTGTGCGATCCGAGCTTCCAACCGGCGGCGTCATGGCCGTCCGGCCGCACCCGACATCACTGCCACCCCGGAGACCTTCCCCACACCACCACGAGTCCGGAGCTGGAGCACCAGGGGCACGCTTGACGCCGCTCCTGGTATAGAAGGAGGACACCATGGCCAGACTGAAGTACCCCAGGCTGTTTGAACCGGGCATGATAGGCCGGCTGCAGATCAAGAACCGAATCGTGCTGCCGCCCTGCACCACCAACTTCGCCGGGCCGACCGGCGAGCCGACCGACCGCCTCATCAAGTACTACGCTGAGCGAGCCAGGGGCGGAGCGGGGTTGATCATCATCGAGAACACCCAGGTCAAGTACCCCGAGGGCAAGAACGTATCCTGTCAGTTGCGCCTCGATAACGACAAGTACGTAGCCGGCTACCAGGAGCTGGCGGAGGCCATCCACCTGTATGGCGCCAGGGTATTCCAGCAGGTGCACCATGCCGGCAGGCAGGTCCACAACACCGAGGGAGTGCAGCCGGTGGCCCCTTCGGCCATCCCCTGCGGGTTCCTGCAGATACCCGTGCGCGAGCTCACCTCGGACGAGATATGGGACCTGGTGGAGAGGTTCTCCGAGACTGCTCTCCGGGTGAAGAAGGCCGGCATGGACGGCGTGGAGTTCCATGGCGCCCACGGCTACCTGCTCGGAGAGTTCATGTCGCCGCACACCAATCAGCGCACGGATGAATGGGGCGGCACCTTTGAGCGCCGCATGAAGTTCTTCACGGAGATAGTGAAGCGCACCCGGCAGAAGGTAGGCCCGAGCTTCCCGCTGTGCCTGCGCTACAGCGCCGACGAGTTCGTGCCCGGCGGGCTCACCCTGGAGGACGGCAAGAAGATCGCCATGCTGGCGCAGTCATGCGGCATCGACGTCCTCCACGTCAGCGCGGGCATCTACGAGTCCATGCACACCCTCCTGGAACCCATGCGCTTCAAGGAAGGCTGGCGGACCTACATCGCGGCCGCGATCAAGGAGGTGGTCAGCATACCCGTTATCACGGTGGGGCAGATCAAGACGCCCGCCTTCGCCGAGAAGACCCTGGCAGAGGAAGCGGCCGATTTCGTCGCCCTGGGCCGGCCCCTCATAGCAGACCCGCAGTGGCCCTGCAAAGCGCGGGAGGGACGGCCCGAGGACATCCGCAAGTGCATCAGCTGCAACACGGGCTGCATCGGCGGGCACGTGTTCCAGGAACTGTACATGCGATGCACCGTCAACCCGGTGGTAGGGCACGAGCGCGAGGACGGCTGGGTGCACCTCAGGCCGGCGACGGTCAAGAAGCGGGTAATGGTGGCCGGCGGCGGCCCTGGCGGCATGGAGGCGGCCCTGGTGGCCGCCTGGCGCGGCCACAGCGTCACCCTGTTCGAGAAAGAGCGCGATCTGGGCGGCCAACTCCGGGCGGCGGCGGTATGCCCCGGACGAGACAAGCTGGGCTACATCCTGGAGTACTACCTGCCGCAGCTCAAGAAGGCCGGGGTGAAGCTTGAGCTGGGCCAGGAGGTAGATGGGAAGCTGGTGAAGGAGGTCCGGCCCGACGTGCTGATCGTGGCCACCGGCGCGGAGCCGCTGGTCCCCGGCATACCCTGCGCCAGCGGCAAGAACATCCTGACTTACCGGGATGTCCTGGTATCCAAGGCGGACGTGCCCGGCGCCAGCGTGGTGGTCGCCGGAGGGGGGACGGTGGGCTGCGAGCTGTCGCTGTATCTGGCCGAGAGGCAGAAGAAGGTAACCATAGTCGAGATGCTGGAGGAGCTGGCCCGGGACGAAGAGCCCATCACCCGCTTCGATCTGCTGGTCAACCTGCTGCCGGAGGCCGGGGTCAAAGCGGTTACCGGCCGGATAATCACCGAGATCAACAACAAGGGCGTGACGGCGGTGGACCACTATGGACGCAAGACCTTCATTGAGGCCGACAGCGTAGTCATAGCCATGGGCACCACGCCCCATGAGACGCTCTCCAGCGAAGCGACCGGCACAGTCCCCGAGGTCTACGTGATCGGCGACTGCGCCAGGCCCAGGAAGGTGATCAACGCCGTCTACGAAGGCTCAGCGGTAGCCCGGCTGATCTGAAGCCCGCGCCGCAGCGCCAGCCCCCGCAGGGAACAGGCGCGCCGGCAGGCATGCCGGCGCCCCGTGGCCGGCTGGATGGACCGGCTCCAGAGGGACTTGGGCGAAGGCCCGGCTGCGGCCGCCGATGGCCAGTGACTCCGGCAGGAGGCCTACCGGGCTGAGCCCTTCCCCTCCGGCCGGAAGACCGCCGGCTTCCACCACTGGCCGGCCTTGGACCGGCTTCGCTCCACCGCCACGATGCCGGCCCAGAGATAGGCGAGCAGGGACTGCTTCCTGGGTATCCGGCGCAGGCGCAGCCTGATCACATAGACGTCGAACATGAGGATCCCGGCCAGGCAGGCCAGGTCGGCCACGTTCAGGACCAGCCGGCTGCTGATGGCCGGCAGGCTGACGTCTATCATGTCGGTGACGCCGCCGAGGAACACCCGGTCCACCAGGTTTCCCACGCAGCCGCCGACGAAGAGGCCCAGGGCTACGTTCAGCACCCGGCTGTTGGACGGGAAATACCGCCAGGAGAGAAACAGGAGCACGCCCAGTACCAGCAGCGGCAGGAGCAGTCGAACGGCCGAGGGGGCCGCCATCCCCAGCACCATCCCGTTGTTGGTTACGTGGCTGATGCGCAGGGGCCCCTCCTCCGGGACGGAGGCGTACAGCGGCAGGGCCTGCCTCACCCAGAACTTGCTCAGCTGGTCCGCCAGCATCACCAGGACAAACAGGATGATGAAGGTCTTCCTGCGCCAGATCGTGTGAAGCCACCACCGCCACCCGCCCATGCCCTGACCCTGCATCTTCCTGCCCCCCGCTGACCATCCCCCAATGGCCGATTACAGAACCGGGCAACCCTGAAGAAGTTGTGGGGCCATGAGCCTCCGCGCGGCTGGTGTCCCCTGGTTGCCTCGCACCGGATGACCGGTCCGGCCTCGGTGTCGCCCTCTGCGTCAACGATTATAGCATAGGATTCCACACGCCTGCAAAGAAGGCGGCGGAAGGGATGGGGTCCGCCTGGAGTTGACGAAGGCCGCCGGCCCCGGGCTTGGGCCGCGGGGACAACGTCAGGCGCCCTCCCTCGCGCTTCAAAGGTCCCGCAGCCGCAATGCACGCTGGGCGGCAAGAATGGAGACCACGATGGCGGCCACGGTCACGGCCAGCGCGCCCCAGTAGCTCTTCCCGCCACCCGTGAGCAGGCTGTTGCCCCAGCCCAGGATCTTGTTCGGCATGAAATCACCCACGTACGGCACTGCACCCAGCAGGGCCTGGCCCAGGAGCACGGCCAGGGCCGCGCCGCCGGCGGCCAGAGAGCTCTTGAAGAGGCTGGAGAAGGCCAGGGTCACCGCCAGGCAGAGCACGAAGAACAGTCCCAGCAGCAGGTTGAGGCCGATGAAGGCCGTGAGGCCGGCACCCTCGATAAGCCACACCGTGTAGCCGAAGCACACGGCAGAGGCCACCACCATCGAGACCAGGAAGGTGAGGCTCATGGCGGCCAGCTTGGCGGTGACGAAGGCGCCGCGGCCCACCGGCTTGCTCAGGGTCATCACCGCGGTGCCGCTGCGCAGCTCATTAGCCACGCAGCCCATGGCCACCAGCACCGCCACCAGGACGCCCACCTGGGCGATGGTCCCGGCATACTCCAGGAGGGACTGGGCGGCGGTGGGCGGGGGCATCTCTATGCTCATGCCTTCGCCGGCGCTTTCCAGTATCAGGGGCAGGTACTTGAGAATGAGCGGCGTGGTGACGCCGAACATCAGGAAGATGCTGCCCACGATGAGCGGCCGGTAGGTGCGCCATTGCTCCCTGAGCTCCTTCTTGAGCAGCGGCCAGAACCCCCCCATCCAGTCCCGTGCGACGGGCCTCATGCAGGCCCCCGCCTGTTCACGATGTCCATGAAGATGTCCTCGATGGTCGGCAGGACCAGCTCGTAACGGGTCAGGGTCAGGCCGCTCTCGCCGATCACCCGGGGCAGCTCCTTCCGCGCCCGGTCCACGTCGGCGGCCTTCACCCGCAGCACGCTGGCGCCGCCATGGGCCACGATCTCCGGGCCGGTCAGCCACGGCACCTTCTGCAGCGACTCCCGGAACGGGCCGGGGTCCTCCATGAACTCCATCTCGAAGACGGACCCGGTGAACCTCTGGCGCAGGTCGTCCATCGAGGAGACCGTGATCAGGACGCCCTTGTCCACAATGCCCACCATGTCGCAGACCCGCTCCACGTCGGAGAGTATGTGCGTGGACATGAAGACAGTGGCGGTCTGGCGCAGGCGGGTGATGAGGCTCAGAACGTCGCGGCGCCCTATGGGATCCAGGGCGGAGGTCGGCTCGTCCATGAACAGGACCCGGGGCCGGTTGACCAGGGCCTGGGCGATGCCCAGCCGCTGCCGCATGCCGCGGGAGTAGCCCCCGATGCGGCGGCCGCCGGCCCGGGCCAGGTCCACCATCTCCAGCAGCTCATCGGCCCGCCGCTTGGTCTCGGGCCCCGGCAGGCGGTGCAGCTCGCCCACCAGGCACAGGAGTTCCCGGCCGCTCATCCAGTCGTAGAAGGCGGGGACATCGGGCAGCAGCCCTATGCTGGAGCGGAAGGCCTGCCGGCCGTCATCCACCGCCTCTCCCGCCACCCAGGCCCGGCCGGCGGTGGGGCGGGCGAAGCCGGTGAGCAGCTTGACCGTGGTGGTCTTGCCGGCCCCGTTGGGCCCCAGGAACCCGAAGACCACGTTCTCCGGGACCTCCAGGTTAAGATTGTCCACGGCCTTGATGGCGCCGTAGTGCTTGGACAGGCCCTCAGTCCGGATCGCCGTCACCGGCGCTCTCCAGCCGGCCCGCCAGCAGGTACGCGATGGGGCCGATGATGTTGAATACGACGATGACCACCCCCCAGATGATCTTGTTGCCGCCCCGCACCCGCTCCCGCTTCACCAGGTCCACCAGCGCCACCACCATCAGCACCACCTGCAGGATGAGCAGGGGGACCAGGAACGGGAGTGCGCCTGCTACTTCGTCCAGCTCTTCACCCACAGTGCGGCGTTACAGGCCCGCCTCTTCCAGGCCCGGCCAGGGCCTCCACGCGGCCCACAATCTCGTGCCCCGCCACCAGCGAGACCACGGCTAACCGACAGGTTCGTGAGCGATATACCGACCTCGTGCCCCGCCACCAGCGGGGCCACCTCTCCGGGCACGTGGCGGTATCATCCGGCATCTCAGGTCTCACGGTCATGATAGCAGGCGCAGGGCCATCATACGGTTCCGTGGGATGACCGTCAAACCCGGCGTGTATCTGCCTGGATCCCGCGGGCCAGGCCTGCCACCCCTTCACGCCGTTCACGATGTACGCCGGCTCCTGCCCCCGCAGCGCCCTCGCCACGTTGGCAGCCGCTGCAGCATACCGCGGCTTGAAGCAACGATCTCCGACTTTGAACCGGAGTCTCGCTTTTTGTTATACTGGATAGCTGATGGCCAGACCGCCCGCAAGCAGCCTCAGGTAGCCAGCCCGGCCTTCTGACCAGGTGGAGCACGAAGATAACGCTCAGACCACCAGACCCCTGGACAGCCAAGATGAGCAACTGCCTAGTCATGAAAGCCACGAGGAAGCCCGCGAAGGCGGGCGCCCCCCAGACCGTCGAGCTCTACCTGGACCGGGACCGCTGCAAGGGCTGCCGCTACTGCGTCGAGATCTGCGTCCGCAAGACGCTGGTTATCGGCGAGGAGATGAACGCCAAGGGCCACCTGCTCCCGACGACGGTGGACGACGCCGAGTGCTCCGCCTGCGGCCTCTGCGCCATGATCTGCCCGGACTTCGCCATCTGGCTGTCCGCGGAGGACGAGGGCTGATGGCCGAAGCTGCCGCCCTGCAGGGGGAGTTCTTCATCACCGGCGACGAGGCCTGCGCGGAGGGGGCCATCACCGCCGGCTGCCGATTCTTCGCCGGCTACCCCATCACCCCGGCCACCGAGATCGCCGAGCGCATGGCCCGCCGGCTCCCGAGGATAGGCGGGGTCTACATCCAGATGGAGGACGAGATCGCCTCCATGAACGCCATCCTGGGAGCGTCCTGGGCCGGGATGAAGTCCATGACGGCCACCTCGGGCCCCGGGTTCAGCCTGATGATGGAGAACCTGGGCCTGGGAGTGATGCTGGAGACCCCCTGCGTGCTGGTCAACATACAGAGGGCGGGGCCCTCCACCGGGCTGCCGACGCTGGTGGGCCAGGGCGACATGATGCAGGCCCGCTGGGGCTCCCACGGGGTGTACGAGATCATCGCCCTCTCGCCCAGCTCGCCGCAGGAGATATTCGATCTGACCATAGAGGCCTTCAACCTCTCGGAGAAGTACCGGGTGCCCGTCCTGGTGATGGCCGATGAGACCGTGGGGCACATGAGCGAGAAGGTGACCATGAGGCTGGTGAAGCCGGAGGAACTGGTGGAGCGGCGCCGGCCCACCGTTCCCCCCGGGGAGTACCTGCCTTACCTGCCGGACGCCGACCTGGTGCCGCCCATGGCCATGGCCGGCGAAGGCTACCGCTTCCACGTCACCGGGCTGACCCACGACGAGAGGGGCTACCCCATCATGACGGCCGAGGTGCACCAGAGGCTGGTGCGGCGCCTGGCGGACAAGGTCCGGGTCAACCGGGCGGACATCATCCGCCTGGAAGAGACGGGGATTGACGATGCCGACGTCGTCGTCTGCGCCTACGGCATCACGGCCAGGGTGGCCCGCCGGGCGGTGCAGATGGCCCGGGCCGAGGGCATCCGGGCCGGCATGCTGCGGCTGATCACCATCTGGCCCTTTGCCGAGGACCGCATCCGGGAGCTGGCGCGGCAGGCCAGGGCCTTCGTGGTGCCGGAGATCAACTACGGGCAGATGGTGCTGGAGGTGGAGCGCTGCGCCGCCGGCAGGAAGACGCTGCTGGTGCCCCACATGGGCGGCGGCATGCACCTGCCCCAGGACATCCTGGCGACCATCAGGGAGGCCGCGAAGTGACCGAAGCGGCCGGCGAGCGCCGAAACCCCATCGATTCCTTCCTGCGGGTGGACCGCCTGCCCAGCATCTGGTGCGCCGGCTGCGGCATCGGCGCGTCCCTGAGCTGCTTCATCCGGGCCCTCGAGCGGGCGAAGCTGGACCCGGACAAGGTGTCGCTGGTATCCGGCATAGGCTGCTCCGGCCGGGTGGCGGGCTATGTCCTGCTGGACTCCTTCCACACCACGCACGGCCGGGCCATACCGTTTGCCACCGGGCTGGCGCTGGCCAACCCCGCGCTCAAGGTGGTGGTCTTCTCCGGCGACGGCGACCTGGCCGCCATCGGCGGCAACCATCTCATTCACGCCGCCCGCCGCAATATGGACATGACGGTCATCTGCGTGAACAACTTCAACTACGGCATGACCGGCGGCCAGCTGGGGCCCACCACCCCGCTGGGCGCCCGCACCACCACCTCGCCCTACGGCAATTTCGAACCACCCTTCAACCTGCCGCGGCTGGTGGCCGCCTCGGGGGGACCGTTCGTGGCCCGCTGGACGGTCTACCACCTGCGGCAGCTGGAGCGCTGCCTGGCCGAGGCCCTGGTCCGGCCGGGGTTCAGCTTCGTCGAGGTCATCGCCCACTGCCCCACGGTCTACGGCAAGGCCAACAAGCAGGGCCAGGGGGTCGACGGGCTGCGCTACTTCAAGGAGAAGGGCCTGATCAAGAACGGCGCCGATCCGGCCGAGGCCGAGATCACGCTGGACGGTCCCATCATGTTGGGCAAGTTCATGGAGATCGAGCGCCCCACCTTCTGGGGTGGCTACGCGCAGGTCTGCGACCGGGCCCGGAAGGCCAGGTAGGAGATAAGGGAGCACATGGGCCAGGGCGCTGCCAGGAGGGAGTTGCGGATCGCCGGTTTCGGCGGCCAGGGCGTCATCCTGTTCGGCGAGATCGTGGGCAAGGGCGCCAGCATCTTTGACGCCGGCTACGCCACGCTCACCCAGAGCTATGGCCCGGAGGCCCGCGGCGGCTCCTGCACCGCCGAGGTGGTGGTCTCGAAGGAGCCCATCGACTACCCGCGCATCATCAACCCCGAGGTCATCGTGGTCCTGGCCCAGGAGGCCTACGCCACCTACGGGCTGAACCCTCCGCAGGGCACCCTGATCATCGTGGACCCGGACCTGGTCAAGACCGACCCCTCCGTGGCGCCCACCCCCCTGTCCATCCCGGCCACCCGCATGGCCCGGGAGATGAACCGCCCCGTGGTGGCCAACATCATCATGCTGGGCTTCTTCGCGGCGGTGACCGACCTGGTCTCGCACGACGCATTGCGCCAGGCGGTGCGGGCGTCCGTTCCCGAAGGCACCGAGGACCTCAACCTCGCCGCCTTCGACCAGGGCTATGCCTTCGGCCTGGAGCGGGCCGGCCGCCGGGGCCGGTAGGCCTCCGCCCCGGAGCCAGCCGGCCCGACAGGCAGGTACCCGGCAGAAGACGCTGGTCAACCTGCCACAATACCCACACTGCACCCTGCGCCCAGGGAATCCACGGATTCGGGCCATCCCCGCCCTATTGACGCCGGCCATGGCGCTGGTGCTATTATCGTAGAAGGCATCTCTGTCGATTCCCACACGGGGGCCTCTGGCGCTCCGGGTCTGGCGGTCGTGGGAAGCCGGAGCCAGCAACTCGCCGGCGACGACAAGGGAGGGAGCGCGATCCCTCCTGCCCCGGCGGAGCCGGCCAGCAACATAAGGAGGGCTTGAATGGGACTGTTTGTCTCGATCTACAGGTGGACCCCGGAGCAGGCTGACGCGCTGGACAGGCGGTGGGAGGCCATCCACACGGGCAAGGCGCCCAAAGCCGTCCGGGACGCCTACGCCAAGATGAAGTTCATCACCCAGGTGGTCTCGCCGCACAACGGCTTCTCCCTGGCAATTGTAGAGGTGACCGACCAGACCTGGATTGACGGCAGCGTGGTCTCCGCCTACCTGTCGGACGTGTGCACCGAGGAGACCTACCCGGTGTGCAGCATCGAGCAGTACGAGGAGGTGAAGGTCAGGCTGGCGGCTGGAAGGACCCGCCGCAAGAGGCGGTAGGGCCGCTTCAGACACAGCGCAATACCCCGCAAGGGGCGGTTGAGCTGCGGGCCAGCTACCCCGTGCGGCCGGTGCCCTTCACCACCGGTGACCCGGCTCCCGCTCTCGACGTCCCCCGTCCGCTGGCCCAGAAGGTGGCCTGCTGCCTGCGGGCGTTGGGCCTTGTCTCCCCCGTGGGGAAACGGTCGAGGGCCGTCCTGTACGCCACGGGGACGGCCTGATCCGCCGCTGCTATTGACAAAACCCGCGCCCGAATTGACAATGAGTGAGTGAACGCGCCCCTTGAGAACCTCTCGTGCCCCGGGGCAGAGAGGTTCTGTCGTAGATCGGAGAGACCATGAGCGAAGCGGCCGCCCAGGATTCGAGACTGGAGACCATGCGCCATTCCGCATCCCACGTGATGGCGGAGGCGGTGAAGATGCTCTTCCCGGATGCCAGGTTCGGCATCGGCCCGGCCATCGAGGACGGGTTCTACTACGACTTCGAGCTGCCCCGGCCCCTGGTCCCGGAGGACATGGCCGCCATCGAGGAGAACATGCGCCGGGTGGCGGAGGCCAGGTCCCCCTTCATCCGGGAGGAGATGGACCGGGAGAAGGCCCGCCAGGTCTTCGCCTCCCAGCCCTACAAGCTGGAGCTGATCGCCGACCTGCCGGACCAGACGGTGACCGTCTACCGCAGTGGCTCGTTTGTCGACCTGTGCCGCGGGCCCCACGTGGCCACCACGGGGGAGATCGGCGCCTTCAAGCTGCTCTCCATCGCCGGGGCCTACTGGCGCGGCGACGAGAAGCGGCCCATGCTGCAGCGCATCTATGCCACCGCCTTCGAGACCCAGGCGGAGCTGGACGCGCACCTGAAGAAGCTGGCCGAGATAGAGGCCCGCGACCACCGCCGCCTGCTCAAGCAGCTGGACCTGATCAGCTTCCACGAGGAGGCCGGCCCCGGGCTGGCCTACTGGCACCCCAAAGGGGGGCTGGTGCGGGTGCTCATCGAGGACTACTGGCGCCGGCGGCACCTCGAGGGCGGCTACGACATCGTCTTCACCCCGCACATCGGCCGGGCGCACCTGTGGGAGACCTCGGGGCACCTGGGCTTCTACAAGGACAGCATGTACGCGCCGATGCAGATCGACGAGCAGGACTACTACATCAAGCCCATGAACTGCCCGTTCCACATCCTGATCTACAAGACCCGGCTGCGCTCCTACCGCGAGCTGCCGCTGCGCTGGGCGGAGCTGGGCACGGTGTACCGCTACGAGCGCAGCGGGACGCTGCACGGCCTGCTGCGCGTCCGCGGGTTCACCCAGGACGACGCCCACATCGTCTGCACCCCGGAGCAGATCGACGACGAGATCCTGCGGGTGCTCGATTTCTGCACCAGCATCCTGAGCGCCTTCGGCTTCGAGGACTACAAGGTGGAGCTCTCCGTGCGCGACCCGGCCAACCCGGGCAAGTACGCCGGCAGCGACGCCATGTGGGGGCAGGCGGAGCGCTCGCTGGTCAAGGCCCTGGACGCCCGCAGCCTCCCCCACGAGAGGAAGGAGGGCGAGGCCGTCTTCTACGGGCCCAAGATCGACATCAAGATCAAGGACGTGCTGGGCCGCTACTGGCAGTGCTCCACCATACAGTTCGACTTCAACCTCCCGGAGCGCTTCGACATGACCTTCATCGGCGAGGATGGGAAAGAGCGGCGCCCGTACATGGTGCACCGGGCGCTCATGGGCAGCCTGGAGCGCTTCTTCGGGGTGCTGGTGGAGAACTGCGGCGGGGCCTTCCCGGCCTGGCTGGCGCCGGTGCAGGCGATGATCATCCCCATAGCGGACCGCCACCTGGACTACGCCCGCAAGATACAGGCGGAACTGGCCGCGGACGGGCTGCGGGTCCAGATCGACGCCCGCTCGGAGAGGATGAACTCCAAGATCCGTGAGGCCCAGCTGCAGAAGATACCCTACATGCTGGTGGTGGGCGACAAGGAGGTGGCCGGGGAGGCCGTCTCCGTCCGCCTGCGCAGCGGCGAGGACCTGGGCCGGAAGGCGGTGGCCGAGTTCCGCGCCCTGGCCCGGGCGGCCGTGGAATCCAAGGGTTGAGGCCTCACCAGAAATGGCCAGGGAAGGAGCAGAGATGGCAGCGAAAGCACCGAGACCGCGGAAGAAGGCGGCCGAAGCCAGGGAGCAGGTGCTCCGCCAGATCCGTGAGCAGAACGTCAAGTTCATCCGGATGTGGTTCTCCGACATCCTGGGGTTCCTGAAGAGCTTCTCGGTGAGGGTGGAGGAGATGGACCGGGCCTTCACCGACGGACTGGGCTTCGACGGCTCGTCCGTGGAGGGCTTCGTCCGCATCGACGAGAGCGACATGATCGCCCGGCCCGACCCCACCACCTACTCCATCATCCCCTGGCGCCCCATGGACCACGCCACGGGCAAGATGTTCTGCGACATCCACTGGCCGGACGGGCGGCCGTTCGAGGGCGACCCCCGGCACGTGCTCAAGCAGAACCTGGAGAGGGCCACCCGGATGGGGTTCACCTGCAACGTGGGGCCGGAGCTGGAGTTCTTCTACTTCCCCAGCAACGAGGATGTCACGCCGCTGGACAGGGGGGGCTACTTCGACGTGACGCCTCCCAACGCGGCCAGCGAGTACCGCCGGCAGACGATCATCATCCTGGACCAGATGGGGATCAAGGTGGAGTACGCACACCACGAGGGGGCCCCCAGCCAGCACGAGATCGACCTGCGGTACACGGACGCCCTGCGGATGGCCGACAATGTGATGGTCTACCGCATCGCGGTCAAGGAAGTGGCCCAGAAGCACGGCGTCTACGCCACCTTCATGCCCAAGCCGGTGGCCACCCTCAACGGCAGCGGCATGCACGTGCACATATCGCTCTTCCAGGGAGAGCGCAACGCCTTCTTCGAGAAGAACGACAGGCATCACCTGTCGAATACGGGCAAGCACTTCCTGGCGGGTCTGCTGCGGCACATAGCCGAGATCACCGTGGTCAACAACCAGTGGGTCAACTCCTACAAGCGACTGGTCCCCGGGTACGAGGCGCCGGCCTACATCACCTGGGCCCAGCGCAATCGCTCGGACCTGGTCCGCATCCCCCAGTACCAGCCCGGCCAGGAGAACGCCACCAGGATAGAGCTGCGCTCACCAGACCCGGCCTGCAACCCGTACCTGTGCTTCTCCGTCATACTGGCGGCGGGGCTGGAGGGCATCGAGAAGGAATATCCCCTGCCGGCCCCCTCGGAGGAGAACGTCTACGAGCTGAAGCCCGAGGAGAGGGCGAAGAAGGGCATCAAGACCCTGCCGGGCAGCCTGGTGGAGGCCATCGAGGTGGCCGAGGGCAGCAAGCTCCTGAAGAAGGCCCTGGGCGACCACGTCTTCAACAGCTTCATCCGGAACAAGAAGGTCGAGTGGGACCTCTACCGCAGGGCGGTTACCGACTTCGAGCTGAAGCGCTACCTGCCGCTGCTGTGAGCGGGTGACCGGCGCGCCCTGCGGCCGCGGCGGCTACGTGGTACGTCAGCGCGCCGGCTGGCCCAGCCCCTTGATGCTGTTGATCAGCAGGTCGTGCTCTCGCCGGAAGGCGTCCGGCCCCAGCCCATCCAGGTAGGCCAGGTCCGGGTCCCGCTTCCGCAGCAGCGCCAGTGTCTCCTCCGGTCCGAGATCGTCGCCGGCTGCTGTCTGGACGATCTTGTGCCACGCCAGGAGTTTCGACCGGGCCAGCCGCAGCCGGTCCATGGCATCCGCGCAGGCGCCGAAATGGCCATAGCAGATGGTCCCGGGCTGGAGCGCGATAAGGCGGTCGATGGACGAGAGTGTTTCGTCCAGCCGGAATGGGGGCGGGGTGGCCAGGCGCACCGCCCCGTTGATGCAGACGCCGGCGGCTTCGCCGGCCAGCAGCGCACCGCTCCCTCTCTCAAAGAGGCTCAGGTGATGGGCCGCGTGGCCGGGGGTGTAGTGGGCCTCCAGGACGACGCCCAGGCCCAGGTCCACAGCCGCCAGGTCGGTCATGACGGCCAGGCGGTCCTCCGGCACCGGCTCCATGCGGCCGTACTGGCGGGCCAGGGCTCCCAGGGTCTTCAGGCTGGCCTCCCATAGCCGGGCCGGATCCGCCAGGTGGCGATAGGCCTGCGCGTGGGCGAACACCCGGGCCCGGGGCATGTCCCGCAGCGCGGTCGCCGTGCCGCCCGCGTGATCGAGGTGGATGTGAGTCAGGATGATGTACTCTATGTCAGCCGGGCTTATGTCAAGCTGAGACAGGGCCGACAGCAGGTTCGGGATGGCTGACGTTGGGCCGGGGTCCACGATGGCCTTCCGCTGGCCGCAGACCAGCCAGGACCCGATGAACCTCTCCATGCCCGGGATGGGCGGCGCGAGGTCAATCAGCTTGAGCGTCGGTGTAACGGTGTCAATGTCCGTCAGGACTTCCTGGCCCGCTTCTTTTTGGGCTCCACCGGGGTCTTCACCATCAGCACTGGTATCTTGCTGGCCCGGAAGACCTTATCGGCCACGCTGCCGATGGCCCACCTGGTGACGCCGGAGCGGCCGTGGCTGGCCATGACAATAATGTCGCAGGGATTCTTCTCCGTGTAGGAGACGATGGCTTCCGCGGGATCTCCGGTCAGCACCCTGATGTCCACGGTCATGCCCTTGGCCTCCAGCTTCCTGGCGGCCCTCTGGAGATAGACCCCGGGCCGTTTCCCGCTGGTCAGCATCCCCTCGTAGCGGTCCGCCTCGACCACGTGGACTATGGTGACGTGCCTGGCCTCACACCCCAGAGCCAGCTGCTCCGCGTGCGGGATCGCGCTCTCGCTGGCGTCCGAACCGTCCAGGGGCAGGACTATGTTCTTGTACATCGTCACCCTCCTCTTCGCGGGGTCGATTCACCATTGTACCTGAAGCCGCCGCGGTTGGCCAAAGGCCGGGGCATTCGGGAGGGAGGGACAGCTCTAGTCTCGCACCAGCCAGTCCAGCGCTTCCGCCTCGGTGTCGAACGCCACGGAGGCCTTCCTCGTGATCCTGTTTTCTTTCTCGACTTTCTGGTCGAAGACCTCTTTGCCCAGTTGCTTGACCCGGGATCGCGGACCGTCTGGACAAGGTTTCCGGGCACTGGGCCGAGGCAAGGCGGAAGCCGTGGCGGATCGGTAGCAGCACTTCCACACGGAAGGTAGTGCGGGCCCGGAGCGGAGGACAGTTCACGCAGGACCCCCGGAGTCCGTGACTGCCCCGGAGGCTCGGCCGTGTTTCTGGTGGAGACGGGGGAGAGTCGAAGCATACCTGAAACACGGGGCAGGTGCCGCCCTTTCGATCTTGGCGGTCATGGGTTCGCGATCGCGAGGCATAAAGAAACGTAGAGGCATCATGCCACTACTTCTTGATTTTGACGGAGTTAAACCACCACATCGCGGCGAAAGCTGGCCAAATGAGGATCACCGCGAGGTCTCGCTGCGCAAGTACACTTGCAGCGATAGCCACGATCACCCATAAACCCCAGAAGAAAACCAGTCTTCTGAGGTCAAAAATGAGGCGTGATTGGCATTGAGGGCAGTCCCAGTCCAAGCCAATGCCAAACCCCCAAGATCTGTACCAACTCTGACGACGGCCACAGTTGGGGCAGTTCTTGTTTGGGAGCTTGTACAATGGAGGATCGAACCACGCCATTGTCAACGCCGGTTTAAAAACTACCATTTTCGCCGGTTTAAGAACTACCACCTCTGGGTGCCCTTAGGCTTGGTCACTGGTAGGCTTTTGCCTTCTTGAGATCCGTGTTTCAGCTGGTTCACCGCTCTCCAGGATGCCTCCCCTGAGCTTCTCCTTCAGCCGGTATGACTGGCCCCTGATGTTGACCACGGTGCCGTGATGCAGGAGCCGGTCCAGGATGGCGGCGGTCAATACCTCGTCGCCGCCGAAGACGCTGGCCC
>CAZBJX010000007.1:0-91294 GCA_964492335.1 uncultured Dehalococcoidia bacterium | reverse complement strand
GCGCCGTTCGCGCCGGCTTCGGTGGCGTGGCCCTCTCCTGGTCTTCGGGCTCCTGCCCCGGTTGCCATGGGCCATGCCTGCCGCGCCCTCCTTCCTGAAACGCGCCAAGAGCCTTCTGACATGCCTCACCGAGAGCCCCAGCCCCACCGCCGCCTCCCCTGCCTCCAAACGCCCCTCCCCCACTGCACTGACTACCATCAGCCTCTTCTGTTCCTTGAGATTCAACGTCAACGTCTCCTTCATACAGTGACATTTTCGCTGAACGCTTAACCACTGTCATAATCGTAGAACAGCGACAGGCGCCTTGACAGGTGGTCGAAAGCTGATATACTTGTCCGTGGATTTAGTTCCCCTCGGTAACTGATACTCTTCACCGTAAGGAGCCTACCGCGAAATACATATTCATCACTGGTGGTGTGGTTAGCTCGGTTGGGAAGGGAATCGCTGCCGCTTCAATTGGCAGAATACTCAAGAGTCGCAACATCGCCGTCACCATCCAGAAGCTGGATCCCTACCTGAATGTCGATCCCGGGACCATGTCCCCCTACCAGCACGGCGAGGTCTTCGTCACCAGAGACGGCGCCGAGACGGACCTGGACCTGGGCCACTACGAGCGCTTCATCGATATCGAGCTGACCGCGGCGTCCAGTGTGACGACCGGGCAGGTATACAGCTCGGTGATTGCCGCTGAAAGGCGGGGCGACTTCCTGGGCGGAACGATCCAGGTGGTGCCCCATGTCACCAGCGAGATCAAGCGGCGAATCAAGGAGGTAGGCGAAGCCGGCGGCGCCTCGGTGGTTATCGTGGAGGTGGGCGGGACGGTAGGGGACATCGAGGGGCTCCCCTTTCTGGAGGCCATCCGCCAGATGCGCACGGAGGTGGGAAGGGACAACGTGCTCTATGTTCACGTCACCCTCCTGCCGTACATCAGGTCCACCGGGGAGCTCAAGACCAAGCCGACACAGCACAGCGTCAATGAGCTGCGCCGCATAGGCATCCAGCCCGACATAATTGTATGCCGCAGCGACTACCCGGTGGATGAGGGGATCACGGACAAGCTGGCGCTGTTCTGCAGCGTGGAGAAGAGGGCGGTCATACCGCTGATGACGGTCGAGACCATCTACGAGGTGCCCCTCATCCTCGAGGAGGCG
Organism: uncultured Dehalococcoidia bacterium; assembly: GCA_964492335.1. Taxonomy (GTDB): domain Bacteria; phylum Chloroflexota; class Dehalococcoidia; order UBA2247; family RBG-13-53-26; genus JAFGCL01. Next base: position 90,143 of record CAZBJX010000007.1, on the reverse strand, counting down.
GGCCAGGGGAACATAATGATGGAGATGCTGGGCATCCGCCATGGGGGTGAGGACCTGCGGGAGTGGCGGGCAATGGTGGAACGTATCAAGACCCCCCGAGAGCCGGTCCCCATCGCCCTGGTGGGCAAGTATGTCGAGCTCAGGGACGCCTACATCTCGGTGAGGGAGGCGCTGCAGCATGCGGCGGCCCACATGGACTCCGCGGTCGACATCCACTGGGTACAGTCCGAGGACCTGGAGAAGGACGCCGGGAATGCGGAGAAGCTCCTGAGCTCCGTCCAGGGGATCGTGGTGCCCGGCGGGTTCGGATACAGGGGTATCGAGGGAATGATCAGAGCGGCCAGGTATGCCCGTGAGAACCAGGTGCCGTACCTCGGCCTTTGCCTGGGCCTGCAGGTGATGGTGGTGGAGTTCTGCCGGCATCTCTACGGCTCCGACGAGCCGAACTCCACGGAGTTCGCGCCCGGGACGCGCTACCCGGCGATTGACCTCCTGCCGGAGCAACGGGGCATGGACGCCAGGGAGGCCCCCATGCGCCTGGGGGGCTACCCCTGCCAGGTGGTCGAGGGCAGCCGCGCGGCGGCCGCCTACGGCCAGCCTCTCGTTCATGAAAGGCACCGTCACCGATTTGAGTTTAACAATGACTTCCGCTATACTCTGGAGCAGGCAGGTCTAACCGCCACTGGCCTGTCCCCTGACGGCAGACTCGTCGAGATCGTTGAGCTCAAGAATCATCCCTGGATGCTGGCTACTCAGTTTCATCCTGAATTCAAGTCACGGCCTAACAGGCCTCATCCTCTGTTCCTTGATTTCGTGAAGGCCGCGAAGCGGACCATGCGAGAAGGGGCGCAGCACCCACTGCCCCTGCACGGCGCGGAGAGAAAGGCGGGAGACTGATGCGCCTCTACCTCGATACGGCCGACATCGACCAGATCCGCAGGGCGGTTGGGCTGGGGGTGATCAGCGGCGTCACCACCAACCCCAGCCTGGTGCACAAGGCGGGATGGAAGGACTACCGATCGGCGGTGCAGGATATCTGCTCCGCGGTCAAGGGGCCGGTCTCGGTGGAGGTGCTGGGCCAGGACGCAAAGACGATGGTGGAAGAGGGGCGGGCGATGGCGGCCTGGTCAGAGCACGTGGTGATCAAGGTCCCGATGTGCGATGCCGGCCTGGAAGCGATATCGGTGCTTTCCCGGGAGGGCATCAGGGTCAACGTCACGCTGTGCTTTTCCCTTAACCAGGCGCTTCTGGGGGCGCTGGCCGGCGCGGCCTACGTCAGCCCGTTTGTGGGCCGGCTGGATGATGTCGGGGAGGACGGCATGGCCCTGGTGGCCGACATCGTCTCCTGTTTCGACCGCTATGATTTCGATACCCAGGTCATCGCCGCCAGCATCCGCCACCCGCTGCATTGCGTCGCCGCCGCCCAGGTGGGCGCGCACATCGCCACCATACCGTACGGAGTCCTGACACAGATGATCGGCCACCCGCTCACCACGGTGGGCATCGCCCGGTTCCTGGAAGACGCGCAGAAGGCCGCAGGCAAAGGATGAGGGGGACACAGACACATGAATTTCGCTGAATTGGGCACCAAGAAGAGGGAAGACCTGCTGGAGATGGCCAAGGACATGGGCATCTCCGGCTACAGCAACCTGAAGAAGCAGGAGCTGATCATCTCCCTGCTGCACTCTCAGGCGGAGAAGGATGGGAACATCTTCTCGGGAGGCATGCTGGAGATAACCGGTGACGGGTATGGCTTCCTGCGCGGCGAGAACCTTCTTCAGGGGCCGGGCGATGTCTATGTCTCATCCTCACAGATCCGCCGGTTCGGCCTGCGCACCGGGGACGCGGTGATGGGCCAGGCCCGGCCGCCCAAGGAAGGGGAGCGGTACCAGAGCCTGCTCCGCGTGGAGCTGGTCAATGACCTCGAGCCGGAGCAGGCCAAGGGGCGCCCCCACTTCGACTCCCTGACCCCCATCTTCCCCAACCGGATGTTCGACCTGGAGACCGCCCCGGAGAACGTCGCCTGCCGCCTGATCAACCTGGTGGCGCCCATCGGCAGGGGGCAGCGGGGGCTTATCGTCTCGCCGCCGAAGGCGGGCAAGACGCTGCTGCTGAAGCAGATAGCCAATGCCATGTGCACCAACTACGAGGACGTGCACATCATGGTCTGCCTGATCGGGGAGCGCCCCGAGGAGGTGACGGACATGAAGCGGTCCGTCAGGGGCGAGGTGGTGGCGGCCACCTTCGACGAGATGGTGGAGAACCAGACCCATGTCGCGGAGCTGGCCCTGGAGCGGGCGAAGCGGCTGGTGGAGGCTGGGAAGGACGTGGTCATCCTCCTGGACGGCATTACCCGCCTCACCAGGGCCTATAATCTGGGGGCGCCCTCCAGCGGCAGGACGCTCTCGGGCGGCATCGACCCGGTGGCCCTGTATCACCCCAAGCACTTCTTCGGTGCGGCCAGGAACATCGAGGAAGGCGGCAGCCTGACCATACTGGCCACCTGCCTGGTGGACACCGGCAGCCGGATGGACGACGTTATCTACGAGGAGTTCAAGGGCACGGGCAACATGGAGCTGCACCTGGAGCGCCGCCTGGCGGAGAGGCGCATCTTCCCGGCCATCGACATCCCGCGCAGCGGGACCAGGCGCGAAGAGCTGCTCCTTGATGAGCAGACCATCAAGCAGACCTGGCTGCTGAGAAGGATGGTGAGCATGATCGCGGCGGACTCCAGCTCCAATGCCCACGATGGGACCCAGCTGGTCCTGGAGCGCCTGGCGAAGACCAAGAGCAACGCCGACTTCCTGGCCACCCTGACCAAGGGCGCCGCCCTGGGCTGACGGCCGTCAGCACCGGGGGTTTGGCGGCTCGGGCCGTCCGTTATCCGCCGCCGGGCCTGGAGAGCGGCGCCCCTGCGCGGCACAGCGGGCACTCCTCCGGGCGGTAGCCGGGTGCCGATGTCCTGTAGCAACTGAAGAGCGGGGCGCCGAAGTCGACCGGGCCCCCGCTCCTGTCGACCAGCACCCCCACTCCCACCATCTGGCCCCCGTTGCGGCGGACCTCTTCTGTGACCTCCACGACGGAGCTGCCGGTGGTCAGGACGTCGTCCACCACCAGCACCCGCTCTCCAGGGGCGATGCGGAAGCCGCGACGAAAGACGCGGGCAGCGCCCTCCCTCTCGGCGTAGATGCTGCGCACCCCCAGCTGCCTGGCCACCTCGTAGGAGATGATGACCCCCCCTGTGGTGGGCCCGGCCACCACCTGCACCCCCTGGCCCCGGAAGCGGGCGGCGATCATGCCGCACAGGCGCTCCGTGTACCGCGGCTGCTCCAGGATGCGGAACTTCTCCCAGTAGACCGGGGAATGGAGGCCCGAAGTCAGCAGGAAGTGCCCTTCAACCACGGCGCCGGCCTCGCGGAACATCCTCTCGACGCTGCTGGCAGTCTCGCTCATGCCCTTCTCCTTCGGCGGCTATGTTGCCGCCCGTGCCAGGTGCTATCATTAGTGGCTGATGCGGCAGGCTAGATTATAGGCCATCAGCCGGCCGCAGTTACAGTCGCCGGCAGCCGATATCATGGACGAGACGGATCTCATACGGGCCAGCCAGGGGGGAGACCTGGACTCCTTCAACGAGCTGGTGCGCGGCTACGAGAGGATGGCCTTCAACCTGGCTTTCCGGATGCTGGGCAGCCCCCCGGCGGCCGAGGATGCCACCCAGGAGGCCTTCCTTTCCGCGTGGAGGAACATACGCCGCTTCCGGGGCGGGAGCTTCAAGGCCTGGGTGATGCAGATCACGGCCAATGCCTGCCGCGACGAGCTGCGCCGCATCAAGAGGCGCCCGGTGGTGCCGCTGGAGTCTCTGCCGTATGACCCCCCGGCGGCGTCCGCCGAGTCCCCGGAGGACTACGCCATGAGGAGGGAGACGGCGGAGCACGTCCAGGCGGGCCTGGAGACCCTCTCCCGCGACCAGCGGATGGCGGTGGTGCTCTGCGATATCCAGGGGCTGAGCTACGAGGAGGTGGCCCGGGTGATGGGGTGCTCCCTGGGGACGGTGAAGTCCCGCATCAACCGGGGCCGGACCCGGCTGCGGGACTACCTGGTGAAGAGGGAACTTATTCCGGACCATTTGCGTCCTAGTGGTTAGAGGCGGAGTAATGCGGCTCTTCGGCGTTTTCATGAAGGACCGGTGCTCGGGGGTGAGGGCGATGGCTTCCGCATACATCGACGGAAGGCTGAGCCCGGAAGAGAGGGCGCGGCTGGAGGAGCACCTGGCTGGCTGCCCGCGCTGCCAGTGGGAGATGAAGTCCATCGGGGCCACGGTAGCGCTGCTGCATGGCATGCCGGAGGTGGCCCCGCAGAGGGGGTTTGCCGTGGCCCCGGCCAGGCCGCTGCCGGGGCGGTGGTCCCTGCCGGCCCTGCGCTATGCCACGGTCGCGGTCGTCGTGCTACTGGTGGCCGCCCTGGCCGTCGATCGGGCCGGCCTCTTCGAAAGGGATGGGGGTCTGGCGGGCCCCGGCCTGGGCGGGTCTGCGAAGTGGGCCCCGGCCCAGGAGGCCTACTGGACGGTGGGCGGCGTGATGAACGCCATTGGCTCCGATGAGGAGATGCCGGTGGTCCTGGTGGTGCCGGACGGCACTGACGACGCCTTCGCGGCGGTGGAGGCGTTGTCGGTCAACGGAGTGGTGCACGGGAGCGTGGAGGCCCTGCCCGGGGGCCAGGCCCGGGTGGTCCTGAAGGAGGGTGGGGCGGAGGCGCTGGCCGGTGGTGGGGCGGAGGAGTTTGCGGTGGTTTCCGTTCCTGATGGCAGCACCGTGACCCTGGCGCCCAATGACGGCCATCTGTCGGTGATGGTGGAGCGGGTGGTGGAGGGCCAGGAAGGGGCCTGGCTGAACATGGTCAGCAGCAGCTACACCGAGCTGTACTCGTTTGACATGACCGATTCCACCAGGGTGGCGGCCGCGGCGACCCGGGGCGGCGATGGCTGGCTGCGCTCCCTGGAATACGGGCTGGCCGGGCTGGCGGTCCTTCTGGGAGGGGTGGCGGCCGGGGTCTGGCTGCGGCGGCGCAGGGCCAGGACGGCCGAAGCCCGGGCGGGCCGGGCCCGGCGGTAGAGCGGGCCGACCTGCGGGACGCGGCCGCCGGCTTGGCGGCCCAGAGGGCCTCACCGAGGCCCTTTTTCTCTGCCGGCAGCGCTCCCGGCGCTCGTTTGCAGTCCCCATATCCAGATGCTAGAATGGCGGCATGATTGAGAGGGGGGACCCGATCCCGGTGCAGACCCCTGTGCCGCGGCGCCGCGCTTCCGACCGCATCGACTACATGGACCGGGCCCTGGCGCTGGCGAAGCTGGCGCTGGCGCATGCCAGCCCCAACCCGGCGGTGGGCGCGGTCATAGTCAGGGACGATGTGATCGTGGGGGAAGGGTACACCCATCCGCCGGGCTCACACCATGCCGAGATCGTGGCGCTGCACCAGGCGGGGGAGAAGGCCAGGGGGGCCACCATGTACGTCACCCTGGAGCCCTGCTGCCACCAGGGGCGCACACCTCCCTGCACCAGGTCCATCATCGAAGCCGGCATTGCCGCGGTCCGGCTGGCTACCACCGACCCTGATCCGCGCGTCTGCGGCCGGGGGAAGGCTGAGCTGGAGGCCGCGGGCATAGAGACCCACCTGGGCGACCACGAGGAGGCGGCCCGCGAGGTCAACGAGGCCTACATCAAGTATACCCTCACCGGCCTGCCCTTCGTCATCGGGAAGTTCGCCATGAGCCTGGACGGCAAGATCGCCACCAAGACCGGCGAGTCCCGCTGGATCAGCGGCGAGCAGTCGCGCAGATATGTCCACACCCTGCGCAGCCAGGTGGCGGCCATTATGGTCGGCGTGGACACCATCATCCGGGACGACCCGCAGCTGACGGCGCGGGCCGGCCTGGTGGGGGGCAGGGTGGAGAAGCAGCCGCTGCGGGTCATCGTCGACAGCCGGGGACGCACCCCGCCATCCGCCAAGGTGTTTCGGGTGCCCGGCCGTACCCTGGTGGTTACCACCGGGGAGGCGGCCCTCGAGAGGGTGAAGGCCCTGGCCGCAGCCGGCGCCGAGGTGGTGGAGCTGCCGGCCAGGGGCGGGATGGTGAGCCTGGGCGATCTGCTGAGCCTCCTGGGGGAGCGCCAGATCATGAGCATGATGGTCGAGGGGGGGGCGGGGGTGTTCGGCTCCCTCTTCGAGGAGAGGCTGCTGGACAAGGTCCTGGTCTTCGTGGCCCCGATTGTCATCGGTGGGCACGGCGCCAAGAACCCGGTGGAGGGCAAGGGGGTGGAGAAGCTGTCCCAGGCCACCGGCATCACCAGGGTGAGGGTGGAGACGGTGGGCAGCGACGTTCTCATCAGCGGCTACGTGGTCCCCTAGCCCCGGGGACCGCCGTCCGGCTCCGCCGGAGAGGAAGGGAAGAGGCAGGGTTGTTCACCGGCATTGTGGAAGAGGTGGGCACGGTCAGCTCCATGGGCCCCGGCAAGATCGCCGTGTCCGCCTCGACAGTCCTGGAGGGCACGCGGGCCGGCGACAGCATTGCCGTCAACGGGGCCTGCCTCACAGTGGCGGTCCTGGGGCCCGCTTCATTCACCGTGGATGTCATGCCGGAGACCCTCAGGCGCACTAACCTGGGGCAGCTTCGGCCGGGCTCGAGGGTGAACCTGGAGCGGGCGCTGCTGGTGGGCGGGCGCATCGGCGGGCACCTGGTCCAGGGCCACGTCGACGCGGCGGGCAGCGTGATCTCGCTGGTGCCGGAAGGAGGGGCCATCATCGCCCGGTTCTCCGCCGGGCCCGAGGTGATGCGATATGTCGTCGAAAAGGGGTTCATCGCCGTTGACGGCGTGAGCCTGACCGTGGTGTCGTCGGACCGGGGCTCGTTTGCCGTCTCGCTGGTGGGGTTCACGCTCGGTAACACCATCCTCGGTAGCAGGAAGATCGGGGATCAAGTAAACTTGGAAGTGGATGTAATGGCCAAGTACATTGAGAAACTGGGCCGGGGCGGTGGCGGAGTCACCCTGGACTTCCTGTCGGAGCACGGCTTCACCTCCACCAGGCCCGGCACCTGAGCCGAGGGGGACAGCACATGGCACTAGCGACGATTCCAGAGGCGATAGAGGACTTCAAGGCCGGCAAGACCATCATCATTGTCGATGATGAGGGCCGGGAGAACGAGGGGGACCTGGCCATTGCGGCCGAGAAGGTCACCCCGGAGGCCATCAACTTCATGGCCCGGGAGGCGCGCGGCCTGATCTGCATGCCCATCATCGGGGAGCGGCTGGAGGAGCTGCGCATTCCCATGATGGTCCAGGACAACACCGCCCGCTTCGCCACCGCCTTCACCGTTTCCATCGAAGCCAAGCACGGTGTAACCACCGGGATCTCGGCCCAGGACCGGGCCACCACCATCAGGACAGCCATCAACCCGGCCACCAGGCCGGAGGACATCGCCCGCCCCGGGCACGTCTTTCCCATCAAGGCCAGGCCCGGCGGGGTGCTGGTGCGCGCTGGCCACACCGAGGCCGCGGTGGACCTGGCGCGGCTGGCCGGCCTCTATCCCGCGGGGGTCATCTGCGAGATCATGAACGAAGACGGCTCCATGGCGCGGCTGCGCCAGCTGGAGGAGATGGCGACCAGGCACAGCATGAAGATGGTCAGCGTGGCCGACCTCATCACCTACCGGCGCCGCCACGAGAAGCTGGTGCAGCGGGTGGCGGAAGCCAGGCTCCCCACCAGGTTCGGCGAGTTCATGGTGATGGCCTACCGCAGCAAGGTGGACCCCGAAGAGCACGTGGCCCTGGTGTACGGGGACGTGGCGTCGGGCGATCCGGTGCTGGTACGGGTCCACAGCGAGTGCCTGACCGGGGACGTCTTCTCCAGCCTGCGATGCGACTGCGGCCAGCAGCTGGCCATGGCCATGCAGGCGGTGGTGGCCGAGGGCAGGGGCGTCATCCTCTACATGAGGCAGGAGGGGAGGGGCATCGGCCTGCACAACAAGCTGCGGGCCTACGCGCTGCAGGACCAGGGCATGGATACGGTCGAGGCCAATGAGCTGCTGGGATTTGCCGCGGACCTGCGCGACTATGGCATCGGGGCCCAGATACTGGCCGACATCGGCCTGCACAGCATTCGCCTGCTGACCAACAACCCCAGGAAGGTGGTCGGCCTGGAAGGCCATGGCCTGAAGGTGCTGGAGACAGTGCCCATAGTGGTCCCGCCCAACACCTACAATGCTTCCTACCTGGAGACGAAGGGTGCGAAGCTGGGGCACCATTTCGTGCCCGGCGAAGACTAGGAGGGAACGATGAAGAAGGTCTACCAGGGAGCGCTGCTGGCCCAGGGATTGAAGTTCGCGCTGATCGTGTCACGGTTCAACGAGTTCATCTCCTCCCGGTTGCTTGATGGCGCGGAGGATGCCCTGATGCGGCACGGGGCCAGGGAGGAAGACATAGAGGTGGCCTGGACGCCGGGCTCCTTCGAGATACCCCTCATCGCCCAGAAGATGGCCCAGTCCGGCAAGTACAATGCCGTCATTTGCCTGGGGGCCATCATCCGCGGCGGGACTCCCCACTTCGACTACGTCGCCGCCGAGGCCAGCAAGGGCGTGGCCAGGGCGTCGCTGGATACCGGCGTGCCAGTGATCTTCGGGATCATCACCGCCGACACCCTCGAGCAGGCCATCGAGCGGGCGGGCGTCAAGGAAGGCAACATGGGCGCCCGGGCCGCCACCGGGGCCATCGAGATGGCCAACCTGCTCAAGTCGCTGGCCGGGTAGTGCGGGGCCTACGCCAGGACCTTGAAGACCAGGTCGCCGCGGCGCACCCGGTCCGGCACCTTGAGCCCCACGGAGTCGCCGCGCCCGGCCTGGGCGACGTTGACGTTGTGGATCTGCATCGACTCCACCACCATCTCCAGGTCGGTGGTGTGCCCCTTGATGCGAATCCTGTCCCCGGCCTTCAGCGAGTCGATGAGGTCTACGGCGGCCACTACCGCCCGGGAGAAGAAATCGGTGACCTTGCCCACTTCCATCTCTGTGCCCATTCGAATACCCCCTTTCCTGGAGAAGACCGCGAACGCCCCGCGGCAGTGCCTAGCGGCGAGGACCGGTACCGGGGTCTCCCGGGCCCTTCAGCCTTCTCCCGAGAACAGGCTGATCGAGCACAATCCGGCGGTGGCATGTCCGGCACTTGAGGGTGACGTCTGTTCCCGGCAGCCCCACTACCTCCCACTCACTCCCGCCGCAGGGATGCGGCTTCTTCAACCGCAGTATATCGCCGATGTGAAAGGTGCGCAATAGCCGTTACCCGCCGGAGCGCCGCGACAGGATGGAGTTGATCTCCCGGCGCAGGCTGTCGGCGGCCTCCCTGGCTGCCCGATCGAAGTCGCTGCCCCCGGAGGCGTAGATGATCTGCCTGGAGCTGGCGAAGATGGCGCCCTCTCCGGCGGCATCGGTCCCGTAGCTCACGGCGGCCTCCAGGCCCCCTCCCTGGGCGCCGATCCCGGGCACCAGCAGCATCATCCCGGGGCAGACCTGCCTCACCTCCCGAAGCTCCTCGGGGTAGGTGGCCCCCACCACCAGGCCCACGTTGTCCGCTCTGTTCCAGGCCCGCGACTTCTCGGCCACCATGCGGTAGAGCCGCTGCGGCCCGGGGTGGCCGGCCGGTGAGCAGACCAGGTCCTGGAAGTCGGCGGCGCCGGGGTTGGAGGTGCGGCAGAGGACGAACACGCCCTTGTCCCTGTGGCCGAGGAAGGGCTCCACCGCGTCGAATCCCAGGTAGGGATTGACGGTGGCGGCGTCGAAGCCGAAGACATCGAACAGCGCCCGGGCGTAGGCGCCGGCCGTGTGGCTGACATCGCCCCGCTTCGCATCGCCGATGACCGGCACCCTGCCGGCGATGTGCTCCACGGTCTGCTGCAGGGCCCTCAGGCCCTCGATGCCCAGGGCCTCGTAGAAGGCCAGGTTGGGCTTGTAGGCGCAGACGAGGTCCAGGGTGGCCTCGATGATGGCGCGGTTGAAGTCGAAGACGCCGGCCACGGGCATGAGGCGGGGGTCGGGGTCGAGCCCGACGCAGACCAGGCTCCGGTTTCTCCGGGCCGCCTGGATGATCCTGTCCTTGAACGTCATCTGCCTGTAACCCGGGGGTCGGGCCCGCATCCCGGGGCGGGGCCCGCGCCTGGTGCCTCCTGCGCGCTCTAGCCCATGGTCCCGGTGAGCGGCCGCCCGCCGATGACATGGAGGTGCACGTGTGGCACCTCCTGCCCGCCATCCCGCCCGTAGTTTATTACCAGGCGGTATCCCTTCTCAGCCGCCGCCAGCCCCTGGCCCCTGGCCACCTCGTGGGCCACGTAGATGAGGTGGGCCGCCAGGCGCTGGCGCCTGCCCCGCAGCTCGGCGATGGAGGGCACGTGCTCCCGGGGCACCACCAGGGCGTGGGTGGGCGCCTGGGGGTGCATGTCCGCAAACGCGATGGCCAGGTCGTCCTGATAGAGGATGGCGGCCGGTATCCTGCCGGCGATGATGTCGCAGAAGACGCACTGTTCCATGTCCTGCCCTAGAGGCCCAACTGTGAAGCGATGGTCTCCCGGTGGCAACTGGCGTCGCCGAACTGACAGGCCGCGGCCCGGCCGCGGCGATAGTAGAGCTGCAGATCATGGTCTATGGTGTAGCCCACCCCGCCGTGCACCTGGTGGCCCAGCCTGGCCACCCGGACGATGGCCTCGCTCGTCCAGGCCTTGGCCATGGCCACCTCCCTGTCGGCCGGCAGGCCGGCGGACAGCAGCCAGGCCCCTTCGTAGGTGAGCATCCGCATGCCGTCGAGGTCGACCTGCATGTTGGCACAGTGGTGCTGGATGGCCTGGAAGCTGCCGATGCGCTTGTCGAACTGCACCCTCTCCTTGGCGTAGTCGACGCTCATCTCCAGTATCTGCTGGCCGGCGCCCACCATCTCGGCGCACCTGGCCACCGCTGCCAGCTGCAGCGTCCTGCGCACCACGGGCCAGCCGTGGCCCAGCTTCCCCAGAAGGTTGGCCCCGGGCACCCTGACGTTGTCGAATACCACCTCGCACTGCCGGTCAGCGGCTATGGTCTTGAGCATGGTGAGCTGCAGTCCCGGGCACCCGGCGTCCACGATGAACAGGCTGATGCCGTCATCGCCGGCCCCGTCCCCGGAGCGGGCGGCGACTATCATGTGCCCGGCGACGTGGGCATCGGGGACGAAGGACTTGGTGCCGGTGATGACGAAGTCATCGCCCTGGGCCCGGGCCCTGGTCCGGATGGAGGCGGCCTCATAGCGGCCGTCGGGCTCGGTGAGGGCCAGGGTGAAGATAGCGCCCCCGGCGATGGCCGTCAGATAGCGCTCTTTCTGGGCGGCGGTCCCGGCCTCCAGGATGGTGAGGCCGCCCAGCACCACGCTGGCCATGAAGGGGCCGGGCAGGCACGCCCGCCCCATCTCGTCCATCAACACGGCGAGATCGAGGAAGCTCCCGCCCCATCCGCCGCACTCCTCCGGGAAGGGCAGCCCCATCCACCCCAGATCGGCCATCTTGCGCCACATGTTCGGGGAGTAGCCCCTCTCGTCCAGTTCCATGGCCCGCACATAGGCCTTGGTGCACTCGTTGGCCAGGAAGTCCCGCGCCGTCTTGCGCAGCATCTTCTGATCTTCGGAAAGCTCGAAATCCAAGTCGCCCCCTATGTCTCTACAACGCCCTTGTAGCCCGTGGGCCGCCCCGGGGGGAAGGCCGACGCGCGGCCTGCTCCCGGGCAACCACCAAAAGGATATCAGAAGGAACGGGCCGATATCAAACGTCGGGACGGCCCGGCGCCGGGCCTTTCTTGACTTGGCCCTTCGCCGATTATATTCTTGCAGGGGAGCGAGGAGGGCCATCTTGTTCAAGGCGCCCAGGGGCACCAGGGACATTCTGCCGGCGGACCAGGGGTACTGGAAGTGGGTCACCGACCGGGCCGCCCGGCTGTCCGGGCTGTATGGCTATCAGCGCATAGATACGCCGGTCTTCGAGGACGCCGGGCTGTTCCTGCACAGCGTAGGCGATGAGACGGACATCGTGGAGAAGCAGATGTACAGCTTCGACGACCGCGGTGGCGACCGGGTCACGCTGCGGCCGGAGGGGACCGCGCCCGTCTGCCGGGCCTACATCGAGCATGGCCTGCATAACCTGCCCCAGCCGGTGAGGCTGTTCTACTTCGGCCCCATCTTCCGTTACGAGAGGCCGCAGGCCGGCCGGTTCCGCCAGCACCAGCAGTTCGGGTGCGAGGCCATCGGCGCCGCCGACGCCGTTCTGGACGCCGAGATCATCGACATCGCCTGGAGCCTCTACGCGTCCCTGGGGCTGCAGGGCCTGACACTGCAGTTGAACAGCATCGGTTGCCGCGCCTGCCGCCGGGAGTACCTGGAGCGCCTCAGGGAGCACTACGCCGGCCTGGAAGCGCCGCTGTGCCGGGACTGCCTGGGGCGGCTTGCGCGTAACCCCCTGCGCCTGCTTGACTGCAAGAGCCCCGGCTGCCGCGAGGTGGCGGCAGCGGCGCCCCGGATCACCGACTTCCTCTGCCGAGACTGCCAGGACCACTACACCATGGTCAGGGACAGCCTGGCAACCCTGGGCATCCCCTACCAGGAGAACCCCCACCTGGTGCGGGGCCTGGACTACTACACGCGAACGGTGTTTGAGGTCCAGCCCGCCGACGCTGGGGGCCAGAGCACCATCGGCGGTGGCGGGCGCTACGATGACCTCATCGAGGTCCTGGACGGCAGGCCGGCCCCGGCGGTGGGATTCGCCACCGGCCTGGAGAGGATCATCCTCAACCTGCAGAAGCAGGGCATCGCCCCGCCGGCGCCGGCGGAGGTCCGGGTCTTCGTGGCCCACGTGGGGGCGGAGGCCGGGCCGGAGGCGGTGAGGCTGGCGGCCCGGCTGCGGCGGGCAGGCATCGCGGCGACGCTGGCTGTGGACGGGCGCAGCCTGAAGTCGCAGCTCAAGCAGGCCAATGCCCTGGGCTTCTCCCACGCCGCGGTCATCGGGGAGGACGAGGTCCGCACGGGCTCGCTGATGCTGCGGGACATGGCCCGGGGAGAGCAGTCGCTGGTCACCCCGCAAGAGGCCGTCCGCAGCCTGCTGCCGTAGCCTCCTCCCCGCCTCCGGCGCTGCCCCGTCCGGCTCGTCCGGGGCAGACAGTCTGCGATTTGAAATCCTTCCCGGGTTGTGACATAATTCTGCAAGATGTCAAGAGGCGTTCTACAAGGCGCTTCTTGAGGGTGCACGCAGTAGATCGTACAGATCGCCTTGTCGGTTGCATCTGAAGTCCGGCGGCAGGCGGCCGGGGGGACTGGTGGAGGGCCGGATGGAGGGCTACCAATCGCGACCGATCGTGCGCCGGTCCGGAGCCTTTTTTGCGAGGGACCCTCGCATCACCGCCCTGGAGTGAGCCCCGCCGTGGGCGTGCGCATGTCGATCTGCAGAGGAGACTGAGATGGATTTCGGGCTGAGCCGGCAACAGGAGATGCTGAGGAACGCGGCCAGGCAGTTTGCCGAGAGCAAGGTGGGGCCCAGGGTCCTGGAGGTTGATGAGAAGGGCGACTTCCCCTTCGACCTGGTGCGGCAGATGGGCCAGATGGGCTTCATCGGGCTGGTCAACTCGAAAGAGCATGGCGGCTCCGCCATGGGGCACCTGGCCAGGATGCTGGTCATCGAGGAGATGGCCCGGGTCTACCCCAGCCTGGGCTTCTTCTTTCAGGCCGGCAACCTGCTGATGTACGCCCTGGAGAACTACGGCACCCAGGAGCAGAAGGCGCAGTACCTGCCCGACCTGTGCAAGGGGACCCGGGTGAGCGCTTTCGCGGTCACCGAGCAGAGCGGTGGCTCCGATCCCTCGGCCATGATGACCACTGCCGCGCGCAATGACACCGGCTACGTGGTCAACGGCCGCAAGACCTACATCACCAATGCGGACGTGGCTGATCTGCTGGGCTTCGTGGCCCGCAGCGAAGGCGGGTTCAGCGCCTTCGTCGTGGAGAGAGGGATGCCGGGGTACGAGGTGACCAGGAGGGAGCCGCGGCCGGGTTTCCGCTGCATACCGGTGAACGAGCTGTCCTTCACCGACTGCCACGTTTCCCGGGCCAATCTCATAGGCCAGGAAGGGCGGGGCCTGGCGGCCGCCCTTCCCACCATATCGGCCATAGGGAGGACGGGGGCCGCCGGGGTGGCCCTGGGAGCCACCCGGGGGGCCTATGAAGGGGCCCTGAAGTTCTGCCGGGAGAGGGTCCTCTACGGCAAGCCCATCGCAGAGTTGCAGTCGCTGCAGTTCATGCTGGTGGACATGGACACCGATATTGAGGCCGCCAGGTGGGTGACATACCGCCCCGTGGTGCTGCTGGACCAGGGCAGGGCGGTGAGGGACCTGGGGGTGGAGATCGCCCGGGCCAAGCTGCTGACTGTGGATGTGGCGCTGCGCCACTGCCTCAGGGCGCAGCAGGCCATGGGGGCCTACGGGCAGTCCCCCGAGTATCGCGTGGAGATGTACCTGCGGGACATGCTGGAGCTGCTGACTGCCGGCGGTACCCAGGAGATCATGAAGGTCGTCATCGGCCGGGCCATAACCGGCTGAGGAAGAGGGACCGGGAGGAAACAGGGAGATGGATACGGTAGTGTGCATCAAGCAGGTGCCCCATCCGGACCACTTCAGCCATATCGCGCTGGACCCGGTGACCAAGGCCATCAGGAGGGACGGCGTGCCCATGGTGGTCAACCCGGTAGACCGCCACGCTGTGGAAGCGGCGCTGCAGCTGCGCGACCGGTTCCCCGGCAGGGTGACGGTGCTCACCATGGGGCCGCCTCAGTCGCGGGAGGCCCTCGAGGAGGCGCTGGCCATGGGGGCCGACGAGGCCGTTCTTCTGTGCGACCCGGCCTTCGCCGGGGCCGATGCCTATGCCACGGCGCTGACCCTGGCGGCCGCCATCAAGAAGCTCTGCCCGGCGAGGCTGGTCCTGTGCGGCTGCGAGACGGCCGACTCGGGGACCAGGATGGTGGGTCCCATGCTGGCGGAGTTCCTGGATATCCCCTACGCCACCAACGTGCGCCAGATGAACGTGTCCGGGGAAGGCACCTGCGTGGTGGATGTCGACCTGGACGGCTGCCGCATGAAGGTGGAGCTCGGCCTGCCGGCGCTGATCACTGTCAACCGGGCCATCAATGACCCCCGCATCCCGGACGTGATGGGGATCATGGCGGTGGCCGATAAGCCCCTGTCCACGCGCGGGGCCCAGGATATCGGGCTGCCGGCCGGACAGGCTGGCCTGTCCGGCTCTCCCACCCGGGTGGCCGGCGTCCGGGAGTTCAAGAAGGACCGCCGTTCCGAGGTGCTGCGGGGCAACCCGACGCACGTGTCCAGCGACGCCGTGGCCAGGCTGCGCGAGCTGGGAGGCCTGTAAGGAGGTATGACCATGGGGACTGGCAGAGACACCTGGGTGTACGCGGAGCAGAGAAGGGGCCGCCTGGCTCGTGTCAGCCTCGAGCTGCTCACCAAGGGCCTGGAGATATCCCGCCAGATCGGGGGAGAGCTGGCCGCCGTCCTGGTGGGCAGCGGTATGGAGCCGCTGGCCGCCGAACTGGTCTCCCACGGGGCGGAGAAGGTCTATGTTATAGATGATCCCAGGCTGCGGCACTACCACAACCAGGCGTACGGGTCGGCTATTGCCGACCTGATCAGGGGGTACGGGCCGGAGGTCTTCCTGCTGGGGGCCACGGCGATCGGCGAGGACCTGGCCCCCTGCATCGCCGCCAAGGTGGGCGCCGGGCTCACGGCGCACTGTATCGACCTGCGGATGGAGGAGTGCGACGGCGTCGCCGTGCTGCACCAGACCGTCCCGGGCTGGGGCGGGGGCAAGAGGGTGGACATCATTTGCCCCGAGAGGCGGCCGCAGATGGCCACGGTCAAGCCCGGGGTCTTCATGGTCTCCCCGGAGAACGGGCATGCCGAGGGCCAGGTGGTCAGGGTTGCTCCCCTGCTCTCCGACCGGCTCTTCAGGGCCAGGGCCCTGGAGGTCGAGGACGAGGTGGATGGCGGGCCTGCCATCGAGGATGCGGAGGTGGTGGTGGCGGCGGGGTGGGGGGTGCACTCACTGGGCGGCATGGACCTGGTCCGCGAGCTGGCCGCGGTGCTCGAGGGCGCCGTTGCCGGCACCCGTCCCCTGCTGGACAAGGGCTGGATAACCCCGGACTGCATGATCGGCCAGAGCGGGAAGGTCATTGGCCCCCACCTGTTCATCAGCCTGGGCGCCTCCGGGGCCATGCATTTCTCCACCGGGTTCGAGAGGGCCAAGGTCGTCCTGGCCGTGGACCAGAACCCGCAGGCCCCCATATTCCAGGCGGCGGACGTGGGCATAGTGGGCGACCTCCGGGAGGTGCTTCCCCCCCTGATACACGAGCTGCGCAAGCTCAGGACGAACTGAAGAAGGCCTGTCTTCCTGAAGATCGCGCGGCGGCGCCGGCGATGTCCTGAAGCGGCGGCCTGCCCCGGCGGCGGGCTATGCCCGGAAGAGGGACTGGAAGTCGCCGTCGAAGTCCGCCAGGAAGGAGTGCATGTCCATGAGGTCGTCGGAGGTCACCGGCGCAGCCGAGGCCAACTTCTTCTGCTCTTCGGGCGTCAGCTCGGTGAGCACCTCGGCGATCTTTCCATCCTTGACCACGGCCGCCACCAGGCCCTGGCTCTTGCAGGCGGGGCAGGACACGAAGAGGAACCACAGATCGTCCTTGCGGCCCAGGATATTGATATTGCCGGACTGGTACTGCTGGCCGCACATGCCGCACTTCATGGTGGCCAGCAGCTTCTTCAGGAACTTCTCGTCCATGTAACCCCCGGCCGCTAGTCCTTGTGGTCCTGGCTGTCCTGGGCGTTGCCCAGGTCCTTCATGTCCAGCGTGTCTATGAAATCGGTGAACGCGGAGAGCTTGCGCAACTCCTCGTCGCTTATGGGATGCTTCTCGTCCTCGCCGTGGCTGGGCATGGGCTTGCCGCTCTGGTCGAAGACGATGCCGGCCTTGTCCAGGACCTCTTCGGAGGCGTAGATGGGCACCTTGGCCCGCACGGCTATGGCGATGGCGTCGCTGGGGCGCGAGTCGATCTCTATCTCCTTGCCGTCGGTTGTGAGGAAGATGCGGGCGAAGAAGGTATCGTTCTGCAGGTCGTGGACCAGTATGGACTTGATCTTGGCGCCCAGGGCATTGAGGACCGAGTAGAGCAGGTCGTGGGTCAGCGGCCTGGGAACGGAGATCCCCTGGAGCTTCACGGCGATGGCATCGGCCTCAGCCGGGCCGATCCAGATGGGCAGGTAGCGGTCGGAGCGGGTCTCCTTCAGGATGACCACCCTCTGTGAGTTCATGACGCTCACCCGGATGCTGTCAACGCTCATTTCGACCATGTGCCTGTCTCCGAGATGCCGAGTGCGGATGATGCGACCTAATTCTAGGCGGGCCACTCTCGAATTGTCAAATGCCCCGAGCACGCTGGCTACAGCGTGATTTCCTTGTGCCGGGCGCTGTGGCACAGGATGTTGACGGCCACCGGCAGGCTGGCGATGTGGGCGGGGAAGACCTCCGCGTGAACGCCGAGTGCGGTGGTGCTGCCGCCGAGCCCCTGCGGGCCGATCCCCAGGGCATTTATGCGCTGCAGGAGCTCCCGCTCCAGGTCCGCCACCTCCGGGTCCGGGCTGGGCCGGCCCAGGGGCCGCAGCAGGGCCTCCTTGGCCAGCAGGCAGGCCTTCTCGGCCGTGCCGCCGATGCCCACTCCCACGATCACCGGAGGACAGGGGTTGCTCCCGGCCTCCTCGACGGCCCGGACCACGAAATCGACGATGCCCCGTCGCCCCTGGGCCGGCGAGAGCATGGCCAGGCGGCTCATGTTCTCCGAGCCTCCGCCCTTGGGCATGAGGACCATGGTCAGCCCGTCTCCGGGGACGATCTCGGCGTGAATGACCGCCGGGCAGTTGGTCCTGGTGTTGGTCCGGGTGGTGAAAGGGTGCTCCACCATAGACTTGCGCAGGTAGCCGTCGGCGTAGCCCCGCCTGACGCCCTCCTCTATGGCTTCGCGGAGGTCCCCGCCGGTGAGGTGGACGTCCTGCCCCAGCCTGACCAGGACCACGGCCAGGCCGCAGTCCTGGCACAGCGGCACCCTCTCTCGGGCGGCGATGGCCGCGTTCTCCAGGATCTTCTCCAGGGTGGCCTTCCCCAGGGGCGATTCTTCGGCGGCCGCCGCCTGGCTGATGGCCTGCTGCACGTCTTCCGGCAGGAAGAAGTTGGCTTCCTTGGCCATCCGGGCCACCGCCTGGGCTACTTCTTCGGCGCGAATCTCTCTGAGTGCCATCCGGCCTGTCCTCTAGAGCGGGATGTTGCCGTGCTTCTTCGGGGGCAGGTGGTCGACCTTGTTCCGCAGCATCCCCAGCGCCCTGATCAGCTTGGGGCGGGTGTCCCGCGGGTCGATCACGTCGTCCAGGTACCCCCTGGCCGCGGCCACGTAGGGGTTGGCGAACTTGTCCCGGTAGTCCTGCACCAGCTCCTTCTTCTTCTCGTCGGGCTTCTCGGCCTTCGATATCTCGCCGCGGAAGATGATGTTGACCGCCCCGTCGGGCCCCATGACGGCTATCTCGGCCGTCGGCCAGGCGTAGTTGATGTCGCCGCGCAGGCTCTTGCTGCTCATGACCACGTAGGCCCCGCCGTAGGCCTTGCGGGTGATGATGCTGATCTTGGGCACCGAGGCCTCCGCGTAGGCGTAGAGGAACTTGGCGCCGTGGCGTATGATGCCCCCGAACTCCTGGTCGGTGCCGGGCATGTAGCCGGGGACATCGACGAAGGTGATGACCGGGATATTGAAGCAGTCGCAGAAGCGCACGAACCGGGCGCCCTTGTCCGAGGCGTTGATGTCGATCGAGCCGGCCAGGTATGCCGGCTGCTGGGCCACTATGCCCACGCTCTGGCCGGCAAGCCGGGCGAACCCCACGATCAGGTTGTTGGCCCAGTGCTGGTGCACCTCCATGAAGTCGCCGTTGTCGAAGACCCTGGCGATCACTTCGTGCATGTTGTAGGCCTTGTTGGGCTCCACCGGGACCACCCGGTGCAGGTCGGGATCGCGGCGGTCGGGGTCGTCCCCGGTGGGTAAGAGCGGCGTCTCCTCCATGTTGTTCTGGGGCAGGAAGGTCAGCAGGCGGCGGACCATCTGGAGGACCTGCTCCTCGCTGTCGGCCACGAAGTGGCAGTTACCGCTGGTGCGGGCGTGGACCATGGCGCCGCCCAGGTCCTCGTGGGAGACCTCCTCCCCGCTGACCGCCTTCACCACGTCGGGCCCGGTGATGTACATCTGGGCCGTTCCTTTGACCATGAAGATGAAATCGGTGATCGCCGGGGAGTACGTGGCGCCGCCGGCGGCGGGGCCCAGCACCACGGATACCTGGGGGACGACGCCGGAGTACAGGGTGTTGCGGGTGAATATCTCTCCGTAGCCCCTCAGGCTGTCCACGCCTTCCTGGATGCGCGCTCCACCGGAATCCAGCAGGCCGATGCACGGCGCGCCGTTGCGGGCCGCCAGGTCCATGGCCTTGCAGATCTTCTCGGAGGCCACCTGTGACAGCGTGCCACCGATCACCGTGAAGTCCTGGCTGTAGGCGAAGGCCAGCCTGTCGTTGATCTTGCCGTAGCCGATGACCACCGAGTCCCCCAGGTACCGCTGCTTGTCCAGGCCGAAGTCGCTGGTGCGGTGAGTGACGAAGGAATCTATCTCCTCGAAGGTGCCCGGGTCGAAGAGAAGGGCGGTCCTCTCCCTGGCGGTAAGCTTGTTCTTGGCGTGCTGGGACTCGATGCGCTTGGGGCCGCCCCCCTGCATGGCTTGCTCCCTCATCCGGGCCAGGTTCTCCAGCTTGTCTTCGATTGACATCGATCCTCTCCTTCCAGGGGTCTCGGGCCCCCGGGGGTTGCGGGCCTCTACGGCTTCCCGCGGCCGATCTCGGCCAGTCTCTGCGCCACCTTGCGCAGCTTCAGCTCGGAGTCCTGCAGCTTGCCGCGCTCCTTGTCCACCACTGCCTGCGGCGCCCGGGAAAGGAAGGCCTGATCTCCCAGGCGGGCCGCGAGGCCGGCGATGCGGGTCTGCAGCAGCTCTTTCTCCTGCTCCAGGCGGGCCTTCTCGGCATCAACATCCACGGTCATGGGCAGGAGGACCTCCACCTCTCCGATGTGCAGGACCTGGGCCCCATCGGCCAGCGGCTCCTGGCGGCGGCCCAGGATGTGCAGGGGCTGCACGCGGGCCAGGGACTCAATGGCCCGGCGATGCGGCTCCAGGGCCGGGCCGGCGCCGGCATGGATGCGCGCCTCGATCCGCCTGGCCGGGTCGATCTTCGACTCCGCCCGCGCGTTGCGGATGGCGCGGATGATGTCGATAACCAGGCCCATCTCCTGCTCGGCGGCGGCATCGGCAAACCCGGCGCCCTGCGGGTACTCGGCCACCATGAGGGAGTCGGGGCCGGCGGCATCACGGGGCAGGCGGGCCGTCAGGTCCTGCCATATCTGCTCGGTGATGAAGGGCATGAAGGGATGCAGCAGCCTGAGGGAGGTCTCCAGCGTCCGCACGAGGACGGGGACGGGCGAAGGCGAGCCGGCGTGGCCCAGCCGTATCTTGGCCAGCTCGATGTACCAGTCGCAGAACTCGCCCCAGACGAACTCGTACACCTCGGCCTCGGCCTCGCCGAAGCGGAACTCCCCCAGCAGCCGGTTGACCCTGGCGGCCAGCCGGTCGAGGCGGCTGGTTATCCAGCGGTCCTCCACCGGCGGCAGGTCGGCGGGCAGCGAGGTGGCCGCTCCTCCCGGGGGCAGGCTGCGGACCACGTAGCGGGAGGCGTTCCACAGCTTGTTGGCGAAGTTGCGCCCTGACTCCACCTTTCCGCTGCTCAAGGGGACGTCGTTGCCGGCGGAGGTGCCCAGGACCAGGGAGAACCGGAGGGCGTCGGCGCCGTACCTGTCGATCACATCCAGGGGGTTGATCACATTGCCCTTGATCTTGCTCATCTTGGCGCCCTTCTCGTCCCGTATCAGGCCGTGGAGGTAGACCCACCGGAACGGTATCCGGCCCGTGTTCTCCAGGCCCATCATGATCATGCGGGCCACCCAGAAGAACAGGATATCGTAGGCTGTCTCCATCACCGTCGTGGGGTAGAAGTACCGCAGGTCCTGCGTGTCGTCCGGCCAGCCGAGGGTGGAGTGGGGCCACAGCGCGGAGCTGAACCAGGTATCCAGGACGTCGGGGTCCTGCCGGACCCGGGCGGACCCGCAGCCGGCGCACCGGGCCGGCGGGTCCACCTCCACCGTGACCCCCTCGCAGTCGTCGCAGTACCACGCCGGGATGCGGTGGCCCCACCAGAGCTGGCGGCTGATGCACCAGTCGCGGATGTTGTCCATCCAGTTGAGATAGACCTTCTGGAACTGGTCGGGGATGATGGTGATCTGGCCGTTTCTCACGGCGTCGATGGCCGGCGCGGCCAGGGGTCCGGTGCGGACAAACCACTGCAGGCTGGCCCAGGGCTCCACCACCGCGCCGCAGCGCATGCAGTGCCCCACCGCGTGGTTGTGGGGCTCCACCTTGACCAGCAGGCCGTCCTTCTCCAGCCGTGAGAGGAGGTCCCTGCGGCATTCGAACCGGTCGAATCCCTCGTAGGGCCCGGCCTCCTTGTTCAGCGATGCGTCCTTCTTGAAGATGTTGACCAGGGCCAGGCCGTGCCGCTGGGCGATCTCGAAGTCCGCCGGGTCGTGGGCCGGCGTGATCTTCAGGGCCCCGGTGCCGAAACTGCGATCGACGGCGTCGTCGGCTATCACCGGGATGGGGCGGTTGATGACCGGTATGGCCACCATCCTGCCGATGAGGCCGGCGTACTTCTCCTCTTCGGGGTGCACGGCGACGGCCACGTCGCCGAACATGGTCTCGGGTCGGGTGGTGGCCACCACGACATGGCCGGGCTCGCCCACCATGGGGTACCTGACGTGGTACAGGTGGCCGGGCGTCTCCCTGTGCGCCGTCTCCAGGTCGGAGAGGGCCGTCTGGCAGCGGGGGCACCAGTTGGTGATGCGCTCGCTGCGGTAGATGAGCCCCTTGCGGTGCAGGTTGACGAAGGTGGTGGCCACGGCGCGGGCGGGCCCGGGATCCAGGGTGAAGGTGTCCCTCGTCCAGTCGCAGGAGATGCCCAGCTTCTTGTGCTGGTCATTGATGCGCTGGCGGCACTTCCCGGCCCATTCCCACGTCCGCTTCTCGAACTCCTCCCGGCCGATATCGTGCCTGGTCTTCCCCTCGGCGGCCAGCTGCCTTTCCACCACTACCTGGGTGGCGATGCCGGCGTGGTCGGTGCTGGGCAGCCAGAGGCTGGGCTCTCCCTTCATGCGGTGCCAGCGGACCATGATGTCTTCCAGGGTGGCGGTGAGCGCATGGCCCAGGTGAAGCTCGCCGGTGACGTTCGGGGGGGGCATGATTATGGTGAAGGGCTCCCTGGAGTGGTCTATTGCGGGCGTGAAGTAGCCCCCGTCCAGCCAGAATCGGTAGATCCTGTCTTCCACCTGTCGGGGCTCGTAGGCCTTGGGTAGGTCCGCGTGCTGCATCGTTGCTTTCGAGATGGCGCGGCCGGGCTACTTCCGGCGCCCGGTCCTGCCCTGGCCAGCCCGGCCGGCGTTGAGCAGAGCCACCACCTTGTCCAGAACCTTGTGGGCCACCTCGGACTTGGGCAGCAGCGACAGGGCTTCGATCTTGCCGCGGCTGTCGATCAGGGTGACCTTGTTGGTGTCGGTGCCGAAGCCGCTCTCGGCCTGGGTGATGTTGTTGGCCACGATGAGATCGAGGCCCTTCTTCATCAGCTTGTCGGTGGCGTTGCTGACCAGGTCTTCGCTTTCGGCGGCGAATCCCACCTTGATGAGATCGCCCTTGACCTCGCTGATGATGTCCGGATTGGGCACCAGGCGGAGGTCCATCCGGGTGGTGGATTCCTTCTTGATCTTCCTGCCGGCCACGGCCTCCGGCCGGAAATCGGCCGGGGCGGCCGCCATTATCAGCACGTCCGCCCTGGAGGCTGCCCCGGCGATGGCCTCCAGCATCTGCAGCGTGGTATCCACCCGGACCACGGTGACGCCGATGGGGTCATCCAAGGCCGTCGGGGCGGAAACCAGGACCACCTCCGCGCCGCGGTCGCGGGCCGCCCGGGCAAGGGCGAAGCCCATCTTGCCGGAACTGCGGTTCCCTATGTAGCGCACCGGGTCGATCGGCTCGTGAGTGCCGCCTGCGCTGACCACCACGCGCCTGCCGGCCAGGTCCGTCCTGGCGCGCAGCACCTGGGTGATCATGGTCAGGATGTCCTCGATGTCTGCCAGTCGCCCCTTGCCCTGGGAGCCGCAGGCCAGGGGGCCCGTGGCGGGCTCCACCATCTTGAACCCGCGGGCGCCGAGCCTGGCCAGGTTCTCCTGCGTGATGGTGTTCTCCCACATGTGGACGTTCATGGCCGGCGCCAGGATGACCGGGGCCCGGGTGGCCAGAACGGTGCAGGTGAGCATGTCGTCGGCAATGCCGGCGGCCAGCCTGGCGATGATGTTGGCCGTGGCTGGCGCGATGACCACCGCATTGGCCCGCTCCGCCAGCGCGATGTGCTCGATCTCGAAATCGTCGGGGGCCTGGAACATGTCGCTCACCACCGGACGATGGGTGATGCTGGAGAAGGAGAGGGGCGTGACGAACTCGGTGGCGCTGCGGGTCATGACTACGTCTACCCTGGCCCCGGCCTGCGTGAGCTTGCTGGCCAGATCCACGGCCTTGCACGCGGCGATGCTTCCGGTGACGCCCAGCAGGACCGTCCTGTCCCGTATCATGGCCTCAATACTATCTCAAACGCAGGGAAAACGCCAGATTCGACGCCCGCCCGCCGGCCCCCGCGGGCCCGATTGTCCCCCCTGCGCCTAGCGCCTGTTGAGCTCGTGGATGAGCTGCAGCCCGTACAGGGTGAGGTGGCGATTGACCACCTCTATTATGTTGGTCTCCCTGGCGATGACGTGGGCGTAGCCGCCGGTGGCGATCACCTTGGGCCGGGCCCCCAGTTCCCTGGTGATCCGGGCCACCATGCCCTCGACCAGGCCGGTGTAGCCATAGATGACCCCGGACTGCATGGCGTTGACGGTGTTCTTGCCGATGGCGTGCGGCGGGCGGACCAGCTCTATGCGCGGCAGCCTGGCCGTCCGGGTGAAGAGGGCCTCGCTGGCCATCTCCATGCCCGGGGCGATGGCGCCGCCCATGTAGTCGCCTTCCCCGGAGATGACATCGAAGGTGGTGGCCGTGCCCATGTCGATGACGATGGCCGGGCCCCCGTACAGCCGGTAGGCAGCCGCTGCGTTGACTATGCGGTCGGGCCCCACCTCCCGGGGGTTCTCCATGCTGATGCGGACCCCGGTCTTCACCCCCGCCTCGACCACCAGAATAGCGACGCCGAGGTAGCTCTGGCACAGGTCCTCCAGGATGGGCACCAGGGGGGGCACCACGCTGCACATGATGGCTTCCTTGATGTCTTCCTTCGCCAGCTGGTGATGCGGCAGGAGGTTGAAGAGCACGGCAGCGTACTCGTCCGGAGACCGGTGGATGCTGGTGGTGATGGACATGTTGCTCTTCAGCTTGTTGCCTTCGAAGATGCCACAGGCGATCTTGGTGTTTCCGACGTCCAGTGCAAGCAACATCTCTCGTACCTCGATGCCGGCCCGGCCCTACGGGGAGCGGGGCTCTCTGACGTTCTTGATGGCTTCCGGCAGGAGCGGCAGGAGATCGCCGGCCAGCATGCCGGCCGGCCCCGTCCGCCGGCGGGCCATGTCGCCGGCCAGGCTGTGAATGCCCACCCCGGCTGTGGCGGCTGACCTCGGCGGGAGCCCCTGGGCCGCCAGTCCGGCGATGGCCCCGGCCAGGACATCGCCTGTCCCGCCCGATGCCAGGCCGGGGTTGGCCGATGGGTTGATGGCGACGGCGCCGTCCGGGCAGGCGACAATGGTGCAGGCCCCCTTGAGCACAACGGTCTTCCCCCACAGGATGGCCGAATCACGGGCCACCACCAGCCGCCGTGACTGGATATCGGCCACGGGCAGCCCGGCCAGCCTCGACATCTCTCCCGGGTGAGGAGTGAGTATAGCACCGGCGGGCAGCCTCTGCCACCAGCGCGGCACCCGGGACAGGAGGTTGAGGGCATCGGCATCCAGGACCAGCGGCGGCAGCCGGCCAGCCCCGAGGGCCAGGGATTCCACCAGGGCCAGCGCCCCCGGGCCCTGCCCCAGGCCGCAGCCGAGGAGCAGGGCGGCGGCCCCCTCCAGATACGGCTGCAACGCGGCGGCGGCCTCGGCGGCCACCACGCCGGGCTCCGACTCCGGCAGCGGCGCATGGGTGACCTCCGTCAGCCCGGACGCCAGTATCGGCTGCAGGCTGGCCGGCGCGGCCAGCGTCACCAGCCCCGCGCCGGCCCTCAGGGCGGCCTCGCAGGCCAGGCGCACGGCGCCGATGTAGTTGACGGAGCCCCCGCACACCACCACCCGGCCGAAGGCGCCCTTGTTGGCGTCGAGGGGCCTTGCAGGCAGCATGGAGCTGACCATCTCCGGAGTGATCAGGTCGGTGGTCACCTGGTCGGCCAGCTCCGCCGGGATCCCGATGTCGGCGATCACCAGCCGGCCCAGCATCCCCGCGCCCGGGAAGAGGAACAGGCCCAGCTTGGGGCAACCCAGGGTGATGGTGAGGTCAGCCGCCACGCAGGCCTCGTCCGCCGCGCCCGTGTCCGCGTTGAGCCCCGACGGCAGGTCCAGGGCCACCACCTTCAGGCCGCAGCCCCCGGCGCGGGCCTCCCGGACCTGGAGCAGGGCCTGCCTGAAGGCGCCCTCCAGGGGCCGGGAGTTGCCGGTGCCGAAGAAGGCATCGACGACGGTCTCCGCCGACGCCAGGGCCGTGTCGAAGGCCGGCCGGCCCGGCCCCTCCACCATGGCGATGCCCCTCTGGTGGCAGAGCCGGCCATTGATGTCCGATTCCGCCCTGGCGGCGGGGGAGCAGATGGTCACCTGCGCCCCCCAGTCGTGGAGGTGCCTGGCCACCACCAGCCCGTCACCGCCGTTGTTCCCCGGGCCGGCCAGCACCAGGAAGCGCCGGCCGAGGACGCTGCCCAGGCAGCTCCTGATGTGCCGGGCCACGGCCAGCCCGGCGTTCTCCATGAGCACCTCGGAGGGCAGGCCCACAGCGTCGGCCTGTTGCTCGATAGCCCGCATTTCGCGGACGGTGACGATCTTCAATCCGGTCCCCTCGTTCTATGCCGCCCGATTATATCAAAGGCGCCCTCCGGGCGGCAATGGGCGGTCAGCGCCGGCAGAAGGCCCGCAGCTTCTCCGGGCGTGGTGGGGGGAGGGGGCCGGCCGGCCCTTCTTCGCCTTCGATTCGCCTTTTATTCCCCGGGGTTTTTAGCTATACTGGGATACTTGATTTCTGTGTGCCCCACGTTCATTCTCGGTCTACGGTTGCTGAAAGGGGGATGGTGTAATGGAGAGCTACGGCGTTGACCACATACGGAACGTGGTCCTACTCTCACACTGCGGAGCGGGTAAGACCTCGCTGTCGGAGGCGATGCTGTTCACGTCCGGCTCCATCCCGCGCCAGGGAAGGGTCGATGACGGCAGCAGCACCTCGGACTTCGACCCGGATGAGGTCAAGCGCAAGATAAGCATCAACCTCTCCGTCCTCCCGTGCGAGTGGAGCGGCACCAAGATCAACGTCCTGGACGCCCCGGGGTATGCGGACTTCGTGGCCGGCGCCGTGGCCGGCGTGGCGGTGGCTGACGCGACGGTTATCGTGATCTGCGCCGCGTCGGGCATCGAGGTGGGGACGGAGCTGATGTGGAAGCTGGCCGACGGCCGGGGGCTGCCCCGCCTCATCTTCATCAACAAGATGGACCGGGAGAACGCCGATTTCGGCAAGGTGGTGGACCAGGTCCACAAGAGGTTCGGGCGGCACTGCGTGCCCCTCCAGATGCCCATCGGGGCCCATGCCGCGTTCGAGGGGCTGGTGGACCTCCTGTCCATGACGGCCCACGGGAAGGACGGGAAGGCGGAGGCCGTTCCGTCCGGGCTGGAGGCCCAGGCCAGGGCCCTGCGGGAGAAGCTGGTGGAGGCGGTGGCGGAACTGGATGATGATCTGACCATGAAGTATCTCGACGGCCAGGAGATTGCCGTCGAAGAGCTCAGCCGGGCGCTGGTGGCGGGCGTGAAGTCCGGGAAGCTGGTGCCGGTCCTGGCCGGCTCGGCGCTGCAGGGCCCGGGCGCCGCCGATCTCCTGGATGCCATATGCCGGTACCTGCCTTCGCCCCGGGAGGTGGCGGCCGTGGAGGGCGCCAACGCCGGCACCCAGCAGGCGGAGCCCGTAAGGGCTGATGAGGACGCCCCGCTGGCCGCCCTGGTCTTCATGACCAGCGCCGACCCCTACGTGGGAAAGGTGACCCACTTCCGGGTGTACTCGGGCTCGATCAGCAGCAACTCCCAGGTCTGGAACAGCTCCAGGGCGCAGATGGAGCGGATAGGGCAGCTGTTCACGTTCAAGGGCAAGAACCAGGAAGCGGTGTCGAAGGTCATCGCTGGAGATATCGGGGCCGTGGGCAAGCTGGCGGCCACGGTCACCGGGGACACCCTGGCCGTGAAGGAGCGGCCGGTGAAGCTGGAGCCGATCAGCTTCCCGGAGCCCATCTACAGCGTGGCCCTGCACCCCAAGACCAAGACCGACGTGGACAAACTGGGCACGGTGCTGCCGCGGCTGGCCGAGGAAGATCCTACTCTGCGGGTGCGCAAGGACACCGACACCGGCGAGACCGTCCTGATGGGCATGGGCGACACCCATGTCGACGTTGTGGCGGAGAGGATGCAGCGCAAGTTCGGGGTTGGAGTGAACCTGGAGGTCCCCAAGGTCCCCTATAGGGAAACCGTCACGGCCATGGTCCAGGCGGAGCACAAGCACAAGAAGCAGACGGGCGGCCACGGGCAGTACGGCCACGTGCTGATCGAGGTGGAGCCTCTGCCGAGAGGCTGCGGTTTTGAGTTCGCCGAACGGGTCGTAGGCGGCGCGGTGCCCAAGAACTACATCCCGGCCGTGGAGAAGGGCGTCATGGAGGGGAAGAACGAAGGCGTGCTGGCCCGCTATCCCATGGTGGACATGAAGGTCACCCTCTACGACGGCAGCGCCCACCCGGTGGACTCCTCGGAGATCTCCTTCAAGATCGCTGCGGCGCAGGCCCTGAAGAAAGCCATGTCCCAGGGCTCGACCGTCCTGCTGGAGCCGGTGATGAAGCTCAAGGTCATGGTGCCCGAGGCCTTCACCGGGGACATCATCTCCGACCTCAACACCAAGCGGGCCCGGGTGATGGGCATGATCCAGGAGGGCGGCCTCCAGGTGATCGACGCCCTGGTCCCCCTGGCCGAGGTCCAGAGGTATGCGGTGGACCTGCGGTCGCTGACGCAGGGGCGCGGCACCTACGCCATGGAGTCCGACCACTACGAAGAGGTGCCCTCTTTCCAGGCCCAGAAGATCATAGAGGCCCGGTCGGCGGAGAAGGACAAAGAGAAAGCCTAGCGGCGGGGCCGGGGCCGGGGAGAGGGGCCGCCAGAGGCCCTGTGGGCGGCCGGGAAGACGAAGGGGGCCACGCTCGCGCATGGCCCCCTGGAACGGCGCACCGTAGTCTGCGGCTACTCCTTCAGCAACTCCTTGACCTTCTCGGTGAAGGGCGGAAGGGCCTGCTTCCAATCGGCGACGATCCCGAAGCGCGCCTCCCGGAAGATGTTGGATTCGGGGTCCTTGTTGATGGCTACGATGGTCTTGGAACCGGAGCAGCCGGCCATGTGCTGGCTGGAGCCGGAGAGCGCTATGGCGATGTAGAGCTCGGGGGCCACGATCTTGCCGGTGAGGCCGATCTGGATGGTGGCGGGGCACCAGTTGTTGTCCACCGCAGGCCGGGTGGCGCCTACGGCGCCCTTGAGCACCTTCGCCAGTTCCTCGAGCTGTTTGAAGCCTTCCGGGCCTCCGACGCCGCGGCCGCCGGCGATGACCGCCGGCGCGTCCTCGAGCTTCACCCCGGCCACCTCTTCCTTGATCTTCTTGACGAACTTGGTCTTGATCTTGGCCGGGTCTATGCCGGAGGCCACATCAATCACCTCGCCCGTCCTGGCGGTGTCCGGCGGCAGGGCGGTCATGGCCTTGGCCCGGATGGTGGCTATCTGAGGCAGGGCCTCCGTGGTGAAGATGGCCCGGGCGTTGCCGCCGTAGACCGGCTTGGTCTGCACCAGGTGCTTGTTGTCGTCCACGTCCAGGTCCACGCAGTCCATGGAGACGGCGGTGTTGAAACGGAACGCCAGCCGTGGCGCCAGGTCGCGGCCCATGTTGCCCTGGCCCATCAGGACAATCCGGGGGTTGGCCTGCTTGATCGCGCTCTCGACGGCCATGACATAGGCATCGCTCTGGTAGTCCTTCAAGTTGTCGTCGTCGACTATAAAGACCTTCTCGGCGCCGGCCGCGATGGCGTCGGCGGCCAGGGCCTTGATGCCGCTGCCCAGCAGGGCAGCGCAGAGAGGCTCGCCCAGCTTGGTGGCCAGCTTCTTGCCGGCCCCGAGCATCTCTGCGGTGATGGCGGCCAGCTTGCCCTCGATGATATCTCCAACAACTAATACGCCTTTGTTGTCAGCCATTCGTTCCTCCTCAAGTCGTTATCCTCTCTGGACCAGTCTTTCAGGTCAGTTTGTCCGGTCCCTCAGCCTGGGCAGGTCCATCGCTGCCGCCGGCGAGCATCTGTTCCAGGATCTCCTCGGCCTCCGTTGTGCCAGGCTCCCCGCGGGCCTTCAGCCTGGCGATGAGGTCATCCATGTTCATTCCGCAGGGCATTCCCGAAAGCCTCCTGGCCTTTCCGCTGTCCGGCAGCTCCCCTGCCTACAGGACCTTGGCCTCTCTCAGGCGGGCGGCCAGCTTGGCAGCAGCATCGGCCACGTTCTCGCCCTCGATGATCTCGCACTTGCCTTCTTTGACCGGCTGGAAGAGCTTCTGCAGCTTGGTGAGCCGGCCCTTGGCGCCGATCTTGTCGGGCTCCAGTCCGATGTCGGCCGGCTTCCAGATAGTGGGCTGGATCTTGGCGGCCTTCATGATGCCCTTCAGCGGCGCGTAGCGGGGCTCGCCCAGCTCGCTGGTGACCGTAAGGAGGCACGGCAGCGGGACCTGGACCACCTCGAAGCCGTCGGCTACCAGCCTTTCGACCTCCACCTTGGTGTCATCGAGGATGGTGATCTTCTTGGCCAGGGTGACACAGGGCAGGCCCAGCAGTTCGGCCACGCCGATTCCCACCTGGCCGGCGTCCCAGTCAGCGGCCTGCCGCCCGCAGAAGATGATGTCGAACTTGCCGATCTTCTTGATGGCGGCGGCCAGCGCCACGGCGGTGGAGTAGCTGTCGCCGTCTTCGTAGGCCGGGTCTTCCAGGAGCATCAACTGGTCAGCGCCCATGGCCAGGGGCTTTTTGACCACATCCCTCACCAGGTTGTTCCCCAGGCTGACGACGGTTACCTTGCTGCCCGCTTTGGCGTCCTTGACCCTGAGGGCAGCCTCCACGGCGGTCTCGTCGTAGGTGCTGACTACAGGAGCGACTCCAGGCGGGGGGATAACCTTGTTCGCGGCGGCATCGACTTTGAAACTGGCGGGGGGTGCTTCCGGGTCGGGGACTTGTTTTACACAGACGATCAACTCCATAAACGACTTCCTCCTTCAGATGGTGGATACAAACAGGGATATGGGTGCACCAAACCAATCTCAAATTTAGCATCTGGCCGCGTTCACTGTCAAACCTGCGGCGGGCGGTGTCCGACACACGCTATGTGGCACCGCCCGCCGTATCCGCCCCGTTCAGTTGAGCAGACCAGCTTCGCGCAGCGCGGCAACGGCCCTCCCGAGCTCCTCATGCCCCCTTGACAGGCTGCCGGGCAGCCCCGCCACCTCGATTGATCACCGAGCGTGGGGTGTGCCATAATAGTGTCTTGTCCGGAGTGCCGTTGATGTTCTGTAGAGGGATCAGGGGAGCCACCGTGGCTGCGGGCAACACCCGGGAGGAGATCCTCAGCGCCACCCGGGAGCTGCTGCGCAAGATGCTGGCGGCCAACTACGTGGACAATCAGTCCGTGGCCTGCATGTTCTTCAGCACCACCGCCGACCTCAACGCGGAGTTCCCCGCGCTGGCGGCTCGGCAGATGGGCTGGGCGGACGCCGCGCTGATGTGCTTCCAGGAGGTCCCGGTGCCCGGCAGCCTGGAGCGGTGCATCCGCATAATGGTCCTCATCAATACCCAGAAGGGGGCGGAGGACATCAGGCACGTGTACATGAACGGGGCCGAGGTGCTGAGAACGCCGCCGCCGGGCCGGGGAGGGGCGACATGATAGTGGTGATGAAGGCCGGCTCGCCGGACAGGGACGTCAACCTCCTCATGGAGCGGCTGCACAGCCTGGGGCTCCAGGGCCACCTTTCCGCTGGCGTGGAGCGTACCGTCGTCGGCGTCGTGGGCGTCATCTCCACCATACCCGACCTGCGCGAGAGGCTGGAGCTGATGGCCGGGGTGGAGGAAGTGGTCCCTATCTCCAAGCCGTTCAAGCTCTCCAGCCGGGAGTTCGACCCGCAGGACACGGTGATCGACGTGGGAGGCGTGAAGATAGGCGGCCGCGAGGTGGTGGTGATGGCCGGCCCCTGCGCCGCCGAGTTGCCCGAGCAGGTGATGAGCACGGCGCGGGCGGTGAAGGCCGCGGGAGCCAGGATACTGCGGGGCGGGGCCTTCAAGCCCAGCACCTCTCCCTATTCGTTCCGCGGGCTGGGCGAGGAAGGGCTGAAGCTGCTGGCGGAGGCCAAACGGGAGTGCGACCTGCCGCTCATCACCGAGGTGCTCACCCCTCAGGACGTGGGCCTGGTGGTCAAGTACGCCGATATCCTCCAGGTCGGCGCCCGCAACATGCAGAACTTCGTTCTCCTGGACGAGGTGGGGCAGTCCGGGAAGCCGGTCATGCTCAAGAGGGGCCTCTCGGCAACCATCCAGGAGTGGCTGCTGGCGGCGGAGTACGTCCTGGCGCAGGGCAACCGCGAGGTGATACTCTGCGAGAGGGGCATCAGGACCTTCGAGACTTACACCCGCAACACCATGGATGTCAGCGCCATCCCCATCGTGCACAGGGAGACCCACCTGCCCATCATCGCCGATCCCAGCCACGGCACCGGGAAGTGGAACCTGGTCATGCCGCTGGCCATGGCCTCGGTGGCGGCGGGGGCCGACGGGCTGATGATCGAGGTCCACCCCACCCCCGACACGGCGCTCAAGGACGGCGCGCAGTCACTCACCTTCGAGCACTTCGAGGACCTCATGAAGAAGGTGGCCCCGGTGGCGGAGGCGGTGGGGCGGACCATTGCCGGAGGCAGGTAGAAGGGCGCATGAAGCTCGAGGAGGAGCTCCGGGAGGTCGCGCAGGAGCGCGACACCGTGCTCACGATCGGCGTCTTCGACGGAGTCCATGTCGGCCACCAGCGCCTGATGGAGTACCTCAAGAGGCGGGCGCTGGCGGAGGACCGCCTGCCGGGGGTGGTCACCTTCCGCGGCCACCCGCAGCATGTCATCTCGCCCCGGGTGCCCCTGTACCGGCTGGTCCCCCTGGACGAAAGGATCAGGCTCATCAAAGAGATGGGCATCGACCTGGTGGTGCCGCTTTCCTTCAACCTGGAGCTGGCCGGGGTGCCGGCCCGGGAATTCGTCGCCCTGCTGAGGAAGTACCTCAGGATGGAGGGGCTGGTCATCGGCGCCGATTTCGCCCTGGGGAAGGGCCGGGAGGGCGGCCCCGTGGCCCTGCGCCAGATTGGCAAGGAGATGGGCTTCTGGGTGGAGGTGTTCGCGCCGCAGCTGATAGACGGCGAGGTGGTGAGCAGCACGGCCATTCGCGGGGCGCTTTCCAGCGGGGATGTGAAGAAGGTGACGCGCCTGCTGGGGAGGCCGCTGGTGCTGCACGGGCGGGTGGTCCACGGGGACGAGCGGGGCAAGCAGCTGGGCTTCCCCACGGCCAACCTGTCTTTCACCAGGGGCCAGGCGCTGCCTGAAGACGGCGTGTATGTCACCAGGGCCTACCTGGGAGGGCAGGCCCTCCCGTCGGTGACCAACATCGGCAAGCGGCCGACCTTTGGGGAGAGCCGGCGCACGGTGGAGGTGTACCTCATCGGCTTCAGGGGCCAGATATATGGCGAGGTGCTCCGGGTGGAGCTGGTGGACCGCCTGCGGGACGAGAAGCGCTTCTCGTCGGCAGAGGAGCTCAAGGCCCAGATGGGCCGGGATGTGGAGAAGGCCCGCTCCATGCTCAGGGAGGTGTCGCGGTGACACCCGGGACCCCGGGTTCGCTGCTCAGGCGGGGCGTGGCGGAGGTCATCATCGAGCAGGAGATGGTCCGGCTCCTGGAATCCGGAAGGCCGCTGCGCCTGAAGCAGGGCTTCGATCCCAGCCGCCCCGACATCCACCTGGGGCATGTTGTCGGCCTGCGCAAGCTGCGCGAGTTCCAGGAGATGGGCCACCAGGTGGTGCTTATCGTGGGGGACTGGACCGCCCAGATCGGCGATCCCAGCGGCCAGTCCATCACCCGCCCCATGCTGACCGCGGAGGAGGTCAGGCGCAACGCCGAGACCTACATGGAGCAGTTCTTCAAGGTGGTGGACAAGGGCCGGACCGAGGTCAGGCTGCAGAGCGAGTGGTTCGGCAAGTTCGACCTGGCTGACATAATCAAGCTCACCAGCAAGTTCACCGTTGCCCAGTTTCTGGCCCGCGAGGACTTCGCCAGGCGCTATGCCGGCGGCCAGCCCATAGCCATCACGGAGCTGCTCTATCCCCTGCTCCAGGCCTATGACTCCGTGGCCATCCGGGCCGACGTGGAGTTCGGGGGGATGGACCAGAAGTTCAACTGCCTGGTGGGCCGGGAGCTGCAGGGCATGATGGGACAGCGCCAGCAACAGGTGTTCCTGATGCCCCTCCTGGTGGGCACCGACGGCGTGCAGAAGATGAGCAAGAGCCTGGGCAACTACATCGCCGTGGACGAGCCGCCCTATGACATGTACGGCAAGGTGATGTCCATCCCGGACAACCTGATCATGCTCTACTTCGAGCTGCTGACGGATGTGCCTGACCTCGAGCTGGATGAGATGGCCGGGCAGCTGGGCGCTCAGGCGGTAAACCCCATGGCCCTGAAGAAGCGCCTGGCGCTCGATATCGTGACCCAGTTCCACGACGCCGCGCAGGCGCGGCAGGCCGATGAGCGCTTCGCCCGCGAGGTGCAGAAGAAGGAGCTCCCCGAGAGCATACCGGAGATCAGGCCGGTGAAGGCGGTGAAGGCCAGGGTGGATGCCAGGGCCGGCACGGTGCTGGTCTCCGGCCCGGCTCTTCTGGTGGAAGCCGGCTTGGCTTCGAGCGGGAGCGCAGCCAGGCAGCTCATCGCCCAGGGCTCCGTTGACATAGACGGACATACGGTCACCGGAAACGATTGGGAAGTGACCGACGGGACCGTCATCAGGGCCGGGAAGCGTGGATGGCGCAGGGTGAGCCTGATGGATCCTCCGCAGCCGACCGCAGCCGGGTGACGGGTCTGACGGGGGATTTCGAGCCAGACCGCCGGCTGGTCTCCAGATGGCAAGAGCATCGTATTCTGCAGGGAGGATGGCTTGATCCAGGGCGTCGATCTGGCTACCCGGAGCGTCACGAGGCTGGCCAGTCCAGGGTCCAGCGGCGGTGCTGCTGTTCACAGGCGGCCACATCGCATACCGAAGAATACTGTCGTATAATGATAGGCATGAACGCTGGCGCCGGTACCGGCTAGAGCCCGTGGCCGGTCTTCTTGTGTCAGAAAGAGGAGGCAGGCCAATGGCCTGCTTCGTCATTTAGGCTGGAAGATGGAGGCATAGCATGCAACTGCGCATTCCGGGACCCACCCCCTGCCCAGAAGAGGTGCTTCGCGCGCAGTCCCGGCAGATGATCAATCACCGGGGCAAGGAGTTCAGCGTCATCATCCGCAAGGTGACCGGGCAGCTGAAGCGCTGCTTCCAGACGGAGAATGACGTGCTCATCCTGTCGGCCTCCGGCACGGGTGGCCTGGAGGCGGCGGTGGTCAACACGCTGTCTCCCGGTGACAGGGTGCTGGCCGTCTCCATCGGAGCCTTCGGCGACCGCTTCGCCGATATCGCCCGGACATACGGCGCGGACGTCAGCAGGCTGGCCTTCGACTGGGGTGTCCCGGCCGATCCCGATGCCGTGAGGGCGGCGCTCAAGGATGATGCGGGCATCAAGGCGGTGCTGGTGACCCACAACGAGACGTCGACCGGGGTCACCAACGATCTGAAGGCGATCGCCGCGGTGGCCCGGGAGTTCGACAAGCTGGTCCTGGTCGACGGCGTCAGCAGCGTCGGCTCCATCAACCTCCTGGTGGATGCCTGGGGCTGCGACGTGGTGGTGACCGGGTCGCAGAAGGGCTGGATGACTCCTCCCGGCATGGCCATGGTGAGCATGAGCCGGCGGGCCTGGGAGGCCAACGAGAAGGCCAGGATGCCGCGGTTCTACCTGGACCTGGGGCGTGCCAGGAAGATATTTGAGGAGAAGGGGCAGACGCCCTGGACGCCGGCCGTCTCCACGCTGTATGCGCTGGATGTCGGCCTGGACCTGATAGAGAGGGAGGGCCTGCAGAACGTGTTCGCCCGTCACGCCCGGGTGGCCCGGGTGGCCCGGGAGGGGGCGAAGTCTCTGGGGCTGTCCCTCTTCGCCCGGGAGTCGCATGCCTCCAACACCGTGACCGCCATCAACGTGCCCCCCGGGGTGGACGGGAAGAAGCTCCTGCAGGTCCTGCGGGAGGAGCACCGGGTGGTGCTCTCCGGAGGCCAGGCCAAGCTGGAGGGGAGGATCTTCCGCATAGGGCACCTGGGGTGGGTGGGCGAGGACGATATGAACGTGGTTATCGCGGCTCTGGAGAAGGCGCTGCCGGCAGCGAAGGCGTAGGCCCGCGGAGTCGAACGCCCCCGGGGCGGCCGGCCCGGGAGCCCGGGGCTGACGGGGCCCGGGGGGCCATGCCGGAGAGAGCCGGGAGAGGTAGGGTCATTATGAAGGTGCTGGTTGCCGATCCCGTTGCCCCCGAGGGGGTGGAGATCCTCAGAAAGCACGCCGAAGTGGACGTGAAGACCGGCCTCTCGCCGGGGGACCTGGCGGCCATCATCGGCGAATATGAAGGTCTGCTGGTGCGCAGCGAGACCAAGGTCACGGCCGGCATCATTGAGGCCGGCCGCAGGCTGCAGGTCATCGCCCGCGCCGGCGTGGGGATCGACAACATCGACGTGGAGGCGGCCACCCAGAAAGGGATCGTGGTGGTCAATGCCCCTGCGGCCAACACCATGGCGGCGGCAGAGCACGCCATCGCCCTGATGATGGCCCTGGCCCGGAACATACCCCAGGCCCATGAGAGCCTGAGGGATGGCGCCTGGAAGCGGCAGAGCTTCGTGGGCGTGGAGGTGCAGAACAAGACGCTGGGGATCGTGGGGCTGGGCCACGTCGGGTCGGAGGTGGCGCGCCGGGTGCAGGGGTTCCACATGAGGATCCTGGGCTTCGACCCGTACGTCTCGCCCCAGCACGCCGGCAACCTCCATGTGGAGCTGGTGACCCTGGAGGAGATCTTCAGGGAGGCGGATTTCATCACCCTGCACGTGCCGCTGACCCCGCAGTCCCGGAACATGATAGGGTCCAGGGAGCTGGCCATGATGAAGCCCGGTGTGAGGATCATCAACTGCGCCCGCGGCGGCCTGATCGATGAGCAGGCCCTGGACCAGGCCCTCAGAGAGGGCCGGGTGGCCGGGGCAGCCCTGGACGTCTTCGCCCAGGAGCCGCCCAGGGACCTGCCCCTGCTGAGGAACGAGAGGGTCATCGTCACTCCGCACCTGGGGGCCTCGACCCATGAGGCGCAGGCCCACGTGGCCATCGATGCCGCCGAGCAGATCGTGTTGGTCCTCAACGGGCAGCCGGTGCGCTGGGCGGTCAACGCGCCGCTTATCTCGGCCGAGATGATGCCCATACTGGGGCCCTTCCTGAAGGTGGCCTCCGCCGTGGGCCGGATCATTGCTCAGATGGCTGAGGGGCAGATGACCAGCATCGACATCGGGTACGAGGGCGAGATCGCCCGGTACGACCTCACGGCCCTGAAGGCGGCTGTCATCGGCGGGCTGCTGCAGGAGATAAGCGAGGAGCGCATCAACGTAGTCAACGCCGCCCTGGTGGCCACGCGGCGGGGGCTCCGGGTGGCCGAGCACAAGGCCACCGCCTGCGAGAACTACACCAGCCTGATCACCGTGGCGGTCACCACCACGGCCGGAATCACCACCTCCGCGGGCACCATGCTGCGCGGGGAGGTGCACATCGTCAGGGTCAACGAGTACTGGATCGACATCGTGCCCAAGGGTGGCTACTTCCTGTTCAGCGATCACCGCGACCGCCCAGGGCTTGTCGGGGCGGTGGGCACCGTGACCGGCAACGCCGACATCAACGTCAGCTCCATGCAGCTGGCCCGGCTGCAGCCGCGCGGCCAGGCGTTGATGGTGCTGGAACTGGACGAGCCCTTGAACCAGGCCCAGATCGAGCAGGTCCTGGCCATCCCGGACATCTACAGCGCCAAGCTGGTCGAGCTCTAGCTCATATCCACAGCTCAATGGCCCGGTAGATGAAGTAGGCGCCGAACCCCACCAGGGTGAGGCCGCACACCACGGATATGGCCCGCTGCACGGCGGGCGTCAGGAAGCGCCTCAGGAAGAACACGAAGAAGCTGATGAACAGCAACCAGGCGGCGTCGAAGAGCCAGTGGATGCCGCCGGTGACTACCATCCATCCCCCGCCAAAGGCTTTGGCCCCGGTGACAATGGTGACTCCCACCGTCGCCCACCAGAGGAAGAAGTAGGGGCTGGCGGTGCTGGTGACGATGCCGGCCACTATGGCGTTCCTGTGCGCGCCCTCGTACCTGGTGTCCATGGCCAGCGGCTCGGCCTTCAGTAGCCCCACGGACAGCCACATCAGCAGCAGCCCCCCGGCCAGGCCCAGGCCGATCTGCACCCCGTCGCTCTTGAGGAAGGCGGAAACGCCGAAGTAGATGATGGCCATCAGGGGCCATTCCACCACGGCATGGCCCACGGCCATCATGAGGCCGGCCCACTTGCTCTGGGCCCCCTTGGAAATGACCACCGCGGTCACCGGTCCGGGCATCATGACACCGCTGGCCGACAGGCCCAGGACCCATGGCAGGAAGGCGGGCAGTGTCGAAGGGGCGGTGGTCTCCATGGCCTAAAAGCAGAACCTCATGGCGGCTCCTGGCAGGCTGCGCCAGGCTAGAGCGAGCGCCCCACGGCCTCGGCCACCGGCCTGAGCTCCCTCATGAGCCGGGCAAAATCCGAAGGGGTCAGGGACTGGAGGCCGTCCACCAGGGCCTCCTTCGGGTTCGGGTGCACCTCGATCAGCAGCCCGTCGGCGCCGGCGGCCACCGCGGCCTTGGCCAGCGCGGGGACATAGTGGAAGTGCCCCGCGGCGTGGCTGGGGTCCACGACCACCGGCAGGTGGGTGGCCCTCTTGACCACCGGTATGGAGCAGATGTCCAGCGAGAACCGGGTGCTGTCCTCGAAGGTCCTGATCCCCCGCTCGCAGAGAATGACCTGGCTGTTTCCCTCTGCCAGCAGGTAGTCGGCGGCGGTCAGCCACTCGGTGACGGTGCAGGAGAAGCCCCTCTTCAGGATCACCGGGTGCCGGCTCTTGCCGATCCTGGTCAGCAGGGCGTAGTTCTGCATGTTGCGGGCGCCCACCTGCAGGATGTCGGCGCACCTGGCCACCACGGTGACGGCCCGGGGCTCGACCACCTCGGTGACGATAGGCAGCCCCGTCTGCTCCCTGGCGCGGGACAGGAGGTCCAGCCCCGCCTTCTCCAGGCCGTGGAAGCTGAAGGGCGAGGTCCTGGGCTTGAAGGCGCCGCCGCGCAGCACGGTGGCCCCGGCCTTCTTGATGGCCTGTGCGGCGTCCAGGAGCTGCTGCTCGCTCTCCACGGCGCAGGGGCCGGCCATCACCACCACCCGCTTGTCTCCGATATCGACCCCGTTGACGGAGACGACGCTGTCCTTCTTCTTGAACTCCCGGGAGGCCAGCTTGTAGGGCCGCATGATGCGGGAGACCCGCTCCACGCCGGGCAGCACGGCGAAGATGTCGGTGGACAGCTGCCCGGTGTTGCTGCCGAGGATGGCCACCACGGTCTTGTCCGTTCCCAGGTTCAGCTGGACATCCAGCTTCAGGGACCGGGCGCGCTCCACCACGGCGTCGACCTCGGCCTGCCTGGCCCGGGTCACCATCTCGATGATCATGCGCGCTGCTCCACAAGAAAGATGATAGCACGCTGGCGCGCTGAAGACCAAGCGGTGCAGAGGGCGGTCCTGTCCGGCGCGCCGGCCGGTTGCCTGCGGCCCGAAGCCGCCTGGCTGCCGGGCTAGGTGGGGGTGATCTGGAACTTCCCCAGGACGATGGCGTTCTTGTCATCGAAGAACAGCCACTTCATGTCGGCCGTCGGCCGTTGCCACAGCTTGTTGAGCAGGGCTTCCACGGTCTCGATGTCCTGCATCATCTGCTCTTTCATGACGATGAAATGACTCTGCAGGCGCCCCGGGTCTTCGGCGGCCAGGTGCACGGCGGGCCACCTCCGGTAGTCCTGGATGTGCTCCTTTCGGGGCACCAGGGCCATGTCCCCGGCGAACACCACGCGGCCGATCTGGATGTTTCGCAGTATGGCATCCCGGTACTCCCGGACCCTGCGGGACTGGTACTTGTACTGCTTCCATTCCTCCGATGCGCCGAAGTAGTCGTCCAGCAGGCCCTGCCTGCCGCCGGAGGGCTCCGGGGCGGGAGCGGGCTTGCCGGGGCCGGCGTCTCCCGGGTCTTCCGCCGGCAACTGGGAGTCCTCGCGCCTGGCCAGCAGGGAGACATTGGCCCTGCCGCCGACGCTCTCCAGGATGACCAGGTACAGCCCCACCAGGAAGTCCTCCGCCAGGTCGCAGGCTGCGGCCAGGTGGACGTAGAAGTCCTCGAAGGACCCCAGCTTGGGGCTCATCATGTGGTCATAGGCGCAGACCAGGTGCATGAACATGGAGTAGTGGAGCGAGGCCAGGTCCACCAGGTCCTCGGAGACGTGCTTCCTGGGCAGGGTCCTCTGGCGCTGGTCGGTGACATTGGCCTCCATTCTCCTGGTGATGGGCACCACGAAGTGCCTCCAGAAGTCCTCGCAGGCGGGGAACCTTTCCTTGAGCAGGGGCCAGTATGACTTCTCGTAGTAGTCGCCTTCGTTGGCGAAGTAGGTCTTCTTGATGACTTCGATGGTGCTGCCCAGCGTGACGATGTATTGCACTTCTACGGGCCTCCCTGCGCCGCAGCGGGATAGAGGGCGCTGTAGAGACTGTAGCATGCGGGGCGGGGACTGTTCAACCCGGGCTGCCGTCGGCAGGCGACCCGGATTGCCGGCCTCGCCGGCCGGCCGTCGGGGGCGGCCTTTGCTTGCCAGGCGCTGCGGCGGGCGCGTACAATCTAGAGCGAGAGAATGTCGCTCGACGCTATCTTCAACCCCGCTTCCATCGCGGTGGTCGGCGCCACGGACAGCCCTGTGGCGGCGCCGGGCGCCCCCACAGGCGCATCGTTCAACGCCCACACCCAGATCTTCATGTACACGCTGATCGAGTGGGGCTACCCCGGCCGCGTCTATCCCGTCAATACCAGGGGAGACAGCGTGCGCGGCCTGAAGGTCTACCGCAGCGTGCGGGACATCCCCGGCCCGCTGGACTACGTGATCTGCATCATACCCGCGCACGCCACCCCCGGGCTGGTGCGGGACTGCGCGGCCAAGGGCGTCAGGGGCCTCCATCTGTATACGGCCGGCTTCGCCGAGACCGGCCTCGCCCGGGAGGGCGAGCTGCAGGCCGAGCTGGTGAGGCTGGCCCGGGCCGGCGGCGTCCGCCTGATCGGCCCCAACTGCATGGGGGTCTACCACCCGAAGATGGGCATGACCTACGGCCCCGACTTCCCCAGGGAGCCGGGGAATGTGGCCTTCATCTCCCAGAGCGGGAGCTACACGCTGCTGCTGGTGCGGGCGGCAGGCGCGCGGGGGGTGCGGTTCAGCAAGGTGGTCAGCTACGGCAATGCCAGCGACGTGGACGAGATCGACCTCCTGGACTACCTGGCGGACGATCCCGACACGGAGATCATCGGGGCCTACCTGGAGGGGGCGAAGGACGGGCCGGGCCTGGCCAGAGTGCTGGCGAAGGCGGCGGCCCGCAAGCCGACGATTATCATCAAGAAGGGCAACACCGAGGCGGGCAGGCGGGGGGCGAGCACTCACACAGGGGCCCTGGCCGGCGACGACTCGATCTGGAACAGCATGCTCCGGCAGACGGGCGCCATCCGGGTGGAGGACTTCGAGCAGATGGCGGACCTCATGACCACCTTCGCCTTCTTCGCTCTCCCCGCGGGGCCCCGGGCGGTGCTGTTCGGCGTGGGTGGCGGGGCCGGGGTGCGGGCATCGGATGAGTGCGAGGCGGGCGGGCTGGTCCTGCCCCCCATCCCGGAGAAGCTGAGGGCGGAGCTGGCCGGCTCGCTGACCACCGCCGGCACCATGCTCCGGAACCCGGTGGACCCGGGCCACTACGCGCGCGACTTCACCGACATGATGCGCCGGCTCGACGCCTGGGACGAGGCTGACATGCTGC
The DNA here is from genome assembly GCA_964492335.1 of uncultured Dehalococcoidia bacterium. Lineage (GTDB taxonomy): Bacteria > Chloroflexota > Dehalococcoidia > UBA2247 > RBG-13-53-26 > JAFGCL01. The sequence goes on along the minus strand of CAZBJX010000007.1, from coordinate 48,264 downwards.
TGTGGCAGATCGCCCCGGACATAGAGGCCCTGCAGAGCCAGACCATCCTCCAGTACATAAGCATGATGAGGCTGCACACGCTGGAGACCTTCAAGGGCCTGACCAAGCCCAAGGCGGTGATCGTGCACGGCGTGGAGAGCGACATCGGCCTGCAGTCCCTGACGGAAACGCGCCAGGCCTGCGCGGAGCGCAGGGTGGCCTTCTACCCCTCCGTCTACCGGGCGGCCCGGGCCATCAGCCGGTACCTGGGCTACTGCCAGCGGCAGAGCCGCCGGCCCGTTCCCTAGCCGGCCGTGCTGGAGGCCCGTGACGTGGCCGGACCTTCCGGCAGCCTACGATCCGGCTGGTCCCCCTGACCCGGCATCGTCCGGGGCCACCTTCACCGGCGCCGGGTGCCGCCGCAGGCGGTCGCTGAGGCTGTAGAGCACCGGTATCACCACCAGGGTGAGCAGCGTGGAGCTGAACATGCCTCCGATGACCACCACCGCCAGCTCTCCGGCGATGACCGTTCCCGACTCCACCCCCAGGGCCAGCGGGACCATGGCGAAGATGGTGGTCAGCGCCGTCATCAGGATGGGGCGCAGCCTGGTCTTCCCCCCCTGGATGAGCGCGTCGTAGGTGCTCAGACCCTTCTGGCGCAGCTGCTCTACTACGGCGATGAGGACGATGGCGTTGGTCAGCACGATGCCCACCAGCATCAGCATGCCCATCATTCCCGATACGCCCAGCGTGTAGCCGCCGAGGAGCAGCCCCAGGGAGGCCCCGATGATCGCCAGGGGCAGGCTGACCATGATGATCAGGGGGTTGAGCACGGACCGCAGGGTGATGGCCACCACCAGGAAGGAGACGAAGACGGCCGCCAGGATGGCATAGCTCAGGCGGCCGAGGGACTCGTTCATGATCTCGGTGATGCCGGCGATCTTGACCTCGACGCCCTCGTGCGGTGACAGGCTGGCGATCTTCCCCTCCACCGCGGCGTTGACCGCGCCCACATCCTTCTTCGTTATGGCGCCGCTGATGGTCCCCGAGAGTTTCAGGTCGGTGTGGCTGATGTGGGTGGGCACCTGCACCAGGGCCACATCGGCCACCTCCGCCAGGGGCCGGGGCGGCCAGCCGATGGGGAGGGCGCCCGCCTGCTCGACGGTGGTCAGCCGGGCGGCCACGCTGTCCATGTGGAGGCCGTAGCCCACCCCGGCGGCCACGGCCTGGTGGCCGGGCAGATCGCCGCCGTTCGTCAGCAGGTAGTACTCCTGGGTCAGCAGCCCTATTTGCTCGGCGGAGAGACCCAGGTCGAATATCTTCTGCTGGTTGGCCCGGATATCCAGCTTGGGCACCATCATGGTCAGTTCGCTGGCCAGGTTGGCCACGCCGTCCACTTCCTGGAGCGCGTCAAAGAGCTCCTTGGCCGTCGCGGCAATGGCCTCGGGATCGTCTCCCTGGATCGAGATCTCCACGCCGGAGAAGCCAATATCGGCCCCCATCGAGGTGGAGACCACTATCCCATCGCCTCCCGGAAGGCCCTGGCAATCGGCGCGCAGGGACTCGGCCGTCCGGTCTACATCCGTCCCGGGCTTGAGATACGCGGTGATCTGGGCGGTATTGGAGCCGCCGCCCGAGGCGGCGCTCATGGCCCCCATCAGGGAGGTGGAGGTGCCCACGGTGGAGTAGTACGTCTTCACCTGGTCGTACCCGGCCAGGATGGCCTCGACCCCGGCGGCCACGTCGCTGGTGGCCCCGATGTCGGTCCCCGGAGGCATCTGGACCTCCACGGTGACGGTCTCCTCGCTCATGCCGGACATGAACGAGGTGCCGATAACGGCCAGCAGCCCCAGGCTGCCCAGGAACAGCGCCGTGGCGATCACCAGCGTGATGGCGCGGTGCCCCAGGGACCATTTGAGCACCGGGACGTAGGCCTTCTCATACCAGGAATCCTTCGTCCTGGGCTTGGCCCTCCCGCCCACCAGGAAGTTGGACAGCGCCGGCACTACCATCAGCGCCACCAGCAGCGAGGCCAGCATGGCGAAGGTCACCGTCAGGGCGAAGGGCACGAAGAGCTCGCCCACTATGCCGCCAACGAAGGCCAGGGGCAGGAAGATGGCCACCGTGGCCAGGGTGGCCGCCGTGATCGGCGTGGCCACCTCTTTGGCCCCGCCGATGGCCGCCTCTCTGAAGGACTCACCGCTCTGGAGGCGGCGGTAGATGACCTCCACGATGACGATGCTGTCGTCGATGAGGCGGCCCACGGCGATGGACATGGCGGAAAGGGTCAGGATATTGATGGTGAGGTTGAACACGTACATGGCCCCGAAGCCGAGGAGCACGCTGATGGGGATGGAGATGGCCGTCACCAGCGAGGCGCGCACTGCCATCAGGAACAGGAAGACGATGACCACGGCCAGGGCGCCGCCGATCAGCGCCTTCTCCACCAGCGTGTGGATGCTCTTCTCAATGAACTCGGACTGGTCCATGACGGTGCCCATCTCCAGCCCGCCGCCGAGGCCCGCAGCCAGCTGGTTGGCCCTGTCGACCACGGCATTGGCCGTGCTGACCGTGTTGGCCCCCTTGGCCTGGTAGACGCTTATCGTCAGGCTGGGCTTGCCGTTGGTCCGGGTGATGGCGGACGTTGGTCCCAGGTCCACCGTGGCCATGGTGCCCAGGGTCACGTTGTCCATCCCCAGCGGCGTGCCCGCGACCTGGGCCGCCAGGGATTCTCGGCTCGCGGCCTGGTACTCGGGCGGGAGCGCGCCGATTATCCGCGATGCGGACAGGCCGTGCCGGTCCATCTCCTCCGGGTCAAGGGTAATGATGACCCGGTCGTTCTCGCCACCGGCCGTGTCCACGCTGAGGACGCCCTCGATCTCGGAGAGGGCCGGGACGATGTCCGCCTCGGCCACGGCCTTGAGCTCCGCGGGGGTGGCATCGCCGCTAAGGCTGAAGACCACCAGGGGCATGATGCCCGCGATGTTGATGGGGATGACCGAGGGGTTCTCCTTCAGATCAGGGACCAGCTCCACCGCCCCCGCCACCTTCGGCGGCAGATCCGCCTGGCGGATCAGCATCTCGAAGGAGTCGGAGACCTGGTCCATCCCGGTGCCGAACTCGAACTCCGCCATGATCATGGACATGCTCTCCGCCGAGGTGGAGTACAGGTGCTTCAGGCCCTTTCCTCCCCAGCGCTCCCATATTGCCTGCTCCAGCGGCGTGCTGACTTCAGCCGCCACCACGTCCGCCGGCTCCTGGGGGTAGACGGTCAGCACCGTGATATACGGCAGCTCGATGTCCGGTATCAGTTCCTGCTGGAGGCCCAGGAGGGCCCACATAGAGAGGCCCACCAGGACCACCACGATGCCCAGGGTCACCAGCCGGTTGTGCAGGGCCGCCCTAGTCAGATGCCACATCGAATGCTCCTTTCAGTCGCCTGGCGGGTATTTCCGCCCCTGGAAACAGTTCATGGCGGGTGGCGGGGATCATGCCGTCTCCTGGTCCAGATTGGAGGCCAGCTTGACCAGCAGGATGAGCAAGATGGTCCGCTCCTCCGGCGTGAGGCAGCCCAGGACCTTCTGTGCATTGCGGGCCGCACGGCTGCCGAAGGCCTCGTAGAGCTCCGTGGCCCCATTGGTCATGGCCACCCGCACCACCCTGCCGTCCGCCGGGTCGGGCAGCCTCTCCACGTATCCGCGCTCCTCCAGCTGGCTTACCAGGCGGCTCACAGTGGACACGGGGAGGGAGAGGTACTCGCTGAGCTCGCCCATGGTTGGCCGGGGGTCCTGGGTCAGCAATATGGCCATGCGATAGAAATTGGGCGGCTCGGCTGCCGGCTGAGTGTGAGGGTCGGCCATGATATCCTTAAGGGCCTGCCCCAGGCGGACCATCACCTCGGGGGGCATGGGGGCGATTCCGCGGAGCACCTCCGCGAGACACTGCAGGAACAGGGGCGCCTGATCATCTGGCCGATGCGGCTCCTCCCGGATCACGTCACGTGTTGCGGCCATAAGGTTCCATGTGCGGAAGTATAGGTCCGGGGGTGTCCGGCTGTCAAGTCTTGCTTGACGGCAACAGTCTGCTCGCACGAGGAAGAGGTCACGAGATGATCACAGTTGGGAGACGGCCTTGATGCGGGGGCGGCGCCGCGGGGGAGCGGCCCCGGAAGGCGGCCGGCGCCCGGGGCGGCTAGCTAGCGGCCCGACGCCGCGCCGGGCACGTGGAGGCTGAGCGCCTGCTGGGGGCAGGCCCGGATGCACTGGGGCTGGTCCAGGTCCTGGCACAGATCGCAGACGATGATGGTCTTGGTGCTCTCGTCCATCCCTATGGCCCCGAAGGGGCAGGCCTCCAGGCACCAGCCGCAGCCGGCGCAGCGGGCCTTGTCCAGGGCCAGGGTCCACGAGGCCTCATCGATGCCCAGGGCGCCCCGGGGGCACTCCGTGACGCAGGGGGTGTGGCGGCAGAAACGGCAGGCCACCGCATCGATGAGCGTGGGCGTGGCCCGGAGCACCCTGATCCGGGACAGCTCCAGATCGAACCGCCCCTCCCTCGCCGCCGAGCAGGCGAACTCGCAGATCATGCAGCCGGTGCACTTGTCCCTGTCACACAGTATGTGGCGGCGCTCCATGCCCGTTTCCTTTCAGCTTCTGGCGCACATCGTCCATGCCGAGCGTCGCGAGCTCCTCGCCCGGCGGGCTTCCGTCCGGGCCCCAGCCGCGCTCCCGGTAGTAGCCGTCCAGGGCGGCCGCCAGGCCCTTCTCGGAGACTACCGCCCCCGCCGCCTCCCCGGTGTCCGGCGGCTCACGGAGCAGGCGCGGCGGCAGCCGGTCGTCAGCCGGCAGCCGGCCATCGCGGATGTCGATGGCCCTGGTCAGGGTGTTGGCCCTCTCGCCGGCCAGCCTGAGCTCGGCCGGGCCCAGGGGCATGCCGGTGGCCAGCGTGTACATCCGGGCGGCCTGCGCCGGGAAGTCCTGGAAATACCGGCGCGCGCGGGGGCAGACGGCCAGGCAGTCGCCGCCGCCCGCGAGGTCCTCCCGGGCCCTGATGTCCGGCCGCGGGCCTTCGTCGGTGTCGCCGATGGTCAGCGGCCGCAGGCCGGCTGCCAGGCGCAGTGCCAGGCCCGGCTGTGTGCGGGGATCGCAAACGACCATCTCCAGCCCCCGGACATGCATGGCCCAGTCCCCGGAGCCCTGGCCGAGCGCGTTCGAGGCGCTGCGCACGCCGTCGGCCAGCATGCCGCCGATGCCGGCCCGCCGCCCCATGAGGCGCACCGTCTCCACCAGCCCGTCGGCGCTCCCGAAGGAGAGGTCCAGGCCCTGAGTGTCCTTGCTGGAGACCATGCCCTGCTCGAAGCACTCCATGGCCCAGGCGACGGCCGCCCCGGTGCTCACGGGGTCCAGGCCGTAGAACTGGCAGAGTTCGACGGCCTTGAGGATGACCGGCAGGTGGAACACCCCGCACAGCGGGCCCAGCGCGGCCAGAGAATCGTCGTCCAGCACCGCCTGCTCGTCGGAGCGCGGGTCATCCGTCAGCCGGTAGACGTGCTGGCAGGCGACGGGGCAGGCCGGGCAGGCGATGGCCCTGATCAGGCGCCCCTGCGCGGTGCATTCCGCGGCCAGGCTGGCCACTCCGCCGGGGATGGACTGCCGGTAGTTTCTCGCCGGCACATGGCATCCGCCACCGCCGGGGAGCAGGCATGCCCCGGGCGCGAGCCCGCCGCCCTCGGCTGCCCGGCGGCGCAGCCCGGCAGCCAGTTCCAGGGCGTACTCCCGCATGGCGTCGATGTCCGCCACCGCCGCCGGCCGGGTGCCGCGGACGACGATGGCCTTGAGGTTCTTGGCCCCCATTACGGCCCCCGCCCCGCCCCGGTGGGGAAGGCGGTAGCCATCGCTGATGGTGGCCAGGCGGGCCCGGGACTCGCCCGCCGGGCCGATGCAGGCCACCTGGACCCGGCTGTCTCCGGACTGGCGCCTGATGGCGGCCGCCGTCTGCGGGCATCCCTGCCCCGTCAGGGGCCCTGCCTGCCGGAAGTGCACCCGGCTATCATCGATGAGCAGGTACACGGGCGAGGCGGCGGCGCCGGTGATGACCACGGCGTCGCAGCCGGTCCTGGCCAGGGCCAGTGACCACAGCCCAAAGGACAAAGAGCCGTAGAGGAAGCCGGTGGCGGGCGACCGGGTGACCACGGCGTGGCCGGCGGAGGCCGGGGCCATGGTGCCGGAGAGCGGGCCGCAGGCGAAGACGATGGGGTTGTCCGGGCCCAGGGCGTCGGCGCCCGCCCCGGAGCACTCCAGGTACAGCCGGGTGGCCAGCCCCAGGCCGCCCAGGTAGTCCCTGAGCCAGCGCCCCGGGACCTCCCGGACCTCGGACTTCCGGGCCGCAAGGTCGACCGCCAGGTATCTGCCGCTTTCCGGGCTCAAGCTCAACTCGCTTTCTACGGCTCTCACCCCACCTCGAGCGATGGGGCATGCAGGGCCGGCCGCTACTGGCCCATGGCCTTCTCGGCCCTGTCCGGGTCGCTCACCTTCAGCACTATGCTGGCCGTCCCCGGCGTGGGGTCGATGAAGGCGTAGAAGTACTCCAGGTTGATGCCCGCCCTGGCCAGTGGCCGGGCCACCGTGTCCAGGAGCCCACCGGGCTGGTCGGGCATCTCCTTCTGCAGAACGACCGTCTCCTTGACAGTGAAGTCGGCCTTGCGCAGGGCCTCCGCGCCTCTGGCGCTGTCCGAGAGCACCATGCGCATTATGCCGAACTCAGAGGTCTCGGCCACGCAGAGGGCCCTGATGTTGACCTGCGCGGTCTTGAGGGCCTCCAGCGCGGACTCGAGCCGGCCCGGCTGGTTCTCTATGAAGCAGGACACCTGCTTGATCTTCATCTTCGACCTCCTCGCTACTTCAGTCCCATCTCGCGCCGGTCCACCACCCGGGTGGCCTTGCCCTCCGTGCGGGCGATGGATTTCGGCTCCACCAGCTTCACCTTGACCCCGATGCCCAGCGTGCTCTCCAGCTCGTCGGTGACCTTCTTCTTCAGGGCCTCCATCTTCTTCATCTCATCGGAGAAGACGTTCTCCGACACCTCCACCCAGACCTCCAGGTCGTCCAGGTTGCGCGCCCGATCGACGATGATGAGGTACTGGGGCTCCACCCCCTCTACCTGCAGAAGGACGCTCTCGATCTGGGAGGGGAAGACGTTGACGCCGCGTATCTTGAGCATGTCGTCGGTCCTGCCGGTCACCTTCTCCATGCGCACCAGAGTGCGCCCGCACTTGCAGGGCTCGGCGTGGAGAGTGGAGATGTCCTTGGTGCGGAAGCGGATAACCGGCTGGCCCTCCTTGGTGAGGGTGGTCAGGACCAGCTCACCTCTCTGGCCGAAGGGCAGTGGCTCGTCCGTCTGGGGATGGACGATCTCCGGCAGAAAGTTGTCCTCGAAGATGTGCAGGCCGCACTGCTGCTCGCACTCGACGGACACGCCGGGCCCCACTACCTCGGTCAGGCCGTAGATGTCCATGGCCTTGATGGGCAGCCGGGCCTCGATGTCCGCCCTCATCTGCTCGGACCAGGGCTCAGCGCCGCAGACGGCCAGCCGGAGCCTGGTTGTCCTCAGGTCCAGCCCGATGTCCCTGGCGCCCTCCGCCAGGATGAGGGTGTAGGACGGGGTGCAGGTGAGGACGGTGGTGCCGATGTCCTGTATCAGCATGAGCTGCCTCTTGGTGTTGCCGGTGGAGGTGGGGATCACGGTGGCCCCCACCCTCTCGCCGCCATAGTGGAAGCCGAGCCCGCCGGTGAAGAGCCCGTAGCCGTAGGAGTTCTGCATGACGTCGTCCCTGGTGACCCCGGCGCAGCTGAGAGTCCGGGCCATGACCTCGGTCCACATGCGCAGGTCGTTGGCCGTGTAGGGGGCGACCACCGGCTTCCCGGTGGTGCCGCTGGAGGCGTGGACCCGGCAGATCTGCTCCATGGGGACGGCCAGCAGGCCCAGGGGGTAGTTGTCCCGGAAGTCCTGCTTGGTGGTGAAGGGCAGCCGGCGCAGGTCGGCCAGGGACTTGATGCTGTCGGGCGTCATGCCCCTCTGCTGGAGGGCCTGCCGGTAGAACGGCACCTTCTCGTAGACCCGCGCCACGAGGGCCTTGAGCCGCTCCAGTTGCAGCTTCTCCATCTCCGGCCGGGGCATGGTCTCGAACTTCGGACTCCAGATCATCAGGCTAGCCTCCTAGATCAGCGTTAGTTGCCCTGCGTCCTGGCCAGGGCCTCCGCCCGGCCCCTGGCGAAGGCCGCGAGATTCAGCTGGAGGACCTTCTGCGGCACCCGCCGCGAGAGGTCCTCGATGTAGCCGGGCTCGTCGATGTCCAGGAACACCGACAGGAAACCCACCAGCAGGACGTTGAGCACCTGCGGGTTGCCCATCTCCCGGGCGATCCCGGTGCCCGGCAGGATGTACAGCCTCCGGGTGCGCCGGCGGATGATCTCCTCCACCTCGGCCGTGCCGGGGTAGGCCGACGCGCCGCCCACCACCGACAGCGGCGGAATGGCCAGGTCGTTGATGATGGCGATGCTGCCTTCGTGGAGGTAGTCCGCCCAGCGGGCGCCCTCCAGCCTCTCGAAGGCCAGCAGGATGTCCGCCTCTCCCTTCCGGATCATGGGGGAGAATACCCGGCGGGCCAGCCTCAGGTGGCTGACGACGCTTCCGCCCCTCTGGGACATGCCCAGGGAGTCGGACTTCTTGACGTCATGGCCGGCCTTCATGGCTATCTCCGCCAGCGCATCGCTGGCCAGGATCACGCCCTGGCCGCCCACGCCTGTCATGAGGATATCGGTCTTCGTCATTGGGCCCGTATCGCTTTCCGGTGGCAGACCTGCGCGCACACGCCGCACCGGTCACCCACGCACAGGCCGGGGTCGATGCGGACCTCGTTGCCTTCCCGGGTTATGGCCTGGCATCCCACCCGCAGGCAGTTGAAGCACTGGTCGCAGGCGGCCAGGTCCACGGTCATGGGCTTCCCCTTCCCCCGGACGTGGAGGGGGCAGTCTCCCCGGACGATGACCACCGAAGGCTCTTCCGCCTCGACGCACCTGCTGATGGAGCCCTCGATCAGGGCCAGGTCGAAGGCGTCGACGACGCTGACGTCCCGGACGCCGATGCCCCGCACCAGGTCTTCGATAACCACCCGGGGCGCCGCCTCTCCCCTGGCCGACGTGCCGGTGCCCGGGTGCCCCTGGTGGCCGGTCATGGCCGTGGTGCCGTTGTCCAGGATGATGGTGGTCCCCCGGCCCTGGTTGTAGACGGCGTTCACCAGGCTGGTGATGCCCGAATGGAGGAAGGTGGAATCGCCTATGACGCTGACGGTCCGGTTGGTCACTCCGGCCTTCTCCAGGCCATGGGCCTGCCCTATGCTGGCCCCCATGCAGGCGCAGGTGTCCAGGGCCAGCAGGGGCGGGTAGACGGCCAGGGTGTAGCAGCCGATGTCGCTGGCGGCTATCAGCCCCTCGCGCCTCCGGGCCAGGGCCTTCCTGCCGGAGGCGGACTCCTCCTCGGGCTGTTGGTGATAGAACCCCAGCCGCTTCAGCGCATATGAGGTGGCCGCATGGGGGCAGCCCGGGCAGAGCAGCGGGGGCCGCAGGGGCAACTCCCGGAGGGGGCCGGTCACGGCGTGCACGGAGGCCGGCCCGGGGATGAGGCCTGCCATGGCCGCCCTCTCCTCGAGTATCTCCGGGTTGAGCTCGCCGGTGATGGGGACTACCTCCTTGCCGATGACGCTGATCCCCATGGCCTTCAGGGCATCCTCTATGAAGGGGTCCAGTTCCTCCACCACCAGGACCCTGCTGACCTCCGAGGCGAAGCGGCGGATGAGGGCCTGGGGCAGCGGGTAGGAGGTGACCAGCTTCAGGAAGCTGGCCTCCCTGAACACCTCGCGGGCGTGCTGGTAGGCGGCGCCGCTGGAGATTATGCCCAGGCTGCGGTCCTGAAGGACCATCTCGTTGGCGGGGAAGGTCTCCACGTATGATGACAGCCTGCGGATACGCTCCTCCATCAGGGGGTGCCGGGGCCGGGCATTGGAGGGGACCATCACGAACTTGTGTGGGTCCCGGATGAACCGGGGCCGCTTCCGGTCGATATCCGGCGACTCCGGGACATCGACCACCGATTTGCAGTGGGAGATGCGGGTGGTGCTGCGGAACATGACCGGCGTGTCGAACTCCTCACTGATGCGGAAGGCGGGCCCCATCAGTCCGTAGGCCTCCTGGCTGTTGCCGGGCTCCAGCATGGGGACCTTGGCGAACCGGGCGTAGTGCCGGTTGTCCTGCTCGTTCTGGGAGCTGTGCATGCCGGGGTCGTCGCAGGATATCACCACCAGGCCACCCCGCACCCCGGTCTGCGAGGCGGCGAAGAAGGGGTCGGCGGCCACGTTCAGGCCCACGTGCTTCATGATGGCCAGGGCCCGCACTCCCCCGTAGGAGGCACCCAGGGCCACCTCCATGGCCACCTTCTCGTTGGTGGACCACTCCACGTAGATGCCCTCCATGGTGGAGAGGCTCTCCAGTATCTCGGTGCTGGGCGTCCCCGGGTAGGCGGCGGCCACGGCCAGGCCGCCGTGAACGGCCCCCAGCGCCATGGCCTCGTTTCCGGACAGCAGCTTCTTCATAGTCCCTGGCTCAGCCCCTGGACTTGCCCAGGTAGGCCTGCTTGACCCGGGTGTCGGACAGCAACTCGGCGGCGCTGCCCTCCAGCACCATGCGCCCCCTTTCCATGACATAGCCCCTGTCGGCGATCTTCAGCGCGGCCACCGCGTCCTGCTCGATGAGGAGGATGGTCATGCCCTCGTCTCTCAGTCTGCCCAGCAAGGAGAGTATCTCCTTCACCAGCCTGGGCGCCAGCCCCAAGGAGGGCTCATCGAGGAGCAGTATCCTGGGGGATGACATCAGCGCCCGGCCGATGGCCAGCATCTGCTGCTCGCCGCCGGAGAGGCTCCCCGCCTGCTGCCGCCGCCGCTCCTCGAGGCGGGGGAAGAGCTGCAGCACCTTGTCCAGGTTGGGCTTGACCTGGCTGTCGCGCAGGGCCCACGGGGCATATGTCAGGTTGCGGAGCCACTTGCAGGTGTAGAGAGGATAGCTTCCCATTATCAGGTTGTCCGTCACCGACATCGTCCCGAAGATCTGCCGCCCCTCCGGGACATAGCCTACACCTAATCTTACCGTTTTGTGGAGTGGACGGCCAGAAAGCCGCACCTCATCCAGCCAGACGGCGCCGCCTCTGGTGGGCACGGTGCCCGAGATGGCGTTGAGCAGGCTGGTCTTGCCGGCGCCGTTGGAGCCCACGATGGTCACGATCTCGCCATCGTTGACCTCGAGGGAGACCTCCCTCACCGCGATGGAGAGGCCATAGGCCACGGAGACCCCTTCAATGCGCAGCATCAGCCGGCCTCTTCCTCACCCAGGTAGGCGGCGATCACCTTCTTGTCCTTCTGTACCTGCGAGGCGGTGCCCTCGGCTATCTTCTGCCCGCTGTCCAGGACGACGACCCACTCGGCGATGCCCATGACCAGGTCCATGTCGTGCTCCACCAGGATGATGGTGATGGCCATGTCCCGGATGCGCCTCATGAGCTCGCTGAGGCTCTGCTTCTCCAGGGCGTTCAGCCCCGCGCCCGGCTCGTCCAGCAGCAGCAGCCTGGGCTGGGTGGCCAGGGCCCGGGCTACGGTCAGCAGCTTCTGCTGGCCCAGCGGCAGGCTCAGCGGGTTCCGTTCGCCATACAGGCCCAGCCCCACCAGGTTGAGGTAGCGCCTGGCGTTCAGGGTTATGGTCTCCTCCTCGCGGCGGGCCCCGGGCAGGCGCAGGGCGGCGTCGAAGAAGCCGCGGCGGCTGCGGACGTGCTGCCCGGCCATGACGTTCTCCAGGGCGGTCATGTTGTCGAAGAGCAGCACGTTCTGGAAGGTGCGGGCAATCCCCAGGGCCGCCCGCCGGTGCGGAGGCGTCTTGTCCAGGGGCCGGCCTTCAAACAGGACCTGCCCGCTGGTGGGCAGGTGGACCCCGGCAATGAGATTGAAGAGCGTGGTCTTCCCGGCGCCGTTGGGGCCGATGATGGAGGTGATCTGGCCGGCTTCGACAGACAGGTCGACGCCGTCGACGGCGGTCAGGCCGCCGAAGGCCTTCCTCAGTCCCTTGACCTCCAGGATCGGCTGGCTCAAGTGGCCACCCCTCTCCTGGGCCGCGTCTTTCGCCAGCGCTGCCAGGTGTCCCTCAACCCGACGAACAGGCCCTGGGGCACGAATATCATCACCAGCATCAGGATCAGGCCGTAGACGATGATGTCCAGGCTCCCGAATCTCAGGAGCACTTCGTTGCTCAGTATCCGGATGACCGCCGTGCCGAAGAGGGCGCCCCAGATGCTGGCCAGCCCCCCCACCACCGCCATGGTCACTATCATCACCGAGGCCATGAAGCTGAACGGGGTGGGATTCACGAAGCGCAGGGTGTGAACATACAGGCTGCCGGCAATCGATGCATAGATCGCACTGAGGACGAATATCTTGACCTTGTATCGGCTGAGATCGATGCCCACCGACTCGGCGGCCGGCTCGCTGCCGTGAATGGCCCGCAGCGCCCTCCCGGTCCGTGACCGGATGATGTTCTGCGATACCAGCAGGATCAGCAGGCAGAACAGCCACACCAGGATGTACTTGGTCAGGGGGGTGTTGAAGTGCAGGCCGCCGATGGAGAGGTAGGGGATGCCGGACATGCCGTCGGGCCCTCCGGTGAGGCCGCCCAGCTCCCTGAAGAGGGTGTAGACCACCAGCCCCAGCCCCAGCGTGGCCATGGCCAGGTAGTTGCCCCTCAGGCGGAAGATGGGGAAGCCGATGAGGTAGGCGAAGATCCCCGAAGCCGCGGCCGCCATCAGCATGGCCAGCCAGGGGTTGATGCCGTAGGTCTTGCTGAGTATGGCTGAAGTATACGCGCCGATGCCGTAGAAGGCCGTCTGTCCCAGCGATACCTGGCCGGTATATCCCATCAGGAGGCACAGCCCCACCGTGACCATGGAGTTGATGGCGATGAACGTCATCAGCAGGGTGTACTTGTCCAGGACCGGGCTGAGGGGCACGATGATGAGAAGCCCCAGCAGGGCGGCGTAGGCGAGCAGCGTCCACTTGTTGCGCAACAGGGATTTCATATCAGCTCGCCCTCTCCTCCGCGGACAGGCTGCGGGAGCGGAGCACCAGTATGACCAGGAGCGCTATGAGGGCGACGGCGTCGGCGTACTGTGACCGGAAGGGCCCCCAGTTGATGGCCACGGTCAGGGCTTCGATAACGCCGACCAGGATGCCTCCGAAGAAGGCGGCGGTGTGGCTCTTGAATCCTCCGATGGCGGCGGCCACGAAGCCCTTCAGCCCCAGCATCACGCCGGACTCGTAGGAAACGGTGGTGTGCGGGGCCATGACCACTCCCCCGATGGCCCCCAGCCCGGCCGCGAGGCCGAAGGCGATCATGGCCATGGCCCTGGCGTCGATGCCCACCAGCCCGGCTGCCTGGCGGCTGATGGCGCAGGCCCGCAGTGCCTTGCCCAGGGTGGTATAGGCAAAGAAGGCGTGAACCACGATCATGGCCACCACCGCAGTGCCGATGATCCAGAGGACCTGGGGCTGTATGTAGGCTCCGGCGAAGGAAAGGGACTGGCTGCCGGTGAAGTAGGGGGGACGGACCGGGTTATGGGTCCATATCTCGGCCGCCACTCCTCGAATGAATATGGACGCCCCGATGGTGATGACGATCAGGCTCACCGGCGACGCCTTTCGGGCGGAGCGAATACCCAGCAGGTAGAGTAGAAGTCCCAGCAGCATCCCGGCCAGGATGGCCAGCACGATGGTCAGCCCCATGGGCAGTCCGAAGGAGTCAAAGAGTATGAAGGAGAGCATGCCGCCGACCATCACGAACTCGCCCTGCGCGAAGTTGATGATGCCGGTGACAGAGAATATGATGGTGAACCCCAAGCCGACCAGGGCGTAGATGCTGCCCATGGTGACTCCGGTGATCAGATACTGCAGAAACTGTCCAGCTTCCATGGGGAGAGCCCGTCCTCAACTAGAAACGGAGGGGAAAGGCATGCCTTTCCCCTCCGTCCAGCATCCGCAATTGCAGTCCGCGGGGCCCCGGGGGCTACTTGAGCCAGGTCCACTCTCCGTTGACAACCTCGACCATGATGAAGCATCCCTCGGTCAGGCCCATGTGGTCGGTGGGGGACATGTTGAAGATCCCGCCGGTGCCGGCCCAGTTGGTGATGTTGTTCTCGATGTAGTCCCTGATCTTGTCCCTGTCCGCTTCGTGCTTATCCATGGCCTCGATGACCATGTTCAGAGCGTCATAGGCGTGACCACCGAAGGTATCCGCCGTCTGGCCTGGGTACTTGGCCTCGAAGCCCGTCTTGTAGGTGAGCAGAACGTCCTTCTGGGGGTCAGAGTCGTCCAGTTGCTCCGCCACCAGCAGCTTTCCGGCGGGGAAGACCACGCCGTTGGCTGCGGCGCCGGAGTTGCTGATGAAGGTGGTGTTGGCCACGCCGTGGCTGCAGACAAGCGGCATGGTCATGTTGATGTCGGCCCGATTCTTGGCCACGATGGCGGCCCCCTGGCTGGTAGTCCAGCAGACGAAGGCCTGGGCGCCCGTGTTCTTGATGTTGGTCAGCTGAGCCGTGAAATCGGTGCCCTTGGGGTCGAAATCCTCGCTGGCGATTATGGTGATCCCATGGGCAGCGGCCTCTGACTCCAGAGAGGTCTTGCCTCCCTTGCCATAGCCTCCGCTGTCGCACATGATGGCTATCCGGGTCCACCCCTTGCTCTGGCAGTACTTGTACATCTCCCTGGTCGCCAGCACATCTGACTGCGGGGTCTTGAATACCCACTTGTTCGGTGCATCAGTGACGATGCTAGCCCCGGCCGCGCAGGAAATCAGCGGCACCCCGGCTGTGTCCACGATCTGCTTGATGGCCAGGCTTTCGCCCGTGGAGCTGGGCCCGATGATGGCCAGCACCTGGTCCTGCTCAACCAGCCTGTTGGTGAGGATGACGCACTCGTCGGTGTCGCTCTTGGTGTCGTACATAACGACCTCCAGCTTGCGGCCGTCGATGCCGCCGGCGTCATTGATCTTTGCGACCATCATCTCCACCGTCTCCCACTCCGGGGTGCCGAGGGAGGAGTTGACGCCCGTCTTGGCGAAGATGGCCCCTACCCTGTAAGTTTCCTTCTCGCCGCCGCATCCCGCCAGGGGTATGGCCGCCGCCAGTATCAGCGCTACCAGCAGCAAGTAGACCCATTTCCTCATGTGCCTGAACCCTCCTTTTGGCTGATATGCCCTGTCCACGCGGATACGAAGAATTATAGCAACTGGCCTCTCCAGCCTGCAAATCTGCCGGGATTGCCGGGGGGCATAATGGGGATGTATGATGTATGATGGCCTCGCATTTGCTATGAGTGAAGGGAAGGAGCCCGCAGAAGAGGTGCCTGCAGAAGAGGTGCCTGCAGAAGGCAGGAGGCTCGACAGCCTGCCGGACCTTCAGGCCATGGCCAGGGCCCTGCGGCGGCACATTATCGAGATGACTGCGGCCGCGGGCAGCGGCCACCCCGGAGGGTCCCTTTCCACAGTGGAGATACTGACCGCCCTCTACTTCCGGGTGATGCGCTACCGGGCGGACGACCCGGGGTGGCCCGACCGGGACCGCTTCATCCTCAGCAAGGGCCACGCCGCCCCGGCCCTCTACGCCGTACTGGCGGAGGTGGGGCTGGTGGACACGGGGCAGCTCTGTACCCTGCGGAGGATCGACAGTCCGCTCCAGGGCCATCCGGACAAGTCCTGCACGCCGGGGCTGGAGGCCACCTCCGGTTCGTTGGGCCAGGGCCTGTCCTTCGGCATCGGCGCCGCCCTGGCGGGCCGCCTGGACGGCCGGGGCTACCGCGTCTACGTCCTGCTCGGTGACGGTGAGTGCGATGAAGGGCAGGTGTGGGAAGCGGCCATGGCCGCTGCTCACTTCAAGCTGGACAACCTGGTGGGCATCGTGGACCGCAACGGGCTGCAGATCGACGGCTGGAACCGGGACGTGATGGACCTGGAGCCCTTCTCTGACAAGTGGCGGGCGTTCGGGTGGAACGTCATTGAGGCCGATGGACATGACTTCCCCGCGCTGCTGGCGGCCTTCGGGCAGGCCGCCTCGGTGAAAGGGCGGCCGACGATGATCATCGCCCGCACCGTCAAGGGCAAGGGCGTCAGCTTCATGGAGAACCAGGTCGACTTCCACGGCAAGGCCCCCACCCGCGAGGAAGCGGCGCGGGCTCTCGAGGAGCTGGCCTAGCATGGCGGCGGGGGAATCCATGTCCACCAGGGAGGCCTATGGGCGCACCCTGGTGGAACTGGGGCGGGAGGACCCGGATATCGTGGTCCTGGACGCCGATCTGTCCAAGTCCACCATGACCGTGCACTTCGCCAGGGAGTTCCCCGGCCGCTTCTTCGATTGCGGTATCGCCGAGCAGAACATGATCGGCATCGCCGCCGGCCTGGCGGCCTCGGGCAAGACCGCCTTCGCCAGCACCTTCGCCGTCTTCGCCACCGGGCGGGTCTTCGACCAGTTGCGGATGTCGGTATCCCAGGCGCGCCTCAATGTCAAGGTGGTGGCCACCCACGGCGGCATCACCGTGGGAGAGGACGGCATGTCCCATCACGCCATTGAGGACGTGGCCCTGGCCTGCTCCCTGCCCGGCTTCGATGTCATTGTCCCGGCTGACGCCGAGGAGACGTCGCAGGTGATCAGGGCGGTGGCCGCCATGCCGGGGCCCTTCTACGTCCGCCTGGGGCGGCCCAAAGTCCGCCGCGTGGTGCCGGATGGGTACCGGTTCGAGATGGGCCGCGCGGCGCTTATGAGGGAGGGCCGCGATGTCACGGTTATCGCCAACGGGGTGATGGTGACGGCGGCCCTGGAGGCCGCCGAGGGCCTGGCGAAGCAGGGGGTGGACTGCCGGGTGCTCAACATGGCCACGGTCAAGCCTCTTGATGTTGAAGCCGTGGCCAGGGCCGCGGAGGAGACCGGGGCCATCGTCACCGCTGAGGAGCACCTGGAGCACGGCGGGCTGGGGGCCAGGGTGGCCCAGGCGGTGGTGCGGCGCCGGCCCGTGCCGGTGTCGTTTGTGGGCATCAAGGACCTGTATGCCCGGTCGGGCAGGCCCGAGGAGCTGCTGCAGCACTACGGCCTGACCGCGGCCGCCATCGAGAAGGCCGCAAGGGCCACGCTCGACCGGAAGCCGGGCCGCGGCGCCGGGCCGCTCGGGGCCTGAGCGGTCCGGCCGGCGCTCCCGGCCACCATGCGGCGGCCGCGCTTCGGGATTGGTGAGCCCCCCGCTCTGTGCTACTCTATTGCTCGTGGAAGCATACCTCATTGCCATCCTGGTGGCCACCGGCGTGGTGGTCGGCCTGGGCCAGGGGTTGCTGGGGGTTGGCGGCGCCTTCATCATAGTCCCGGTCATGGTGGCCCTCTTCGAGCACATGGGCTGGGACCGCGACGCGGCGGTGAAGATCGCCTTCGGCACCAGCCTGCTGGTCATCCTGCCGACGGCGGTGGCGACCACCGCCGCCCATCACCGCAGAGGGGCCATCTGGTGGAAGGCGGCCATCGTCATGGGCGTGGCCGGGGTGACCGGGTCGCTTGTCGGCTCCACGCTGACCACCCGGGTCATCGGCGGGGGTGTCATGAAGGTGGTCTTCGGCGTCGTGGTCCTGCTGGCCAGCCTGCGCCTGGTGACCGCCAGGCCCAGGCAGTCTGCCGAGGCGGAGCCGGAGAGGCCGGCCCTCTGGGCCGGGACCGGGGCCCTGGTGGGGCTGTTCAGCGGCCTGCTGGGGTCCGGCGGGGGCATCCTGGCGGTGCCCCTGATGGTGTCCCTCCTCAGGTTCCGCATACACCGCGCGGTGGCCACGTCTGCGGCCCTGATGGTCTTCACCACCGGCGCAGGGTCTCTGGGGTACTTCATCCATGGCCGGGGGGTCACCGGCCTGCCGGAGGGGTCCTTTGGCTACTTCTACCCGCTGGCCTGGCTCTGCCTGGCGCCGACCAGCATCGCCCTGACGCAGGTGGGCACCTGGGCCCTTCCCCGCGTCCCGGCCCGGGTCCTGAGGATTGCCTTCGCCGTGGCGATGGCGGCCGTGGGGCTGCACATGATCGGCCTGTACTGAGCCGGCGCGCGGGAGGCTCAGCGCTTCTTCCGGCTGGACCGCTCCCACTCGCTGTAGACGCAGCCGCAGTACTTCTGCCGGTAGAGGTCCAGCTCCTGGCTGATGCGGCGGCTGTCGCCGTAGCAGGGCCGCATGTCCTCGGAGACAAACCGCAGCCCCTCCCTCTGCGCGATCTCCTCGCCGATCCGGGCCAGCAGCGCCTGGTCCTGGTAGGGGCTGATGAGCAGGGTGGTGGTGAAAGCCTCGAAGCCCCGCTCCCTGGCAGCGGCGGCCGTCGCTGAAAGGCGCAGGCGGAAGCAGTGCCGGCAGCGGTCCTCCTCGTGGCCGGCGACTGCCCGGAAGTAGGGGACGAGGTCGTACCCCTCGGAGACTATGAGCGGCGTGCGACTCTCCCGGAAGAAGTCCCGGAGGGTCTCCAGCCTCTTCTGGTGCTCCGCGTAGGGGTGGATGTTGGGGTTGTACCAGAAGGAGGCGACCTGGAAGCCCTCCTGCCTCCAGTGCTCGAAGCAGCCGCTGGCGCAGGGGCCGCAGCAGGTGTGTACCAGCAGTGACGGCATGGTGCTCGTGGTCCTTGCAGGGCTAAAGGAGCTGCCCCTGGGCCGACTGCCTGTCCTTGTACTTCACCCCCAGGTGCTCGTAGGCCAGGCGGGTGGCCATGCGTCCGCGGGGCGTCCGCTCCAGGAACCCCAGCTGCAGCAGGTAGGGCTCATAGACATCCATGATGGTGTCGGCCTCCTCGCTTATGGAGGCGGCGATGGTGTCCAGGCCCACCGGGCCGCCGTCGAACTTCTCCACGATGGTGCGCAGCACCCGGTGGTCCACCTGGTCCAGGCCGATGCGGTCCACCTCCAGCTGGGCCAGGGCATCGACTGCCACCGGTTTGGTGATCACCCCTTTCGCCTTCACCTGGGCGTAGTCGCGGACCCGGCGCAGCAGGCGGTTGGCCACCCGCGGGGTGCCGCGGGCGCGGCAGGCGATCTCCTTCACCCCGCCGTCCTCGGCTTCCACCTTCAGTATGCCCGCGGAGCGCTCCACGATAGTCTCCATGGCCTTCTGGTCGTAGAAGTCCAGCCGGTATATGGCCCCGAACCGGTCCCGCAGCGGGGCGCTGAGCATGGCGTAGCGGGTGGTGGCCCCGATCAGCGTGAAGCGGGGCAGGTGCAGGCGCAGGCTCTTGGCCCCCGGGCCCTTGCCGATGACGATGTCCAGGGCGAAGTCCTCCATGGCCGGGTAGAGCACTTCCTCCACGATCCGGGGGAGGCGGTGGACCTCGTCGATGAACAGGATGTCCCCCTCGTGCAGGTTGGAGATGATGGCGGCCAGGTCGCCGGGGCGCTCGATGGCCGGGCCGGAGGTGACCCGGATGCTGGCCCCCAGCTCGGCGGCGATGATGTGGGCCAGGGTGGTCTTGCCCAGGCCCGGAGGCCCGTAGATGAGGACGTGGTCCAGGGCTTCCTTCCGGGCCCTGGTGGCCTCGATGGCTATCTTGACGTTCTCCTTGACCTTGTCCTGGCCGATGTACTCGGCCAGGTGCCGGGGGCGCAGAGACCGGTCCAGCGTGGTGTCGCCCTGCCTGGGCTTGCCGGAGACGATCCGCTCTTCAGCCTGGTCTGCCATATGGCTCACTATTATAGCCTGTTTTCGTGGTGGGGCAATCAGGACTGGCCCGGCCTGGCGGCCTGCATCCCGGGTTGCTGCGCCCGGGTCCCGTTCATTGGAGGGCTGGCCGGCATCGGCTTCGCCGGGCGGGGGCCCCGCCTACGGGATGGCCCGGATGGTGATGCTCTCTTCGCGCTGCGGCCCGATGGAGATGATGTCGATGGGGCAGCCCATCAGCTCCTCCAGCCTCTTGACGTAGTTGCGGGCCGCCTCCGGGAGCTCCTCGTAGCGGCGCATGTGGCTGGTGGGGCACTCCCAGCCCGGCATCTCCTCGTAGACCGGCTGGCATTTCTCCAGGGCGGCGATGCTGGTGGGGAAACGGTCGGAGATCTTCCCCTCCAGCCGGTAGCCGGTGCATATCTTGATGGCCGGGAAGGTGTCCAGGACATCCAGGCGCGTCAGCACCAGCCCGTTGAAGCCGTTGATGCGGGTGCTGAACCGCGCTGCCACGGCGTCAAACCAGCCGCAGCGGCGGGCCCGCCCGGTGGTGGCCCCGAACTCCTGGGCTATCTGCCTGATCTTCTCTCCGGTCTCGTCGTGCAGCTCCGTCGGCATGGGCCCGGCGCCGACCCGGGTGGTGTAGGCTTTGACCACGCCGAAGACGTAGTCGATCTTGGTGGGGCTCAAGCCCAGCCCGGAGAAGGCCCCGGCGGCGATGACCGAGGAAGAGGTGACATAGGGGTAGGTCCCGAAGTCCACGTCCAGGAGGGTGCCCTGGGCCCCTTCCAGCAGGACCCGGTGGTTCCTCTCGATGGCCTCTGCCACGATGGGCTCGGTCTCCCGTATCATGGGCGCCAGACGCTCGGCGAACTGGCGGAACTGCCCGTAGATGTCATCGAAGGAGAGGGGTGGGGCGCCGTAGACCCTGGTGATGACGATGTTCTTCTGGTCCAGGACGAAGCGCAGCCGCTGCCGGAAGCCGTCGAGGTCGGTCAGGTCCCCGGCGCGGATACCCAGGCGGGCGACCTTGTCCATGTAGGCCGGCCCGACGCCGCTGCGGGTGGTGCCCAGGGCGGCGGCCCCCTTGGCCTCTTCCTCCAGCCGGTCCAGGAGGGTGTGATAGGGCATGATGAGGTGGGCCCGCGCGCTGATGAAAAGCCGGGAGGTGTCGATCCCCTTGGCGGTCAGCTGGTCCAACTCCGCGGTCAGCACCGCCGGGGAGATGACTACCCCGTTGCCGATGATGCAGGTGGTGTGATGGTAGAAGATGCCGGCAGGGATGAGGTGCAGCGTGAACTTGCCGTGCGGGTTGTACACGGTGTGGCCGGCGTTGGGCCCGCCGGAGAAGCGGACCACCATGCTGGCTTTCTCGGCCAGCATATCGATGACCTTGCCCTTTCCCTCATCACCCCACTGGACTCCGACGATAACGGTTACTGCCATGGGACCTCACTTGTGTGATAGCTCAGTCAGCGCGGGGAAGAACCGTGGCGGCTGGCGGCTAATCCCTAACCATAGTAGATCAAGGCCCTTCCCGTGGCAAGTCGGCCCGCCGCCGGCGGCTATGGCCCCCCGGCCCGCTGGACATGGACCAGGCGCTGCAGCACTGTCAGGAAGGCCAGCGCGGTGATGATGCCCAGCATCACCGGAATGGCCAGGCCGACCCACTGGCCGGCCACCAGCCCTATTGACATAACGATGACCCGCTCCGCCCTGGTGAAGAGGCCGACCTCGCACTTGACGCCCAGCCCTTCGGCCCTGGCCCTGAGGTAGCTCACCATGACCGAGCCGACGAAGCAGCCATAGGCCAGCAGGGGCTCCCAGGTGCCCCCGTTGTAGACGTAGTAGGCCAGGATGCCGGCCAGCACCGCCGCCTCGGAGAGGCGGTCCAGCGCGGAGTCGAGGAATCCCCCGAACCTGGAGACCTTCCCGGTGGCGCGGGCCACCGGCCCGTCCATGAGATCGAAGGCCCCCGCGAAGAGCACCACCAGCCCCCCGGCCAGGAACCAGCCCCGGGCGATGAGGACTCCGGCGGCCACGCTGACCAGGAATCCCGTCACGGTGAGGGCGTTGGGGGTTACCCCGGTCCAGGAGAGGAGCCTGGCGGCGGGTGTGGTGAACCGGTGCGCCAGCCGGTGGCGCCAGTCGGCCGGCTCGCTCAACGCTTGTTCCTCATGCACTCCTGGTAGAAGTCCAGCGTCCTCTGGGCGATGACGGGCCATCTCAGGGCCTCCGCCTTGGCCCGGCCCATGGCGCCCATCTTCTCCCGCAGCTCCTTGTCGTTGGCCATCGAGACCAGCGCGTCGGCCAGGGCCTGCTCGTCCCTGGGCTTGACCAGGATGCCCTCGACCCCGTTGGCCACCACGTTGGCGTAGCCGTCGATATGGGTGGCCACTATGGGCTTGCCGGCCGCCATCGCCTCCAGGAGCACGATGCCGAAGCTCTCCTGCCCCACCGCCGGGATGGAGAAGATGTCCGCGGTGTGGTAGTAGCGGGGCAGGTCCGTGTACGGCACCTGGCCGGTGAAGACCACGTCCTCCAGGTTAACGTCGCTGACCCACCTCTGGTAGTTGCGCCGCTGCTTGTCGCCGGCGCCGACCAGGATCAGCCTGGAAGGGGGGCAGTCGTGTTTGGCTTTCCTGTAGGCGTGCAGCAGGTACCTCGCCCCTTTGCGTTTCTCCAGGCGGCTGACAAACAGGATGTTCAGCCGGCCGTCGCGGAACTGCTCGACATAGGACGGCCTGGCCCCGAAACGGTCCATGTCCACCCCGTGGGGGATGACGCGATAGTCGCCGGGGAAGTACCGGGAGATGAACCTGCGGGCCGGCTCGGAAACGGCGATCATCCCGTCCAGCTTGCGGTGCAGCTGCATCAGCAGGGAGCCGAAGACCCGGTAGTTGGCGGAGCGGCGGTAGAAGGCGTGGAATGTGCCTATGTTGACCGACCGGGAGTAGCGCAGCACCATCCAGGGCAGGGAGGGACACAACGGCTCGTGGAAGTGGAGGACATCGAAGTCCTCTTCTTCGAGGATGCTGCGGATCTTCGGCATCAGCCAGAACGACAGCGTGAGCCGGGATATCGAGCCGTTTGAGGGGTACGGGATGGTCCTCCCCAGGGGGATGATGGGCATCGTCTGGGGCAGCGCACTTTGGTCGGAACAGGGCGCCAGGACCTTGACCCGGTGCCCCATCGCGGCCATGTTCATGGCCAGGTTGGTGATATGGGTGTTCACCCCACCCGGGTGGGCGTAATCGTACGGAGTAACCAGCCCGATATTCATAAGTACTGGCAAGGCAGGCGGCCGTATTGCGCCTATTTCTGCGCGGGCAGCGTCCTGCTGTTCGTCCCCGAAATGAAGTCCCCCAGGTTGCGCCGGGCCTCATCGTCGGAGAACTGGACAGGCGGCGACTTCATGAACATGGAGCAGGGGGCCACCAACGATCCGGCCAGGCCGCGGTCCAGGGCGAGCTTGCAGCACCTGATGGCATCGATCACTATGCCCGCCGAGTTGGGGCTGTCCCATACCTCCAGTTTGCACTCGAGGTTCAGCGGCACGTTGCCGAAGGTGGTCCCTTCCATGCGGATGTGGCACCACTTGCGGTCGGTCAGCCAGGGGACGTAGTCGCTGGGCCCCACGTGCACGTTGTCGGGGTCCAGCTTGTAGTCCAGCTGGGACGTTACGGCGTTGGTCTTGGATATCTTCTTCGACTCCAGCCTCTCGCGCTCCAGCATGTTGTAGAAGTCGGTGTTGCCGCCGAAGTTCAGCTGGTAGGTGCGCTCGAGCTTCACCCCCTGCTCGCGGAAGAGCCTGGTCAGCACGCGGTGGGTGATGGTGGCCCCCACCTGGGACTTGATGTCATCCCCGATCACGGGCAATCCCCTTTCGGCGAAGCGCTTCTGCCAGTAGGCCTCCCGGGCAATGAACACCGGGATGCAGTTGATCATGCCGCACCCCGCGTCCAGGACCTGCTCCACGTACCACTTAGTGGCCATCTCGCTGCCCACCGGAAGGTAGCTGATGACGACGTCGGTCTTGGTCTCCTTGAGGATGCCCGCGATGTCGGCCGTCGAGCCCGGGGCCTTGGTTATCATCTGGGAGAGATACTTGCCCAGCCCGTCGTGGGTCATGCCGCGGTTGACCTTCACTCCGGTCAGCGGCACATCGGCGAACTTGAAGGTGTTGTTGGGAGGCGTGCAGATGGCTTCGGCCAGGTCCTTGCCCACCTTGTTCCGGTCGATGTCGAAGGCGGCCACGAAGTGAATGTCACGGATATGGTACCCGCCGAGATTGGGTCGTCTGACGCCCGGCACATCGGCATCGTCTTCCACGTTGCGGTAGAAATGGACGCCCTGTATGAGCGATGAGGCGCAGTTCCCCACGCCTATGATGGCCACGTTGATGTCCCCCGACTTGCCACTCTTC
Organism: uncultured Dehalococcoidia bacterium; assembly: GCA_964492335.1. GTDB lineage: Bacteria > Chloroflexota > Dehalococcoidia > UBA2247 > RBG-13-53-26 > JAFGCL01. Next base: position 24,066 of record CAZBJX010000007.1, on the reverse strand, counting down.
GGTTTAGCCAATTCTGACCTCCTCATCCTTCTTGCTTAGCTGCGGGGTTTCACCAGGAGAACGGGCACCTCGGCGGAATGCAGCACCTTGTGGGCCACGCTGCCCATCACCAGCGCGCTGATCCCCGAGCGGCCGCGCGTTGACAGCGCGATCAGGTCCACGGAGTGCTTCCTGGCCGAGGCCAGGACGGCCTCGGCGGGCTGGCCTGTCTCCACCGCGTAATGGACAGCCAGGCCGCTCTCTGACAGCTCCTGACGGACCCGGGCCAGGTAGCTGTGCGCCGCGGCCGTGGCGTGCTCCATGTATTCCTCCGAGAGCCTGGCGAGGCGGGGTGACCGGGCTTCGGCCAGGTCGATCTCCAAGTGGTGCGGGCCGATGGCCTGCATCAGCACTATCTGTGCCCCCGCGGTCCTGGCCAGTTCCCGGGCGCAGGGGAGGGCCGCCTCGCCGAAGGCAGACCCGTCCAGCGGCACCAGGATGCTCTTGAGGCTGAATACCGGCGGTGTAACTGACTGCTTGTCCGGCATGGCTCTTCAATGCTATAGTTATAGTCTAAATCGTGTTCCGAGGCAAGGAACCATCTACGACTTCCATACGCACACGTCCCTGAGTGATGGCGAGCTGACGCCCGTTGAGCTGATACGCCGGGCGCAGGACAGGGGCTATCGCGCCATTGCGCTGACGGACCACGTGGGGATGGGCTCCCTGGAGCGGCTCATCCTCGAGATTGTGGAGGACTGTCGGATAGCCCGAGAGCACTGGAATATCCTGGCCATCCCCGGAGTGGAGCTGACCCACCTCCCCGCCCGCTCCATTGCCGCCGCGGCCCGGAAGGCCAAGGACCTGGGGGCCTGGATAGTGGTGGTCCACGGAGAAACCGTGGTCGAGCCCGTCGAGAAGGGGACCAACCTGGAGGCTGTCCGGTCGCCGGACGTTGACATCCTGGCCCACCCGGGCCTGATTACCGCGGAGGAAGCGGGCCTGGCTGCCAGGAACGGGGTCTTCATCGAAGTCAGCGCCCGGAAGGGGCACAGCCTGACCAACGGGCACGTGGTGAGGACTGCTCTGGCCGCGGGCTGCAGGATGCTGCTGGATTCCGACGCTCATGCCAGCTCTGATCTGCTCACGCCGGAGCTGGGCATGGCCATACTGCTGGGCGCGGGGCTGGTGAAGAAGGATGCGGAGGAAGTGATGACGGCCAATCCTGCTCTCCTGCTCAAGAGGCTGCCCTCCTCCGCTGCCTGACGGGCCGGTCTCTGCCGGGCTAGGGCCTCCCCATCCGGAACACCCTGGTGCCGCATTCAGGACAAACGCCCCTGGTGGCCGGGCGCTTGTTCTTGAGAACGACCGGCCTGGCGTTCTGAATTTCGACCGTGCGCCTGCACTTGAAGCAATACGCTTGAGTCATCATCCCCTCCTGTTGTGGCGACGCGTTGAACTATAGCCTTCGGGCCGCCGTGTTGTCAACAGCCGGCTCACGGGGGCGGAAGTCCGGCGACTTCTCCGGGCGGGTTGGGACAATTGGCCTTGACGTCTATCGACGCAATTGGGAGAATCAGGCAGCGGGCCCGGCGCCGGCCGCCGGGCTCCCGTGCGGGACTGCCGCCTGACCGGAGGGCGGGGGGGAGGTAGAGTTGCTCTACGCCGGCTGTGATCTGGGAGTGGCCACCGCCAAGGTGGCCATCATCGACCAAGGGGGGCTGCTGGCCTTCGAGATACTGCCCTATGCCGGGTTCCCGCAGGAGGCGGCCGCGGCGGTCATCGGGAGGGCGCTGGCCAGGCTGGGGGTGCCCCGCAGCCGCCTGGAGAGGTTGCTCTCGACCGGCTTCGGCAGCAAGGCCGTCCCGGGCGCGGACGGCGCCGTGCCGGACACAGCCTGCCTGCATCGCGCGGTGAGAAGGCTTGACCCCGGGGTCAGGACCGTCCTCAACGTGGGGGGACACAGCTTGAGCGTCTTCCACATCAGGGATGACGGGGGGCTGGGCGAGACGGCCGTGACCGACATGTGCACCGCCGGCATGGGGCTGATGCTGGAGACCGTCTCGGCGGCGCTGGACCTCCCTGTCGACGGCGGCGACGCCGGGGAGCAGCCGCCGGGCAAGGTGCCGTTCATAGACAACCAGTGCCCCATATTCGCGGAGAGCGAGGCCATCTCGCTGGTCAACGAGGGCTTCGACCGGCGCGACGTGCAGGCGGGGGTGAGGGCCGCCGTGGCCGGCAAGATAGCGGGCCTGGCCCGGCGCCTGGGGGTGCGGCCGGAGGTGGCCATGGTGGGCGGCGTGGCCAGGAACCGGGCGGTAGCAGGCCGTCTGGAGCGGAACCTGCAGGTGGGCTTCTCCGGCCTTGGCGGCATGGACCCCCAGATCGTGGCTGCCTACGGTGCCGCCCTTCTGGCGCAGGAGGGATGCTCCCTGGACACCGGGCGCCTCAGCAGCAGCGTCGCCGAGCGCCTGCGCCGGGAGGGCCGGCCCTAGATGCTGACCGCCGGGTGCGATGTGGGGGCGCTGACCACCAAGGCGGCCGTTGTTCGGGACGGTGTCATCCTGGGGACGGCCGTGGTCCTCTCCAGGTCGCAGGCCGTTCAATCCGCGGCCGCCGTCATGGACAAACTGCTGGCGGACCTGGGCCTGTCCTGCGGGCAGATCGACTGCATCTACAGCACGGGCTACGGGCGCAACCTGATCCCCTTCGCCCACGCGAACATGAGCGAGATATCCTGCCACGGCCGGGGGGCCCAGTGGCTGGTCCCCGGCGTCAGGACGGTCATCGACGGGGGGGGCCAGGACTGCAAGGCCATCCGGGTGGACGGGCAGGGAGCACTGGTGGACTTCCGGATGAACACCAAGTGCGCCGCGGGGACGGGCAAGGCCCTGGAGCTGATGGCCAGGAGCCTCGGGGTGGACGTGTCGGAGCTGGGGCCCCTGTCGCTCGAGGCGAAGGACCCCGTCAAGATGAACAAGCCCTGCTGCATCCTCACCCAGATCGAGGTCAAGCGGCTGCTCTTCGAAGGCCGGGACCGGGCCGACATCGCCGCGGGGATCAACGACGTCGTGGCCCGGGAGATCATGCACCTGGTGCGGGATGTGGGCCAGGAGAATGACATCGCGGTAACCGGCGGCGCGGCCAAGAACGCCGGGCTGGTCCACTGCCTGGAGCAGTACCTGGGGGTGGCCACGGTCCGCGTCCCGGTGGACCCGCAGCTGATCGGGGCCATCGGCGCGGCGGTGCTGGCGGCCGACAGGGGCCGGAGGGTGGCCGCCGGGCAGGCCCGCCCCGGGCCTGCGGGTTGAGGGGATGAACATCCTGGTCATGGGGGCCGGGGCAGTGGGCACGGCGGTGGGGGGCTTCCTGGCCCGCGACGGGCACCGGGTGGCCCTGGTGGGCCGCGACCCCCACATGGCGGCCATCCGCGAGCGGGGGCTGCGCATCGAGGGCATCTGGGGCCGGCACTCCATCGGCAGTCTGAGGGCGTTCACCGGCATCGGGCAGGTGCCCCGGGAGGGCTTTGACCTGGTCCTCATCACCACCAAGTCCTACGATACGGGCGATGCCGCCGCGCAGGTCCTGTCCCTGCTTTCCGGCGACAGCCTGGTCGTCTCGCTCCAGAACGGGCTGGGGAACGTGGAGACGATCGCGGCGGCCGTGGGGCCCCACCGGGCGGTGGGAGGCCGGCTGATCTTCGGCATCGAGGTGCCGGAGCCCGGCGTGGCCCGGATCACGGTCTATGCGGACAAGGTGATGCTGGGCAGCCCGTGGCGCCAGGTGGGCCTGGAGCGGCTGGAGGGCATCGCCGCCGCGTTTGCCCGGGCCGGCATTCCCACGGAGGCCACCCTGGAGATCGACCGGTTCATCTGGGGCAAGGTGCTCTACAACTGCAGCCTGAACCCGCTCTCCGCCCTGCTGGAGGTGAACTACGGCCAGCTTCTGGAGCACCCGGAGACCAGGCGGATCATGACGATGGTGGTCGAGGAGGCCTTCGCCGTGGCCGTGGCCAGGGGCGTTTCACTGGACTGGAAGGGGGCCGCCGAATACCGGGACCTGCTCTTCGGCCGGCTCATTCCGGACACCTACGCGCACCGCGCCTCGATGCTGCAGGATGTGATGCGGGGCAAGAGGACCGAGATCGACGCCCTGAACGGGGCCATAGTCGCCCTCGGCGGGGAGGCCGGGATTCCAGCGCCGGCGAACCGGATGCTGACGGACCTGATCAAGGTCAAGGAGCGGGTCGGGGGCCTGCGCCGCGCCCCCGCGCAGGGGGAGGGCGGCGGCGGCGGCTGAACTCTACCGGGGGGCCTCCTCCACCATAGAGGCTATCCCGGCCATGAGCTGCTCCGCCAGAGGGGCGAAGTCGAACTTCCACTTGCCGTCCGATTTGGTCAGGTCGATGCTGACCACCTGGTCCGGCGACATGCCGCCCAGCACGGGCCCCAACGTGGCCCTGGTCGATACCTGCACGCTGGCTGAGGGCCCGTCGATGCTGACCACCTCTATGCCGAGCACGTCTATCCTCAGCACTATGGCCCTGGCCACCCCCAGCGTGGAGAGGACCTCCTCCAGGTTGGACTCATCGACGCCCTCAAGGTGGTCCAGGCACCCCTCGTAGTCAGAGGCGTTGTAGGCGGCGGCGAAGGTGTGGATGGAGTCCTTGATGGACTCTTCATCGCTCTGGCCGCACCCCGCCAGTACCAGCGAGAGCACGAGCAGCAGGGCGACGACCAGCGCCGGGTGTCTCCTTCTCACTTGCCCTCCTTGGAGCCCCGCCGGGCTCCCGGCGGCAGGGCCCGCATTGACTCATGGTAGCCAGCCGGCGTCACACCTGCTTCTCAACCCGGAGGCCCCGCCTCTCGTTCCCGTCTCATCGCCGGCCCGGGGCGAGGTCATGGACAGCGCCGGGGCGGTTGGGGGTGCCCGGGAGCGGCGACGTCGAGGGGCCGGGGAGGCGGCGGGCCCTGGCCGGGCTCGCCCGATTGCGCCCTGAACCGGTGGTAGTCCGTGAAACGCCTGATGGCGCGGCATGCGGCGCGTATCGAGGCGTAGGTGGTGATGCCTGCCTCCCTCATCTCGCTGACCATGGCTTCGGCCTCTGCGGCCATTCTGTCGGACCCTCGGACGGCCACCACCACCGGCTTGTCCGGGGCGCTCCGGCCGAAGCCAGTGACACAGTCCTTGAAAGCGGCCACGGCCTCGGGCGTGGCCCTCCTGGGGAAGAAGGTGCTCATGTGCAGCATGACCAGGTCCACCGCCGGGTCGGCTGTCAGCGCCTCCAAGACCTGCTGCAGCAGCACGGCCCTGTAGGGAATGACGGGGCTGTCAATGGGGTTGACCACGCTCTGGTTCACCAGCGACAGCAGATCGAGCAGGCGGGCCCGGGTCCGGGGGCCCAGGGGTGGGACCTCGATGCCCTCCTGGGCACAGATGTCGCCGTTGGCTACGTTGCTGCCGCCTCCTCCGACGATCACCGCCGCCCTGGCCCGCACCATTGGCCTCAGGCGCAGGAAGGTCATGGCGGCATCCGCCATCTCCTCGATCGACTCGGCCGGGACCACCCCGGTTTGCCTGAAGAAGGCATCCCACACCCGCCCGTCCCCCGCCAGGGAAGAGGTGTGGGTGGCCGCTGCCCGGGCCCCCTGCGAGGTGAGGCCGCCCTTCCAGGCGATGATGGGCTTGGACCGCCCGATCTCGCGGGCCAGCCTGCGCAACCTGGGGCCGTCCCCCGTCCCTTCAAGGTACATGCAGATGACCTGCGTCAGGGGGTCATCCGCCAGGTACTCCAGGAAGTCGGCGGCATCCATCAGGAGCGCGTTGCCGAAGCTCACCACCTTGCTGAACCCGATGCCCAGTTTGGGGCCGTATCCCACGAAGTCCTGGGCATGGCCTCCGCTCTGGGACAGGAAGGCCACGGGGCCGTCAAGCAGGAGCACCTCCTGGTACATGTTCATGCGGGACGCGGGTACGTGGTATCCCAGGCAGTTCGGTCCCACGACGCGCAGGCCGCTGCCGGAAGCGACCTCCCTCACCCTGTCCTCCGTCGCCTTCCCCTCTGCCTCGCCGGTCTCGCTGAAGCCGGCGCTGCAGATGTGGACGTTCACGGCGCCGGCCGCCCGGCAGTCCTCCAGGACCCCGGGGACGCCCTGGGCTGGTATGGTCACAATGACCAGGTCGAGGGGCTCGGGGATGGCGCGCACGCTGGGATAGGCCGGGCAGCCCTCTATGATGGTGGCCTTCGGGTTCACCGGGTACAGGCGTCCGGCGAAGCCCGCGTCCCGCAGCAGCCGCAGGATCTTCAGTCCGGTGTAGCCGGGCGGGGGGTTGGCGTCGTCCCTGGACACCCCGACAACGGCCACCGCCCGCGGGCGGAAGGCCCGGTCCAGGTCTGCCTTCAGGGCTGGATCGCAGACCACGAGTGATCTCCTCACGTCCTGGCGATTCGCCGGGGGATTCGCCCTACCCGGGCTCCGGGCCCATGATGGTGATGGCTATCACCGACCGCGGGGGAGCGTCGCCCAGGTTGTGTGTCAGGCCCAGGCGGGCGTTCTTCAGCTGGCGTTCCGGCAGGGTGGCCCGCCCCTGGAACTGCGTTACCAGCTCATATATCATGCGCAGGCCCGTGGCCCCGATGGGGTGCCCGAAGGACTTCAGTCCGCCGCTGATGTTTATCGGCTGGGGACCATTGTGCGCAAACCGCCCGGCGAAGACGTCCTCCTTCACGTTGCCCACGGGGCTGAAGCCCAGGTCCTCCATGATGACCGCCTCCGTAATGGAGAAGCAGTCGTGGACCTCGGCGAAGCTGATCTCTTCGCGGGGATTGGTCACCCCGGCCTCCTTGAAGGCCCGGCGGGCGGCCTGGCGGTTCATCTCGATGTAGGTGGCGTCCCAGGGGCCGGCGCTCCACTCCTCCGGCTCTCCGGACGTAGAGCAGGTCTGCAGGGACTTGACGTAGATGGGGTCCTTCCGGAACTTCCTGGCCTCGTCCGCCCGGACCACGATGGCGGCCGCGCCGCCATCGCTGACGCCGCAGCAGTCGAACAGCCCCAGCGGCCAGGCGATGAAGGGGGCGGCGATGATCTCCTGCACGGTCACCGCCTTGCGCAGGTGCGCCCGGGGGTTCAGCGACCCGTTGTAGTGGCTCTTGGCCGAGATGCGGGCCAGCATCTCCTTGCCCGTGTTGTAGTCCAGGCCGTACTTGGCGAAGTAGGCGGTGGCCAGGACGGCGAATGACCCCGGGCCTCCGCTCAGGATGGGGCCCTGGAGCGTCCCCCGGGGCGGGGTGGTGACTCCGCCCACCGGGAGTCCCGGAGTGCCCACGTCCTTGAGCTTCTCTACGCCGATGGCCAGGGCGATATCGGCGGCGCCGGAGGCCACGGCGTAGGAGGCGAACCTGATGGTGTCGGCCCCGGTGCAGCAGTAGTTCTCGTTGCGGCTGAAGGGAACGTAGTCCAGCCGCAGGATCTCGGCCAGCGGCGTGCCGCCCGGTCCCACGTGCGTCTCCGGCATGGCGGTCCCGCCGAAGGCCATGTCGATATCCTTGGGCTCGATCCCGGCATCCTCGATGGCCTCCTTGAAGGCGTCCACCAGGAGGTCCCCGGCGGAGGTGTCCCATCTCTCGCCGAACTTGGTGCAACCCACGCCTATGATGGCTACCTTGTCCCTTATTCCGTTTGCCATTTCAGCCATTCCTCCACAATTCGTTCGATGCCCGGACCGCTCTACTGCCGGACGGGCGTGGCGCACCAGTAGTAGATGCTCACGCCGCGCGGCACATCGACCAGCTTGCGCCGGTAGGTCATCTCCACCGGCATGCCTATCTGGATGGCGAAGGGGTCGACGTCAACCACCTGCATCTGTATCCGGCCGCCGCCCTCGAAGTTGATATAGGCGTGCACCACCGGGGGCACCGGGACCGCGACGTTGTAGTCCGGCACGAAAGAGAATATCTTGCCGGTCAGCGTGGAGAAGCGGTAGTCCTCCATCTGGTCAATGGCCTTGCAGCCGGGATTGACGCAGATCCGGCGCGGGGGGAACTGGGGCGTGCCGCACTTCTTGCACTTGTGCCCGTAGAGCCGGGCCAACTGCTTCCTCTCCCGCCAGGCCATGGAGTACGAGGTGAACCCGTACTCGCCTTCCCGGGCCCCCAGGTAGAACTTGACTGCGCCCCGCATCGAGGCATATCGCTCCCAGCTCTCCAGCTCCTTGCGCCGGGCCAGCCCCTTCTTCACACCCCACTTGTCCTTCATCCTGGCGATCTTGTCCGTCACCTTGAAGAGGAGCACGTCAACGCCCTGCCCGTAGCTGGCCACCAGGACCCGGTCTCCCGGCCTGGCTTCCTCCAGCGCCCCCACCAGCATGATCAGCGGATGGGCCGCGCAGGTATCCCCCACCTTGTCGATGAGGTGGTCCTGCACCTGGGCCGGCTGGAAGCCCAGCCTCTTGGCCAGGTTGGCGTGCGGCCGGGCCAGGGGATAGCAGAAGGCCACCCTGGCTATATCGGCCGGCGCCAGGCCCTGCTGCTTGAGCATCCCTTCAATGGCCCGGGGGATGAGCTTCTCGTAGCCCTCGTCGCGGATCCACCGCTCCTCCCAGCCATGTTCAAACTCCTCGTAGACTGCCCGCCAGCGGTCCACGAAATCCACCGACAGGGAGTAGGTGGCCTCCAGCTCGGCCACCACGTCGTCCTGCCCGACCATGAGCGCGGCGGCGCCGTCGCCGTAGACGTACTCCTGCGGGTTGCCGGGCTTGACCACCCGGCAGTCGGCGGCGGTGACCATCACGTTCTTCATGGAGCCGGCCTTGACGGCGTCCAGGGCATTCATCAGGGCCGTGGTCCCCGCCTTGCTGCCGGAGGCGAAATCCGCAACGCGGATGTCCTCCCCTAGATCAAGGGCGGTGGAGATGATGCTGGCCTGTTGCCTCACCAGATAGGAGGGGGTGCTGGTGGCGAAGTAGCACCCGCCCACCTTGGCCCGGTCTTCTCCATCCAGGCAGTAGATGCCCGCCGCGGTGGCCATGGTCACGCTGTCTTCGTTCTGATTGGCCACCGACCTCTCCCCGGGTGGGGGGAAAGTCATCAGGAAGCCGGTGGCTTCGTTCATCTTGGCCCGGCTCAGTCGGTACCAGGGTATGTAGGCCGAATACGATGTGATGCCGATCATGTTGCGCAATACCTCCCCCCTAGTGAATTCGGTGGCGTCAGGCGTCAGGTAACGCGAATGCGCTGGTGCCCCTGCGAGGCGCGGGTCTGCCGCTCGGGGCATCTCTGGGTGATGAGCTCCTTTGCGGCTGCCTCATGGCGTGGCCTGTAGTCCGCCTTACGCGTCTCCCCATGGTAATACAGCCGCCGGGCGCCGGTCAAACGGGCTAGAGCCACGGTATCTTCACCTTCCGGCAGTACTCGTCCCAGGCGGCGCCGAAGGTCCTCGAGAGGGCCTTCTCTTCCTCCCGCGCGAAGAGCCTGGCCCCGGCGTACAGGGCGACCCCGACCACCGCCCCCAGCCAGGAGTTGAACAGAAAGCCCAGCCAGGGGAGCACCAGCAGGGCCATGGCCGTGTACAGCGGGTGCTTGACCAGCGAGTAGGGGCCTTCGGTAACCAGCTCCTGCCGGGGCACCCTGGTCACTATCAGGAACGCCGACCATATCCAGACTATGGCCCCGGCAACCAGAGCGACGGCGGAGATCACGGTCAGGACAAGGGGCGGTCCGCCAACGCTGAACCATGATGGAAACCGGATATTGAGGACCAGGCCTATCGCCAGGAACGGGAATGTCAGCAGCAGGACCCTGTGCCCGCTTCCCACCAGCGCCTTCAGCTTCATCTTCCTGCCTCCGGTTGTTCCTTCGGCCGCCGCCGGTCATGCCCGGGCTTTGAGCTTCTTCCCGTGCTTCTGGCAGATGCGGCTGATCGGCCGGCGCCTGAGGGCTGAAGGCGCGGGGGATGGCGGCCGCCATCCCCCCGCGCCGGCCTGTTCTGCTACGAAAGGTACATCGAGGTGGCCGGGTCGGAATCGTGCAGCACCGGCTGGTCCATGTTGTTCCAGAAGACCTCTGCGAATCCCAGGCCAGCTGGGTCCGTGTAGAACACCTTGTACTGGGCCTTGGCCCAGTCGAAGACCTGGGACAGGCTGAAGGCTTCGTGGCCGGCCCCCTTGATCCCCTGTATGAGGAAGAAGTAGGTCCAGGCGCCGTGGGAGTACTTGGGGTAGTCCCAGGAGTCGGAGCCGGGGTCCCCCGATTCCCCCATGCAGCTGGCCACCATCATCACATGGCCGGTCCTGGGGGCGGAGAAGACCTCACCGAAGGCGTCGGCCATGCAGGAATCGATGAAGATGAAGGTCTGGGCCGCCACGCAGTCGCGGAAGTCCGCTGCCAGCTCGGTATCCTTGTACAGCTCGTCCATGCCCCCTACCGAAGCGGGCCATTCATGCATCACCAGGCTGGCGGCATTCGTGTCGGCGTCGGCCCTGGAGTGGCCGGAGGCGACAAAGGCTACGTGGTCGTTGGAGTCGGCCCTGGCCACCATGTCGCGCACGGCCCGGCTGACATTGTACTCAGTGGCCGCCCCGTCATAGCGGCTGTAGTCACTGCTCTTGAGGTGGCCGAAGACCTTGCACTCGTATCCCTTCGATGACAGGTAGAGGTACCAGTCATTGGTATCCTCATCGCAGTAGTTCAGGTCGTCAACGGCGGTATTGAGGTAGTCGGAGATGCCGTAGAGCACGGCGTATTTCTTCACCGGGTTGGTGAAGCTGATTATGAAGCTCTGGGAGTCGGAGAGCCCGCCCGCGTCGCGGACTTTCACCGCGACCGGGGCGGTGCTGCCCGCTGAATCATCGGCTGTCCAGGATATCACGCCCGTGGTGGCGTTGATGGTCATGCCGCCGGGGGCCTGGTCCAGGCTGAACGTCAGCGGAGCAGTGCCGCCGGAGACCTCCACTGTGTAGGTATAGGCCTGGCCGTCCGTGGCCGTGGTGATGGCGGCGGAGGTTATCACCGGGGCCCCGCTGGTGGTCCCGGTGACCGTGATGGTGAAGCTCTGCTGGTCAGAGCCGCCCTTTTCGTCCCTCACCTTGACCGTCACCGTGAAGCTGCCCGCCTGGGTGGGCGTCCAGCTGATGAGGCCCGACCCGGCGTCGATGGTCATGCCGCTGGGTGCTTCCGCCAGGGAGAAGGTCAGCTCATTCCCCTTGTTCTCGTCCTCGGCCTGCACCTGGTAGGTGTAGGCGCCGTTCTGGGTGGCCGTGGACACGGCGGTGGAGGTGATCTCGGGCGCCTTGTTGCCCTCACTGCTGCTGCAAGTGCCGGCCACGGTGGCCGCCAGGAGCAGAACGATGATGCCCAGGGTTGCCATGATTCTTCTCATTGCTTACCTCCTTGCTGGCTGCCCTGCCGGGCGATGGCGCTGTGCCGGGCGCCGAACCGTTTCAAGACAGAACCGATAGGCAAGCTATCGGTTCTCAGAATGGTCTGTGCTCTTGGTTGATGACTGCGGTGCTCCCTGACTGGAACAACAGCCGGCATCCATGCGCTGCGCGCCCCCAGAGGGTTTTGTGGAAGGTTAACAGAAGGACTCCGGCGGTGTCAAACGGGCCTGTGGTAGTTCTATGATTGTGACACCCCTCAATGGTTCAGTGAAAATGTCACCCTATGAGGAAGGAGACAATTTCGTTGAATCAGAAGGAACAGCAGCGGTTGATGGTGTTGACACCCCGCCCTAAGCAGTTTATATTCCTAATTAGGAATCGTTACTTAGCACTTGGCAATGGCCGGGCAGCGTGTGACCAGCGAAGGCGAGATTAAGGCGTATCGACGCAGGGCCAGGGCCCTCGGGTTGAGGATGACGCCCCAGCGGCTGCAGATCTTCGAGGCGCTGATGTCGATGAAGGGCCATCCCTCGGCGGAGGAGGTGCTGGCCGCAGTCAGGCCTAAGGTCCCCAGCATCTCTTTCGATACCGTGTACCGGACGCTGGCGCTCCTGGAGCGCCACGGGGCCATCAGCAAGGTGCAGTATGTGGATGACCGGGCCCGGTACGAGACACAGGCCAGGCGGCACTGCCACCTCATCTGCACCCGGTGCCGCCGGATCGAGGACTTCTTCTGGCCTGAGATGGAGCGGGTTGAGGTGCCGCAGGAGACGGCACGCTGGGGGAAGATCGAGAACAGGTACCTGGAGCTGCGGGGTGTGTGCCAGGACTGCCTGGCTGCGGAAGCCCGGCAGCAGGCCGTCGAGAATACGCGTGAAGAAGGAGTAACACCATGACTGAAGAGAGCAAGACCCCGAAGATGGGCAGCGAAGCCCATAAGGCCTCCGGCAGGGCCCGGTCCCACCGGGAGTGGTGGCCGGACCACCTGGACCTCAGGGCCCTGCACAAGCACTCAAGCCAGGGCAATCCCATGGGGGAGGACTTCGACTACGCCGAGGAATTCGCCAGGCTGGACTTCGCGGCCCTCAAGAAGGACCTCTACGCGCTGATGACCGACTCCCAGGACTGGTGGCCGGCCGACTACGGTCACTACGGGGGGCTCCTCATCCGCATGGCGTGGCACAGCGCGGGCACCTACCGCGTGGGCGATGGCCGCGGCGGCGCGGGGTCGGGCGCCCAGCGCTTTCCCCCCATCAGCAGCTGGCCGGACAATGTCAATCTGGACAAGGCCCGCCGGCTGCTCTGGCCGATCAAGCAGAAGTACGGCCGGAAGATCTCCTGGGCGGACCTGCTGGTCCTGGCCGGCAACTGCGCCATCGAATCGATGGGGCTCAGGACCTTCGGCTTCGGCGGCGGGCGCGAGGACATCTGGGAGCCGGAGGAGGATATCTACTGGGGCAGCGAGCACACGTGGCTGGGCGACGAGCGCTACTCCGGCGACCGTGATCTGGAGAACCCGCTGGCCGCCGTGCAGATGGGCCTGATCTACGTGAACCCCGAAGGGCCGGGCGGCCAGCCGAGCGCGGTGGCTTCTGCTCGCGACATCCGCGAGACCTTCGCCCGCATGGCCATGAACGACGAGGAGACGGTGGCGCTCATCGCCGGTGGCCACACCTTCGGTAAGACCCACGGCGCCGGCCCCGCGTCTCATGTGGGGCCTGAGCCGGAGGCCGCTCCCATCGAACAGCAGGGCCTCGGATGGAAGAGCAGCTTCGGCAGCGGCAAGGGAGACGACACCATCAGCAGCGGCATCGAAGGCCCGTGGACGCCGCGGCCCACCCAGTGGGACATGGGCTATTTCGACATGCTGTTCGGCTACGATTGGGACCTGGTCAAGAGCCCCGCCGGTGCCTGGCAGTGGGTGCCGGTCAACCTGGAAGAGAAGGACTTCGCGCCGGCGGCGCACGATCCCTCGAAGCGGGTGGCGCCCATCATGACCACGGCCGACCTGGCGCTGCGGATGGACCCGGCCTACCGGACGATCGCCAGGCGCTTCCACCAGAACCCGGCCGAGTTCGCCGATGCGTTCGCCCGGGCCTGGTTCAAGCTGACCCACCGCGACATGGGCCCCCGCTCGCGCTACCTGGGCCCGGAGGTCCCAGATGAAGAGCTCATCTGGCAGGACCCCATCCCCGCGGTCAATCACAAGCTCATCGACCAGGTGGACATCGACTCCCTCAAGGACAGGGTACTGGCCTCCGGCCTGTCGGTATCCGAGCTGGTTTCCACGGCCTGGGCCTCGGCTTCTACCTTCCGGGGCTCTGACAAGCGCGGCGGGGCCAATGGGGCCCGGGTCCGCCTCGCGCCGCAGAAGGACTGGGAAGTCAACGAGCCGGCCCGGCTGGCCAGGGTGCTGCAGGTCCTCGAGGGCATCCAGAAGGACTTCAACGGCGCCGCCCCGGGCGGCAAGAAGGTCTCGCTGGCCGACCTGATTGTGCTGGGAGGATGCGCGGGCGTCGAGCAGGCGGCCAGGAAGGCCGGATACCCGGTAACCGTTCCCTTCAGGCCGGGGCGCATGGATGCGTCGGCGGAGCAGACCGACACGGACTCCTTCGCCGTGCTGGAGCCCAAAGCCGACGGCTTCCGCAACTACCGCAAGGCCAGGTACGCCGTGCCGGCCGAGGATCTGCTGGTGGACCGGGCGCAGCTGCTGACGCTGACCGCCCCCGAGATGACGGTGCTCATCGGCGGCCTGCGCGTGCTGAACGCCAACTTCGGGCGGTCGCCCCACGGCGTCTTCACCGCGAGGCCGGAGACGCTCTCCACGGACTTCTTCACCAACCTGCTCGACATGGGCACGGAGTGGAAGCCGGTCTCCGGGGAGGCTGACGTGTTCGAAGGGCGCGACCCGCGGACCGGTGAGGTCAAGTGGACCGCCACCCGTGTGGACCTGATCTTCGGCGCGAACGCCCAGCTCCGCGCCCTCGCGGAGGTCTACGGAAGCGCGGACGGGCAGGAGAAGTTCGTCCAGGACTTCGCGGCGGCCTGGGCCAAGGTCATGGACCTTGGCCGCTTCGAGCTTGCCAGAAGGGCGCCCTGAGGGCCTCGGGGAGCCTGCCGGCAGCCAACGAGGGCGGCGTCTCTAGGCAACTGCGAGACGCCGCCCTTTCACTCTGCAGGGGCAGCCTGGGCGCCGGGCGGCGCGCTCGCTGCTGCCCGGGATCTCAGCCGGAACCCCAGTGTCGGGCATCCGGTGTCGGCTACGAGGGCCCGGAACGGGTACTGCGCCAATCAGATACTTAAGATCATGCCTCCGTCAAGGAGGATGGTGACCCCCGTAGCGGAACCGGCGGCATCAGAGGCCAGGTGGCCGCGGCTATACCGCAGGTGTCATTTCGCCAGGGCAGTCTCGGCTTCGCCGGGGCAATACGGCCCGCAACAGAATGGCGCTGGCGGAGGTGATTGGGTTGGGCGGGCGAAAGAGCCCCGCCGGGCGCGATGATGCAATATCCACAAGAGGTGAGCCGTCCAGGCAACGGGCCCGGCCGGCGCCGGCAGCCCGTTTCCTGAACAGTTTATTCGACGACCTTGCGGAACTTCAGCGTTGAGGCCCCCGACTGCCAGCCCCGCGTCCCAGGCTATAGCCCGCCCAGGCGCGGACAGCGGCGGCGGCCTCACCGAAGGTGGAATACAGGGGCAGGCCGGCTTTCGCGCACCGCAAGTGGAACGAATGAAAAAAGGCCGCGCTGCCGGGGTGCATTGTCCGGGGCCGCACCACAGCCACCGGAATACTCAACTGGCGGCTATTCTCCAGGATGGCATCTTCAGCGGCCTGCCAGACCGATGATGGCCCCAGCACGTGAGATACATCTAACGGCAGCTGTACCAGGAGCAGGTCGACCTCGCCGCTTCCGGCGATAGTGGCCATCGCTTCGACAAACAGGGACGGCATGGTGATTACCGCGGAATCCACAGGGTTGCCCGCACTGGTCCCCGGTCCGAACGGGAAGACCGCCAGTCTCTCTCTGAGCTCCCGTGAGAAGAGGGGCACGGCGAGGCCGTTTCTCTCGCAGGCTTCCGTACCCAGTACGCTGGCGCCGCCACCCCAGCCGATGATACCGGTGCGCAGGCCGAGTGCCGGTTTCAGGAGAAGCGCGGCCTCTATGATATCCAGCATCTGCTCCAGGCTGTGCGCCTGCATGGCTCCCGCCTGCCGGCAGAGCCCGTCCCAGACCCCTGCCGCACCGGCGAGGGATCCGGTATGGGACCTGGCTGCCCTCCTGCCGGATTCAGTCAGACCCGTTTTCAGGATGACTACCGGCTTCGCAGCCCTCGCGGCGGCCAGGGCCTCGAAGAACCGGGGCCCGCCGCGGGTCCCCTCTATGTACGCGGCGATGATCCTGGTATCCGGGTCCCGGGTGCAGTACTCCAGCAGCTCGGTTTCGTTGATGTCGGCCGCATTCCCGTAGCTGATCACCTTGCTGAAACGGAGGCCGCGGTCTTCCCCTTTGAACTTGAAGATATTGGCATTCCCCCCGCTCTGGCAGAGGAAGGCTACCGGCCCGGGCTCCCGGCTGTGGCCGGGCTGGAATGACAGTCCCGTGGCGGGGCAGTGTATGCCCATGCAATTCGGGCCGAGAAGCCGCATCCCCCGCGCCCGGGCGAGGGCGGCCACACGCCTCTCCGCACTGGAATCGTGCCCCTCGGCTTCGCTGAAACCCGCCGTGAACATGGTCATACCCCGGGCGCCTTTGGCCGAGGCTTCTTCGATGAGCCTCTCCACCCCCGAGGCCGGAATGCAGCAGATCACGTAATCCACCGCGCCGGGTATGCTCAGCATATCGGGGTAGGATTTGAGGCCCATTATGCGGCTCGCCCTGGGATTCACGGGGTAGATCCGGCCCCCGTACCCGGAGTCCAGCAGTGCCGTAATGAAGATGGCGCCTCCAGCCAGGTTGGCCGGGTCGCTGGGCGCTCCGACCACGGCGATTGACTTCGGGTGGAAAAGGAATTCGAGCCCGGGCACTGTAAATGCGAGTATAGCAGAGCCCCGCGCCGGCGAACAGCCGCCGGCCCCACCGCCGCTATGGTGACATGTTTGTTCATGATGCAGGCGCCGCGGTAGGCGCCGGCCGCCTCGACCTGCCGAAGAGAGGCGTCACTGCTTCCCCATCTTGGAGATAGCTTCCTCCAGTTGCAGCATAAGGGTCATGTCGCCGTCGATCTTCAGCTTGCCGCCGGTCCAGGCGTTGAAGCGGTCCAGCTCGCCCCGCTGTATGGCGGCCCAGTCCGCCGCGGACGCCGTGAGGGTGCAGTTGGGGTTGTCGGCGGTCCCTTCGTGGCGCGTCGCCGCGCCCTTCTGGCAGACCGCGTACCAGTGGCCGCCGCCCTCGCCTGTCAGGTGGAACTGCACCACGGCGGTGACCTCATCCACCCTCACCGCCTGCCTGGCGGGAGCGCCCGGCGCCGCCAGGCCCAGCAGGCTGGCCAGCCGCTGCGTGCAGGGGTTGTTGGATTCGGCGTCCGCCTGGTCCATGGCCACCCCCAGCTTCTTGAAGTTCTTCAGCACCTTCATCATGACGATGCCGGCCCGGAAGACGGCGAAGACCTCGTTGTAGTGGAGCTGGTCCACCTTCCATCCCGTCAGGTCCTCATAGCGCCGCACCGTCTCCTCCCGGCCCGGCGCCCCCTCCAGCCGCGGAATGCCGTAGCCTTCGCTGTCCACCCAGTCGAGCAGCAGGAAGAAGGCCAGGTCAGCCTGGGGGTCTCCCAGGAAGGCCATCTCCCAGTCGAAGAGCGCCACCACATCGCCGTCCGGGCTGAACATGGTGTTGGGCATGCGGGCATCCCCCCAGCACAGGGTCACCCTCGCGGGCCGGTAGCGGTTCTCCCGCAGCCACGCGAGGGCGGTCTCCAGGACCGGCTGGCGTTCATCCGGGGAGTCCTTGGCCCAGCGCAGGTATCTTTCGAAGTAGTCCAGCTGCCGGTCCAGGGGGCCGGCGCCGCCGCCGGGCACGCCCAGGAAGGACAGCCCCAGCTTCCTCCAGTCGGCCTGGTGCACCCGGCTCATGGCCTCGATAGCCGACCACCACATCCGGGCCCGCTTCTGAGGCGTGGAATCGAAGTAGACGCCGAAGGAGTGATACGGCGGGAACTCCGGCGGGACCACCCCCTCGATCCGGCCCATGACATAGAAGGCGGTGCCCAGCACCTGCTCGTCCATCTCCAGCCAGTGGACCCGGGGCACGGGGAGTCCGGCGGGGCGCAGCGCCTTCATCACCCGGAACTGGAGGCTGAGGTCATAGTCGGGGTAGACCGGCGACGATCGGGGGGCGCAGCGCAGCACCATCCTCTCCGATCCCGCCTTTCCCTCCTCCATCCAGCTCAGATCGAAGAGGAAGGTCTCGTTGGAGATGCCGGCCCCCGATCTCTCCAGCCCGGAGATGGCCAGGTTGCTGGCCCGTGGCATCTTGCCCCGGATCCATTCCAGGAGCTTCGGCTGCAGCTCGGAAAGCTCGACCTGGCGCGAGAGCATGCTGCACCTCCTGCCTAGTAGCCCTGGTAGCCGTATTTGGGGTACTTGCCCACCACCATCAGCTCCACGGTCCCGTGGCCGGTGTCGCCGCCGCAGCGGAACTCGGAGCCGTAGTCGCAGTACCCCCAGATCTCCTTCATGGTCTCCGGGTTGTTCAGGTCGAACCGGTGGCCGTCCATCCACATCTGGCCCATCCACTTGCCGTGAATGAAGCCCTGGTACAGACCGCCGTAGCCGGCCGGCGCCTGGTAGCAGATGGTGACGGGGCGGATCGAGACCTCCTTCCGGGTGCCGTCGATAGCCGTGAAGCTGACGTCCCCGCCGGCGAAGCGCCGCGGCTGCTCCGGGATGTCGTCTCGGAAGCGGTAGTTGTGGTCCAGGCTGACGATCTTCAGCGGCTCCCTGTTGGTGCCGTAGGGATAGAAGAGCCCGCCGCCGAAGTGCCAGCGGTTGAGGAAGCCACCCCGGTCATCCCAGATCTCCCGGATGTGGTAGGTGGCCCCCCAATTCTCAAACTGCATCAGGGCGAAGTTGAAGAGCATCCCCGCCGGCAGCTCCGGGGCCTGGACCCCGGTCTCGATGAAGTCCGCCCCGGCCAGCCTGACGCCCCAGGAGCGGTCCCTCTCGCCCGCCCATCCATCCCCGTCCAGGCGGAACGTGCGGCCTTCGCACCTGATCCAGCCGGCGGGCCTGATGGCCTGCACCATGCGCTTGATGTGCTCCTTCACCCGGCCCCGGCTCACCTGGTACTGGGCCGGGTCCTCCTCCACCAGGGGGCTCACCCCCTCCAGCGTGATGTCGTAGCTCAGGCCGTACTGGTTGTCATCCAGCCGGTACCGGATGGCCCGCAGGGGCTCAACGATGTCGTAGGAGAAGGGACCCACCCGGAAGACGTCGATCTCCGGCCGAAGCTCGCGGGAGGCCCTGACCACGTGCTCCGTCCGGCCCTGGATGGCGAAGGCCACGAAGGCATCCATGACGTTACGGTTGGGGTAGTAGCCGAAGCTGGCGGCCAGGTGGGCCGTCCCGGCCATGTCATGGACCTGCATCCAGGCCCGCTCCGTCCACTCGCGGGCGCTGGTGCCCGGCTGGTCGAAGGTGGACACCGCCTGGTGGCAGAACATCTCGTCATAGCTGGTGATCATCCTTCACCTCCCCACGCAGTTCGCGACCAGCCCCCGGCGCTCCAGGTCCAGCGCCGCTAGCCGAGCAACCCCCGGCGCTCGAGGTCCAGCGCCACGTCCGGAAGGCCCACCTTCTCCAGGGAGTCCCTGGTCTGCAGGCCGGTGGCCACGTCCCATCCCCGCAGGGCGTAATACTCGTCCTTCGTCTTCTCGAACGCGTCCCGGTCCACCACCGCCCCCCGCCGTGAGACGGCCTGCCCGTCCTTGCCCGGGACCAGGCACTCGGCGTTGGCCTGGTCGTATTTGAGCGGCTGGTTGAAGAAGTGGCCCGCCAGGGCATCGAACTCCCGGCCGCGGTGCCCTTCCCGGACCAGGATGGCCCTCTGCTGATTGAAGATCCTCTCGGCCACCCGGTAGAGATCGTGCTCGCTCGCGCCGTTCCCCAGCACGGCCGCCAGGATCCGGCTCTCCAGGCCGGGATCGCCCGCCTTGTCAGGCGAGACCTCGCAGTCGGTAATGGGCCAGAGGAAATTGCACAGGATGAGGCTGGCCTCCACGTACTGCCGCTCCTGGATCATCTTGACGGCCAGGGCCTTCCCCTCCCAGGTGGTGAAATCGCCGGCCGCCTCCCCGCCCCAGAACTTCCGGGCCACCGTCCGGACCACCTCCGAGCTGATGCTGGTCAGCCCCCGGGTGCCGGCCGACCACTTGGCCATGAGCAGGCCGACCTCGTGGAGCTGCTGAATGGGCATCCTGGGCTCCATGGCGTATAGCAGGGCGTTGGTGTTGTAGAGCCTCGGCCCGTAGGGGTAGTAGCCGGGCTCGGCCAGGTGCCCGGCCAGACCCACCTGCTCCACGGCCGCCGGGCCAATCGCCTCCGCCGCCCGGTGTATCCCCTGGGCCAGGAGATCGCCGAATCCCTCCCGGAAGGCGATCCTGCGGACCAGCGTCCGGATGAACTCCGCGCTGCCCAGCTTCGATATGGGGAGGCCGGTGCTCTCGTCGCTCAGAATGCCGGCCTGGTGACAGAGGTGGAGCCAGTCGATCATGAGGTCCAGGGCCACGGCGTCCAGGCCGTAGGTATCGCAGAGCCAGGTGGCTTCGAAGGCCGCATCGTTCCAGTCCCCGTAGTACCTGTCCGCCCACGGCTGGTAGAAGAAGGCGGCGTGGCAGATGAACTTCCCTTTCCGCCCGTCGCTCGATACGTAGGTCTTCCGGGCGCAACGGCCCAGGCACCCGTAGCAGGTCTCCTCCTTCATTTCCGGGCCGGGCATCAGCCTGGGCTCCAGGGTGGGGTCCCGGGACCAGCGGCTGAGGTACTCCCAGCCGTCGGTGGGGAAGGCCCTGTTCAGACCGCGGTAGTGCTCGGTCACCTCGCGCAGCTCGTCGGGGCGGGCGATCCTCACCGGCTGGCGGCCCTCCAGGACCACCACCGCCTTCAGGTTCTTGGCTCCCATCACTGCCCCCAAACCGCCCGAGCCGATGGTGTAGTTGTCCGCCAGGAAGGTGGCCGTGACCACCCGGTTCTCGGCCGCCGGGCCGATGGCCGTCACCCTGGCCTGGCTGCCCAGCTCGCTCTTCAGGGCTTCCGCGGCCTGCAGGGCGTGCATGCCCCAGATGCCGGAGGCATCCCGGAACTCGGCCGTATCATCGTGCACGAAGAGGTAGACCGGCTTCTCGGAGATGCCCTGCACGATGACGCCGTCGTAGCCCGCGAACTTGAGGGCGGCCCCCCAGCGGCCACCCAGGTTGGCATGGGAGAAACGCGGCGGGGACTGAGGCCCCTTCCCGCACACCTCCCAGCGTGATCCGCTGACGGCCGGGACCCCGCACAGCGGCCCGGTGATGAACACCAGCCGGTTCGCCGCATCGAAGGGGCCCGCCCCGGGGGGCACCTCATCCCAGTAGATCCGGGCCGCTATCCCCCTGCCGCCCAGAAACCGGCCGGCGTATTCCTCCGTGGGGACGGTGGATGCCCGCCGTGACGACAGGTCGGCCCGCAGGATCCGGCCGGCGTATCCGCAGGTTGCCATTGCCCCTCCTTAAGACTGACCAGGCAGTCGCCGCAAGTCCCCGCGCTCCCTATTCCTGGGGCACCATCTTCATCAGATCGCCCGGGTTCCGGGCCCAGCCCTCGTCATAGGGGGTCACGTACTTCCACCTGGTCGCGATGTAGGAGAACTTCCATTCCCCGTCCTCCCTGACGTACTCCTCGAAGTAGGTCCCCGCCATCCACTGCGCTTTCCCGGTGGAGGAGTCCGTGGTGGGCGCCTCGTAGTACCAGCGGCCCGTGGCCCGGTCCCCCTTGACCTCGATGATGGGGTTGTGCACCATGTGCATGCAGAAAGAGACGCCCATGGCCACCACTGTGCCGAAGAAGGTATGCAGCCCCTCAGTGCCCTGGAACTGCGAGGCCGGCCCCAGGCCGAAGTCGACTCTGGCGTCCCTGGTGAAATGCGACACCAGCTCCTCCCGGACCTCGTCTTTGGTGAGCCCGGCGTCGCACAGGTAGCAGTAGGTGGCCTTGAGCTTCTTGATGGCCTCGATGTCCTCCAGGACCCTGACCCTGGCTTCCAGATCCTCCAGTCCCATAACCGACAGACCCTCCTCTGGTGACTTCTTCCGGCGTGGCAGTTCCGCGGGGGGCCGGAGAGAGGAATCGGGCAGCAGACGGAGAACACGGACGCAACGCCCACCGGCCCGCCCCCAAGGCATATGCGATCATCAGTACCCACCCCCGCGGCAAGCATATTGTCACCTCCCCGGTTTGTCAAACCCCTCATGCGCCGGCCGGCAATCTGCCGCGCCTTCCCGCGCCCGGTCCGGCCCCCCTGTTCCGCCCCCGGGCAGTGGAAGTTGAGACTCAAATCAACAGGACACAGGACCAATGTACAGTGGCCGGCCCATCCCCTCGCCCCCACCGGTGGCGCCGCGGGGGGAGGCGCGCGCCGCCCGGGCCTCCCCCGGCCCCCGGGCCCCGGAAGGGAGCCGCGGAAAACCGGCCTTCCGTCCAGTGGGGCGTCCGTATCTCCGTACAGCGCCCCGGGGTGCCCGTTCGGGTATGATTGCGGTGTTCAGCAGCCGGTACCGTCGATATACAAGGGGGGGAACACTGCTTTCGCACTCTGCGCGTTTGGGCGCGCAGGGTGCCGCCGTACCGTCAACCCATGGCCATCGCGCCATCCGGGCTGGTATGCGCACCCCTCACCAGGCATCTCCCCGGCTGCCCGCCCTGCCGGCGGCCCGGCAGCCGGAACAGGCCTGACAAGTTGTCCGCAAGGGAGGAGAAAGGCATGAGCAAAGAGAATCGCTATGACGTGGTGGTGGTGGGCGGCGGCCCCAACGGGCTGGGGATCGCCGCGTACCTGGCCAAGTGCGGCGTCAAGGTCTGCGTGGTCGAGGCCAGGACGGAGATCGGCGGAGGCTGCGAGAGCATCGAGCCCGTCCCCGGGTTCAGGATCGAGCCGCACGCCGTCTACAACTACGCCGGCGCCTCGCCGGCCTGGGAGCAGCTGGAGTTGCACAAGTACGGCCTGCGGATGGTCCCCTGCGAGTTCTGGGGGAGCGCGGTGTCCTCGGACTTCCAGCGGGTGACCTCCGGCGGCCGCTGGAACAAGCAGGTGGTCCGGGAGGCCATGCTCACCTGGAGCGAGGAGGCGGCGGCCCAGACCGAGGCCATCTACGACATCCTGGAGTCGCCGGAGTGCCGGGAGTGGCTGCGGTCCATCTACTGGACCCCGCCGCTGCCCGAAGGCTACAGCCGGGAGCCCAGGGACCTGCCATGGGTGAAGGCCATCAAGAAGGTGCCCCTGCTGGGCCAGGTGTACGACGACAGCTGGCTGCAGATGTCCACCTGGGACATCGCCAACATTCTGTGCCAGGAGGACGCCCAGAAGGTGGGCATCTGCGACGCTGCCTGGGACAGCGGCCCGGAGCACATCACCAAGGGCCTGGGCATGGTGGGGGCCGCCATCACCTTCCTCATCATGTACGCCTCGGGGGTCTTCCTGGGCGGCATGCACTCCTACGCCCACGCCACCATGCGCTGCGCCCTGGCCCACGGGGCCAGGTTCTACACCAACTCCAAGGTCGAGGAGATCATCATCGAGAACGGCGAGGCCAAGGGCGTCCGGCTGGCCGAATCCGCGCCGCCGGGCAACAAGGTGATCTGGGCGGACAAGGCCGTCATCAGCGACGTGCACGTCAAGGAGACCTTCCTCAAGCTGGTCCCGAAGAAGCACCTGGACGCCGGCTTCCACCAGAAGGTGCTGGACATCGACCTCTCCGGGGGCAGCCTGTTCAAGCTGGACCTGGTGGTCAAGGAGCTGCCCCGCTTCAAGGGCAAGGCGGGCGAGTTCATGGACAAGTACCCTTCGCTGGGCGTCATCTTCCCGGTGGAGAGCATGGAGGAGATGGACAAGCACCGCAACGTGGTGGACGTGGAGCGCCGCTTCCCGGTGTGGGACAAGGACGGCTTCGTGCTGCGCTCCGTGCGGGCCAGCATCTATGACCCGACGCGCTGCCCGCCAGGCTACCACGTCATCTACAACTTCTTCCCGGTGCCGGTCCCGGAGTACTTCGTGGACGGCATCGAGAACTACAACAAGCACAAGGAAGAGATGGTGGACCTGGTCCTCAACATGTACCGCAAGTACTGCACCAACATGGGCGACGACAACATCGTGGCCAAGTACGCCATGTCGCCGCTGGACTCATCCTTCCGCAACATGGGCTTCGTGGGCGGCAACTGGGAAGGGATACGCGTCTGCGACGACCAGTGGTACGACAGCAGGCCGCTGCCCGAGTGCGGGCGTTACCGCACCCCCATCGACAGGCTCTACCTGGTCAGCCAGACGTCGTACCCCGGGGGGCTGGCCCTGATGGCGCAGCCGTACAACCTGATGCACCTGCTGATAGAGGACCTGGGCCTGAAGCCGGGCGGCTGGTGGTACCCCTCACCGTACTACGTCTCGGAGAAGCAGGTCAAGAGCGGTGAGGTCTAGAGACCCGGCCGAAAAGTGCCTGTTGGCACGCATAATCAGGTATACTTGG
>CAZBJX010000006.1:0-92180 GCA_964492335.1 uncultured Dehalococcoidia bacterium | reverse complement strand
GGGTGACATTTTCACTGAACCATTGACCGGTGTCACAATCATAGAACTACCACAAGCCGACCTTGACAGAAGGGGGTCGAGCGAGTATCATGGGATGTGTTCTCGGGTGGTCAAACCAGTCGAAGAGGCAACGTCCGCCAGAGCAAAATGGGTAGGGTTGTCACCTACAAAGGCTCGCTCGAGCGACGAGCAGAAGCCAACAGGGCTTGAGGGCGGAAGAGGACCAGGGAAGCTGGGAAGGTCACCCGAGACGTTTTCTATTTGCCTTGGGCCCTGAGGGCCCGCGCCAGCCTTGACGCGTCAACCTGCACCCTGGCCAGGTCCTCTTCGTTGGGGCGGCCCCTGATATCTCCCAGCCGGCCCTTGATGTTGACGTCCAGGTCATCGGGGTGCTCCCCCACCACGAACCACTCGTCGACCACGTCGAAACCGATGTGATCGAACAGTTGCGCCATGTACTTCCCGGCCACGACTACCTCGTTGAGCCCGGTGTGCGGGCCGGAGTAGGTGCAGAACACCACGGCGGTCTTGCCGGGGATCCTGGGGGACCCCAGCTTGATGTCCCCCCTGGACCGGTGCAGGTTCAACCGGTCCTTGATGAAGCGCATCACGGGCTCCGCCGGCAGGAACTCTATGGAGGGCGAGCCTAGAAGGACAAGGTCGTAGTCGTAGAACTCCTTGTCCCCGGCATCCTCCAGGGCGCAGACAGTGCTGTTCACCGCCTCACTGACCAGCCCCCGATGAATGGCATCAGCCACCTTCCGGGTGTTTCCGGTGGCCGAGAAGTAGACAATCAGCGCCTTCAGGTTTCGCTCATGCTCTGGTTTCATCTTTCCTCTCCAGTGCGGGCGCCCGGCCGTACCGGGCCGGGAAGGTGCCCGCCAGATCTATCTTGCTGGCCCTTATCCTCTCCACGGACTGTGTCATCCCCGAGAGCTTGCGGTTCAGAAAGCCGAGGGCCTCCGCCTCGGAGTACCGGGGCAGGGCCTTCAGCGTCAGCTCGACCGGGCCGAAGCTGCGGGCCCCGATGTCGAGGCTGTCCAGCCGCGGTGACCCGGCGACGAAGCCGCAGATGGAATCGATGAAGCTGTTGTGGTAAGCGGCCGCCGAGTGGTACTTGACCAGTATGCCCAGGTCGTCCCTGGCCCCCTTCAGCCTGGCTTCGTGCTCCACGGCCCTCTTGTGCCTGAGGAGATAGTGCTCCGTCTGGAGCTCAAGGGGGAGATACGTCTTGCGGGCACGGGACCGTCTCCTGAGGTACTCCCTCCGCCAGCTGATGGCCAGCCCCAGGCCGTAGATGCTGCCCAGGTAGTCGACGAAGGGCAGCCCGTCGTTTTCCGTAGCGCAGAGGTTGTGCTCGACGTAGTCCCTCAGGGATCGCCCGATCGGCCCCCGCAGGACGTTCGGATGGACCAGCACCCTGGGCCATCCGGCCAGGCTCTCCGCGAGCTCATACGCCCCCGTGAAGGCCGGACCGAACATCACGTCCAGCCCTGGCTCCAGCGCCTGGTAGTGCTTGCCCACCGTGACCGCGCCCCTCAAGAACGTCCCCCGGGTCGTCAGCCTGGCCTGGATCAGCCCGATGGCATACAGCATGTAGAGCAGGGACGTGCCATCGACCCTGTCGGCACAGAGCACCACCGTGTCCGAGAACATCTGGCTGGTCACCTCGGGGGCCTTCGCGGGCGCCGCCACCGGCTGAAGCTCCCGGAGGAGTCTCTGGGCCTCCTCAACCGACTGGCTGAGCATCTCCAGCGTGGCCTTGATGCGCGAAGCCTGCCGGGGGTCTCCTTCGGACGCCCTGATCCGGTTCTTGAGGCCCAGGATGTCCAGGTAGCATATGAGACGATCGCCGTATACCTGGCTGCTCATCGTGACCAGATTATACCAGCGCCGCCCCGGCCGGGACAGAGGCCCCCCCTCTCCCGGGGGTCAGACCCGCTCCCACAACAGGTGGCCGGTGTGGGGTTCGCCGAAGATGGGAAACGGCGGCATCGTCAGGGACAGCCTCCTGCCGGCCAGCTTCATGCCCCGCTCCACCGGCTCGCCGCTGACATTGGGGTCCAGGCTGACCTCGACGTGGTGGACCACCCTGTCCCCCTTGATCTCATACCGGCCGCAGTAGGACACGAAGGTGGCGGCCGCCAGAGCCTTCTCCTCCGCGCCGGCCAGGCTGAGCATGTCAACGCTGAGCCTGGGGCGGTCGGCCTTCATCATGGCCACATGCATGTAGCCGTCCTCCCCGTACCCTATGTACCCCACCGGGTCCCGACCCAGGGGGTAGTGCACCCGGCCTTCCGGGCTCCTGACTTCGAAAGAGACCAGCTTCCAGGTTCCTGCCAGAGGGTTATCAGTCATACACGGCTCCTTTGCAGATTCGCAACAGCCTACCGATTGCCCGGGCCGCGTGTCAACCGGGCTGCCGGGCAAGGCCGGCACGGCATTTGAGCCGCCGGCCGCACCTGTGATAGAGTCCCACCGGGGGCCGCCCGTGAAGGCCGCTGGCCGCGGCCGCCGTGGTATCCGCCCGCCCGGAGAAGGAGAGAGCCATCACGCAGGCAGGTGAGGAGCAATGACGAAGTACATCGACCTGAGCCTCCCCCTCGAGGAGAGCCCCAGCGAGCCCCTTCCGGTGAAGGTCCGCCACGACGCCCACGGGCAGAGCGTGGAGGTCATGAAGGCAGTCCTGGGCTGTGCCGAGTCCGACCTGCCCCGGGGCCTGGGCTGGGCCGACGACCACGTGCAGATGGGGGCCCACGCGGGCACCCATGTAGACGCGCCCTGGCACTACTCTCCCGTGTGCGCCGGCAGGAGATCGCGGACCATCGACCAGATGCCGCTGGACTGGTTCTTCGGGGACGGCGTGGTGCTGGACATGAGACACAGGCCGCGCGGCTCCGGCGTTACCGTGGCGGACCTGCGTTCCGCGCTGGCCGGGATGCGCTACGCCCTGAAGCCGCGGGACATAGTGATGGTCCAGACCGGGGCTGACCGGTACTGGGGGCAGGCCGAGTACTTCGAAGCCGGCTGCGGCATGACCCGGGCCTCCACTCTGTGGCTCATAGAGCAGGGTATCAAGGTGATGGGCATCGACGCCTGGGGCTGGGACAGGCCGTTCTGGGCCGTCAAGGAGGAGTTCGCCCGTACGGGCGACACGTCCCTGCTCTGGGGCGCCCACTACGTGGGCATCGATCATGAGTACTGCCACATCGAGAAGCTGGCCAACCTCGACCGGCTGCCCCGGCCCTTCGGCTTCAAGGTGGCCTGCTTCCCGGTCAGGCTGGCCGGCGGGAGCGCCGGCTGGAGCCGCGTTGTGGCCATGATCGAGGACTGACTCCATCACTTGACATAACCCCGAGGGGTGGCGCTCAGGCGATGGCCGGGGCCGCGGTCCGGCTGGCCGGATGCAGGTGCTTTGGGTTATGATCTGGCCTATCAACAGCGGCCCCGGGACCGCGCCCGGGGCGGCGGATTGGGGGGGTACCAGTATGGTCGTGGTTACAGGCGCTACAGGACACTTGGGGAATGTGCTCATTCGTGAGCTTCTGTCCCGGGGAGAGACCGTGAGGGCGGTGGTGCCGCCGGGAGAGAACACTACTTCCATCGAGGGGCTGGCCGTGGAGAAGGTCGCCGGGAATGTCCTGGACAAGGGCTCGCTGGTCCGGGCCTTCAAGGGAGCGGACTACGTGTACCACATGGCCGGCATCCTCTTCACCTCGCCGCGGAGGATGAAGCGGTTCTATGAAATCAACCTCGAAGGCACGCGGAATGCGGCCGCGGCCTGCCTCGAGTGCGGTGTGAAGAGGATGATGCACACCAGCACCATACAGGCGCTGGCGGAGCCGCCCAAGGGCCAGGTCATCGACGAGAGCTGCCCCTTCGACCCGGCCAGGGTCATCGGCGACTACGCCAAGTCAAAGGCCATGGCCAGCCTGGAAGTGCTGGCCACCGTGAAGAAGGGCCTGGACGCCGTCATCCTCTGCCCCACCGGGGTCATAGGCCCCTACGACTTCAGGCCCTCCAAGATGGGCCAGTGGTTCCTGCAGGTGGCCACCGACGAGCTCGACGGCCGGATCTACACCATCAACGGCGTCTACGACTTCGTGGACGTGCGGGACGTTGCCGCGGCCCAGATAGCCGCAGCCCACCAGGGAAGAAAGGGCGAGGCGTACATCCTCTCCGGCAAGCCGATCGACCAGCTGGAGCAGGGCCGGATCCTGCAGGAAGCCTCAGGGGCCAGCGGGCGCCTGTACGGCATCCACGTGTGGCAACTCAAGATGATCGCCGCCACGGCCTGGCTCTACAACTGGTTCAGGGATACGGAGCCCGGGGTGACCCTCGACGAGGCGCGCATCATCGCCAGCAACGCCACCATCAGCCACGAGAAGGCCACCCGGGAGCTGGGGTTCCAGCCGCGACCCACGCGGGACTCCATGTTCGACGCCATCGCCTGGTTCCGGGAGAACGGCAAGTTGCCGGGGGCTGCGGGCGCGCCCGCATAGCCCCGGAGCCGGCCATGGGCCTCTGCGCGGCCCGCCTGCCGGTCACTCATAGTCTACGGGCACGGCGCAGATCATGACCAGGGGCTGGCCGGCCTGGCTGCTGCGGTACTGGTGCTTCTCGTCGGGCAGGATGAGGACGAAGTCACCCTTCTTGATCGGGCGCTCTTCGCCGCCGGCCGTGACCACGGTCCCGCTGCCCTCGATGACGTAGTTGATGTGCTCGTTGGGGTGGGAGTGGAAGGGAGTGTGGCCCCCGGGTTCGAAGGTGAACACGCGGAAGCTGAACCTGGGGGAGCCGTCCTGCTTCGACACGGGCACCTGCTTGGATACGCCGGAGGCGCCCTCCATCCGCACGGCTTGCTTCGCCGCCTCATCCAGCTTCGTTATCTTCATCTCGAAGCTCTCCTCTCTTCCGGTGAGTCGCCGGCGGGCTGGCTCCCTTCCCGAACCGCTCCCTGGGGCGCCGGCCAGGACCAGTCTATCACGTTCGCTCGGCCGCGATAAGCCAGAGGCGCTGGCCCCGCGGGCGATATTTTAATCGTAAACGACTGGTCAGAGCGTCCCGGTGAGTGCTAGAATATCCGATGAAAAAGACACAGGAGGCCGGGACCGACGGCACCCGTCGCCCGCCCGGGCCTCAGGGGGGGGTCACCATGGGCAGAGTCATGATCAAGTGCCCCAACACCGGCAAGCTGGTCTTCACAGGTGTCTTGAGCGCCAAGAACATGTTCGATAAATCGGCCATCAAGGAGACCAGGATGGCCAAGTGCCCGGCCTGCGGCAAGGAGCACATCTGGACCAAAGAGCAAGCTGTCCTGCAGGAATAGCTGGTCTCCTGGCCCGCGCAACGGCATCTTCTCTGCGTTCCCGTGCCGACAGCCCGCCGGCCGGGGAACATCTGCCCCTGCCTCTGGGCAGCGTCTCTAAGGGCCGCCGGGCCCGGAAATACGTGCCGCCGACGGTGAGTATGCGTAGTTCGCCTGATGGCATGTTCGCCGGTCCTGTGCCATGATTGGATTGGAGCTATTGGACGACAGGACAATCTGGACGGAGGACCTTGATGACAACCGCGAGCGTGACCAGGACAGTTGCTGACCGCTACAGCCCGCAAGCCCTGCGGGAAGCCCTCGGGGATATCCGATATGCCGTTGGGGACTGGGCCGGGCGGACCAGGGCCAGAATCGAAGCTTCCAGCATCGAGAGGTGGAACTCGGAGCGCGTGGCCATGCTGGAGTCACGCGGCGTAGCCCGGTACAAGTAGCGCCGCAGCGCTTCATCTCCTGATGCCGTATTCGCCCTATGTCAGTGACACTGACATAGGGCGTTCTGGCGTCTTCGGGGCTTTCATCCCTGGCCGCCGGGCACCATGGTCCGGGCAATCCGCGATTGGCCTGCGGCCACCCCCCTGCGGCCCCATGAGCGCTGGCCGGCCTACTGCCCGGCCAGCCAGTCCAGGCCTTCCTCGACGCTGCTGCACAGCTTGATGTCCAGCCCGGTGAAGGCCACGAAGCTCTCCAGGATGACCATGGTCAATCCCTTGATGCCCACAACAACGTAGGCCTTCATGTAGGGGACGGTCAGCTTGCTGTTGTCATTGAGCCGCCTGATGATGGAGGGGTTGTAGCGGGCCCCGGTGACATTGGTGAGCAGCAGCACCGAGCTCTCGGGCTGCTTGCAGATGAGGGCGGTGCTGAAGTCGGTGACCTGGAAGATCTCCTTCTGGTCCTGCAGGCCGGAGAAGTCCTCGTAGAGAATGCGCTTCCCCTTGTGCTCCATCCACTTCACACGGTCCACTTCTCGTCCTCCCGGCACGGCGGGCTCCCTCCTGGCCCCTGTCGGCGCGCCGCCTTCCGGTCCGGCCCGCGCCTCGAGGAGAATGCCTGACCCGGGCCCGGGGGACTCGGAGCGGTCGGAGAGGCCCGGGCAGGCAGGAGACGTCGGCCTCAGCGGCCCTTGTTGTCCTCGCTGGCCAGCCAGTCCTTGGCCTGATCGAGGGTGTCGAAGTAGTGTGTTCCCGGATTGAGGAGCTGCGCCACCGTCTTCGCCAGCCTCGACAGGCCCACCACAGCGCTGGGCTTGTCCGGCAGGCCCTTGCTCTTGTTCGCGTTGAAGATCTCCTTGGCCTTGTCCCTGGTCTTCTGGGTCATGGTGGTGTCTGACAGATCGATCAGGGTGGGCGCGTTGGCTCCCTCGGTGAGTATCATCTGCTTCAACTCATCGAAGGCGGCAACATACTCGGCTTCCGACAGGCCTTTGACGTTGACGAAGATGATCCTCGCCCCTTTGTGCTCGATCCACTGCAGGTACTTACTCATCCCTCGCCTCCTTCAAGCAGAGCCCCGTTCGTCCGGCGGCTGGGCGCAATTATACACCGGCCCGGCAACAGCCCGCGCGGGCTGGATGGATACCGGCAGTGGCAGCGCATGGAAACCGGGCCACTTGATTCCCGCTCTGGAAGGTACTACACTGCGTTTGACGAAGGAAAGGAGCGGCTGAAGTGCAGCAGAGATTCCAGCAGATATCCCATCGGGGAACGATCATCGTTATCATGGACGCCTCGAACATGGACGATGAGAGGGAGATGCAGAAGCTGCTGAAGAGCAGGAGCGGGATAACCAAGCCCCACGGCCTTCTGATCGACGCCACCAACACCCACGTATCCCCGACGACCCTGCAGTCGGTGAAGTCCCACTCCAAGGACATAATGCCCATCATCAAGGCCACGGCGGTAGTGGGGACCGGAAGCATGCTCGGCGTCATGGTCAGGGCAGTGGCCCGCTTCTCTGGCATGAAGATCGCCACCTTCGAGACCAGGGGGCCGGCCCTCGACTGGCTGGCCAGCGAGCTCAGCAAGCCGGAGCACTGAGGAGAAGTC
This sequence comes from uncultured Dehalococcoidia bacterium, assembly GCA_964492335.1. Lineage (GTDB taxonomy): Bacteria > Chloroflexota > Dehalococcoidia > UBA2247 > RBG-13-53-26 > JAFGCL01. Next base: position 84,803 of record CAZBJX010000006.1, on the reverse strand, counting down.
CCGGGCCACGACTGACAGCGCCCGTTCCTTCGTAATCCGCGGTTCCATGGGCACCTTGCCCCCGGGGCCATGGCCGCTCGGGTCCGGGCCGTACTCCGCCTTCTTGCCGACAGATCATCGCGTGAAGGGCAGGAGGGCACCAGCCCGCCTGAGAAGTCCCCTGAACATGCTAGACTGGACCGTATGGAAGGCACCGGAGCCTCAGAGCAGGTAACCCCGGAGACCCCCGTCGCTTCGCGTGGCCGCAGCCCCGGCCGGAGCCGCCTGTGGTCCGGCATCAGGGAAGGCTGGCCTGTCTGGGTGGTGGCCGGGACCACCTTCCTCACCGGAGCGCTCAGCCTCCTCCAGATGGTGGTGGCCCGCCTGGAAGGATCAGTGTCACTCCTCAACTACGTGCTGCCCCTGGGCCTGCACCACTGGGGAAGGTCGCTGACTCTGGTGATCGGCTTCGTGCTCATCTACGTTTCATTCAACCTCTTCCAGCGCAAGCGAGTGGCCTGGTACCTGGCCACCACCGTGTCAGCCATCCTGGTGGTATCCCACCTGCTGTCCGGGCTGGCGGTGTGGTACCTGGCGGCCGCTCCCGCGCTCTCACTGGGGCTGCTGGTCGTATCGCGCAGGCTGTTCACGGTGCGCAGTGAGCCTACCAGCATCAGGAGAGGCCTGGGGCGAGTGATGATCAGCCTGCTCATAGCCCTGGTATACGGCACCGCCGGCTTCCTGGTCATGGACACCAGGGACGCTGGTGCGCATTCAGGGCTCGCAGAGGCCGCGGTCAGGGCATTGCGCCAGGTGTTCCTCGTGGGCAACAGCGACCTGGCGCCGGACACCGCGCTGGCCCGGTGGTTCCTGGAATCGCTGAGCATCGTCGGGGTGCTGGCCTGGGCCTTCGCCGCCTACAGCCTGTTCCGCCCCGTGGCCTTCAGGCTCCAGGTTCTCCCCGGGGAGAGGGCGCTGGCCCAGGCCGTTCTGTCGCGGCATGGTCGTTCACCCTATGACTTCTTCAAGGTGTGGCCGGACAAGGCCTACTTCTTCTCCGACAGCCGGCGCTCGTTCATGGCCTATGCCACCTTCCGGGGGGTAGCGCTGGTCCTGGGAGACCCCTCCGGCCCGGAGGATGAGCTCCCGGGTTTGACTGGCTCCTTCCTGCGCCATTGCTCCGACAACGGGTGGACGGTCTGCTTCCTCTTCCCGGACCTTCTGCCGATGTACCGGCGTCTCGGGCTCAGCGTGCTCAAGATCGGCGAAGAGGCCGTGGTTGACCTGGAACGCTTCTCCTCGGTGACCGGCCGCAACAGGTACTTCCGCTACCATCAGAACCACTTCCACCGGGAGGGTTACCGGTTCCTGAGGTACAAGCCGCCCCACCCGGACTCCCTTCTGGATGAGGTGGAGCAGGTCTCCCGGGAGTGGCTGACCCTGCCAAAGCGCCGCGAGCTGGGGTTCGTCCAGGGCCGTTTTGATCGGGGCTACGTGGCATCAACGCCGCTGGATGTGGTCCGGGACCGGTCGGGGCAGGTCATCGCCTTCCTCAACGAGGTGCCCACCTGTCATGCCGGAGAAGCCACTTTCGACATGATGCGGCAGCGTCCCGGCCTGCCCAACGGCATCATGGACTTCCTGTTTCAGCAAACCATGTTGGCCCTGAGGCAGGAGGGCTGCCTGTCCTTCAACATGGGAGTGGCGCCCTTCTCCGGCCTGGGGGACAGGCCGGATGCGTCGATGGGCGAGAAAGCCCTGGGCATGCTCTTCCGCCTCAACTGGTTCGTCTCCAGCCAGGGCCTGCGCAACTACAAGCTGAAGTTCGGGCCAGTCTGGAAGGACCGGTTCGTGGCCTACACCGGAGGGCCTCTGGCGCTGGTGGGTTTCGGCCTGGCCATCAGCCGGGCCCTGGAAGGGCAGAAGGGCCCCGGCCCCACACCGGGTGATGCGCAGACTCCACGATGACGGCGGGCACCGCCACCGGCAGTCCGGCTGGAGACGGAGCGCCAGTGAAATGGCATCCTGCTCGCGTCCCGGATATCCGCCGATGCGGGTATTCCTCGCCAGAGGGCAGTCAGGACTTCTACAGAGCGCGGTGGGGGGCGCTGCCGGCGCAAAGGGTCTAGCCCTTCTGAAGCTTCTCGGCCTCTTTGACCAGCCACTCCTTGGCATCTTCAGCAGTGTCAAAGAACTTCGCGTGTACGCGCCTGGTGGTGGCATAGACCTGTGCCGTTGACTGCGAGACGCCGGTCAACCCCATGAACGCGACGCAGAAGCGAGGATCGCCCTTGACCAGATCGGCGACCTCCACCGCCTTCTTCACTGTTGCCGGTGTCACCGCCGCATTCCGGCAATCGATCAGGGCCAGCAAGCCGTCTCGTTCCTTGGCCAGCACCTGTTTCGACTCCTCCCAGGCCTCAAGGCACGCTTTCTCGTCCTTGTTGGCTGCATCCATGATCCATATCTGCTTGCCCTTGTAGGTGGTCAGTTGCCCGTGTTTCACGTGCGCACCTCCTGGAGTCTCGCTCCGATATCGGCCTGAGACTGTCCTCGCCGGCATTATACCAGCCGGCGTCCATGACTGTTCCTGCCGCTATCAGGGTCAGCGCAAGGGGCATGCTGGCCAACATGAAGGGATAGGGCGCCGGGGCCGCACCCACCCGACCATCGCCACGAGCATGGCTCTCCGGAAGGAGCTCCTCGAAGCAGACCGCGAGGAACCCGAACTCGCCAACGCCAGCGCGGAAACCTGCATGCAGACCAGTGGCTGGACAGGGGGGGCCAGGGGCAAGTGGAGCGGGTGACGCGATTCGAACGCGCGACCCCTTGCTTGGGAAGCAAGTACTCTACCGCTGAGTTACACCCGCTCTCCGGGCCTAAGTCTAGCCAAGACCTGCGAAACCCGTCAAGGCATAACTTGACATAACACTTGGGGAAATGACTGCGAAATACTACTCCGCCGCCGGGGGCGTTTCAGCCGGCGGGGCGGGTCCATCCGCATTCTTCTTCCGGCCATGGAAGGTGCGGTGCACGTCCCTCAGCCGCTTGTCGGTGACGTGGGTGTACACCTGGGTGGTGGTGATGTTCTTGTGGCCCAGCATCTCCTGGACGGACCGGATGTCCGCCCCCCCGCTGAGAAGATCAGTCGCAAACGAATGTCGCAGGGTGTGAGGGGTGGTCTTCACCTGGAGCATGGCGGCCCTGGCATACCTCTTCACGATCCGCTGCACGGACCGGGTGGTCAGACGCATCTTCTCCCCGTCCTTCCCGGGGACCGCCCGGCCGGCATACCTGATGAACAGGGGCTTGAAGTAGTCCTCGCGCGACTCCAGGTACTTCCCCACCCACCGGGCGGCATCATCGGAGATGAACACCACCCGCGCCCGGTTCCCCTTCCCGATTACCCCCAGCTCCCGCCGCTGCAGGTCCACCTGGTCCCGGTTGAGCTTCACCAGCTCCGAGACCCTCAGGCCGGTGCTGAACAGCATCTCCAGGATGGCCCGGTCGCGCAGGCCTGGCTCTTCGGACACGTCCGTCGCCCCCATCAGGCGGTCCACTTCCTCCAGCTTCAGAAACGAAACGTTCCGCGAGGCGGCCTTGGGCAACTCGACCTTGTCGGCCGCCATGACGTCCATGCTGCGCTGCACCGCCAGGTACCGCAGGAGCGCCCTCAGGGCGATCAGGTAGTACCCCTGGGTCACCCTGCTCAGCCCCTCGCCGTCCGGGCCCTGGTGCCTGGCCAGGTGCAGCCGGTACCCCCGCACCAGGTCCGGCTTGATGTCGCCCACCAGCAACGCCCCGCTGGAGCCACTGGAAACCCAATCCGCGAACCGTATCAGGTAGCGCCGGTAGGTGTCCACTGTCAACCGCGAGTACCCCTTCTCGATCTCCAGGTACTCGAGGAACTGCTCGATGCCCTGGCTGATGGTCATGTCACCCCTTCACCGCCTTTTGCAGTCGATGTCGCACAATGTAGCTTTTGCGACGTTACACCACCCCCGGCTGTCTGTCAAGCCCCGGGGCCGGTCGCCAATGCCTCCGGTATCCGCTGCAGCAACTCATCCAGCCCGGTGTAGTTGCTGGCCGAAATCAGCAGCATGCCCTCCTGGGAGATGTTGAGCCGCTTCTGGAGCTCAACGGCATCCGGGACCGCCGCGCCCAGCAGGTCCACCTTGTTCAGCAGCGTCAGCCGGGGCTTCTCCTGCAGCCCGAGGTCATCCAGGATGTCCTCCACCGTCTGGCACTGCTCCGGGGCGTTCTTATGCGTTATGTCTACTACGTGGAGCAGCAGGTCCGCCTCCTCCAGCTCCTCCAGGGTGGCCCGGAAGGCCGCCACCACCGTCGGGGGCAGCTTGTGGATGAAGCCCACCGTGTCCGTCAGCAACACCGTCTCCCGGTTGGGCAGCGTCAGCCGGCGGGTGGTCGGGTCCAGCGTGGCGAACAGCTTGTCCTCCACCAGCACCCCGGCGCCGCTCAGGGTGTTCAGCAGGGTGCTCTTTCCGGCATTGGTGTACCCCACCAGGGCCACCACCGGGATCCCGCTCCTCCTGCGGTTGGTCCTGTACAGGGTGCGGTGCTTGCGCACCTCCGCCAGTTCCTTCTTCAGGCGGTACACCCGCCGCTCCACCACGCGGCGGTCGCTCTCCAGCTGCATCTCGCCCGGCCCCCTGGTGCCGACCCCTCCCCCCAGCCGCTCCAGGTGGCTCCACTGCCCGGCCAGCCGCGGCAGCAGGTACTGGTTCTGGGCCAGCTCCACCTGCAGCTTGCCCTCGTGGGTCTGGGCCCTCTTCGAGAAGATGTCCAGTATCAGGGCCGTGCGGTCGATGACCTTGACCCCCAGGCCATCCTCCAGGTTCCTCTGCTGGCGGGGCGAGAGCTCATCGTCCAGGATGACCATGGTGTACTCCGTCTCGTCCCTGAGGGCAACCAGGTCCTTCAGCTTGCCGCTGCCCAGGTAGGTCCGCGATGGGCGCTCCAGCCGCTGCGTCATCACGCCCACCACCTCGACCTCGGCCGTCCTGGCCAGGCTGGCCAGCTCCGCCACCGAGTCCTCCAGCGACCACCGGGCGCCCGGCGGCCCGCCCGATACCTCTACCGCCACCAGGTAGGCCCTCTCCCGGGCTTCCGTGGTGGAAAGCATCTTTCTGGGTATTTTGCCTCCTTTATGTCACCTATTTATGTCATGTGTCCGTGTATTATGTCAAATAGCTTATGTCGACCAAATGGGCCGCGTCCGGACGTTTCCGTGCTGGAAACCACCCACTTATGTCAGCCTGCTTTCCCGGCCCCGCCGGCCCGGCTCCAGGACAGCAGCCTGGACAGCCCTTCATCGATGTCCGCGTCCGAGGCGGTGACCGAAAGCCGGATGTACCCCTCGCCGTACCGGCCATATCCGGTGCCCGGGGTAACCACCACCCCGGTGGCCTCCAGTATCCTGGCGGCGTAGTCCGCGGAGGTGTGCCCGTCCGGGATCCGGGCCCAGAGGTAGAGGCCGGCCCGGGGGGTCTGGACCCGCAGGCCCATCTCCCGCAGGGCCTTCAGCATCCGGTCCCGCCGCGACTGGTAGACGGCGTTGTGGCCGGCGATGCACTTCTGGTCCCCCCGCAGGGCCTCGACGGCCGCCAGCTGGATGGCCTGGGGGATACCGGAGTCCAGGTTGGACTTGAACCGCATCAGGGCGTCCCGCATCGCGGCATTGCCCGCCGCCACCCCGATCCGCCAGCCGGTCATGTTGTAGGACTTGGACCAGGAGTGGAACTCCAGCCCCACCTCCATGGCCCCCGGGACCTGCAGGAAGCTCATGGGCCGGTAGCCGTCATAGGCCACCTCGGTGTAGGGGGCGTCATGGCAGACCACCAGGTCGTGCTTCCTGGCGAAGCTCACCACCCGCTCAAAGAAGTCCCCTTCGGCCACCGCCCCGGTGGGGTTGTTGGGGTAGTTGATCCACATGAGCCTGGCCCGCCGGGCCGCCTCCGCCGGAATCCGGTCCAGGTCCGGCAGGAACCCGTTCTCCTCCAGGAGCGGCATCAGGCAGGGCTCGCCGCCGGCGAACATGGCGCTGACCGCATAGACCGGGTACCCCGGGTCCGGTATCAGGGCCACGTCCCCCGGGTCGATGAAGCAGAAGGCCACGTGGCCTATGCCTTCCTTCGAGCCGATCAGGGGCAGGACCTCCTTGTCCCGGTCCAGGCCCACCCCGAAACGCTGCTCATACCACTCCACCACCGCCTGCCGCAGCTCGTCCAGCCCGTAGGTCTCCGGGTAACGATGGTTGGCCGGCTCCCGGGCCTCCCGGCAGAGCCGGTCCACAATGTGCCCCGGGGTCGGGATGTCAGGGTCGCCGATGGCGAAGCTGATGACCTTCTCCCCCCTCTTCTTGCGCTCCTCGATCTTCCGCGAGATCTGCACAAACAGGTACGGGGGCAGCTGCTCTATGCGCCTTGATACTCTCATTGCTCCTCCGATATGTGAGGGATGTCCGGCCACCGCGTGGCCCCGGTGCCGCAAGACGGCCAGGCAAGCCCTACTGCCCGAACGAGAGGTCCCGGGAGGCCTTCAGGCTCAGGAACGCGCCATCGCCCACGATGACGTGGTCCAGCACCAGGATGCCCAGCAGTCGGCCCGCCTCCACCAGCCGGCGGGTCAGCTGGATGTCGTCCTCGGACGGCTCCGGGTCGCCCGACGGGTGATTGTGCGCGAAGATCACCGAGGCGGCGCTGGCCGAGATAGCCTCCTTGAATACTTCCCGCGGGTGCACGACGCTGGAATCCAGGCTCCCCACCGACACCGGGGATACCCGGATGAGCCGGCCCCTGGTGTCCAGCAGCAGCACCAGGAAGTGTTCCTTCTTGCGGCCCTTCAGGGTGGCGCCCACCACCGACACCACGTCCTCGGGGCCTCTCACCGGGGCCCTGGCATCGCGGGGGGCCTCCGCCAGCCGGCGGCTGAGCTCGAAGGCCGCCTTGAGCTGCGCGGCCTTGGCGGGACCAATGCCGTTGATCCGGGAGAGCTCCTCCACCGAGCTGTCGGCGATGCCCCGCAGGCTCCCGAAACTGCTCAGCAGTTTCTGGGAGGTGACCATCACCGACTCCCCTTTCACGCCGCGGCCCAGGATCAGGGCCAGTATCTCCTGCGCCGAGAGCGCCTCCGCCCCGCACCGGACCAACCTCTCCCGGGGGCGCTCGTCCGCCGGCAGGTCGCGCACCGTGAACGCCCCCTTCATCACTTCGCCTTGCCTATCTGGGACCGCAGGTACGCCTCCATGAACTCGTCCAGGTCGCCCTCCAGTACCGCCGCCGTGTCCCCGGTCTCGGTCCCCGTCCGGTGGTCCTTCACCATCCGGTAGGGGTGCAGGACATAGCTCCTTATCTGGTTGCCCCAGCCCGCCGACTGATGCTCTCCCTTGAGCCTGGCCCTCTCGTCGGCCATCCTGGCCCGCTCCTGCTCCAGCAGCCGGGCCCGCAGCACCCGCATGGCAATCTCCTTGTTCTGGTACTGCGACCGCTCGCTCTGGCAGGAGACCACCAGCCCGCTGGGAAGATGCGTAATGCGCACCGCCGAGCTGGTCTTCTGCATGTTCTGCCCGCCCGGCCCGCTGGACCGGAAGGTCTCCACCTTCAGATCGTCCGGGCCCACCTTCACCTCTATGGCCTCCTCCACCTCGGGGAGCACCTCCACCAGCGCGAAGGAGGTGTGCCGGGCATGATCGGAGTCATAGGGTGAGAGGCGCACCAGCCGGTGCACTCCGCGCTCCGCCCGGAGATAGCCGTAGGCGTAGTCTCCCTTGACCTCCAGCATGGCGCTCTTGATGCCCGCCTCCTCGCCCGGCGATGAGTCCAGCACCTCGGTGTGGAACCCCCGCCGCTCCGCCCACCTCAGGTACATGCGCAGCAGCATCTCCGCCCAATCCTGGGACTCTGTGCCTCCCGCCCCGGCGTGGAGCGCCAGTATGGCATTGCGGTGATCGTATTCCCCCCCGAGCAGCAGCTGGAAGTCCAGCCTCTCCACCTCGGCCGATATCCGGTCCACCTCGGCCCGGACGTCTTCCTCCAGGGAGGCGTCCTCCTCCTGGAGGGAGATGTCCACCAGCTCCATAAGGTCCTTCACCCCCTGCTCCAGCTTGCGCCAGCCCCGGGTCTCCTCCTTCAGGGCGCTCAGCCGGCGCATGGCCCTGTTGGCCTCGCCCTGGTTCTGCCAGAAGCCCGGCTCGCCCGACTCCTTCTCCATCCCGGCAATGCGGGTTTCCTTGCCGGCTACGTCAAAGACGCACCATCATGGCGGAAATACGGTCTCGCAGGTCTTCCAGCCTTTCCTTTTCTTCCAGCATCCTTTATTTCCTTCCCGATGGCATTCGCGGCAAGGCGCCCGACGGTGGGCCGTCCCCTTCTTACTATACATTAATTAGCCGCCCCACTGATATGAACCCCCGGCGCACCGCATTCGTTGCATCCGGAGTCTGCCGGCCGCCATCACGCGGCCCGGGGCCGCGTCCGCAACGGCAGAGGGCGGCCGTGAGTCCGGCGAGGGGCCGCCGCGCTGCTGAGCGCTGCCGGGCGGCAGGTCAGCCGGCCCGGGCCACTTCCACCAGGACGCTGTTGGAGGTGAAGGAGCCGCCCGGGGAGTGATCATCGCTGGTGAGGACGCTGGCGCACCCTGCCCGGTCCACGCCATCGCCATCCGGCGAGTACCAGGCCCCCCGCGGCACGTCCACCACGCCGGGCATGATGCGCTCGGTGACCCGGGCCCGGATGTCGATGGCGCCCCGGTCGTTGAACACCCGCACCATGTCCCCGTCCTTGATGCCCCGGACCCGGGCATCGGCCGAGCTGATCATCAACGCATGGGGCTGGAGCTCCCGCAGCCAGGGCAGGTTCTCGAACTGGCTGGAGGCCCGCCTCTTCAGGAGGCTGGTGACCAGTTGCAGCGGGTACTTCTTCGCCAGCGGGCCCCCGGGGCCCTCCCGGCCCTCGATGTACTGCGCAGTGGGCGTCAGCCCGGGAATGCCCAGGTCGGCCCACTGCTGAGAGAAGATCTCGATCTTGCCCGAGGGCGTGGGGAAGGGGTTCTTCGCCGGGTCCTGGACCTGCTTGCGGAAGGCCACGTAGGGGACCAGCGTGTTCAGGCGGTAGATGCCCTTCTTGCGGAACCGACGATAGTCGTATACGCCATTGGCCATGGCCCGGTCTTCCAGCATCTCCTCTTCGCTCTTCGTCAGGTAGCCCTGAAGGCCCATCCTGCGGGCCAGGTCCGCGGCAATGCGCCAGGGGGGCCGCGATTCCCCCCGGGGCTCAATGGCCTTGTTCACCGCGCCGATGTACGCCGCGCCCGCGCCGTACGTCACATCATTGCGCTCCAGGTAGGTGGCCACCGGAAGGATGATATCGGCAAATCTGGCCGTGGGCGTCATGAACTGCTCTTCGACCACCACGAACTCCAGCGATCGCAGCGCCCGGGCGATCTTGTTGCTGTCCGGCATCTGCACCAGGTAGTTGCACTGCGCGATGACCATGGCCTTGAAATCGGCATGGTAGCCGCCGGCCTTGCCCTTGAGGACAGCGTCGGCCAGCTTCGAGAAGTGGACCCGGGGCGCCCGGTAGGAGAGCGGCCCCGGCCTGCCGGGATAGGCCTTCTCCACCGGGTTGGGAACGGGCGGGATGCAGCTGATCGTGGGGTCCATCGGGTAGGGAAAGCCGCCCATGGTCGACTCCCAGGCCCTGGCCCCGGCGTCGCCGCCGTGAACACCCACGTTGCCGGTCATGGCTGCCAGGGTGATGGCCGCCCGGTGGTACTGCTCGCCGTTGGCCGTGCGTCCCGGCGCGATGCCGGCCATCAGCGCCGCCGGCTTCACCATGGCGTAGTCCTGGGCCAGGTGGACTATGGTGGCCGCCGGCACACCGGTAATGGCAGCGGCCCACTCGGGGGTCTTGGGAACGCCGTCCTGATGCCCCAGGACATAGTCCCGGAACCTGTCGAACCCCGTGGTGTGCTTGTCCAGGAAGGACTGGCTCTGCAGCCTCCCCCGGACCATGACATAGGCCATGGCCAGCATCATGGCGGTATCCGTGCCCGGCCTGATGGGGACCCACTGGTTGGAGAAGGTGGCCGCGCTGTCCGTGAACCGGGGGTCCACGCAGGCGATCCTGGCCCCCGCCTCCTTCGCCCTGGCCAGGTACCAGCAGGTGTTGCTGCCGTTGACGGCGTCGGCCGGGTTCCAGCCCCACATGATGATCAGCTTCGAGTTCACCAGGTCGTCGCGGGTGTTGCTGCAGTAGCAGGTGCCGTAGGAGGCCAGCGAAGCGGAGATGCCGGCATGGAAGGATGTTATGCCCCACGCAGCGGTGTATCCGCCGAACATGCCCAGCAGCCTCTCCAGGCTGCCGGAGTCGTTCAGGGTGCCGACGTCAGCCGCCGTCTGCACGAGTATGATGGAGGCCGGCCCGCAGGTGTCGCGGACTCTCCGGAGCTCGCCGGCGGTCCGGTCCAGGGCCTCATCCCAGGAAATGCGCTCGAACTCCCCTTCACCCCGCCGGCCCACCCTCTTCAGCGGATGGAGCAGGCGGTCCGGCGAGTAGACCCTCTGGCGGTAGGCGCGGCCCCGCAGGCAGCCTCGAAGCTGGGGCTCGCGGCCGTCGTCCGCCTCGATCCGGGTGATCACGCCGTCCCTCACATGGACCTTCATGAGGCAGGCGCCGCCGCAGCGGCTGGTGCACATGGTGTGGACGATCTTCTCGCCCTTCTGTTTGAGCCCTCTGCCGTCGCTCATGCCCGCCTCTTGCGCCGCTCCCTGGGCCAGAGGATCTCGGCCGTGACCCCTCCCACCCCGGCCGTGTCCAGGTAGGCGAAGGCCGCGGGCCCGAAGTGCTTCCAGAATACCGGCTCTATCCCCTTGTCGCGGAACCTGGCCAGCAGGCCATCGAAGTCGTCCACGCGGAATCCCAGGTGGTGCAGCCCCTCATGCCCCGCCCGGAGGAACTCGGTGTAGATGTTCTCCCCTTCCAGCGGCTGGAGCAGCTCGATCTGCAGGGGGCCCGAGTCGGCGAAGGCCACCTTCACGCTGGAGTCGGTCGGCCGCCCCCTGAGGGAGGCCCCGTCGAACCTGACCTCCGGCACGATGGAGAACGGGCCCAGCCCGAAGGCGGAGTGGTAGAAGGACGCGGCCTTCTCCAGGTCCCGCACCACCAGCCCCACCTGGTCCACCGGCGGCAGGGAGGTAGAGGGCGCAGCGGCGACGGGGCCGGGCTGCCCTCTGCCTTTGCCGGACTCCTTCTTCTCAAAAAGCTCCACCGTGAGGCCGCTGGTCCTGTCTGCCTTCATGTAGGCGAAGGCGGCCACCCCGGGAAACCTCTGGCTCCACAGAGGGTCGACGCCCTCCCGGGCCAGCGCCGCCGTCATCGCGTCGATGTCACTCACCCGGAAGCGCAGGTGCTGCAGCCCTTCGCCGTGCCGCCGCAGGAACTCCGAGTGGGGCGTCTCTCCCTCGATGACCTGGATCAGCTCGATCTCAATGTCTCCCGAGCGGGCGATCGCCATCTTCAGCCGGCAGTCCCCGGTCCGCCCGTCGTAGTTGAAGCCCTTCTGCTCTCCCTCGCGGACCTTGAAGGGGCCCCAGCCGAACGCAGAGGCGAAGAAGCCCGCCGCCTGATCGACATCCCTCACCACGATGCCGATCTGCTCGACTGGTGGCAATCTGACTGCCGGCTCTCTCGTCACAACCTGTCCTCCCCGACCAGCCCTAGATGGGCAGTGGCATGTTCTCCGGCTTCGGCTTGAACATCACGGCGGGCTCAACCCTTTCGTGGTACCTGAAGCCGACGGCGTGGCGCGTCCTGCCATGCCTGGCCTCCAACTCCTCCAGGGGGCCGGCATCCAACGCCCGCATCGGGCAGCCGGCCACGCAGACGGGCAGCTTCCCCTCCATCCAGCGGTCAAGGCAGAAGTCGCACTTCTGCATCCTGGGGTTATCCTCCGCCCCGAACTGCGGGGCCTTGTAAGGGCAGGCCTCCAGGCACTTGTCGCACTGGTTCCTGCCCAGGCAGAGATCGCGGTTGACCAGCACGATGCCGTCCTCTTCCCTCTTGGTTATGGCCTGCGCGGGGCAGGCGGCAAGGCACGCCGGCCGCGCGCAGTGGTAGCAGGCGCTGGCCATGAAGGCCACGAACGGGTGCGGGTACTGGCCCCGCTCAATGGTGGCCACCCGCATCCAGCTGGCCGGGCCGGCCGGCACGTCATGCCAGTCCTTGCATGCCACCACGCAGGCGAAGCAGCCGGTGCATCTGGTCTGGTCGAAGTAGAAAGCCAGCTGCATATGGCGCCTCAGGACGGCCCGGCCGCTGCGGGAGGCCGGACCCGCCGCGCCTTCGGCCTGTGCGCCTTCACCGTGATGCTGAAGTACCTGTGCTGCCGGCCGTCCTCCACCATCTCCACGCAGAAGTCACTCTCGGCCGTCGCCTCGACCTTGCGGAACCCGGCGTCCGCCATCTTCCCCAGGTAGTCCCCCATCTCCAGTGCCCCGCCGATGCAGGCCAGCCAGGCATCCATGTCGTTCCTCAAGGCTGCGGGGACCGGCTCCTCGGAGACGATGTCGCAGGCAACGAGCCGCCCGCCCGGCTTGAGCACGCGAAGCGCCTCCCGAAACACCTTGTCCTTGTCGGTCGATTGATTGATGGCGCAATTGCTGACGACGACGTCCACCGAAGCATCTTCGACGGGCAGCTCCTCGATATCGCCCAGGCGGAACTCCACGTTGCCGAGCCGGTTGGTCTTCGCCAGCCGCCTGGCCCGGGCCACCATCTCCTTCGTCATATCGACACCGATGGCCCTGCCCTTGGGGCCTACCTTGCCGCCAGCAATGAACACGTCGATGCCGGCGCCCGAGCCGAGGTCCAGCACCACCTCGCCCTTCTTGAGGCTGGCCGCGGCCGTCGGGCTGCCGCAGCCCAGGCCCATCGTGGCCTCCTCAGGGACCCATTGCAGGTCGGCCTTTGAGTAGCCTGCCGCCTCAGCCTGAGACAGCGCGCTCTCTCCGCTTCAAGAGCAGGAGCAGTCCTGCCCGCCTCTTGCCAGGTCGGCGTATCTCTCTCTGAGGCCCTCTTTGATCTCCGCTTCCTTCAACGGTCTCCTCTCCGTGTCGTGGCGGCATCGCCCGCGCCCGACAGGGCAGTGTGCCGCACCGGCGTTCCACCCGGCCCGCTGTCAAGGCCGTACCGGGTAAATCATAGCTCATACCCCCCGGCCATTCAAAGCACAGCAGCGTGCCGCCGCCGCAGGCGCGCTGTGCTTGTGGGTGGCGGACCCGGCCAGTATAATCAGGTCACCCTGGCCACCCCGGCCGTACCGGAGGGGGCCGGGGCCACAGGCTGCCTGGAGGTTTGATGCGAGACGCTGGTCCTGGAAAGCGAACCACCCCGCGCGGGGATGCCCCCCGGAAGAGGGAGCCCGAGATCGAGTTCAGTGAGATGGGGGTGGACGACATCGCGCCGGTATTCCACCTCGGCGAGCAGATCTTCACTTCCGATACCGTGCCCACCCTCTATCGGACCTGGGACGAGTTCGAGGTGACCACCCTCTTCAACGAGGACCCCGAGTTCTGCCTGGTGGCCAAGGCGGACGACACGATTGTCGGCTTCATACTGGGGACCACGGTCACCAAGACCAGGTCGGCCTGGAAGTACGGCTACGTGGTGTGGCTCGGGGTGTTGCCCGGGTGGCAGCGCGCAGGCCTCGGCAGCCGCCTCTTCGACAAGCTGGCGGAGAAGATGATCGAGGATGGCGTGCGCATCTTCATGGTGGACACGGACGCCGACAACGAGCCGGCCCTGAACTTCTTCAAGAAGAAGGGCTTCGGGAACCCCATGGACCAGGTTTACCTCACCCTCAATGTCAAGACCTACCAGGAGAAGCCGCGCAGGGGCCGCAGGAAGCCGAAGAGTGGCAACGGTGGCTGAGCCGGCCGTCGAGGTGCAGCCCGAGAGGCTGCGGGCCCTCCTCAAGGACCTGATAGATATCTACAGCCCCTCCGGCAAGGAGGAGGAGATACTCGAGTTCTCTGAGGAATACCTGAAGAAGCAGGGCCTCCCGGTGGAGAGGCAGGCGGTGGACGAGAACCGCTACAACCTGCTGATCATGCCGGACAGGAGCGAGAACCTGGAGATGTGCTTCGTGGGCCACCTGGACACGGTGACCGCATGGGACCTGGAGGACTACGGCTTCCATGAGGAGGCCGGGAACATCAGCGGGCTCGGCTCCGTGGACATGAAGGCCGGGTGTGCCGCCATGATGGAGGCGTTTATCGCACTGGCAGATGCCGGGGGACCGCTTCGCTCGGTGGGGCTGGCTCTGGTGGTTGGTGAGGAGCAGGAGGGCGACGGGGCCAAGACCCTCATGAGGGAATACAGCTTCCCCTGGGCCATGGTGGCCGAGCCCACCAACCTGGTCCCCTGCCTGGGGCACTACGGCTACCTTGAGGTTCTCCTGCGCACCCGGGGCAAGATCGCCCATTCCTCCATGCCGGAGCTGGGGCAGAACGCCATCGAGACCATGCTGAAGCTCCTGCTCAAGCTGACGGAGTACGCCGACTCCGGGCCGCAGGGGCTGGTATTCAATATCAGGCAGCTCTCGGGCTTCCCCGGCGGCTTCGTGGTGCCGGACAGCAGCGAGGCCTGGCTGGACCTGCACCTGCCCCCGGACTCGAGGATGGAGACGCTGAAGGCCGATCTGGAGCAGGTGGTCGAGGAAGCGGAGCGCAGCATCCCCGGCATGGATGCCTATATCCGGTTTGAGAACGCCCACTCCGGCTATCTCATCTCGCCCAAGCGCCCGGTGGTCAAGAAGCTGCGGCGGGTCTTCCAGAAGATGGGCCTGCCGTGGGAGCCCCAGGTGTTCCGCAGCCACTCCGACGGCAATGTGCTCTGGGCCGGGGGCGCCGATCCGGTCGTCCTGGGACCCGGCAACCTGGAGACCGCCCACACGCCGGAGGAGACCGTGGACTTCCAGCAGGTGGTCCAGGCCTCCAGGCTCTACCTGACGTTCGCCCGGTCCCTGTGACCGGCGCCACGAGGGCTTCGCGCTGCCCCGGTGTGACCTGGGTCGCTTCTGGCCGGCCGGTCGTTCGTGATATGATTTAGCCATCCTGCCGGCCTGTGGCGGCGCGCCCCGGCCAGACCGTCCCCGGGAAAGGGGCTGCGCTCCGTCGGGAAGCGGGCCGCCAGCGCACGACCCGGCAGTGAGCACAATGTGAGGAGCATCAGGACTAAGGAGGCAGGCCATGTCCAAGACGGACCAGAACCTGGAGCACGCCTTCGCCGGTGAGAGCCAGGCCAACCGCAAGTACCTGTTCTTTGCCGAGAAGGCCGATGAAGAGGGGCAGAAACAGATCGCCCGGCTCTTCCGGGCTGCGGCCGAGGCGGAGACGGTCCACGCCCGAAACCACCTGAGGGTCCTGCAGGGCATCAAGTCCACGAAGGACAACCTGACAGCGGCCATCGGCGGCGAGCACTACGAGTTCACCCAGATGTACCCCGGCTTCATCAAGGAAGCTGAGAGCGAGAAGCAGACCGGCGCCAGGCGCAGCTTTGACCTGGCCAACCAGGTGGAGCAGACCCATCACGCCCTGTTTCAGGCGGCCCTGGACCGGTTGGACCGGGGCCAGCCCGTGGCGGAGCAGCCCTTCTTTGTCTGCCAGGTCTGCGGTCACACCGTGGAGGGAGCGGCCCCGGACAGGTGCCCCGTCTGCGGCGCAGCGGCCAGGATGTACAAGAAGAGCGACTAGCTGCGGCGGCCGGGAGGATGGCTTGAAGGTCCTGGGGATCATGGGCAGCCCGAGGCCGGGTGGGAACACCGACCTGCTGCTGGATGCGGCCCTGAAAGGGGCGCAGGGCCAGGGGGCGGAGATCGAGAAGGTGATGGTGGACCGGCTGAACATATCCCCCTGCCGCGCGCACTACGGCTGCCTGAACGACGGGCAATGCGTCATCAGGGACGACATGGACGCCCTGTATCCCGGTCTGGTGGAGGCGGACGGCGTCCTGGTCGCCTCGCCGGTCTTCTTCTACGGGGTCACCGCCCAGCTGAAGGCGCTCATCGATCGCTGCCAGGCCCTGTGGGCCCGGAAGCACGTCCTGAAGCAGAGCTGGCCGGGCCCCGAGCGCAAGGGGGCGTTCCTCTCCGTGGGCGCCACCACGGGGGACAGGCTCTTCGACGGGTCCATTGCCACCGTCAGGTACTTCTTCAGGACGATCGGGGTGGAGTACAGTGAGGAGCTCCTGGTGCGGGGAGTGGACCGGAAGGGGGACATCCTGGAGCACCCCTCGGCGCTCCAGGACGCCTTTGAGCTGGGCGCCCGGCTGGCCCGCCGCAGCGCCGCCCCGGAGCCCGGCCGAGACCGGGGCGGTCTCGGACCGCACTGCGGTCAGGCCTGAACCTGGCCCATGACCATTCAAGCGGTTGTCTGGAGCCAACAGGAGAGGAGGTAACCGGAGACTATGACCCACCACATGGAGGAATCCACCAAGGCCCTGGAGACGGCGCTGCAACTGGAGGCGGAGGGGAAGAAGTTCTACCTCGATGCCGCGGCCAGGGGCGGGACTCCGGTCCTGACGCAGTTCTTCAAGCGTCTGGCGGCGGATGAGGACCAGCACGCCCAGAAGGCCCGGGAGATCTACGACGCCATCAGGGCCAACAAGGGGTGGCCGGCACAGGAGACCGTTTTCAAGCATGCCACCACCCTGAAGAGCGTGCTGGACAAGGCTTTCGAGGACTTGGATGCCGCGCCGGTGAAGCCCGAGGACGCCGAGCTGGAGGCCTTCAAGACGGCCATGGCCATGGAGGACAAGAGCTACAGCTTCTACAAGAGCCGGCTCCAGGAAGCGGAGTCACCGCACGAGAAGTCCTTCTACAAGGCCCTCACCGGCGAGGAGCGGATGCACTACCTGGCCCTCCTGGACTCCTGCGAGTACCTGACCAACCCGCAGGGGTGGTTCACCAGGACGGAGCGCTGGGGGCTGGACGGCTAGGCCGGCCGGAGCCGGCACCCCCGGTGCGGCAACCGAAGGCCATGGGCGGCAGCGGTGTCCCTTGACACCGCTGCCGCCGCCTAAGTAACATTGGCTCTAGTCCTTACGGCCCCGGCTGTGCAGCGATGGCTATCGACATTGATGTGCTGAAGGAGATTCCGTACCTTGCCGGCCTGAGCAAGCCAGACCTGGAGGCCGTGGGACAGCGCCTCTTCGAGCAGTCATACCAGCGCGGCGACATGGTCCTTCTGGAGGGCGACCCGCCGGAGGCCATCTACTTCGTGGCCTCGGGGGCCGTGAAGGCCTTCAAGACCTCCATCGAGGGCAAGGAGCAGACCCTGTGCCTGCTCCGGCCCGGTGAGTCCTTCAACGACGTGCCCGTTCTCGACGGAGGGCCCAATGTTGCCAGCGCCATGGCGATGACCCCCGTCCTGCTCTACGGCATGACCAGGGCGGACGTGGAGCAGCTCCTGCGGGACAATGCGGCAGTGGCCTTGAACGTCATCGCGGTCCTCGCGAAGAGGGTGCGGCACTTCGTCTCCCTGGTGGAGGACCTCTCCTTCCGGGACGTGACCAGCCGGGTGGCCAAGCTGCTCCTGGAGTATGCGTCGGACCACGGCGCCCCCGAGGGGCAGCCCCGCCCCAGGCTCACCCAGCAGGAGATGGCGGCCATGGTGGGCACCGCCCGTGAGGTGGTGGGCCGGTCGCTGAGGGTCCTGGAGGACGAAGGAGCTATCCGGATGAACCGGCATCAGATCGTGGTCACCGACCGGAAGGCCCTGCAGCAGCTGGGCAGGGTCGGCCTGTGAGGGGCGCCGGGGCGGAGACATAGGTCACAGATCGGGTGTTGACGCCTGTGCCAGAATAGGGAGTCGGTAGGGGTTGCAGATGTTAGACATGCCCGTCATCGAAGCCGACCTGTGCAACGGATGTGGCCTGTGCGTTGCGGTCTGCGAGTGCGGGGCCATCGTGATCACCGGCAGCATCGTGTCCATACGAGAGACCCGGGAGTGCGGCTACTGCACGGACTGCGAGGCGGTATGCCCCACCCAGGCCATCCGGTGCCCCTTCGTCATCGTCTTCGAGGATCTCTCCGGTCAGTAGCCGGGCCGGCTACCCCAGGACCCTGGCCAGGACCGGGTTGGACGCCAGCGCGCGGCCCGGCGCCATCCGGTAGCAGGCGCCGTCCCTCAAGAGGAGCCCCTCGGCAACCAGACCATCCAGGCGCCCGGTGAGCCCCCGCATCGCCTCCGCGCCGAACCGCTCAGCCATCGCTTCAGCCGGAAGACCCTCCGACAGCAGGCGCAGCCGCAGCATGGCCTCCTCCGCCGCCTTCTCCACCGGGCCCAGCTCCTCCGCCTCCTCCACCGCCGCGCCGGGGTGGCGAAGGTAGCCCGGCAGGTCGGCGCGGTTCCTCCAGCGCCGGCCGCCCAGGTGCGAGGCCGCGGCGGGCCCCAGCCCCAGGTACTCCCCGCCCCGCCAGTAGTTCAGGTTGTGCCGGCACTCCCTGCTCGCCCGGCAGAAGTTGGATATCTCATAGTGGACGTAACTGCTCCCGGCCAGCAGCGCGCAGGCCCCTTCGAAGAGGTCTGCCTGGGCATCATCGGTGGGGAGGCCCTCCGGCGGATGCAGCGCCAGGGGCGTGCCGGGCTCCAACGACAGGCAGTAGAGCGAGATGTGGCTGACTCCCAGGCCGACCAGTCCGGACAGCGTGCTTTCCAGCGTTCCGGAAGGCCCCCCGGCGCCATCGGCCCGCTGCCCCCGCGCCCCTGCGGGCTTCTGCCCGGGCAGGCCCACCATGACATCGGCCGAGACGTCAGCGAAGCCCATCCCCACCGCCCGGGAAACGGCCTCCACGGCCTGGCGCGCGCTGTGCGCCCGGCCGACGCTCGCAAGCTCCGCGTCGCAAAGGGACTGCACCCCGACCGATACCCGGCTGAACCCCATCTCCAGCGCCGCGCAGAGCCGGCCCTCGGAGGCCGACTCGGGGTTGACCTCGATGGTGGCCTCCTCCATCCGGGAGAGGTCGAAGGCCTGGCCCAGTCCTTTCACCAGCCGGCGCAGAGCGCCCGCCTCCAGGAGGCTGGGCGTTCCCCCTCCGAGGTACAGCGTCCGGAAGGACAGGCCGGCGTGCCGCCGGGCCTCGGCCAGGACCGCCTCCACATAGGAGGGCAGAAGGTCCAGCCGGCCGGGCAATGAGTAGAAGTCGCAGTAGGCGCACCTGGAGATGCAGAAGGGGATGTGAACGTAGAGCCCTCTCACCCTACTCTTCCAGCTTGAGCAGGGACAGGAAGGCCTCCTGGGGCACCTCGACCGCCCCCACCATCTTCATCCGCCTCTTTCCCTCCCGCTGCTTCTCCAGGAGCTTCCTCTTGCGGGTGATATCGCCCCCGTAGCACTTGGCCAGGACGTCCTTCCGTATGGGGGCTATGTCCTCCCGGGCAATCACGTTTCCGCCGATGGCCGCCTGCAGAGGGACCTTGAACTGCTGCCGGGGGATCAGCCTCCTCAGCTTGCTCACCATGGCCCTTCCCCTGGACACGGCGCTCTCCCGCGTGGCGATGTAGGAGAAGGCGTCCACCGGTTCCCCGTTGACCAGGATGTCCACCTTGACCAGGTCTCCCGGCCGATAGCCGGTGAACTCGTAGTCCATGCTGGCATAGCCGCGGCTGACGCTCTTGAGCCGGTCGAAGTAGTCCGCTATGGTCTCCACCAGCGGAAAATCGTAGGTCATGATGACCCTGCGGGGGTCGGGATGCTCCATGCCCACCAGCGTCCCCCGCCGGTTGTTGGAGAGCTCCATGACCGGCCCCACGTGCTCCAGCGGCAGGACGATGTGCGCCCGGATCATGGGCTCCTCGATGCGTTCGATCTCCTGGGGTTTGGGGAACCTGGAGGGGTTGTCGATCATCAGCGTCTCGCCCCTGGTGGTCACCACCCGGTACACTACCGACGGCATGGTGGCGATCAGGTCCTGCTCATACTCCCGGCGCAGCCGCTCAATGGTCACCTCCATGTGCAGCATGCCCAGGAACCCCACGCGGAACCCGTGGCCCAGGGCCGCCGAGCTCTCCTTCTCGTACACGATGGCAGAGTCGTTGAGCTGGAACTTCTCCAGCGCCGCCATGAGCTTCCCGTAGTCGCTGGTGTTGATGGGGTAGAGGCCGCAGAACACCATGGGCTGCAGCCGCCGGAAGCCCGGAATGGCCGGGGTATCGGGGTGCTCGGGGGATATGATGGTATCCCCCACCCTGATATCGGCGACCTCCCGGATCATGGCCCCGACGTAGCCCACGTCTCCGGCCTCCAGCTTCCCCACCGGCGACTCCTGCGGGGTGAAGTACCCTACCTCGGTGACGTCGAAGGCCTTGCCGGTCGATTTCACCATCACCCTGTCGCCCGGCGCCAGGGCGCCGGCGAACAGGCGAACGTGGGCGATGACTCCTCGATAGGCATCGTAGTGGGAGTCGAAGATGAGGCAGCTTAAAGGCGCATCGGGATCGTCCCCGGGGGGCGGCACCCGGGCCACGATCGCCTCCAGCAGGTCCGGCACGCCGGTGCCCTCCTTGGCTGAGACCAGCAGCGCGTCGAAGGCCGACAGCCCCAGGAGCTCATCGAACTGCAGCCGGCACTCGTCGATCATGGCGTTGGGCAGATCGATCTTGTTGATGACCGGTATGATCTCCAGCCCGGCGTCAACCGCGAAGTAGGCGTTTCCGATGGTTTGCGCCTCCACGCCCTGCGAGGCATCCACCAGGAGCACCGCCCCCTCGCAGGCCTTGAGGCTGCGGGAGACTTCGTAGTTGAAGTCGATATGCCCCGGCGTATCGATCAGGTTCAGGATGTACTGGCCTCCGTCCCTCGCCCGGTAGGGGATCCGCACCGGCTTGGCCTTGATGGTGATGCCCCGCTCCCGCTCCAGGTCCATGCTGTCCAGCACCTGCTCCATGGCCGAGGTCTGGATGATGCCGGCCATCTCCAGGATGCGGTCCGCCAGGCTCGACTTGCCGTGGTCGATATGGGCAATGATGCAGAAGTTCCTTACGTTCTTCATCTTCGTGACGGGCTGTCCGGGGGCAGCATCAGGTACAGTCTACCGCTTCGCAGGGGAGACCGCCCGGCCGGGTCCGCCGGGAACAGGGGATCTCAGGCACCGGACGGCCGGGGGCCGCCCACGAACCTGGCGACCAGGTCCATCGTGTCCACCACATTGAGCTCCCGGAACAGCAGGGAGAAACGCTCCTCCAGGGCCTCGCCGATGGCCTGCACGCTGTCCTCGGGCAGGTCCCAGATCTCCCTCTTGAAATCGCCGAAGGCCTTCTTCCTGGTCTTGTACAGGAACTGCTCCCGGGTCTCACCCTTCTTGGCCTCGTGGCTGTAGTTGTTGACCAGGCGGGCGGCGATCTTGTCCGTGAGCCCCCTGGGGAAGTATTCGCTGTCGTAGATGATGTTCTGGAACCCCGTTGCCAGGTGCACTTCAGCCGTGCCGGCCTTGGGGAAGAGGGAGAACGCCGCTTCCGGCAGCGTCGATGCGCCGTGCTGCACCGCTCCCGCCATGCCGTACTCCTCCCGGGCCACCCTGGAGATCTGCTCCAGCACGTCGAAATCGAGCGTCACCTCGGCCAGGGACCCGTCCGGGAGCACCACTCCACCGTGCGTCGTGCCGGTCTGGACACTGATCTTGGAGATGCCCTTCACCTCCGTCCCCAGCAGTCTCCCGTAGCCACCCATGAACGCCCGCAGGTCCTCCACGGTGCTGTTCCTGCCCCCCACCTCGCCGATCTCTCCGCCCACCGATACGGTGACCCCGCCGGGCTCCATGCCGCGGATGAACCGCGTCATGCCGGCCGTGATGGTGTAGTTTCTCTCCTGCTGCTTCTCCAGGGACTCATGCGCCAGGTCCACTACCGTCGAGGCATCGATGTCTATGTTCAGGAACCCTGCTTCCACCGACTCGCGGATAAGGGCCTCAATGGCCGCCAGCTCCTTGCCGGGCTCGGCGCCGTACTTGCCGGCATTGACCTGGTAGTGGTCACCCTGAAGGAACACCGGCCCCGCGAAGCCTTCCTTGACGGCCGCCGCCAGGACGGCGGCGGTGTACTCGCCCGGGCTCTGTTTGGTGTAGCCGATCTCGGAGCGGGCGATCTCGAAGATGAACGCCCCCACTTTGTTCGCCAGGGCCGCGCGGAAGACGGCCCGGGCTGCCTGGTACGTCAGCCCCCGCAGGTTGATGGCCGGCACCGTCTTGTTCTGGTACTGGCCCTTGCCCGCGGCCTCGTAGAGGCCCTGGATGCTGGCCGGCCAGGCCCCCAGGGATGCCGCCAGTTCCTTGATGTCCCGCCGATGCTGCTGCCTGGCCTCCTCTTCAGGGGCGAAGATGGCCCCCTCTATGGCCGAATCGATCTTGTCTCTTGTAATACCCATTCTCTCTCTCCATCGTTGTGTATTCGGCGTTGCCCCCGGCCCCGGCCGGGGGCGGGGGTCAGCTTCTGCGCCACGGCCGGGGCCTCTGCATCGAGGCCCGGGCCACGGCGACCTTTGTGCCCCTAGCCGCCGGGCAGGATGGTCCTGCGACCATTATACCGTTCAGTGTCGTACTGTGTCCTGACGTCGACCAGGCTGAGCCTGCCCGCCACCTCGCTGATGGGCACCGATGTGATCCGCCCGTTCCGGTAGCTGACCAGCCTGCCGAAATCGCCCTTGACCAGGAGGTCCACCGCCGCGATGCCGAAGTACCGCCCCATCCTGCGGTCGTAGGCGCACGGCGCACCGCCGCGCTGGAGATGGCTGAGCACCACGCTGCGGGTCTCCACACTGGTCGCCTCCATGATCTGCTTGGCCAGCGCCTCACCGATGCCGCCCAGGACCTTGTGGCCGAAGGCGTCCACGCCGCCATCCCGGACAAACTCTCCGCAGCCGGCGGGCTTGGCCCCCTCCGCCACCACGATGATCTCGTACCTGGATTCCCGCTTCCTGCCCTCAAGCACCAGCTCGTTCACCCTGTCAATGGAGAAGTCGTGCTCGGGGATGAGGATGATGTAGGCGCCGGCGGACTCCCCGCCTTCGAGGGCCAGCCACCCGGCTGTCCTCCCCATCGTCTCCACCACGAATATCCTCTTGTGGGAGCCCGCGGTGGTGCGCAGCCGGTCGATCTCCTCGACGATGACGTTCACCGCCGACTCGAAGCCCAGCGTGTAGTCGGTGCCCCAGAGGTCCTTGTCGATCGTCTTGGGGATGCCCACCAGATTCACGCCTTCCCGGACCAGCCGGGCAGCCACTCCCAGGGTATCTTCGCCTCCGATGGCCACCAGCGCGTCCAGCCGCAGCCTCTCGATATTCTCCAGGACCTTCTTCGACTGGTCGTTCCCGGGGGCGTAGGGATTGGTCCGGGAGGTGCCCAGCATGGTGCCGCCGAACCGGTCCCAGGTGCGCACGATGCCCTGGTCCAGGGGCACCAGCCATCCCTCTCCGTCATTGCCCGGCGCCCCGGCCCGCACCAGCCCCTTCCAGCCGTCGCGGATGCCGACCACCTGGCACTCGATGCCGCGCTCCGCCTGAAGGCGGTCATCCGTGGCCGTCTTCACCACCCACTTGATGGCCGGGTTGAGGCCGGCGCAGTCGCCTCCCCCGGTGAGGATTCCGATCCGGCTCTTTTTCATCGCAGTGGGTAAATTCTATTGATACCGGGGCCGAGTGTCAACGTCCTCGGGCCGGGCTGACCTCCGGCAAGCCTGCTCCGGCCGGCGGGAAGGTCCTCGCGGCGACTTAAGTCGCATACACCCCGGCACCCGCACCGATAGAATACCTTGATCCCGAACGGAGGGAAGAGGCAATGGTCAACATAGCAGCGACGACGGAGAAGCAAGACCCCTCGACGGGGGCCGCGGCCAAGGCGGTCGGGTGCCGACACCACTGGATGATCGACCCGGCCCAGTCCCGCACCAGTCACGGGGTGTGCCTGTTGTGCCGGGCGCGCCGCGAGTTCCCCAACTACCTGTCCGACTGCCTGATAGACAACGACATGGAGAAGTTCGAGCAATGGCTGGCCCGCGAAGGCCGCCGGCGCGCCGGGAAGAGCGCCGGCTCTCCGCACGAGAACTGAGCAGGTTGATGGCAATGAGGCAACCCAGAGAAGGAACACCCAGACGCCGCAAGGGAGCCCGGTGGTACCCTAAGAAACAGGACGATTCCATCATCGAGCGATGGGCCGAGGCCTGCAGCCGGCAGAACAACGGATGCCGGGACTGCCCGCTCTACGATGACTGCCAGGACCTGGCGGACCGGCTCATCGGCTGTATCACGGTGAGGGCGCCGGAGAAGCACCGGCAGCGGCGGGAGGTGGCTCTGAGCAACAACTGAAGCCGGCATGGCGGACCGATCGGGGCAACGGCCGGGGAAGGCTGGAGACCGCCGGCGGGAAGAGGGCCGCCGGGGCTTCCCGAGTGATCTGGCTGAAGCTATTGACTGGAGGGACCGGTTGCGGTCATGATGACTCCGGAGGCCATACGCCGGACTGAGGTGAGAGCATGGACTACAAGGACTACTACAAGATAATGGGCGTGGACAAGAAGGCCACCGCCAAGGAAATCAAGGCGGCCTACCGCAAGCTCGCCCGCCAGCACCATCCGGACGTGAACCCCGGCAACAAGGAAGCCGAGGCCAGGTTCAAGGAGATCAACGAAGCCTACGAGGTCCTCGGAGACCAGGAGAAGCGCAAGAAGTACGACGAGCTCGGGGCCCACTGGAAGGAGTACGAGCAGTGGCAGAAGGCCGGCGGCGGGGCCGGCGGGCAGCCGTTCGACTGGAGCCGCTACGGTTTCGCCGGCGCCGGCCAGCCAGGCAGCCGCGGCGGCGGCGGCGTCCACTACCAGACCATGACCGAGGAGGACCTGCAGGACCTCTTCGGCGGCGGCGGTGAGAGCCCCTTCTCCAGCTTCTTCCACACCTTCTTCGGCGACCAACCCGGTGCGGGCCCGGGCGCCGGCGGGCGCTACCGCACCGCCGGGCGGGCGCGGCGGGGCCAGGACTTCGAGCAGCCCATAGAGATCACCCTGGAGGAGGCATACAGCGGGACCACCCGCATGTTCCAGATGGAGGGCGGCAGCGGGAAGTCCCGCCGCATAGAGGCCAGGATCCCGGCCGGCGTGCAGGAGGGGTCGAAGGTGCGGCTGGCGGGGCAGGGAGGGCCGGGGATGGGAGGCGGCCCGGCCGGCGACCTCTACCTGGTGGTGCACATCCTGCCGCACAGCACCTTCGAGCGCAAGGGGGACGACCTCCACTCCAGGCTCAAAGTGCCCCTGACGACGGCGGTGCTGGGAGGTGAGGTGACCGTCCCCAACCTGAACGGCAAGGTGGCGCTGAAGATCCCGGCCGAGACGCAGAACGGGCGGGTGTTCCGGCTCAAGGGCAAGGGCATGCCGCGGCTGGGCGAGCCGGCACAGCACGGCGACCTCCTCGCGGAGGTATCGGTCGTGCTTCCGGACAAGCTCTCGGACAAGGAGCGCAAGCTCTTCGAGGAGCTGGCCCGGCTGCGCGGATGATGCGGCGGCGCGCCGACAACCCCCGGAATGAGAGGTGAGGAGGCATGGACCTGAACAAGTTCACTGAGAAGGCCCAGGAGGCCATCCTGGCGGCCCAGCAGATCGCCGAGAACGCCAATCACAGTCAGCTGGACGTGGAGCACCTGCTGACGGCCCTGCTGGAGCAGGCCGACGGCGTGGTCCCGCAGTTGCTGCTGAAGCTGGGTGTGGACCTGCGGCAGGTCAGGCAGCAGATGAAGGCCGAGCTGGACCGGCAGCCGAAGGCATACGGCCCGGTGCAGCTGGTCATGTCCCCCCGTTTGAAGAGGGCCCTGGACAACGCCCGGCAGGAAGCCGAGCGGCTCAGGGACGACTATGTCAGCACCGAGCACCTGCTGACGGCCATTGTCGCCGACGGCGAAAAGGGCCCGGCCACCCGGCTGCTCGACAGCCACGGCGTCACCAGGGACAGCATCTACCAGGCGCTGACTACCATCCGCGGGGGCCAGCGGGTGACGGACCTCAACCCCGAGGGGAAGTACCAGGCCCTGGAGAAATACGGCCGGGACCTGACGGAGATCGCCCGCCGCGGCAAGCTCGACCCGGTGATCGGGCGCGACAAGGAGATCCGCCGCGTGATCCAGGTCCTGTCGCGGCGCACCAAGAACAACCCGGTCCTCATCGGCGAGCCGGGCGTGGGCAAGACGGCCATCGTCGAGGGGCTGGCCCAGCGCATCGTGAAGGGGGACGTGCCCGAAGGGCTGAAGGACAAGCGCCTGGTGGCCATGGACCTGGGCTCCATGGTGGCCGGCACCAAGTACCGGGGGGAGTTCGAGGAGAGGCTCAAGGCGGTGCTCCGCGAGATCACCGAGTCCGAGGGCCGGACCATCCTCTTCATCGACGAGCTGCACACGGTGATCGGCGCCGGCGCCGCCGAGGGCGCCATGGACGCCTCCAACATGCTTAAGCCCATGCTGGCCCGAGGGGAGCTGCACTGCGTGGGGGCCACCACTCTCAACGAGTACCGCAAGCACATCGAGAAGGATGCCGCCCTGGAGCGCCGTTTCCAGCCGGTGATGGTGGTGGAGCCCTCGGTGGAGGACACCATCAGCATCCTGCGCGGCCTGAAGGAGCGCTACGAGGTGCACCACGGCGTGCGCATCAAGGACGCCGCCATGGTGGCCGCCGCCGTGCTGTCCCACCGCTACATCAGCGACCGTTTCCTGCCGGACAAGGCCATCGACCTGGTGGACGAGGCGGCCAGCCGGCTGCGCATGGAGATCGACAGCGTGCCCGCCAATCTCGACGAAGTGCAGCGGCGCACCATGCAGCTGGAGATCGAGCGACAGGCGCTCATGAGGGAGACCGACAGCACGTCGAAGGAGAGGCTGGCCAACATCGACAAGGAGCTGGCCGACCTGAAGGAGCGGGGCAACCGCCTGCGGGCGCAGTGGCAGCAGGAGAAGGAGTCCATCGGCGGCATGCAGAGGCTCAAGGAGCAGATCGAGCAGGCCAAGGTGGAAGTGGCGCAGGCCGAGCAGTCCGGAGACCTGGAGAGGGCGGCCCGCCTCAAGTACGGCAGCCTGGTGGATCTGATCAAGAGCCTGAAGGAAATGGAGGACGGCCTGGCCGACACCGGCCACGGCGAGAGGATGCTCAAGGAAGAGGTGGACGAAGAGGACATCGCCGAGGTCTTGAGCCACTGGACCGGCATCCCCGTCAGCAAGCTGGTGGAGGGCGAGGTCCACAAGCTGCTGACGATGGAGGACCGCCTTCACCAGCGCGTGGTGGGGCAGGACGAGGCCCTGAGCGCCGTGAGCAATGCCATCCGGCGCGCCAGGGCGGGGCTCCAGGACCCCAACCGCCCCCTGGGGAGCTTCATCTTCCTGGGCCCCACGGGCGTGGGCAAGACGGAGCTGGCCCGGGCGCTGGCGGAGTTCCTGTTCGACGACGAGCAGGCCATGATAAGGCTGGACATGTCTGAGTACATGGAGAAGCATACCGTGTCCCGGCTCATCGGCGCTCCGCCGGGGTACATCGGCTACGACGAGGGGGGGCAGCTTACGGAGGCCGTGCGGCGGCGCCCGTACTCCGTGGTGCTCTTCGACGAGATCGAGAAGGCCCACGCGGATGTCTTCAATACCCTGCTGCAGATACTGGAGGACGGCCGGCTGACCGACGGCCACGGCCGCACCGTCGATTTCAAGAACACCGTGGTCATCATGACCAGCAACCTGGGCAGTCACTGGTTCACCGACCTGGGCCCGGACCGCGAGGACGAGGTCCGCCAGCGCGTCACCGAGGAGCTGCGCTCGCACTTCCGGCCGGAGTTCCTCAACCGGGTGGACGAGATCATCATCTTCCACACCCTTAGCCGCGACCAGATCATGCAGATCGTCGACATCCAGATGAGGGGCCTGCAGCGGAGGCTGGAGGAGCGCCACATGACGGTGGAGCTGACCGACGCCGCCCGGGAGTTCCTGGTGAGCGAAGGCTTCGACCCGAACTACGGGGCCAGGCCCCTGAAGCGGACCATCCAGCGGCGCATGCTGGACCCGCTGGCCTTCAAGGTGCTGGACGGCACGTTCAAGGACGGCGACCGGGTGACCATCGACGCCGGGGATGACGGCATCATGTTTGAGAAGGCCCGGGAGGCTGAAGAGAAGCCGGCCGGGAAGGCCGACAACAAGTCCGCAGCCGGCCGCCGCGGGCCGTAGCCGCGCTCATCGGGTCCGGGCCGGGCGCGCGGGCCCGGCCCGGGGTTGCCGGCCGGGACAAGTCCTGAAGGGAGAAGGCAATGGAAATCACGCTCTACACGACCCCGACTTGACCGTATTGCGTCTACGCGAAGGAGTTCCTTTCGCAGAAGGGCATCCCCTACATCGAGAAGGACGTCTCGAAGGACCGTGTGGCCGCCGAGGAAATGGTGCGCAGGACCAACCAGATGGGCGTCCCCGTGATCGCGGTGGGCGACGAGCACGTCATCGGGTTCGACCGGCAGCGGCTGGAAGAGCTGCTGGCCGCCCGGGGCGGGCCGGGGACCGGGCCGGGCGGGGCCAAGGCCCCTCCGAGGGTGTCCTTCGGCCTCAAGATCGCCGACGCCAGCAGGGTCTCCAGGAAGGCGGGGGCCGTGCCACTCTTCGGGGCCTTCGTGGGCAGCGTCAGGCCCGGCTCGCCGGCGGAGAGCGCCGGCCTGCAGCAGGGTGATATCATCATCGAGGTCAACCTGCGCCCCATCAGCACCGCGGACGACCTGGCCCGGGTGCTGGCCGGGCTGGCGCCGGGCCACCGGCTGACCGTGGGGTTCCTGCGGGGCGAGCACAGGATGCAGACCGAGGCCGTGGTGTAGCCTGAGGGGCTGACCATTGAGAGGACCGCCCCCACCTGCCCGCTGACAGGGCCGCTGCACGCAGCTGCCGGTTATCCCTCGCGGCACACCCTGTAGCTGTCATCATCGGAGAGGATGTCCGCCTTGCAGGCATGGTACCGGCGCTTCCCCTGCTCCCACAGCGCCTTCTCGCTGTCCGTGGTCACGAGCAGCGGCGGCACCTCGGCCGGCCGGCCCGTCTCATCCACCGCCACCATGATGAAATAGGCCGTCAGCGCATGCTCCTTCGTCTCCCTGGCGATGTCCTCCGTCCACACCTCCACCAGCACCTCCATGGACGATCGGCCCACGAAGGTGAGGCAGGCAGTGACGGTGACGAAGTCGTACAGCCTCACCGGCCGGTAGAAGTTGATCCCATCCACCCGGGCCGTCACCGAGTCCCGGTGGCAGTGCTTGACGGCGGCGACGGCCGCGGCCCCGTCCATCAGCTTCATGATCTCGCCCCCGTGGGCAAAGCCAGCCCGGCCGGCCATGGCCGGCCAGACCATCTGCGCCAGCGTCACCGTGGAGTGCGCTACATCCCGCCCTTCCATGTCCCTGCCCTCCTTGTCTTTGCCCTCCTTGGAGTTATGTCAACCTGGCGACTCCCAGATGGCCCGCTCCTCCCGCTCTCTCCGCCGGGCTCCCGACAGGCGGCGCAACTCGGCCACCGCCGCGTGATAGCCGCACATCCCGTGCACTCCCGCGCCGGTCACGATCCCCCCACCGAGCGTTCCAGCATGACGGCGGCTCCGTCATCCTCCGCGTCGTACGATCGTGTGCCCTCCATCCCCGGGGCCTGCCTCCTGAAGATGCCGGCCGTGCGCCGCAGCGGCCACGGTCGGAGCGCAGCGTCAGCCTCGGGCGCAGCGCCCATCGTATGCTTCAGAGTATATCACAGAGGGACGCCGGGCCTGCCGGCGCCGGACGGGCAGCGAGTTGGCCGACCTGGCGCCGGCGACGGTATAATACTCGTGACAAATACGAGCAGAGTCCTGACGGGGCCGCCGGACTGGGCCCCCTTCCCCGCCTCCGGGCCGCTTGCAGGCAACGATGACCGCCAGCCCGGAAGTCCGCAGCCTGCCGCGCTCGTCGAGAAGGAACCATGTCGGAGATGAGACAGGACCCCACAACCAAAGAATGGGTGATCATGGCCGCAGAAAGGGGAAAGCGGCCTTCAGAGCATGCCCGCAGGGCGCCGCGGTCCGAGAAGCCCGCCTTCGTCAGCTCGTGCCCGTTCTGCCCCGGCAACGAGGGCCTGACGCCCCCGGCATCCCTGACCATTGCGGGACCCGCGGGCGGCCCCTGGAAGGTCAAGGTCATCCCCAACAAGTACCCTGCGGTCAGCCCCGGCGGCGATACCTCCCGGAAGATCGACGGCGGGCTCTTCCTGAGCATGGCGGGCACGGGGATTCACGAGGTGATCGTGGAGACGCCGGTGCACAACAGGCACCTGGCCGGGATGGAAGAGGAGGAGGTGAGGGCCGTTCTGCAGGCATGGCAGCAGAGATATCAGGCCCTGACCCGGGCCCCCGCCATCAAGTCCATCATTATCTTCAAGAACCACGGCCCCGCGGCCGGCACCTCGCTGGAGCATCCGCACTCGCAGCTGGTGGCCACGGCCGTCGTCCCCGGGCATATCAGGAACAAACTCGCGGTGGCCGTCAGCTACTACGACGACCACGGCCGTTGCCTTTGCGCCGACCTGGCCGCGCGCGAGCTGGCAGCCGGGACCAGGGTGGTGATGGACACCCCCGGATGCGTTGTCTTCCACCCCTTCGCCTCCCACCGGCCCTTCGAGACCTGGATAGTGCCGAAGGCCGGCCAGGCCAGCTTCAGCCAGGCCACGGCGGAGGACATCGAGCACCTGGCGCGGGTGCTGCGGACCACCCTGCAGAAGCTGTACCGCGGCCTCGACGACCCCGATTTCAACCTGGTCATTGACAGCGCCCCGGTGGGAGAAGAGCGCGCCGACTTCTACCAGTGGCACGTGAAGATAGTGCCCCGGACCACCGAGGTCGCCGGGTTCGAGATCGGCTCCGGGATGTTCATCAACAGCGCGCTGCCCGAGGAAACGGCGCGCTTCATGCGGGGCCTGCCCGGATGAGCCGGGGCGGGGATGGGCCAATGGAAGGAGACCGAAGCACGATGACGAGAGCTTTCCGGACCACTACCATCGAAGACTACGAGCCCCTGATCGGGGCCGAGAGCGTGGAGCGCATCATCCGCAAGGCCAGGCCGCTGCACGACTTCCACATCACCAACATCAACTCCACCTATTATGGCGGCGGCGTGGCCCAGCTGCTGTCTTCCATGACCCTCCTGATGAACAGCCTGGGGATAAGGGTCGGGTGGCGGGCCATCCACGGCCCCCCGGACTTCTTCACGGTGACCAAGAAGATGCACAATGCCCTCCAGGGCGGAGAGATCAACCTCAGCCAGCGCAAGATGGAGCTGTACGAGGAGGTGGTCTTCGAGAACTCCATCCGCAACCACCTGAACAACCATGACATCATCATCGTTCACGACCCCCAGCCCCTGCCCTTGATTGAGCACTACCGGAAGCGAGTGCCCTGGGTCTGGCGCTGCCACATAGACCTGACCCACCCCAACCCGGAGCTCTGGGAGTACCTGGTCCGCTTCATCGAGCAGTACGACGCGGTCATCGTGAGCAGCCCGGACTATGTTCAGGAAATCGGGCCTCCGCAGGTGGTCTTCGTACCGGCGATTGACCCCTTCTCCATTATCAACAGGGACCTCACCGAAGCGGAGATAGACGAGCGGCTCCGCCACTACGGCATCCCCACCGACCTGCCGCTGGTGGTGCAGATCTCGCGCTTCGACACCTGGAAGGACCCGAAGGGGGTCATCGAGGCGTTCAAGATCGCCCGCAGGGAGGTCGACTGCACCCTGGTCCTGGTGGGAAACGTGGCCTCCGACGACCCGGAGGGTGAAGAGGTCTACGACTCCCTACTGGAGAGCCGGGAGGAGCGGATCATAATACACAGCATCCAGGACAGCTACCTGGTGAACGCGCTCCAGCGGAAGGCAGCCGTGGTGCTGCAGAAATCGCTGCGCGAGGGGTTCGGGCTGACGGTGTCCGAAGCCATGTGGAAGGGCACCCCGGTCATCGGGGGCAATGCGGGGGGCATCCGCTTCCAGATCGACGACGAGGTCAACGGCTTCCTGGTCTCTTCCGTGGAAGAGGCGGCCCTGAGGATCGTTCAACTGGTCAAGGACAGGGGGCTGCGCGACGCCATGGGGCGCCGCGCCAGGGAGAAGGTCCGCCAGAACTTCCTGCTGTCCCGCTACCTGGAGCAGTACCTGGACCTGTTCAGCTCGTTCGAGCCTCTCTTCCGCCTGAACTTGAAATGACCGGCTGGACCACGCTGGGCAGGGGGCCGGTCCCGGCCCGGGGCCAGGGCTACCCGAGTTCCTTGCCCGCTTCCCGCCAGAGAAGCTCCTGGGCCGCCACCAGCTTGCGGTACTTCTGCTCGATCTTCTTGAGGTCCCTGGCCTTGACCGCGTGGAGCAGGTCCCCCTCGATCTCCATGACCTCCAGGCGCTCGTAGTAGTCCAGGGTCTCCTTGAGGTGGGCCAGCACGATCTTGGCGGTGAGAATGGGGTGGTTGTTGGTCACGTTGGCAAACGGGTACATGGTGCCATGTTCCAGCTCCACCTCCAGCCCCTTCCTCATGGTCTCCACCGGTACGGGCATGCCGTCGGTATCAACAGCCTTGAGGATGATGGCCGCCTCCTTCTCGGTGACGTCGGTGCCCCTGCGGGCCGACCAGTCCTTGAGGCCCAGCTCCTTGCATACCTTCTTCACTTCAGCCTTGGTTACGTACTCCGGGACCTTCATTGTGGTGCTCTCCTTTCTCATCTACTCTGCCCGGGAGCGCCGGGGGAGGCCCCCCCTGTGGGCCGCTCCAGGTTGATATCGTCCAGCAGGGCCAGTACCTCCTCGTTGGCCATGATGTCCCCCATGGACGTCCCGCGATGCACGTTGCGCATCCGCCCCTCTCTATCGATCACGAACAGCGCCGGCATGCGCCCCAGCTTCAGCAGCTTCACCTGCTGGCCGAAGAGCCCGGCGATGACATGCCGGGGATCACCGATGCCGATGAAGGGCATCCGGTTTCTGCGCCACCAGCGGGCGAAGGCCTCCGGGGTCTCCGGGCCGATGGCGATGACCTCCGTCTGCCGGTCCACGAACCCCTGGTAGTCATGACGCAACTGCGCCATGTGCTTCCGGCAGTGGGGTCAGGAGAAGCCCCGGTTGAACACCAGCACGACGTTCTTGCGCCCCTTGAAGTCGGAGAGCCTCACATTGCGGCCTTCGCTGTCGGCAGCGGAGAAATCCGGGGCCTCCTTGCCCTTGCCTGTCATCGCTTCACGCTCCTTCCCCCGTGAAGTGCCCGGGGCACCCCGCGGATGCCGGGTTGCCGTCGAGACCATCGCACCGGGCGTGGTCCGCCTCAAGGGACATCGTCCGGTGATGGCGCACCGCCGTCAGGGCTTCTTCCGCGGCGGGAACACCAGGGACCCGCCCAGGTGCCCCAGTGACAGCACCAGCACGGACATCACCAGCAGCAGCGCCAGGCAGACCCAGGCCACCGCCTCCCGGTCCACCACCGCCTGGCGCTGGAGGGACCACACGACCGCCGTCACTACCCCCGTCACGAAGAGAGCCGCCGAGAGGACGGCCTTGCCCACGAACGTCCCCGTCCGCCGGTGCCCGTAGTTGAACCACCAGCTGGACACCCCGGCCAGCGCGGACAGCGGGGCTATCACGGCCACCCCCAGAAGCAGGTAGTACGCGCCATCCGCCAGGCCACCGGCCCGGGTGACCAGGTGGGCGGCCAGGAAAGCCGCCGAGGCCAGCGTCAGGGCGATGGGGAAGTGGACCGAGACGGGGTGCGGGTGCTGGTCCAGATAGATCTGCACCAGCGGCGGCAGGCCCTTCTTCTCCGCGGCCGCCAGCCTGCCCACCACGGGCATGTCCTGCAGAACAACCTCGTCGTGAGGGGCTGCCCCGAACTCCGCCGTGAGGTCCTTCCCCGCCTGGTGGCGCTTCATGTGGGCGCCCCCCCGCCACAGCCGGCTGGCGGAGACGTCGTACACCTTCCCCCGGTAGGCCACCCATGCCGGGCGCCCGTCCTGGCCGTCGTTGCTGATCAGTTCGTCCTCGGTGATCTGCCGGTCCATCGCTCCCTCCATCTTTCCCGGATCACGGCGCGGGGCCTACTCCGGATTATATCAGACTGATGCTCGAGGGCTGGGACTCCCGCGCGGGCCGCTACGGCTCCAGCACCACCTTGATGGCACCCGCCTTGCGGTCCCGGGCCGCCGCGAAGGCCTGCCCGGCCTGCGCCAGGGGAAACCGGTGGGTGATCAGGGCCCTGGCTATGGCGGGCTGCCTGGAGAGAAGCATCGCCGCCACGTCGAAGTCGCGCACCGCGCCGCTGACGGCATACATGAAAGAGGAGACGACCGTCACCTCCTTCATCATCACCAGCACCTGGGGCAAGGGCAGCCCGCTCCAGTGCGTCCCCAGGACCAGGACCCTGCCCTTCGGCCGGCACAGCCTGACCGCGGTGTTCACCGCCTTCTCGGTCCCGGCGCACTCGACGACCAGGTCGTACCGCCCGTCGATGGCCTCAGCCCCCAGGGACCGCCCCGCGGCCACCTGGTGCTCGTAGCGGGCCGCGAGCCCCACGGTGGCGGCACTGGCGGCCCTGGCCGCCGCCACCGCGCAGAGGCCGATGGCGCCTCCCCCGATCACCGCCACCCGCTGGCCGCCCTCCAGCCCCGCGCGCTGCAGGCCGTGCACCGCCACCGCCAGCGGCTCGACGAGGCATGCGTCGCGCACGTCCACGTTCGATGGGAGATATGCCAGGCAGCCCGGAGGCACCCGGACCACGTCGGCCATCCCCCCGTTCCGGCCGATGCCCAGCGACTTCCCCGCCCCCGAGGGGCAGAGGTTGTAGTCGCCCGACCGGCAGAGGGGGCATTCCCCGCAGGGCATGGAGGGCTCCACCGCCACCGGGGTCCCGTCGTCCAGCACCCCGGCCACCTCATGGCCGGCCACGAACTCCAGGGGAGACCTCGCCTCCAGCATGTGCAGGTCCGAGCCGCAGATGCCGATGGACCGCACCCGGACCCGGGCCCCTTCGCCGGAAGGCTCCTCGATCTCCCTCAGCTCCACTTCACCGTCCCTGAAGAACACGCCGCGCATTCCTTCGCTCCTTTGCCCGCTGACGGCCGTCAGATGGTCCCGCCTGTCTCCGTCAGGCCGGCCTCTTCTACAATCCTCCTGAGCTCCTCCAGGCGGCCCCCAGAGGCTGAAGGGCAGTCCGGCAGCGGGTCCGGGATGCCGTACTGGACGTACTTGGGGGCCCCCAGCCGGTGGTAGGGCACCAGCTCCACCTGCCGGAAGCCCAGCCCGGCCACCAGCGCCGCCGTCTCCCGCACGTTGTCCGCCGAGTCATTGCACCCCGGGACCACCGGGACCCTGATGATCACCTCTCCGGGGGGCTTCACGGCCGGCACCCTCTTGAGGTTGGCCAGCACCAGGTCGTTGGACTGCCCGGTCAGCTCCCGGTGCCTGGCGGCGTCCATGTGCTTGATATCGAACTGCAGCAGGTCGACATGCCTGAGCAGCCCTTCAAGATGGGCCCACGGGCCGTGGCCGCAGGTCTCCAGCGCCGTGTGCAGGTAGGCGTCCCGGGCCGCCTCCAGCAGCGCCGCGGCGAAGCGGTGCTGCGCCAGAGGCTCGCCGCCCCCCACCGTCATACCCCCGCCGGACCGCCGGTAGAAGGGGCGGTCCTTCTCCACCTCCGCCATCACCCCGGCGACGGTCATCTCCCGGCCGACCACCCTGAGCGCCTCTGGGCCGCAGGCCGCGGCGCACCGGCCGCAGGCGTCGCAGGCCGCCCGGTCGATCTCCGGCCGGCCCTCCGGGCCCAGCCGGATGGCGCTGATGGGGCAGGCGGGGACGCAGGGCGCCCCGCACCCCCTGTCCCCGACGCAGCGGGAGGCGATGAAGCCCAGCTCCGGGCCGCCCTTCTGGGACTCCGGGTTGCAGCACCACAGGCACCGCAGCGGGCAGCCCTTGAGGAAGACCAGGGTCCTGATCCCGGCGCCGTCGTGAATGGAGTAGCGCTGGATGTTGAAGACCTGCCCGGAGATCGCCACGCTCATGGTGCCCGCTCCGTGGCCCACCGGCTACGCCCCGCAGTGCTCCGTCCTGGCGATGATGTCGTCCTGGACCACCTTCTCCAGCTCCACGAAGAAGGCGCTGTAGCCCACCACCCGGACCACCAGGTCCCGGTGCTCCTCGGGGCGCCGCTGCGCCTCCCTCAGGGTGTCTGAGCTGACCACGTTGAACTGGACCTCCCACCCCCCCAGGTCGAAGTAGGTGCGGACCAGGTCCGCCCACTTGCGCATTCCCGCCCGGGTCTCCAGGGGCCCGGGGTGCATCTTCATGTTGAAGATCGTCCCCTGCACCAGGTTCATGTGCTCCAGTCCGGCCACCGACTTGATGGCCGCCGTCGGGCCGTTGACATCGGTGCCCTGGGCCGGCGAGCAGGAGTCGCTGAGGGGCTCCCCCGCCCTCCGCCCGTCGGGCGTGGCGCCGCAGATGGCCCCGTAGCTCATGTGGGCCGTCACCGGGGAGATGGTGGCCCCGTAGCCCTGGCCCGGCCGGGTCTGGTGCCTGCGCATCTCCCTCACCACGATGTTCAGGCTGTCCTTGGCCAGGCGGTCCACGTATGGGTCGTCGTTGCCGTACTTCGGGGCGCGCAGGCACATCTGGCGGATGGCCGGGCCCGTGGGGCTGGTGGCCGTATCCTCGAAGTTGGTCTCCAGGGCATGCTTCAGCTGGTCCATGGTGATGGCCCGGTCGTCGAAGACCAGCCTCCTGACCGCCGCCAGCGAGTTGGCCAGGGTGGCCAGGCCGACGATGCACGCGTTGGCCGCGCGGTTCCCGTACAGGGCCCCGCCGTCATAGTAGCTGCGGCCCCGGCTGATGCAGTCCCTGGTCAGGGAGGAGAGGAGCGGGCAGGGCCGGTGGGCCACGTGGGCCTCGATCAGCGGCAGTTGCTGCAGGAACATGGCCCGGGAGAGGGCCCGCACCTTCTCAGTGAAGGCCTCCATCATGTCGTCGAAGGTCCGCCACTGCAGCATGCCGCCCGGGCCTGACGCCAGCGGCGCCCCGGTCACCGGGTCCTTCCCCTGGAGCATCAGCTCCAGGACCCGGCCCAGGCTCATGGCGTGGTAGGCGATGCCCTCGGTCCCCTTGCCGGCGAAGGCGATCTCGGAGCAGCCGATCACCGAGTAGTCATAGGCGTCCTCCTTGGTGATTCCGGGGACCCAGGCCAGCTGGCTGGGGATGATGACCTCGTCGTTGAACAGGGCGGGGTTGCCTCCCCCATGGGCCCTGATGGCCTCGCAGCATTTCATGAGGAAGACGTCCGGCGTCCTCTTGTGTATCCTGGCCGACACCGTGGGCTCGTGGAGCTGCATGTTGCTGGACACCTCCAACAGGAGGTAGGACAGATCGTTGGTGGCATCGTAGCCGTCCACGGTCTGCCCCCCTATCGGCACCTGGATCCAGAAGGGATAGCCGCTCTGGGTGTGGGTGAATCCCTCGCTCACCACCCGGTTCGATTCGGCCAGCTTGAGCCACAGGCACTCCAGCAGCTCCAGCGCCTGCTCCCGGGTGATCGCCCCCGCCCTGATGTCCCTCTCATAATGTGGGAAGCAGTACTGGTCCAGCCGTCCCGTCCCGATGGAGACCCCGTTGGTCTCTATCTGGACCGAGGCCATGATGAGGGCCACCGCCTGCAGGGCCTCGTGGAAGCTGCGGGCCGGATGGGCCGGCACCCGCTCGCAGGCCTCGGCCATCTGCTCGAGCTCCCGCTTCCTCCCGGGGTCCGGCTCCGCCGCCGCCCTCTCCCTGGCCAGCGCGGCGAACCGCCCGGCCCACTTGATCACCGCCCTGTCCGCTATCACCACCGCCCGCAGGAAGGGCAGCCTGGCGAATCCCTCGGGGTTGGCCAGGTCCAGGCGCCGGATATGGTCCTCGGCCGCTTCTATCAACGAGTTCAGGCCCCGCTCTATGACCGTTTCGATATCGGGCACGATGTGCCCGATGCCGCCCTGCTTGCCCATGCGGATGTCGATGAAGGAGTTCCTCTCCGCCTGCCGCACCTCGTCCACGGTCAGCGCGTCGCACACCGCGGAGAGGCTGCGGCCCCGCCAGTAGTCCATGCAGCCCCTGACCCGGGCCTTGTCCTCATCGCTCAGAAGCCAGGGGTCATCCTTCCTGGTGGAGATGGTGTCCAGCTCCCTCTTCAGCCAGGTGTCGTCGTATTCCGGGAAGAGAAAGGCCCCCCTGGGCCTCGAGGCGATGTTGGCCGCGATAAGCTCGCCGTCCTGGACCCAGATGGGCATCTCCGACAGCACCCGGTCGAAGGCCATGGCCTGCCGCAGCACCGGCGGGAGGGCCTCCGTCTTCCGGTAGGAATCGGTGACCAGCACGCTGCGTTCGACACAGATGCCGGGCCTGTGCCCCATGTAGACTTCCTTCAGCCTGCGGGTCCGGGGAGTGCTGGGCCGGCAGGGCCTGCCCCCGGCCGCCTTCGCTTCACTGGCTTCCATGACCATCCCGGTTTATCCTCCCTGGCATGAAGCCGCGCCTCAACGCCCTGACTTGCCCTCCGCCTTCTTCTTCCGGTACTCGTGGTACATCCGCAGGGAAACCCTGGGGTCGGTCCCCTGGGAGTACTCCGTGATGTACCCCAGCGCGGCAGAGGTGTCGATGTAGGCCCACTTGTGGCCGCCTCCCTGCGCGGGGCCCCGGGGCTGTCCGGTCTCCACGACGGGAAAGCCCTCCTTCTCCATCTTCTCCATCACCGCCTCCAGGTCCGGAACGATCACGTGGCCCAGGTGATGGACCCCCTCCCCCCGCTGCTCCAGGAACTCGCGGTAGGTGCCCATCCCCTCCAGCGGCTGCAGGAGCTCTATCATGAGGTCCCCCACCATGACCATGGCCGCCTTGAAGCTGTGGCTTGAGGGCCGTCCCCGATAGGTCAGCCGGCACAGGCTGTCGTCTATGGTGACCACCCACCACTCGTCAGGGGCTGTCCCGAACAGGCGGCCGTACTCCCGGATCCCCTTCTCCACATCGCGCACCACGATGCCCGTCTGGAAGAGCTCGTTCACCTTGACCAGGTGCGGAATCTGCGTTGGCATGCGACCTCCCCGCCTTTTTCGCCCATTCTACCGTGCGGTTGACAATCGTGTCAACAATATGCTAGAAGAAACCAGAACTATGTCATTGACATCCCTTATCGGCGTGAAAGAGATCATCAAGGTGGCAGCCTGTGCTACTGGACGAGCTTGACCTGCGCCTCATCGCCGAGCTGGAGCGGGACGGGCGGCAGAGCGTCACCGATCTGGCGGGCAACCTGCGGCTGAGCTGGTCCACCATCGCCGACCGGCTCGAGCGGCTGGAGCGGCACAGGGTCATCCGCTTCCTGACGCTGGTCGACCCGCTGGCCATCGGCCACACCCGGCAGCTGCTGGTGGCCATCAATGCGCCGCCCAGCCGGATCGATTCCGTGGCCCGCCGGCTGGCGGACATCCGCGAGGTGTACCACGTGTCCATGCACACCGGGCGCTACGACATCTTCGCCTCGGTGTCCCTGCCGGAGACGGTGGACCTGTGGGATTTCGTCAGCTCCAGCCTGGCGCCCATCAAGGACATCACCAGGGCCGAGACCATGGTCAGCCTCAAGGTGGCCAAGTTCTCTCTCTCCATGCTGGCCAACAGGAGCATATCCGCCGGCGGGGGCAGGCCTCCCCGGCGGCGGCTCGACGAGCTGGACTACCGCCTGCTGCGGCAGCTCCGCGCCAGCCCCCGCAGCGCCTACACCAGCCTGGCCGGCCCCGCCGGGTGCAGCAAGGCCACGGCCCGGCGGCGGATCGAGCGCCTGATCGAGGACCAGGTCCTGCAGGTCATCGCCGTGGCCGACCCGGTCCGCCTGGGCTACACCATCAGGGCCAACATCGGCCTCAGCATGCGGCCGGGCATGATCGACCAGGCCGCCGCCACCCTCTCCGCATCGCCGGAGACGCACCACGTGGTCATTACCACCGGGTCCTTCGATCTGCTCTTCACCATCTTCCTCAAGACCCGGGAGGACCTGTCCAGGTTCGTCAGGGAGTACCTCGGCACGGTGCCCGGGGTGGTCAGCCATGAGGTGATGGTGCTGATGAAGGTGACCAAGGACAACCTCGGGGCCGACTGGGGCTTCGGGGCGCAGCCGCCCGCCGGGGATGGCAGGAAGTGAAGGGGATTTGATGGATGGCTTGACCGAGGTGGGAGACAGGACCTACAGGCTGGAAGCCCCGCTGGCCGATGAGCTGGTGCCGGCGGTCTCGTACTTCGTGGCAGATGGCGATGGCGCACTGATCGAGCCGGGCCCGGCCGCCGCCCTCCCATTCGTGAGACAGGCCCTGGAGCACCTCGGCCTGGGCCGCCTGGGCTATATCATCCTTACCCATGTCCATGTGGACCACGCCGGCGGCACGGGGGCGCTGGCGGCGCTCTACCCGACCGCCATGGTGCTGGTGCATCCGGTCGGGGTCAGGCACCTGGCCCACCCAGCCCGCCTCATCGAGGTCACCGGGAGGATCTACGGCAGCGACTTCGAGAAACGTTCGGGAACGGTGCTCCCCGTTCCCGAGTCCCGCCTGAGGGGCGTTGCGGACGGTGAGGCCGTCACCCTCGGAGGCCGGGAGCTGCAGTTCATCCACGCGCCGGGGCATGCCTCGCACCACCTGGCCATCCTGGACAGAAGTCAGCAGGGCCTCTTCTGCGGTGAAGCCCTGGGCGTGCCGCCGCACCTGCTGCCCAGCGTGGCCCCCTACAGCTTCGACGAAGAGGACTACCTGTCGACCATCGAGACGCTGCGCCGGCTCCATCCGCGGGTGCTCTTCTGCTCCCATGGAGGCGCGGACACCGAAATCGAATCCGCCTTCTCGAGGGCGGTGGAGAATACCCGTCTCTGCTCCGCGATGGTCCTCGATGGCCTCCGGAGGGGCGGCTCCCATTCCGAGATCGCACAGCGCTTCGCCGCCGATGCCCGGCGCCGCTTCGGCCTGGAGTTCGGCCCGGCGGGGTCGGAGATGTTCGTCGCTGCGTATGCCATGTACTTTGAGAAGAAGGGCCTGGCCTGAGCTCTCCGGCCCTCCCAAAGACCTCTTTACTTTGGCTTAACTTCCCGGTGCTATAATCGGCGGCGAAGCCATGCGCATCCTGGTGGTGGAGGACGAGAAGGACCTGGCCGACGCCCTGGCCAGGGGGCTGGGGCGGCAGGGCTACGCCGTCGACGTGGTCTACGACGGAGAGGAGGCCCTGCGGGTGGCCGAGATCAACGAATACGATCTCCTGGTCCTTGACCTGAACCTGCCGAAGGTCGACGGGGTGGAGGTCTGCCGCAGGATCCGGGGCACCGGGTCATCCGTCGGGATACTGATGCTCACGGCCCGCACGGCGGTGACCGACCGCGTGGAGGGGCTGGACCAGGGCGCTGACGACTACCTGCTCAAGCCGTTCCACTTCCCCGAGCTGCTGGCCCGGGTGAGGGCCATCCTGCGCCGCGAAGGGGAACAGCGCAAGGTCATACTGAGGGTCGGCGACCTGGTGCTCGACCCCAATGCGCACCGGGTGTCGCTCGGGGACAACCTGGTGCCCCTCACCGCCAAGGAGTTCGGGATACTGGAGTACCTGATGCGCCACGCCGGCTGCGTGGTGAGCCAGGAAGACCTGCTGGAGCACGTCTGGAGCGAGGATGCCAACCTCTTCACCCAGTCGATCAAGGTGCACATCAACAACCTGCGCAAGAAGCTGGACGCCGCCGGCGGGGAGGGCCTGATCGCGACCATTAAGGGGAAAGGCTACATGATCGGGTGAAGAGCATGCAAATCCCCGCTTTCTTCAAGACGATCCGCTTCCGGCTCACTCTGTGGTACTCAGGGATGCTGGTGGTCCTCTTGCTGGCGCTGCTGTTCGCCATCAACCTGGCCATGGCCGGGCGTGAGCCGCCGGGACCGGGCAACTTCCCCGGCAGCGATCCCCGCCTGGAAGAGAGAGAACGCAGCCTGTCCGACCTGCGCACCTACTCCTATATTGCCGTTGGCGCCATCCTGGTCCTGGGCGCGGTGGCCGGCTACATCATCTCGGGCATAATGCTGGAGCCTGTGGATCGCGTTTCCTCCCTGGCGGCACGCATTTCCCACACCAACCTCAAAGAGAGAATCAACCGCCAGGGGCCGCAGGATGAGATGAAGCGCCTGGCGGACACCTTCGACGACATGCTGGAGCGGCTGGACAGCGCCTTCGAGTCCCAGAAGCAGTTCGTCCAGGATGCCTCGCACGAGCTGAAGACGCCCATTGCCACCGCCCAGACCAACATCGAGGTGTTGGAGATGGACCAGGACGCCACGGTGGAGGACTACCGGCTCACGACGGGGGTGGTCAAGCGCAGCCTGGAACGGCTCGATTTCCTCAGCCAGGGGCTGCTGCTGCTGTCGCAGGGGAGCCAGCCGCAGATCAGGTGGGCGGAGCTGGACCTGGCATCGCTCGTTGACGAGGTGGTGGCAGAGTCCCAGCCCGCGGCCGCTGCCGCCCGGGTCAGCCTGGAGGCCGCCGGCGTCCCGCAGGGCCTCCAGGTCAGAGGCGACGCCATCGCCATCAAGCAGGTTATCACCAACCTGGTGGACAACGCCATCAAGTACAACCGCCCCGAAGGGATGATCGAGATCTCGGCCCGGGCCGAGGGATCCAGCGCGGTCCTCGAGATCAGGGACACCGGCGTGGGCATCTCGGCCAGCGACAGGCAGCACGTTTTCGACCGCTTCTACCGCGTCGACAAGTCCCGGTCCCGGGCCCAGGGAGGCAGCGGCCTGGGCCTGGCCATAGTCAAGAAGATCGTTGAGGAGCACGGCGGCGCCGTCTCCGTGGAGAGCACCCTCGGCGCCGGGAGCACCTTCCGGGTGACCCTGCCGCTCATCCCCCGGCCCTGACGTGCCGGCAGGCCGACCTCCTTTGCCGCCACTTCACCTGCGGCGTGCTAGCCTTCCATTATGACCAGGCACAATGCTGCGGAGGAAGAAGGTGAAGCAGGATGCTATAGTCTGGAGCGAGGGAGAAGAAGGCACGCCCGTCGTCCCGCATTGACCAGGAGAACGAAGGCCGCAAGCCCCTTGGCTTCAGCCATGGGGAGAACGTCAAGAGGGGACACCCAGGGCAATGTCAGGCGGGACAGAAAGGTCCAAGGCATGAGTCTGCTGTTGAGGTCACTGCGCAACCTGGTTCGCAGCCCGTTGCGCACCATCCTGATGGTGGTGCTGCTGGCCGCGTGTATCGGGCTGGCCCTGACAATGGCCACCGTTCACGCCGCCACCCGGAGCGAACTGGGGAAGATAGGGGGCCAGATCGGCACCGAGATCACCGTACGGTCGGCGGGGTCCTTCGGAGGCATGGGCGGCGGCGAACCCCTGGATGCGGATAGCGTGGACCAGTTGAGCGGCATTGAGCACGTGGCCTCGGTGCAGGCCACCGTGCAGACGCAGTATACCGGCGACAGCCTGGAGTCAGGGGTGGATGCGGGCACCATAGGGACGCCCCCCGGCCAGAGGCCCAAGGGAAGCGACTCCTCCGGCATGCCTGCCCCTCCATCGGGCCGGTTCACCAT
Organism: uncultured Dehalococcoidia bacterium; assembly: GCA_964492335.1. Taxonomy (GTDB): domain Bacteria; phylum Chloroflexota; class Dehalococcoidia; order UBA2247; family RBG-13-53-26; genus JAFGCL01. The sequence goes on along the minus strand of CAZBJX010000006.1, from coordinate 41,161 downwards.
GGGCATCCAGGTCATGGGAGTCAGTGCCGCTGCCGACAGCCCGACGCTGATGGGCGGCGGCACGTTCGAACTGGTGGAGGGCAGCTACCTCACCTCGGACTACGCGGACGAAATGGTGGTCGGCCAGGCGCTGGCTGAGGCCAACAGCCTGACGGTGGGCTCCACGGTGGATATGGAGGGCACGGAGCTTGTGGTGGTCGGCATCTACGACAGCGGCACGGTCTTCGCCAACAACACCATTGTCATGCCGATCCAGGCGGCGGAGCGGGTATTCGATCTGGACGGCGTCACCTCGGTCATCGTCGTGGCCGACGACGTGGACAACGTGGAAGCGGTGGTCCAGGGCATCCGGGAGGTCTTCGATGAGGAGACCGCCGACGTCACCACAGCCGAGGATATGTACCGGCAGATCGGCGGATCGGTGGACGCGACCGAGAGCGCCAGCAACATAGGCATGATAGTGGCCTTCGTCGTGGCGGGGGTGGTGGTCCTCTTCTCCGTGGTCCTGATGATCCGGCAGAGGGTGAAGGAGATCGGCATCATGAAGGCCATCGGGGCCTCAAACTGGCGTATCGGGCTGCAGTTCAGTCTGGAGACGCTGGTGGTGAGCGTGGTGGGGGCCGTCATCGGCGCCCTGATCACCTATCCGCTGGCCCAGAAGGTGGCTGACCTGATGACCGGCGGCAGCTCGACGGGCGCCGCCGGACCGGGCACGGGAGGAGGCCCCGGCGGGCCGGGCGGCATGTTCGCCGAGGTGGGCGGGAGGGTCGCCGGGCTCAACGTGACGGTCTCGCCGACCATCTTCCTCTGGGCCCTGGCCGTGGCCGCCCTCCTGGCGGTGCTAGCCAGCGTGCTGCCCGCCTGGTACATCGCCCGAGTCAGACCCGCGGAGGTACTGCGCAATGAATAGCAGCGGGTGGCCATCGCCCGGGCCCTGGCCAACGACCCGTCCATTGTCCTGGGGGATGAGCCCACCGGCAACCTGGACTCCAAGACCAGCCGACGCATCGTGGACCTCCTGTACAGCCTTACCAGGGACGGGAAGACTGTCATCGTGGCCACCCACGCCCCGGAGATAGCTATCAGGGCGGACATGGTCCTGGAGATGGAGGACGGCAAGGTGACCATCGCCCCCCGCCCTGACAGCGGCCGAGACCGCCGGCGATGACCAGACGACTCCGATGACATGAGCTGCGATGCGGGATCCACCGCCAGGCGGTGAAGAAATGCGGCCGGGCCAACTTGCGACGGAGGCGGAATTGGCCTAGCCTGTTGGATAGGACCCTTTTCTGGAAGAGGGAGGAGACATGCGGAGAGCAAAGTACGTCCTGATAGCACTTCTGGTGCTGGGCCTGGTGGGGGCCGGCCTGGCCTGCGGCCTGGGCGGCTCGCCCGACAACGCGGCCAATGCCGCCAACACGCCCATCAATGCCGACTGGAGCCCCGTCTACGTGGATGGCCAGGTGGGAACGGCCCTTTCCAAGACTGACCTGGTGGCGCGGCTGGCGCCGTCGGTGGTCTCCATCACCACGGAGGGCGTGGCCTACGACATGTTCTACCGGGCAGTCCCATCCAGCGGGGCCGCCAGCGGCATCATCATCGATCCTGAGGGCATCGTGGTCACCAACAACCACGTGGTGGCGGATGCCAACAGCCTCACCGTCACCTTGAACGACGGCCGCAGTCTCCAGGCCGTCAAGTGGGCCGGGGACGAGGCCACGGACCTGGCAGTGGTCCAGATCCGGTCTGACTCCGACCTGCCCTATGCCCATTTCCTGAGCGACTCCCTGGGGAACCTGACCCTGCTCGAAAATGTGGTGGCAGTAGGCAATGCCCTGGCCCTGCCCGGCGGCCCCACGTGGACTGAGGGTGTGATCAGCTACCTGGGCCGCTCCATCGGGCAGTCCAACGGCGCGGTGCTTGACGACCTCATCCAGACCGACGCCGCCATCAACTCGGGCAACAGCGGCGGCCCCCTGGTGAACATGGCCGGCCAGGTGGTGGGCATCAACACCGCCATCGCCTCGGGCGCCGAGAATATCGGGTTCGCCATAAGCACCAACACCGCCATCGACACCATCCATTCACTGGTGACGAGGGGGCACGAGTCCTCGGCCTGGATGGGGGTGAGCACCTACACCGTCACCGCCGCCATTCAAGCCCAGTATCGCCTGCCGGTGGACTCGGGGGCGATGGTGTGGCTGGTGGTCCCGGGCAGCCCGGCGCATGAGGCGGGCCTCATACGCTTCGATGTCATCGTCCGGCTGGGCGACACGGACATCGCCACCAACCAGGACTTGGCGGCGGCTGTTCAGGACCGCTCTCCCGGCGACAAGGTCGTGACCACCTTCATGCGGGGGCAGACCACCAGGACCGCCGAGGTCACCCTGGGCCAAGCTCCCGCCGGCTAGGGCGGCGGGCCACCGGACGCGCTCGCTGCGCAACACCCCGGGGCGCAGAAGAGGGGAGGGCCGCGCGGCCCTCCCCTTTGCTTACCGCCAGTACTGGCTAGATCAGCGCGGCGATCTTGGCCGCCTGGGTGTGGACCTCGCAGGCATCCCTGGGCTTGACGCAGTCCCCCACCAGGTGATACTCGATGCCGGTCCCCTCCAGCTCCCTGGCCAGGCCGGCCACCGACCGCATGCCCACGGAGAAGATCACCGTGTCGGCCGGCACCGGGTATATCTCGCCGTTCATCATTATGATCACCGACTTGTCGTTGATCTCCACCACGGTGGCGTTCAGATAGAGGGGCACCCCCAGCTCGATAAGCCTGTTGGCGATGGACTGGAAGGTGAACTTCTCCAGCTTCACTCCGTTCTCCCCCAGCCCCCCGCGGGTGATGATGGAGACCGGCTGGCCCTCTTCGGCCAGCTTGATGGCCACCTCCATGCCGATGAAGCGGCCACCGACCACCACGGACCGGCCCTGGACGCCGACCTTGCCCGCCAGGACGTCATGCCCCTGGATGACATGCTTCTTGTCAGCCCCCGGCACTCTCAGGCCGATGGGCACCGCGCCGGTGGCCAGGACCACGGTGTCCGGCGCCGCCTTGATCACCGTGTCGCGGGTGACCTGCTGGTGGAGCTCCACCGGTATCTTCAGCCGGGCTATCTGCTTGTTCAGGTAGTCGGTGAGGTGCCGGTAGCTGCCCTTCCCCGGCGAGGCGCAGGCCACGTTCCACTGGCCGCCCAGCTCGCCGGTCATCTCGTAGATGGTCGCCTTGTGGCCCCGCTCGGCCAGGAGCACGGCCGTCTCCATCCCGGCCAGGCCTCCCCCGACAACCATGACCTTCTTCGCCTTCTCCGCCGGCTTCAGCGGATACCGGGACTCCCGGAAGAGGAAGGGGTTGACGGTGCAGGACGGAGTGCCCGTCTCCATCCGCAGGCAGTTGTTGCAGTAGAGACAGTTCCGCACGTCCTCCCGGCGCCCTTCGCGGATCTTGTTCGGCAGGTCGGAGTCCGCCAGCAGGGGCCGCCCCAGGGCTACGAAATCGGCCTGGCCTTCCTCCAGGACCCTGACGGCCACCTCGGGGGTGATCTTGCCCGCGGCGATGACCGGGACCTTGACCGCCTGCTTGATCTTCTCCGCCAGCGGGACCATGGCCCCCTCCGGGAAGGGGTAGGCCGGGATCCCCTGGGGCGTCCAGAACTCCATGCCGGAGGACACGCTGATGGCATCCGCGCCGGCCTTCTCCATGATGGAGGCCTGCTCCATGGCCTCCTCTATGCTGACGCCGCCTTCGATATCATCACTGGCATTCATGCGCACGATGATGGGGAACTCCGGCCCCACCACCTCCCTCATGCGCTCCAGTATCCGGCGGGCGAACCGGGCCCGGTTCTCCACGCTCCCACCCCACTGGTCCGTCCGCTTGTTGGTCAGGGGGGACATGAAGGTGCTGACCAGGCAGCCGTGGCAGGCATGCAGCTCGACGGCGTCAGCCCCGGCCTCCCTGGCCCGCCGGGCGGCCTGGCCGAAGTCCTCGATGTACCCCTCGATCTCCTTTTCGTTGAGCACGTGGTAGCTGTAGGTGCTCTTCAGCCACAGGGTGGTGCTGGGCACCTTGATGGCCATGCCTTCAGGAACGAACCCCGAGTACAGGTAGATCATGCCGATGTGCATCAGCTGCACCGACAGCTTGGACCCGGCCGCATGGACGGCATCGGCCAGGGCCTTCCAGTGCTTCACCTGCCCGTCGTCGCTGATGACGATGGTGTACGGCAGCGAGGAATCGGCGCTGACCGAGGCGTAGTGCGGCGTGATGAGGGCCGCCCCTCCCCTGGCCCTGGCCGCATAGTAGGCGATCTCCCTGTCAGTGGCCGACCCCCTGGCGTCTGACAGGGAGACGCCCATGGCGGGCATCACTATCCGGTTCTTCAGGTCCATCTTCCCGATCTTGCCGGGCTCAAACAGACGATCATAGTTCATTGGCCTGCTCACTCCTCCTTCAGACTCTCCCAGAGATCCCCTTGCCAGTTCACGTACATGAACGAAGCCTTCACTATCTTCAGACAGGTGACGGTCTCCATGCTCCTGATGCCATGGATCTTGCCCAGCTGGCCGCTCAGCACGTCCATCATCTCCGGCCGGTCCCGGAAGATCATCCAGGCCAGCACGTCGTACCGCCCGGTGCACAGCGCCACACTGTGCACGCTGCGGTGGTTCCCCACCGCCTCCACCACCTCGTCGATCCTGTCGGGGGCCACCTTGAGGCCCGAGGAGACCACCAGGCTGTATCCCAGGGCCCGGGGATCGACCATGGTCACCAGCCTGATGACGCCCTCGTCATGGAGCCGCTTCATCCGGCGCAGGATGGTGGGCTTGCTGGTGCGCAGCTTCAGGGCCAGGTCGGCGGCGGTCTGCTGGCTGTCCCGCTGCAGCGTGCCGATGAGGGCCACGTCCAGCCGGTCCAGCGGGACCTGCCTCCCGCCCGGCCGGTAGCCCTCGTCCGCGGAGAGGAGCGCCGGGGATATCTTGACCTCCTGGCACATCACCGTCTCGAACCGCGACATGCCCCGCACCCTGCCCAGCTCGCCTGTCAGGAACTCCAGCACCTCGCCCCTCCCCTTGAAGAGGCCCCAGGCCATGATGTCGAAGGGCCCGGCGCAGACGGCGACCCAGTGAACGGGGGCCATGGATGCCAGGGCCCCGGCCACCTTGAGCATCTTCCCCGGCATGGTGTTGATGCCGAAGACCACGCTGTCCGTGTACCCCAGGGCCACGTGGTCTGCCAGGCACACCGGCCGTATCACCCGGGCCTCCGTCAGCTTCTGCATGACGGCGCCCACCGTGGGGCGGCTGATGCCCAGCTTGGCCGCCAGCCCCGACTGGGTGCTCCGCGAGTCGGACTCCAGCAGCCTGATGAGCCGCAGGTCCAGGTCACTGAGATCAATGCGCTTGGATACAGATGGCTCTTTTGTCACGCCTGCTCTCTTGCATCTGGCTACGCTGGATGCTATAATCCTTTACATCTGGACAAGTGTATTCTGTCACACAATTGCTTCCGAGTCAACATCATGCATGCACGCCGGACCGGGAGACACGGCCGTCGCGGTTAGTTGGCCAGGGAGGTGAGCTTGCGCATCGTACGCTTCAGGAGCGGCGGCCGGCCGCGGTACGGGATGATCGATGGCGACCATGTCTGGGCCTTCCAAAACAGCCCGTTTTCATCCCGCCGCCAGCACGGGTTGCAGTACCAGCTCGACGGCCGGGAGCACCGCCTGGACGAGGTGAAGCTGCTGGCCCCCTGCACCCCTTCCAAGATCGTCTGCCTGGGGGTCAACTACCGCAGCCACGCCATCGAAACGGGCCTGCCTATTCCTGCTGTTCCGCTCCTCTTCCTCAAGCCCCCCACGGCGGTCATCGGGCCGGAGGACCGGATCGTCCTGCCCCGGCAGGACCGGCGCCGGGTGGACTACGAGGCGGAGCTGGCCGTGGTCATCGGCCGGCAGGCCCGGGGGGTCACGCGGGAACAGGCCAGGCGATACGTCCTGGGATACACCTGCTTCAACGACGTGTCGGAGCGGTACTCTCAGAAGTCAGATGGGCAGTGGACCAGGGCCAAGGGGCACGACACCTTCGCGCCGATAGGCCCGTGGATCGAGATCGAGGCCGATCCCGAAGACCTGGCCGTGGAGTCCTTCGTCAATGGGGAACTGCGCCAGTCGGCGCGCACCAGCGACCTCATCTTCGGCGTGGACCAGATCGTCAGCTTCGTATCCTGCATCATGACCCTGCTGCCGGGGGACGTCATCGCCACCGGAACGCCGTCCGGCATCGGCCCGATGAGGCCCGGCGATGTCGTCGAGATCAAGATCGAGAAGATCGGCACATTGCGCAACTACGTGGTGGACCACGACTGAGGAGCAAGCCTTGGAGAGACTGAGGCACGTCTTCCAGCCGCTGAAGATAGGCTCCATGCAGCTGGCCAACCGCATCGTCGTGCCGGGGATGGACCCCAGCTTCGGCATAGACGACGAGGGCCGGGTGACGGAGGAGTTCATCGCCTTTCTGGTCGAAAGGGCCCGGAGCCGGCCGGGGATGATCGTGTCTCCCGCCATGGCCGTCCACCCCACGGGCATCGCCGACCCGGCCACCGTCCACATGCTGCTGGTTTCTGACGAGAGCATGCTGCCCAGCCTGGAGGGCCTGGTCAGGGCGGTGCACCAGCATGAGGTCCCCTTCGGCGCGCAGCTTACCCATTGCGGCCTGGGGCACCTCCCCGCCCTGGCGATCGTCCCCTCGGAACGCCCGCCGGGCACAGAGATAGGCCCCACCACGGCCGCCACCCGCGAGGAAATCCGGGAGTTCGTCCACGCCTTCGGGCTGGCTGCGCAGCGCTGCATCGGCATCGGCTTCGACTTCATCGAGGTCCACGGCGCGCATGCCTACCTCATCAACGAGTTCCTCACGCCGCGCTACAACCAGCGCACCGACGAGTACGGGGGGCCCTTCGAGAACAGGGTCCGCTTCCTGCTGGAGGTGGTCCGCGAGGTGAGGAGCAGGGTGGGGGCGGAGACCCCGGTGGGCGTGCGGCTCGGTGGCGACGACTTCATCGGCGAGGGCGGATGGCAGCTGCCCGAGCTCTGCCGCCTGGCGCCCATCCTGGAGCAGGAAGGGGTAGACTACCTCAATATCACCCAGGGCGGCTTCTCGTACGGCACCATACAGGTCAACATTGCCCCCATGTACGAGCCCCAGGGGGCCTTCATCAGGTTCGCCGAGGAGGTCAAGAAGCACGTTTCCATCCCCGTGGGCACGGTGGGGCGGATCAAGGACCCCGCCATGGCCGACCGCATCGTCAGGGACGGCCAGGCCGACTTCGTCTGCATGGCCCGGGCCCAGCTGGCCGACCCGGAGCTGGTGGAGAAGGCCAGGAAAGGCAACCTGGCCGACATCCGGCCCTGCCTGGCCGAGTGCCTGGGCTGCATCGAAGGGATCTTCCGCCACGCCGCGGCCAGCTGCGCCGTCAACCCTCGGGTGGGGCGGGAGCACGCCCTCCGGGAAGTGGCGGGCGAGAAGAGCGGCTCGCCCCGGCGGGTGCTGGTGGCGGGGGCCGGGGTGGCCGGGCTGGAGGCGGCCAGGAGGGCGGCCTTTGCCGGCCACCGGGTGACGCTGTGCGAAGGCAGGGGACACGTGGGCGGGCAGCTGCGCCTGGCGGCCATGATACCCGAAAGGGTGGAGATGGCGGACATCCTCCCCTGGTATGAGCGGCAACTGCACCGGCTGGGGGTGGAGGTCCGCTTGAACACGCTGGTCGACGGGGAGTTGCTGGACCGGCTCCGGCCGGATGTCCTGGTGCTGGCCACCGGCAGCCTGCCTGAGGCCTCCCTGGGGTTCGTGGAAGGCCTGGAACACATCGGGCAGATCGACCTGATGACCGTGGACGAGCTGCTGGAGGACCGCCGGGCCACCGCAGACACGGTGCTGGTGGTGGGCGGCGACCAGATAGGGATGCAGACGGCCCACTACCTGGCCGAGCAGGGCAAGGCCGTGTACGTGGTGGAGGCCGGTCCTCATTTCGCCACGAAGCTGGCCACCAATGACCGGCGCTACCTGATGTCGCGGCTGGCGGCCAAAGGCGTGAAGCAGTACAAGAAGGTGGCCAAGGTGGAGATCCTTCCCGGGGGCGAGGTCTGGGTGGTGGCCTCCGGCCGGACGCCGGCAGGCGCCGGCCAGCCCCCGGCGGGCGCCGCCGCAAGGCAGAAGCTGCCCGGGATAGACACCATCGTGCTGGCCGGCGAGAGGAGGCCCAACGTCTTCCTGGCCGAGGTGGCGGAAGCAAAGAACATAGAGGTCAGGATAGTGGGGGACGCCGCTGGCGTCGACGATCGGGAGCAGGGGACCATCATGGCCGCCATCGCCACCGGCTACGACGCGGGATGCAGGATCTGATGAGGCGGAGACGGGGGATGCCGGATACGGGATGGGCCGCCGCCGCAAGGCGGCTGACGGTTACCAAGGGCAAGCGACAGAGAAAGCTGAAGGGAGATTGACCATGGCTACTGATCCAGGGTATGCCAAGCTTCTGGAGCCCGGCCGCATCGGCCGGATGGAGCTGCGCAACCGCATCATCATGGCCCCCATGGGGACCGGCTATGCCACCGACGAAGGCATGGTAACCCAGCGCCTCAAGGACTACTACGAGGAGCGCGCCAGGGGTGGGGCCGGCCTCATCATACCGGGGGTGCTCTCGGTCGATCCCACCGGGGGCCGCTGCGAGACGGAGCAGCTGTCTATCGCGGACGACAGGCACATTCCGGGCCTCAGGGAGTTGACCGAGGCGGTGCACCGGCACGGCGCCAGGATCGCAGCACAGCTGCAGCACGCGGGCAAGATAGCCACGGTGGACGTGTGCCTGGCCGTTCAGCCGGTGACCGCCTCGGAGATGGCGGCCGCCGACGCCAATGCGGCCGCGGACATGAACCTCGAGGAAATCGTGCGGATGGCGCAGCGGTTCAGCAAGATGCCCAAGGATTTCAAGACCAGGGCGCTGGCCCTCGAGGAGATACCGCACTACGTGGCCCTCTTCGCCCGGGCCGCGGAGCGGGCCCGGGCGAGCGGCTTCGACGGGGTGGAGGTCCATGCCGCCCACGGCTACCTCATAGACTCCTTCCTGTCCCCCAGCGCCAACCGGCGGACCGACCAGTACGGCGGCGAGCTGGCCAACCGCGCCCGCTTCCTGCTGGAGATCATAGAGGCCATCAGGGAGAAGGTGGGCCGGGACTACCCCGTCTGGTGCCGCATCGACGGCCGGGAATGGGAGATCGAGGGGGGCATCGCCCCGGCAGACAGCCGGGCGCTGGCCGTCATGCTGCAGGAGGCCGGGGTCGACGCCATCCACGTCAGCGGCTACGGGCCCGTCCCCACCACCTTCATCGACGCCCCGATCCCCTACCTGCCCGGCCGCCTGGTGGCCGACGCCTGGAACGTCAAGCAGGCCGTCAGGATACCGGTGATAGCGGTGGGCCGCATCAGCCCGGAGCTGGGTGAGGAGATGCTGCGCCTGGGCAAGGCCGACTTCATCGCCATGGGCCGGCCCCTGCTGGCCGACCCCGAGCTGCCCAACAAGCTGGCCGCGGGCAGGAGGGACGACGCGCGGCCGTGCATCCGCTGCTACGAGTGCGCCAGCGCTCACGTCGAGGACAGCTCCACCATCTGCTCCGTGAACGTGGCCTGCGGCCGGGAGGCCGAGTTCCGGTCCTCGGCGGCCCAGAAGCCCCGCAGCGTGGCCGTCATCGGCAGCGGCCCGGCCGGGATGGAGGCCGCCCGCATCGCGGCCCTGCGCGGTCACAAGGTGACCCTCTACGAGAAGAACAAGCGTCTGGGCGGCTCGCTGGTCTTCGCCTCGGTGGTCAGCGAGGACAACGAGGCCCTGCTGGACTGGATGGTGGCGCAGATGAAGAAGCTGCCCATCGACATCAGGATGGGGGTGGAGGTCACCCCGGAGTCCATCAAGGCGGCCGGGCACGACGTGACCATCGTGGCCGTCGGGCCCAACATCGACGCGCCCCGGATCCCCGGCGACGAGCGGCGCAATGTGATGACCGGCAAGGACCTCCGGGAGATGATGAACGGGCGGGACCACTCCGGCAAGATGGCCTGGTGGATGAAGCTGGGGCTGCCGCTGGCCAAGCCGGTGCTGCAGCGCCTGAGACCCTCGCAGGCAGCCGCGCTCACCCGCCGCTGGATGCCCGTGGGCAGGAACGTGGTGGTCATCGGCGGCGACTTGGTGGCCGTGGAGCTGGCCGAGTTCCTGGTGGAAAGGGGCCGGAAGGTGACCGTGGTCTCCACCGAGAGATCGATGGCGCCGGAGATGTCCATCGCCAGACGCTGGAGGGTCCTAGGCCAGCTGCGCCGGCACGGCGTCGTCATGCACAACAAGGCCGTGTACGGGAAGTTCACCGAGAAGGGCGTGGTCTTCACCGACAAGGAGAAGAAGGCCCGGACCATCGAGTGCGATACAGTGGTCATCGCCGAGGGCATCAAGAACAACCCGGGGCTCTACCAGGCGCTGGAAGGCCAGCTGCCGGAGCTCTACCAGGCCGGCGACTGCGCCGATGTCCGCCTGATACTGGGGGCCATCGAGGACGGCGCCCGGATCGGCATGAAGATATAGCGACTTCCCAGATCAATATCGGGAGGGCTCGAGCGCGATATCGGGCCCTCCCGATCGTTGGACGAGGTATTGGGGCCATGCAGGCGCCGAGCAGTCATCCACGGGTCTTCTACACCGACGCCGAGTTCGAGGCCGGCTTCGGAGCTCAGGCCGCCGGGGCCGTTCGCATGCTGGGCCGGCATGCCGGGGGTATCTGCGGGGACTGCGGCGGCGAGTGCTGCCGCCGCATCGGGTGCGAGCTCTACTCCCCGCGCTTCTCCGCTTGCCCCATATTCGAGTTCCGTCCGGCCAAGTGCCGCCTCTACTTCTGCGAACGCATCCTGGAGAGCGAGGCGCTCAGCGCCGAAGAGCGCGCCCTGCTCAACAAGCCGGCGGTGGAGATCTCCGAGGCGCTGCGGCGGGGTTGGGGCCTGGGCATCTTCATCGAGCCCCCGCTCAAGATCGGGGACAGGAGCTGGCTGGCGCCGCTCGGCATCGAAGAGGAGGTGGCCGCCACCGTGGCCGCCCTGGAGGCCGGGGCCACCGGAGCGGCCGCAGCAGCAGCAGCGCTGCGCGGCATCGTCCGGCGCTGCCGTGACCGCGCGCGGGCGGCGCCATGAGGCCGGCGCGCCGGACGTCCCGCTAATGAACGATGGATGACGGGCCGGTGAGCGTCTCCGGGATGAATTCCGGGGGATGCACCAGTTCCATGACGATGGCCCCGGGCCCGCACTTGATGGCGCACAGCCCGCAGCCCACGCATTTCTCCTTGTTGATCACGGCCACCTGCCCCTTGCCGCCCGGGCCGCTCTTGATCTCGATGGCGCCGAAGCCGCAGACCTGCACGCACTCCTGGCACCCCTCGCGGCAGAGCTTCTCATCGACCCGGGGTAGGAAGCGGCTGGGCCGCACGGCCGCCATGACCTTGTCTCCCCGCAGGAGGGGGTGGAACACCAGGCAGGCGTCGGTGCAGCAGTAGCAGATGAACTCCAGGCTCTGCATGGCGGAGATGTTGGTCACCGTGGGAGTCAGGCCCGCTTCAGTGGCCTGATGGTGGACGGCGATAGCCTCATCCGCCGAGACTCTCGTGCCGCTACCACGGTACAGGTCGTATTCCGCCCTCCGCCCGAACTGGGTGCAGGTGAATGTGGGGTGATGGCACTCCCCCTGTCGGCACGACTGCATCCCCACCCGGCAGCAGCAGCGCCGGATGCTGATGAGGTCCTTGTGCGCCATGATGATCGCCTCGGCGCTCTCGTGAGGCAGGGGCTGGAAGCCGGCCGGCATGGCCTTCATGGGCATGATGACCCGCAGGGCCGGGACGGGCAGCTGGGTCAGGCCGGCCACGATCTCCTTCCACCAGCCCTCATCGTACAGGTCCATCCACAGCTGGCCCATCCCCTCCGGTATGAGCTCCGGCACGCTGGCCAGGATGTTGTCGTGCAGCGTCCCCAGGTCCCGGGGGAAGCGGATGCCCTTGCGCGAGGTCACCACCAGGCCCCGCCGGGCCAGTTGGAGCAGCTCGTCCTCGACCTCCTTCTCGGTCATCTTGAACCTGGCCGCCAGGTCGGTATTGGAGGCCGGCAGCGCCAGCAGGAAGTAGGCCTCCTCCGGCTTCATGGCCGTCTCCAGGATCCGGTGCAGGATCTCTGAGTCCTTGTGTCCCGACAGCTCCGCCAGTTTCACATAAGCTTCGTGTGCCGCCATAGCTGGTGCCCTCCCGTTTCACCGGCGCGCTCTGGCGCGCCTGCATCGTTCACTCTGCCCCCGGCGCTCACTTCCGGGGCTGCTGCCCGCTGCCCGCCATGTGGTTGGCTGCCACGTAGCCGAACACCATGCTCTTGCCCTGCGCCGCCCCGCTGTCGTAGTGATACCCCAGCGGCAGCATGGCGGTGGTGTTGCTGGTCCCGTAGAGCCCCGGGATGACCTCGCCGCGCACGTCTATCACCTGGGCATGGGTGTTGATCACCAGCCCGCCCAGGTTGCCGGCCGTGGTCAGCTCCAGCTTCACGGCATAGAACGGCGGCTTCTCCAGCGGGCCCAGCACCGCCATGGGGCCGCGGTTGGGGAAGATGGCCTCCGCCCAGCGCAGGTCGTAGGCGCTTTCGCCGCGATGGAAGTCCGGGTCCTTGCCCTCCCGCGCGAAGCGGTTGAACCGGTCGACGGTCTGGCTCAGGTTGTCGCCGGAGATGCCGATGGTCTCGGCCAGGGCCTTCAGGGTATCCCCCCTCTTGACCAGATCGTTCACCTCGGTGCCGCCCCGCTTGAGCCCGGCGAAGGGGAACATGTCCCGGAACCCCTGGTCCATGACGGCGAATATGGGCAGGTTCCGGAAGCCGCCCTTCTGCCGGTCGTACTCCAGGAATGCCCGGCCCATGTCCGGGTAGAAGCACTCGTTGCAGCAGCGCCTGCCGTCGCGGTTGACCATCATATACCCCGGGTACCCGTAGATGAACGGGCGGCAGAGCATCTGGTTGTGCCCCACGGCGTCGCCGGGCATGGTCAGCCCCGGCTGGAATATGCTGTGGCCCATCAGGGCCAGTGCCGCCCCCACTTCCATTCCCATGATGTGGCCGTCGCCCTCGTTGGTGGGGCAGGTGTAGGCGCCCAGGCGCGGCGAGTAGATGAACCTTCTGTTCATCTCTTCGTTCCACTCGAACCCGCCGGTGGCCAGGAGAACGCCCTTCGCTGCCCTGACGAAGAAGTCCCGGCCCTCCCGCTGGGCCCTGATGCCGATGACCCGGCCGTTGTCCACGACAAGCTGCCTGCCAGGCGTGTCAGTGAGCACGTCCACGCCGCGGTCCGCGCAGCCCAGCGCCAGGCCGCCGATGAGGGCCCGGCCCTGCACCCATGGCGGCCGGGGGCCGATGAGGTACCTGACCGGGTCCTTCGACACCTTCGCGACCAGGGGGTGCTTCTTCTCGGCCTCCTCCAGGACTCCGGGCATCACCCTGGCGTCCGGCCACAGCTTGCGGCCCAGAGTGACGCCGCCGGGGACATCGGCGCAGTACTCGGTGCCGCTGCTGTCATCCTCCACGCACATGCGCAGCGGGGTGTGGTCCTCCAGGTACTTCATCATCGGGGCCCCCGCGTCCAGGTACGCCCCCAGGATGTCCTCATCATGGTGCCCCATGCTCAACTGGCGCACGTAGCGCACCACCCCCTCCCGCGTGTCCTTGCACCCCACCTCGGCCATGTGGTGGGAGAGCGGTATCCAGATGGCCCCGCCGGAATAGGCCGTGCCTCCGCCCAGCACCGCCCCCTTCTCCAGGACCACGGCGCTCAGGCCATGGTCACGCGCCATGATGGCCGCCGTCAGGCCGCCGGCGCTGGATCCCACTGCCACCAGGTCGACTTCCAGGTCCCATCTGTCAGGCACCATGTGTTTGATCATCTGCCGTCCCTCCGTCGCATTATTTCGGCCGGGCTGTCACCGGTTCGCGTCACTTATACCCGTGCATATGGTGCATGCGCGTCTTACTCTACGGGACGATACTCCGCACCTGCGCCCCCCATGGTAGCAGAGAGGCGCGTGTCCGTCAATCGCCAGAGGTCATGGCCGGCCCCTGCGCCCCCCCCGCCCCGGTGACCGCCGGGGCGGGCGCCTCGCCGAGGTAGACGTGCGAGGCCTTGATGATCTTCAGGCTGGTCATGGCCTCCAGGTGCTGCAGCCCCGGCACACTACCCAGCTCGACCGTGATGAAATCCGACAGGTCTCCCAGCTCCCGGAACATGGCCCAGGCCACGATGTCATAGCGCCCGGCGCAGACGGCCACCGTCTGCACGTTGCGGCACGAGCCGATCACCCTGGCCCCCTCCTCAAGCCTGGCCGGGTCGAACTTCATGCCGATGGACGCCACTCCCTCGTAGCCCAGGACTACAGGGTTGGCCAGCGCCGCTATCCGCATGACACCGGCGCTCTGCAGCGCCTGTATCTTCCGCAGCACGGTGGACTGGCTGGTGCCCAGCTTCTGCGCCAGCCGGCGGCTGTTCTGTCTGGCGTCGGTCTGCAGCTCCCTCATCAGGGCAAAATCCAGGGGGTCCAGGGCCGAGACGGGGGTCTGCCCCGGATATGCGCCGGACCCATCCGACAGCAGCGGTCCGAAGATCTTGGTGTTGCGCAGGGTCAGCATGGTCTCGATATGCAGCACTCCGGCCACGCGGCCAATGTGGCCCACCAGGAAGTCCAGGAAGTCCGTCCGCCTCTGGAAGAGGCCGTAGGCCATGATATCGAACCGCCCCATGCAGAGCATCAGGTGCTGCACCGGGGCCAGGGAAGCCAGCCGGTCGGCCACGGCCAGCAGCCGGTGCGAGCGGACGTTGATGCCCATGATCACCGAGGTGGTGTACCCCACCGATATGGGGTCCGCCACGCCCACTATGCGCACCGCCCGGGTCTCCAGCAGCCTCTCGAGCCGGGCCCGGACGGTGTCCCGGCTCAGCCCCAGCCTGGAAGCAATCTCCGTGTGCGGTTGCCGGGGGTTCGCCTCCAGCTCGGCGATCAACCGGATGTCGGTCTGGTCAAGGCCTTCGAATCCCCGTATGATGGTCACCCCTTCCGTCTTTCGACAGCCGCTGCAGAAGCCATGCTATCGTCTTTTCACCCCGGTGGCAAACCCCGGGCTCCCCGGGGCGCTCCCCCCGCGACGGCCGCTACAGGCCTTCGTCAGGCTGCCCGGGCCCGGAATACGGGATCCGGACACCCACCGTTGTGCCCCCGCCCGGCACGGACTCCAGGCTGACCCGCCCTCCCAGCATCTTCGCCCGCTCCTCCATCCCGGCCAGGCCCAGCCTCTTCTCTGAGGCCAGGTCGCTGAGCCGCCGCGGGGCCTTGAAGCCCTTGCCATCGTCGGATACCACCGCTTTGACTGCCCCTTCGCCGAACTCGATGCGCACCCGCACCGACCTGGCTTCGGAGTGGCGCTTGACGTTGCTGAGTGCCTCCTGCACGATCCGGAAGAGGGCCAGCTCGATCTCGGGCTTCAGGCGGCTCTCCGCCCCCGCCACCTGCAGCCCGGTCTTCGTGCCCTGTGTCTCCTCGAGGCCGCGAAGCAGGGTCTGCACCGCGGGCACCAGGCCCAGCTCGTCCAGCACGTTGGGCCGCAGGGCATGGCTCAAGACCCTCATCTCCCCGGCCAGCCGCTGGACCTCATCCCGGATGCTCTCCAGCTGCCCCTTCTGGCTGCGCCCCCCCCGCCTCCCTGCCCTGATGGCCTTCTCCAGCTCCAGCCCCAGGGCCAGCAGGTCCTGCAGGGCCCCGTCATGAAGCTCGCGGGACAGGCGCAGCCTCTCGTCCTCCTGGGCCCGGGTCACTTCATTCACGTAGAGCCGCAGGTTGCGCTGCATGCGCTTGTAGCCGGTCACGTCGCGGATACTGCCCTCATAGCCCACGATGTTTCCATAGTCATCCCGGCGCAGGTCGAAGGTCAGCACACAGTCGAGCTCCACCCCGTCCTTGCGGCGCAGCCGCATCTCGTAGTTGCGCACAAAGCCGTCCCTCTCGATCTGGGCCTGGAACCGCAGCCTCAGCTCCCGGGGCACATGGTGGGCCAGTGGCAGCGTGGCCATCTCCTCCCGCGAGTAGCCCAGCAGGGCCAGGGCCGCCCGGTTCACGTCCAGGACCCTGCCGTTGCGGCCGAGGATGAAGATGGCGTCCATGGAGTCCTCGAAGAAGGTGCGATACCTCTTCTCGCTCTCCCGTAGCGCCTTCTCCGCCTGCTTGCGCTCGGTTATGTCGCGCGTGAAGCCGAAGATGCCGGTGGGCTTCCCCGCCGCGTCGCGCATGACGGAGGTCCGCACCTCTACCCAGACCGTGGACCCATCCTTGCGGTACTCCTCCAGCTCCACGGTCCACGTGTGCGGCTGCCCGGCGTAGTCGCTGTCCCGGGCCAGGTGCCGCTCTAGCTCCAACATGCCGAAGGCGTGGGAATCCGCAGTGAGGATCTCATCCAGGCCCATATCCGTCACCTCTTTGGCGGTGAAGCCGGTTATCTGAGCTATCGACGGACTCATATAGGTGACGCAGCCCGTGGCCAGGTCATAGGTCCAGACGCCCGCCGTGGCATTTTCGGAGACCAGCCGGTACAGCCTGTCCCTGTCTTCCGCGGCTTTCAGAGCTTCCTTCTGCTCTGTCAGGTCCGTGACGGAGGAAACGACGCCCAGGACGCGGCCGGAGGAGTCCCTGAGCAGCTTCACCCCCTGCCAGGCGACTACTCTCTTCTGCCCTCCCCTGGTGGGCACCCTGCTCTCGTAGTAGCCCTGCGGTGGCCCTCCACCCGAAACGAGCTTCTCGAAGCCCTCGCTGGCCCGCTGACGGTCGCGCCGGATGACGAAGATGCTGGCCCAGTGCCGGCCGATGACGTCAAGTTCCCGGTAACCCAGAATCTCACAGCATCTCCTGTTGGCCATGGCCACCAGGCCATTCCGGCCAATGACCGTCACACCGGCCTCCGCGACCCTCAGGCATTCATCTAGCAGCCGCTCCACTTCCAGCGGATCCGAGTCGTCCGCGGCCGCTTCGTCCAGGACCACCAGCATGCCGCCAGGACCGAGCCCGCTCTTCAGAGGCCGGCGGACGACTCGCGCTCCGACTCGTCCGCCGGCCTTTGTGAACAGGACCCCGTTGTGGGTCCCCGGTGCGAGACCACGCCCTGGCATGGACCTGGACCGTGCAGACTGCTCCTCGGCAACCAGAAGGTCTCTGGCCCTCATGCCGGACAGGGCTGCCCGGCTATGGCCAGCGAGGCGGGCCAGCCTGGTGTTGGCAGCACGGATCCGCCCGCCGGCGACAACCATGGCCGGCCGGCACACCAGGTCCAGGAAATCGTGGTCCCCAAAGGGCATATGGTCCGTCCCCGCCAGTCACCTGTCCGAGCGGCACGTCATGCCGCGTGCGCCCGGCCACCTATCCGGGCCGCGTCACTGCCTGGATTTCGTCAAAGGTGATCCAGCCCTCGGACAGGGCGGTCACCACTGCCTCCGTCCTGGATGTAGCCCCCAGCTTGGCCAGCACATTCTGAAAGTGGGTCTGCACCGTGCGCTCCCCGATGTCCAGCCTGGCCGCCATGTCCTTGTTGGAGAGCCCCTTGCCGGCCATTATCAGGAGCTGCAGCTCCCGCGGAGTGGGCTGTGCGCGCGACGTGGTGGACCGGGATGAACCCGCCCCCAGGCGCCTCCGGATGGCGGCATTGGCTTCCGGCCCGAACACCATCTGGCCGGCATGAACGGAGCGTATGGCCTCGGCGATCTCTTCGATGCCCTGGGTCTTCAGCAGATAGGCCGACGCCCCGGCATCAACGGCGGCCACCACGTACGAATCATAGGAGAAGGCGCTCAGCACCACGAAGGCCGTCCCCGGGCTGGCGGTCCTGGACTGCCGGATGGCCTCGATACCGTTGATGCCGGGCATGGCCACATCCGTGACCAGCACATCCGGGCGCAGTTCCCCGGCCAGCCGGGCGGCTTCAGCCCCGTCGCTGGCCGCACCCACAATCCTTATGTCAGCCTCCTCGGCCAGGAGACTGGCCAACCCCTCCCTGAAGGCCTTGTGGTCGTCGGCTATCAGCACCGATATCCTGTGCTGTGCTGCCTTCTCCGAGCCCACATCATCCCCTTCCTTGGTCCGCCAGAGGGATAATCCGATTGCCTGGCCTGCCAAATGCCGATAGTAATCAGCGGTGGCCCGCATGTCAACTTCCTGCTGTCTGCCCGGATGAAGTACGCCAGGGTTCGGCGCCTTGGCGCCGGCCCCCGGCGCGGCAGCGCCGCCTTGTCTGCGATTTGGTAGAAGCCGGCTTCGCCATTCCAGCGGATTCACTACGGGGTGGGGATGTCCTACACTCGCCCTGGAAGGCGGGGATTTCGATCTCGGGGGTACCTATGGGAGCATCAGTTGGAGCAGTGGCCCGGTCCCTGGCCCGCGTTGGCGGGAAGCGGAGATCGAGGATAGCGCCGTACAACGGCACTTGCCGGAAGGCCGGCACCGCGGCCAGCTCCGATACCGGTGTGACCATGCCCCAGCTTCTGCTCCAGAACGTTCAGAAGTGGCCCGACCGCGTCTGGATGAGGAAGAAGGACAAGGGGATCTGGAATGAGTACACCTACCGCTTCTGTCACGACCAGATCAAGCATCTCTGCCTGGGCCTGCTCAGCCTGGGCCTCCAGCGCGGCGACAAGGTTGCCATCCTGGGGGACAATGACCCTCACTGGTTCTGGGCCGAGCTGGCAGCCCAGGCAGGGGGCGCAGCCGTCGTGGGCGTGTTCTCCAGCGCCTCTCCGGACGAGGTGAAGCACCTCGTTGAGCTCTGCGATGCCACCTTCCTGATCGCTCAGGATCAGGAACAGGTGGACAAGGTCCTGTCCATCCTGGACCAGCTGCCACTGATCAAGAAGGTCATCTA
Organism: uncultured Dehalococcoidia bacterium; assembly: GCA_964492335.1. Lineage (GTDB taxonomy): Bacteria > Chloroflexota > Dehalococcoidia > UBA2247 > RBG-13-53-26 > JAFGCL01. The sequence continues at coordinate 22,162 of CAZBJX010000006.1, read as the reverse complement.
CTGGGATTCCAAGGGCATGCGGGGCTACAACGATCCCGTTCTTCTGAGTTTCACCCAGGTACTGGCCCTGGGCCAGGAGTCGGCCCTGAAGTCACCCACCGTGTTCGAAGACAATGTGGCCCAGGGCAAATCCCTGGACATGGCCATTCTCGTCCCCACATCCGGGACCACCGGCCTTCCGAAGGCCGCCATGGTAACCCATGCCGGCCTGTACTCTTCCATGCAGGTGACCATGTCCATGTACGAGGTCCGGGAGACCGACGACTGGGTATCGTACGTGCTCCCAGGGTACCTGCTGGAGCAGGCCATGGGCCTCTTCACCAGCCTGGACCGCGGCTCCCGGCTCAACTACGTCGAGTCCCAGGCCACCGTGCAGGAGAACATCCGCGAGATCAGCCCACCCATCATCTGGTACCCTTCCAGGCTGTGGGAGGACATGGCCTCTTCCATCCAGAACAGCATGACTGAGAGCTCCCTGCTGGACAGGCTGGCGTACAAGCTGTGCCTGCCAGTGGGCTACAGGAAGGCCGACGCCGACTTCTCCGGCCGCGAGCTGGGCCTCTTCTGGAATGCCGCCTACAGGCTGTGCTCACTGGTCCTGTTCAACGCTATCAGGGGCCGTCATGGTCTGCTCAAGGTGAGGTCCGCCTTCACGGGCGGCGCCGCCCTGGGACCGGACATCTTCCGTCTGATCACGGCTATTGGCGTGGACCTGAGGCAGACGTACGGCATGAGCGAGATGGGCATCTCCCAGCATAGCTCGGGCAACATCAAGGTGGACTCTGTGGGCATCGTCAACCCCGGCACCATCGTCCGGATAACGGATAATGGGGAAATCCTGGCCAGGGGCAACGTGACCACCAGCGGGTACTACAAGAACCCTGAAGCCACCCGGAAGGCCTTCGCCGGAGGCTGGTACCACACGGGAGACGCCGGCCTTATGGACGATGATGGCCACCTTCACTACCTGGATCGCATGGAGTACATGAAGGCACTGGCCGACGGCAATCGATATGCGCCACAGTACCTGGAAGGCCGCCTCAAGTTCAGCCCATTTATCACTAATGTCTTCGTGGTCGGCGATGACACCAGGCCATTCGTGGGCGTGGTGGTGAACATCGATTTCGAGAACGTCGGCACTTGGGCTGAGAAGAGAAAGATACCGTTCACCACTTTCGCCGATCTCTCTCAGAAGCCGGAGGTGACCGCCCTCGTGCGCACGGAAGTGGAGAAGGTCAATGCGCGGCTCCCCGAGGGCCTGAGGGTCAAGAGGTTCGTGAACACGCCCAAGCCCTTCGATGCGGATGACGCTGAGCTTACTCGGACCATGAAGCTGCGGCGGGGATTCGTGGAGGACAAGTACCGGGACCTGATAGCGGCGATCTACGGGGAGGAGGAGGAGATCACAATGGAGACCAGGGTGACCTACCGGGATGGCCGCACGGCGCTCCTCAGCACGAAGGTGAGGGTGGTCAGAGTGTAGTCCCCCCGCGCATCCGAATCTGGCAAGAGGAAGGCACCTATGCTACCAAGCGGGATCTTCGCAACCAAGTACGAGAGCGACATGGCCATCCTGCGCACAAAGACCCAGTGGGTCATACTGGCGGCGATTATCGTGTTCCTCTACGTAGTGCCCCTGCTCGTGGCAGACTTCTGGGTGACCTGGGCTACCGGTCTGACCATAGTGGTCCTGGCCGTGCTGGGGCTGCACATACTGACCGGGCTGTGCGGCGTCTTCTCCATCGGACAGGCCGCTTTCGTGGGGGTGGGGGCCTACACCACTGCCATCCTGGCCGGCCGGTACGACGTTCCCGGCCTGGTATGCCTGCCCATCGCGGCGGTGGCCGCCGGAGTGGTGGGGGTCATCTTCGGCCTCCCCAGTTTCCGGCTGAAAGGGTTCTACATCGCCATCGCGTCGCTGGCGGCCAACTTCATCATCCTGTGGATCATCCGGTATTTCGCCGATTGGACCGGCGGGGGCAACGGGATGGCAGTGGCCCCGCTTTCCGTGGCCGGATACGCCTTCAAATCCCGGGCAAGCATCTACCTGGTGGCCATCACCTTGATGCTCGCAGGCACGTTCCTCGCCAAGAACTTGCAGAGGATGCCCGTTGGTCGGGCCTTCGTGGCCATCAGGGACAACGAGCTGGCTGCCGAGGTCGGCGGCATCAACATATTCCGCTACAAGATGCTGGCCTTCTTCATCGGCTGCATGTTCGCCGGCGTGGCCGGTTGGCTTTCGGCCTATTCCCAGTTCTGGATCACGCCGGACCACTATCAGATCAACAACTCTATATGGTACTTCGGCATGCTGGCCATCGGCGGCATGGGCAGCACCACCGGGGTCTTCCTGGGCGTGGGATTCCTCAAGAGCCTGGAGATGATAATCGACGAAGTGACCAAACGGGCGAACATGGTCGACCTGAACGTGGCCCTGAGCCTGGTCGGGTTTTCCGTGGTCATCCTGGCCTTCCTGATACTCGAGCCCGGAGGCCTCTACTCACGCTGGCTGAAGTTCAAAGCCTACTACCGCTTGCGTCCGTACTCCTACCGCGGGGGTTAGCAGATGGGGTCCGGAGTAAGAGCGAAGAGCAGAAAGGGGGGAGCATGGCCCGACATCAGAGATGGCGCCCGTCCGGCTGACCAGCACACCGCAGGCTGGGACCCTGGCGGAATCCGGGGGCGCATTGCTGCCCGGACGGCGAAGAAGTCGACCAATAATAGGAGGAAGCCAATGAAGTACAAATGGATGGCCGTGGTTTGCATGTTCCTGATTCTGTGCACAGCCCTTCCGCTGTCACTGCTGTCCATAGGGTGCAGCAGCGACAAGACGCCTGCCGAGGATGTGACCATCGTTATCGGCGACCTGACGGACCTGTCTGGTCCGGGGGTCGCAGCCATGAAACCGATCAGCTGGGCCCTGCAGGACTACTGCGACTACGTTAACGAGGAGGGTCTCTGCAAGGGCGTGACCTTCAGGGTAGTAGCCTACGATACCAAGTACGATCCGTCCCGGTTCATGACGGGCTACGAAGACCTCAAATCCCGGGGGGCGAACATCATCTTCACTGCCCCGCCGGCCATAGCTGACGCCATTAAGGCCCGGGCGGACATCGACCAGATGCCGGTGATCTGCGCCTCCTCAACGGCGAACATGGTGGACAACGTCGGATATGTGTTCACCCTGGCCAACCTTGACCGGTACCGGGTCCCCTTCTTCCTGGACTGGCTGCACGAAAACGACTGGGAGGGGACGGGCCCGGCGAAGCTGGGACTGGTAGGCTATCCCTTGGCGCCCAGCCCTGATGTGCAGGCTGCCATTCAGGCCTATTGCCCGAAGAACACCGACAAGTACACCCTGGTGGGCACCACCCTGGTCCCCATGAATACGATGACATGGTCCGCCGAGGTACAGACCTACAAGGACTGCGACTACCTGTTCATCGCGGCCAACGGGGCGACCATGGCCTCCACCTTCGTGGAACAGTATCGAGCAGCCGGGGGAAGGGCAAAGCTGGTCGGCAGTGACGCGTTCAATGCCTATGTGGGAGCGGTCACGGACAAGGCTGGATGGGATTCCGTCGACGGCACGCTTACCTTCGGAAACTGGGGCTACTGGACCTTGGAGTCCGCACAGGTCGACCTGATCAAGGAACTGCTGGAGAGGAACCATCCGAACGATGCTGCCGCCCTGATGAAGATCGGGTCGGGGGTGGTCGGGGGTGGCATGGATGCCCACATGACCGTCATGCTACTGATGGAGGTGGTCAAGAAGGTCGGCCTCGACGATATCCGCGAGGACGGCCTCAGCGGCCAGGAGATATACGAGGCCCTGCAGCAGGTGACCGCTCAGGCGCCGGGCTACTACCCGGTGAACTACCCTGACGGTGAGCGCCAGGGCGCCCGCTACATCGACGTGCAGAGATGGAGCGCCGCGGACCAGAACCTGATCGTCATCACTGACTGGCTGGAGGTCCCCTCAGCCTAGCGGCACCGTAGAGCCGCCAGGCCGGACTACCTGGCCACAGGAGTCTGCCGCCCACAGGCATCTGATTTGAGGCCTGTGGGCGGCACCCAAGACCTTCGGTCAGGCGGAAACGAGAGGGTCCCGCCGGAAAGGCTGGTGATCAGATGGATACTCTGCTTTCGGCCATAGTTCAGGGGCTCCTGTTGGGAGGAGTGTACGCGCTCATTGCGCTCGGCGTGCTGGTGATCGCCAAGGCCACCAAGGTCTTCAACATCGCACACGGTAACATCATGATGATGACCGCCTTCTTCACCTGGTGGCTGATATCCGACATCGGCCTCCCCACGTGGCTGGCCCTGGTCCTGACGGTCCTTTTCAGCACGGCGGTCGCCCTGATCATGGAACGGTTGGTCATCAGGCCCTTGCTGGGACGCCCCATGCTCATACCTTTCGTGGCCACTCTGGTGGCGGGCCTGGCCATAAAGGGTATCAGCCAGCTTTGGTGGGGTGGGGACCCCCGGGCCATGCCCCAGATCCTCCCCAGTGGCTCGTTCAGTGCCGGGGGTGTTGCCTTCTCCTGGGCGCTGCTGTTCTCCTTCGCGGTGGCCACCGTCATGTTCATTGCCTTCGTCATCTTCTTCCAGTACTCCAGGATCGGGCTGGCCATGAGAAGCGTGGCGGAGAACCAGGTGGTCAGCCAGAGCCTGGGCATAAACGTGAAGACGGTCTTTGTGGTGTCCTGGATCGTCGGATGCGTGTCGGCGGCGGTCGGCGGCATCCTGCTGTCCTCCATGTTCATCCTAGACAGTTCGCTGGGAGATTTCGGTGTCATGAGAGCCTTGCCGGTATTGCTGCTGGGCGGTATCGAGTCGGTCCCGGGGGCGTTCATCGGGGCCATCATCATCGGGCTGGTCGAGACCTTGAGCGGGACCTATATCGACCAGCACGTGACCGGGTTCAGGGAGGTCCTGCCCTTCATCCTGATGGTGGTTATCCTGATGGTGAGGCCCAACGGCCTGTTCGGCCTGAAGCAGATCAGAAGGATCTAAGGGGAACGGTACTGAGGATAGTGTCCGTGCGGAGAGCCCCGAGCCGCAAGGTGCTGCCGGCCCCCCATGATGAGCAGAGGGAGAAGATGCCTGTGCATGAGAGACAGCACACCCTCAACCGCAGACTGGAGAAGCAGGTCCGCTTCGCCTACAAGAGCTCGGCGGCCATCAGGGAGATACTCATCACCGCCGGGATCACGCCCTCCAGCATAAGGACGGTGGGAGACCTCGAGAAGCTGCCGGTAACCACCAGGGAAGACGTGATGGAGATGCAGCGCTCCCGACCTCCCTTCGGGGGCTTCCTGGCGATCCCCCTGGGGAGACTGGACCGGGTCTACGTCTCTCCCGGGCCGGCATACGTAGTGTGGGGACCGGAGCGAATCCGGGCCGCAGTGCGGTCCTTTCTCCGGCTGGGCTATCCCAGGTTCGGCGATGTGGCCCTGGTTTCCGCCTCTTACCACATGGGCCCTGCCGGGCTGGGGATGACGGACGCCCTGGATATGATGGGCTGCACGGTGGTCCCCGCCGGCACCGGGCAGACTGAGCTCCAGGTGAAGCTGCTGCACGACCTTCAGGCTACCGCCCTGCTGGCCCCTCCTTCCTTCTCCATCACCATCTTGCAGAAGGCCGAGGAACTGGGCTATGACGTGCGCCGGGACCTCAACCTCAAGCTCGTCTCCGGCGGTGGAGAGAGGCAGATTCGGACCCTGAAGAGGGTCTTCGAAGAGAAGTACGGCCTGGTAGTGTGGGACGCCTACGGGACGGCGGACCTGGGACAGGTGGCCTACTCCTGCGGAAGGGCCGATGGCTATCACTATGACGACGAAGCATGCGTCGTGGAAATCGTGGACCCGGATAGCGGGCAGCAGCTCGGTCCCCACGAGGTGGGCCAGATAGTGGTCACCCTCTTCAGCGGGGTCTATCCACTGGTACGTTTCGGAACCGGCGACCTGGCCTCATACACCGACGAGCCCTGCCCATGCGGCCGCAGCGCCCCCAGGATCACAGGCATCAAGGGCATGGCCGCCCAGCATGTCCGGGTCAAGGGGGTGTTCGTCCACCAGGGTGACCTGGCTGAGGCCATGGCCCCCTTCCCCCAGGTCCTGAAGCACCAGATGCTGCTCACTCTCGATGGCTACAGGGACCGGGCAGTACTCAGGATCGAAGTGCCGGAAGGCATTGACCGCCAGGCCCTGACGTTGGCTGTAGACAGGCGCTGCCAGGACATGCTCAAGCTGAGCTTTGACAGCATCGAGCTCCTGCCCGCAGGAGCGCTCTGCGGCAGCGCCGAAAGGATCGCGGACCGAAGGTGGGGACAGACTTGAGAAACGGTGCCCCCGGCACGCCGGGCGGTGCCGGGGCAAACAAGGAGATCAGCCATGTCGAGTTCGCCAAGCAGAGAAGCCGAAATACGGTTCGAGGATGTGCACCTGAGCTTCGGAGGGGTGAAGGCCCTCCAGGGCATTTCGTGTGAGGTCCTCAAGGGCGAGGTCTTCGGCATCATCGGGCCCAACGGCGCCGGCAAAACCAGCACCCTCAATTGCATCAACGGCTTCTACCGTCCGCAGAGTGGGGAGATCTACTTCAAGGGGAGCCGGATAACCAGGCTGCGCCCCGACAGGATAGCCAGGATGGGCATCAGCCGGACCTTCCAGAACATTCAGCTTTACACCGGGCTGACCGTGGTGGACAACCTCATGGCGGCACGGCATTTCCGCTTCACTTCCACCTGGGTAGAGCAGGCCTTCTACTACGGCCGGCCGCACCGCCAGGATGTCAGGGAGCGGGCGGTGGTGGAGGACATCATCGACTTCCTGGAGCTGGAGCGCCACAGGAAGGCCGTGGTGGGCACCCTGCCGTACGGCATCCGCAAGCGCATCGACCTGGGCCGTGCCCTGGCCCAGGAGCCGACGCTGCTGCTCCTGGATGAGCCCATGGCCGGCATGAACGCGGAGGAGAAGGAGGACATGGCCCGCTACATACTCGATGTCCAGGAGGAGAAGGGGATGACCGTCATCATCATCGAGCACGATATGGGGGTGGTGATGGACATCACCGACAGGATCATGGTCCTGGACTTCGGACGAAAGATCGCCGAGGGCACCCCTGCCCAGGTCAAGAGCGACCCGGTGGTCATCAAAGCCTACCTGGGCGACGAGGCGGCCGTACCGGCCTAAGGAGATACGACATATGCCACTGCTGCAGCTAACCAACGTTGAAGTGAAGTACCTGGGCGTCATCCTTGTCCTCAGGGGCGTCTCGCTCGAGGTGGAGAAGGGCAGCGTCGTCGCGCTTCTAGGCAACAACGGCGCGGGCAAGAGCACCACCTTGAAGGCCGTCTCCGGTCTCCTGCGGGCCGAGGAGGGAAGGGTCACCGACGGCAGCATCGAGTTCGAGGGCCGCCGCATCGAGAACGGGGACGCGCAGAAGATCGCCCGCATGGGGATCATCCAGATCATGGAGGGGAGGCTGGTCCTGGAGCACCTCACGGTGGACGAGAACCTCAGGGCGGGCGCCTATATCTCGGGAGGCGGGGGCCGGCTGAACAGGAACCTGGACATGGTCTACCAGTACTTCCCCGTCCTCAAGCAGATGCAGCGGCAGACCAGCGGGTACCTGTCCGGCGGCGAGCAGCAGATGCTGGTCGTCGGCCGGGCCCTGATGGCCAGCCCCAAGCTGATGCTGGTGGACGAGGCCTCCCTGGGTCTGGCGCCCCTGCTGGTGGATGAGATCTTCCGCATACTCAGGAGGATCAATGAGGAGGAGGGCGTCTCCATACTCCTGGTGGAGCAGAATGCCAGGGCGGCGCTGTCCCTGGCGCATCACGGCTACGTCATGGAGAGCGGCCGGATCGTCCTCGATGACACTGCCGAGAAGCTGAGAGGCAATGCCGACATCCGCGAGTTCTACATGGGTCTCAGCGCACGGGGAGAGACCAAGAGCTACCGGAACATCAAGCACTACAAGAGGCGGAAACGCTGGCTGGGCTGATTCCGGTCGCTGTTTGAGGGAATATGACTGCGAGGCAAGATGCATGGAATGGCAGGTAACAGTCACCACGATCAAGTGCCACCACACGGGGGACTTGGCGACGGTCATGGTTTACCCGGACGGGTCGGCGAAGTGCGCCTACGTGAACCGGCATAGCAAGACCAGAGAGGGCAAGAAGAAGCTCGAGGGCTGCCGGTGGCCGGAGTGCCCGCTGGTGGCCGAGTTCCGGGAGAAGGCCCTGGCCATGTGACTGCCGGCATCCGGGGTCCGGGCCTGGACCCCGCCCTGCTGCGGCAGCGTGCGGCATGCCGGCCACCGGCTGCTTCACGGTGGCCCTTTCCGCCCACGCTCGCCCCGTGCCGCAATCGCAGAACACGCGTGGCCGCGTCCAACTGGACTGGCCGGCGGCAACCGGGTAGACTGAGCGGCAGGAATGCACTGCTGGTTTCGCAACCAGGAAGGAGAACATGGGCAGGCTTGAAGGAAAGGCAGCCCTGATCACCGGGGCCGGTGCGGGGATCGGCCGGGCCACCGCCCTCCTCTTCGCCAGAGAAGGGGCCAGGGTCATGGTGGCGGATTTCGTGCCCGCGGGGGGGCACGAAACGGTGAAGATGATCAGGGAGGCCGGAGGGGAAGGGGCCTTCGTCGAGGCCGACGTCTCGAAGCCCGCCGATGTCCGGATGATGGTCACCCGGACGGTGGAGGCCTTCGGCAGGCTGGACATCCTGTTCAACAACGCCGGCATCCAGGGCAAGTTCGCCATGACGGCCGACACGCCCGAGGAGGTCTGGGACAGGGTCTTCGCCACCAACCTGAAGAGTGTCTTCCTGGGATCGAAGCACGCCATCCCGCAGATGCTCGAGCAGGGCGGCGGCGTCATCATCAGCACCGCCTCGGCGGCCGGGGTGATCGGACTGCCGGGGACGGGGGCCTACGGCGCCTCCAAGGCGGGGATCATTCACCTGACCAGGACCATGGCCCTGGAGTATGCCGACCGCAACATCAGGGTCAACTGCATCTCCCCCGGGACCATCATGACGGCCATGAGCCCGGGCACCATTGACCCGGAGAACGTTCCCCCCTTCCATCAATCGCAGGCCATGAGGAGGTTCGCCCAGCCCGACGAGGTAGCCGCCGTGGCGCTCTTCCTGGCGTCGAATGACTCCTCGTTCGTGACCGGCACCAACACGGTGGTGGATGGCGGCTACACGGCCGGCATACCGAAGCTGAAGCCGAAGAAGCCGGCGTGAACAGAATTATGTCAAGCCCCCCGGCCGGCCGCTCCGGCGGGCGGCGCCCCGGCCACCCGGCATCGGCAGCGAAGAGGAAGGGATGATAGAGACCTTCGATGGCATGACGCCCCTGATCGACCCTTCCGCGTTCGTGCACCCGCTGGCCGTGGTCCGCGGGGACGTGCAGATCGGCGAGCTCTCGGTGGTCCATGCAGGCGCCGTGATCAATGCCGACCTGTCCCAGATCAGGATCGGCAAGCGGGTCATGGTGGAGGACAACTGCGTGGTCCACGCCGGGGGGTACCAAGACTGGCAGCGGGGGGTGAGGACGCCCCTGACCATAGGTGATGACGTGATCCTGGGGCACGGGGCCGTGGTTCACGGTACTCGGATCGGAAACCGGGTCATGGTGGGCATGAATGCCACCGTGCTGCAGGATGCCGACATAGGGGACTACTGCGTCATCGCCGCCGGGGCGGTTGTCCCCGAGGGAGAGCATGTCCCGCCCCGGTCGTTCCTGGCCGGCGTGCCGGCCAGGGCCAGGGGTCCACTGAGCGACAAGCAGGCCCTGTGGACCGGCGAGTGGATCGACCAGGCGATGGTGCGAGACTACTTCGTTCAGTACATCCGGAAGCTGCGGGAGGCCGCGGCATCAGACTGCGATGCTGCGGCATCGGCCTAAGGCGCCGCGGCCCCGCCGCTCATTGCGGCGGGACTGGAAAGACGCGCCCGACGGGCGCACACTGAGAAAGGAATGGGGAGACTGCGCGACCTGAGCATCATCTTCGAGCCGAAGTCCATTGCAGTCATAGGGGCTACCTCCAACCCCCGGTCGGTCACCAACGTAACCTTCCTGCAGCAACTCCTTGACGGAGACCTGGTCCTGGGGGCTGCAGATGCACTGCTTCCGGCAGGCGACACCGGTCTACTTCACCTTCGGCCAGGCCGCCAGGGCTGTCTCCCGGGTCGCCGCCTACTATGAGCGCACCTCGCAAGGGGCCCCCAGCAATGTTTAGCTACACAAACAAAACCCTCGAGGACAGCGAGTTCGCCGCCTTCTTCCACCCACGGGGCGTGGGCGTGGCCGCTGTAGATGTCGCGGTGGAAAGCGGCCTGGCCGCGGCCGCCGCGTAGCCCGGGCCCGCGGGGGCGGAGCCGCCCGCCAGGCAACCGCGGCGCCCCGTAATCACGCCATGATGTGCGCCCCGCCGTCCGCCATGATGGTCTGGCCGGTCACATAGTCGGAATCCCGGCAGGCCAGGAACACCGCCACCCGCCCGATGTCCTCTTCACAGCTGCCGATGCGCTTGATGGGCATGGTGGCCAGGGTCTTGTCGACCTTCTGCGGATAGGTCTCGGCCCACTCCTTGTTGCCGGGGGAATCGGCGAAGGGGCAAAGGACATTGACGGTGATCCCGTACCGCCCCCACTCCCGGGCGGCCACCCGGCTCAGGGCCCTGACCCCTTCCTTGGCAATGGCGTAGCCCATCTGGCCGGCCTGGCCGACGATCCCGGCGGTGGACCCCAGGTTGACCACCTTCCCGCCGCGCTTCTTCAGGTGCGGAAGGCAGGCCTGCATGAAATAGAGCGTGGCCAGCACCGCTGAGGAGAAGGCCAGGGAGATGTCGTCGTCGCTGGTGTTCTCCACGGAGATGCCGACGCGCGACTGGGCGACGTTGTTCACCAGGATGTCCACCGTGCCGAAGGCCTTCACCGTCTCGGCCACCACGGCGTCCACCTCATTCCTGTGCGTCACATTGCAGGCCAGGGGCATGGCGGTCCCGCCCGCCGCCCCGATCTCGGCCGCTGTCCGCTCACACTTGGAGAGCGTCCTCCCCACGACCACCACCCTGGCGCCCTCCCCGGCCAGGGCCAGGGCAATGCCCCGGCCGACACCCTGGCCGGACCCGGTCACGATGGCTACCTTCCCATCGAGTCGTCCCATATTGTCCCCCTCTCTCTCTCGGCGCCGGCATCGGAGGCGCCGCTCCGCACGACCGACACACCCCCCGGCGCACGCGCGGGCCGATGGATCCCCTGCCCGGGCAAGGGCATGGTCTGGTCTGATCTGGCAGCTTGCCCCGGCCCGCGTTTCGGCCCGGGGGCAGTCTCTCCCGAGGCGGCTACTTCACCGGCCCGAACATGCTCTCAGTCAGCTTCAGACTCTTGATGTCCGAGCGCGTCCAGGTCTCCGAGAAGATGCGCTTGTACCCGGTGTGCTCGATCTTCCACTCACCGTTCACCTTGGCATACATGTCGTGGTACAGGGCGGTCCCGTGAAGCGACCATCCCCTGGACAGGTTGATAACGTAGTCCTCCAGCGTCCACGTGGCGCTGGCCTTCCCGGGCCCGGTCAGCTCGATCTCCGGGTGGTGCACCTGGTGCATGGTTATGATATCGGGCGACTCCATGGTCTTGAGGAACCCGATGATCGCTTCCACGCCGGTGAGCTTGTGCCTCCCGCCATAATCGGTGGTGGCGTCCGGACAGAAGCATCCGGCCAGCTCGTCCCACTGCTTGGTGTCCACGCAGCGCATGTAGCGGTGCTTCAGGCGCTTGATGGCTTCCAGGTCCTCCAGCCGCCTGACAACCGCCTGGACCTCTGTAGACTCGGACATGGTCTGCCTCCTCTCCGCCGGAACCGGCGGTACAACATACGTGCTCAGGCCGGGGCCCTTCCATCGCTGTACGGCAAGCTCAACTCGCGGTGGCGGGGCGTTTCCCAGACTACCATCGCCGCCAAACCAGCGTCAATCAAGGCCGGAATCGATCGCGTAGGATGATGGGCCGCTGCCCTCAGGGCTTGATCACCCCCGCCTGTATTCGGGTACAATGGAGGACCGGGCGGCTCGGGCCTTCAGCAGGCCGGGCCGCCGGCGGGCCAGGTGCTATGGAAGTGGACAACGGGTACGCGGGAAGGCTTCTCCGGGTGGACCTGTCGTCGGGCGTCACCACGGTCGTACCCACCAGCGACTACGCGGAGAAGTTCGTGGGCGGCAGGGGCATCGGCACCAAGGTCTACTGGGACGAGGTGGGGCCCGATGTCGGCCCCTTCGACCCCGGCAACCGCCTCGTCTTCATGACCGGGCCGGCCACAGGGATCGCCCCGGCCGGGGCGCGCTGGTGGGTCAACGGCCGGTCGCCGGCGGGAAGCCCCCAGGGGTTCTCCTACGCCACCATGGCCGGGAGCTGGGGGGCATTCCTGAAAGCCGCCGGCTTCGACGGCGTCATAGTCTATGGTCAGTCGGAAAGGCCGGTCTACCTCTTCGTGCAGGACGGCGCCGCCCGGATCAGGGATGCCTCATCGCTGTGGGGGAGGGGGGCTGTAGAAACCCGCAGCCTGCTGAAAGGGGAGCTGGGGCAGGCTGCCAGGGTGGCGGCCATAGGCCAGGCCGGCGAGAGCCAGGTGCTCTTTGCCGGAATCCTGGCCGACGGCGATGCATTCGGCGGCGCCGGCTTCGGCGCCGTCATGGGGTCCAAGAAGCTCAAGGCCATAGCGGTGTCCGGCAGCCGGCACCCCGGGCCTGCGGACCGCCAGGCGCTGAGGGGAATAACCGCCCGGATGAAGCACCTGCTGGGGACCACCCCCCGGGTCGACCCCATGCTGGAAGCGCCCCCGGAGGCCATGCGCGATCCCTGCTACGCCTGCATAGGCTGCGACATGAGGCTGACCCACCAGATCAAGGATGGGACCAGCGGCAAGTTCGCCTGCGCGGGAGGGGCCTTCTACCAGGCGGTGGCCAGGAAGTACTACGGCCGGCCCACCGATGTGCCCTTTCTGGTCAACAGGCTCTGCGATGACTATGGTGTCGACGTGCACAGCGTGACCACCACCATCACGCTGCTGGGGCGCGGCGCAGCCGCCGGGCTCATCTCGGAGAAGGAGGCGGGGGTCCCCATATCCAGGATCGGGAGCCTGGAGTTCATGCAGACCCTGCTGCGGAAGGTGGTGATGAAGGAGGGGATCGGCCAGGCCCTGGCCCTGGGCCCGGTCAGGGCCGCCGAGAGGCTGGGGGCCAGCCGGGTCCTGGAGGCCTCGGTCTGCGACAGCCTGGGGCACGTCATGAGCCTCGATCCCAGGCTGCTGCTCTACACCGGCCTCACATACATCATGGAGCCCAGGTACTGCCCGTCGCAGACATCGCAGGTACTGGGGCATGGCGGGTGCCTCTGGTCGGACTTCGCCACCGGCAAGCCGGGAGCCTACCTGAACGGGGAGGTGATGCGTGCCATCGGCCGCCGGTTCTGGGGCGGTGAGCAGGCGGTGGACTTCTCCACGTACGATGGCAAGGCGCTGGCGGCCAGGATAGTGCAGGACCGCGCCTACAGCAGCGACTGCCTGGTCCTCTGCCTGTGGATGTTCCCCATTTCCGACAGCGAATACACCGAAGACCACGTTGGCGACCCGGCCATCGAGAGCCGGCTGCTCTCGGCCATAGTGGGAAAGCCCTTCAGTGAGCAGGACCTGGACCGCGTCGGCGAGAGAATTGCCAATCTGCAGCGGGCGGTGCTGCTGCGCGAGGGAGGGCGCGGCCGCCAGACCGACAACCTGGCCCAGTTCTACTTCACGACGCCCCTCAAGAACGATTGGACCGTCAAGGAATGCCTTGTCCCCGGGAAGAACGGGGAGGTGCTTTCGCGGAAGGGGCAGGTGCTCGACCGGCAGAAGTTCGAGGACATGAAGAGCCAGTTCTACGCCCTGCGTGGCTGGGACGTGCCCAGCGGCCTGCCGACCGTGGCCGGGCTCAGGGCGCTGGGGCTGGCGGATGTGGCCGCAGACCTGGCCTCCCGCGGCCTGGCCCGGCCATGAGGTCCACCCATGAGGTCCACCCATGCATGAGCTGCCCATAGTCCAGAGCATGTTCGATATCTGCATGAGGCACGCCACCGCCAACGGCGCTAAGAAGATCATCGCCGTCAATCTCAAGGTGGGCGAGGCCTCCGACCTGCAGGACGAGTGGATACAGCGCTACTTCGACTTCGTGGCCAGGGGGACCGTCGCGGAAGGCGCCCGCCTCAGGATAGAGAGGGTGCCGCTGATGGTCCGCTGCCAGAAATGCTCGGAGGTGTTCCCGGTTGACCTCCGCCGGGGGGGGAAGGTGGAATGCCCCGGGTGCCGGGCCACCGAGTTCGCCTATGTCTCCGGGCGCGAGTACACTGTGGACAGCATGGAGGTGGTCTGATGGACGCCAGGGAAATACGGATGATCGAGGTCAAGGAGGGCATACTCTCCGAGAGCCAGGCATTAGCCGCCAGGCTGAGGGAGAGGCTCCGTGGGACGGGGACCTTCATGCTCAACCTGATGTCTTCTCCGGGATCCGGCAAGACCAGCCTGGTGCTGCGGACCATCGACGCGCTCCGCGATGAGCTCCGCATCGGCATCATCGAGGCCGACATCGCCTCCACCGTGGACTCCGAGAAGGTGGCCGCCCGCGGCGTGAAGGTGGTGCAGCTCCGGACTGGGGGTTTCTGCCACCTCGACGCCGCCATGGTGGCGGAGGGCCTGGATGCTATGGGGCCGCAGGACCTGGACCTGGTCATCATAGAGAACGTGGGGAACCTGGTCTGCCCGGCGGAGTTCGATACCGGGGCCGCCAGGAGCGCCATGATCCTCAGCATACCGGAGGGGGATGACAAGCCCCTGAAGTACCCCCTGATGTTCAGCGTGTGCGATGTCCTGGTGCTCAACAAGATAGACGCGCTGGGCCTGTTCGATTTCGACTTCAACGCCGTCGAGGAGAGGGTGCGGGCCCTGAACTCCGGCATCCGCATCCTGGCCGTATCCTGCAAGACGGGCGAGGGCCTGGACGCCTGGACCGGTTGGCTCCGGGACGAAGTGGGCGCCTTCCGCGCATCCTGAGGCGTCCCGCCGGCAACCTGTGACACATCAATGGGTGCGGCCTGACGGGCAATCCTGCCGCGGCGGCCGAAGGCGCCTGCGCTACCTTCTCTTCAGACGCCGGGCCGCCTTCTGCTGAGACCGCTTCTTCTTGACGACGAAGGCCCCCGCACCGCCTGCCAGCAGCGCGGCCGCAGCCACGCCGACCACGATCCAGACCCGGGTGCGGCTGCCCGCACCACCCCCCGCCTCGCGGACAACGCTGAAGCCGCTGGCCAGGGTGCCATTGCCGGCCGGCGTCGTCACCGAGACGTTCCTCACCCCGTAACCGGCCGAGCCGTCGATGGTGATGCTGGCCTGTACCAGGGTGTCGCCGGCCACCGTGAAGTTGTCCACGGTGATGCCGGTGCCGAGGCTGACCGCCGTGGCGCCTGACAGGCGCATGCCGGTGATCTCCACCGTCAGCGACTGCCCCGGGTGGCCTTCCTGCGGATCAACGATCGATAGCGCCGGCGAGGGCAGCTTCACGTTGAACCCCCCCGGCAGCCTACCGGTGCCGGCGGCCGTGGTGACCACCACGTCCCGGCTGCCGACCGCCGCCGAGCTGTCAATATCTATTACGGCCGCTATCCAGCTGCTGTCCTCCACAGTGAAGTTCTCCACGGTCACTCCCGCACCCAGGTCCACCGCCGTGGCCCCCAGCAGATAGGCCCCCGAGATGGTCACGGTGATGTTCTCCGAGTCCAGGGTGGCCTCGGCAGGGCTGACGGAGGCGATTGCCGGCGGCACGGCCGAGGCCTCCGGGTAGTGCAGGATGGTGCCGCCTTCACCCACCACGAAGACATCCGGCGAGGCGCCGCCCTGAACGGAGCGCAGGTCACTGGCCGCGCCGCTGGTCACGGCCCTCCAGGCGCTGCCGTCGTAGCGGAGTATGGCGCCGCTCCCGCCGACGGCCCAGACGTTGTCGGGGGCGCTGCCCCAGACCCCGTACAGGTCGCCCTCGGAATCGCCGGTCATCCGGGTCCAGGCGGTGCCATCGTAGTTCAGAATGGTGCCCCGGCCGCCCACGGCATAGATGTTGTCCGAGGAAGCGCCCCAGACCCCGTGCAGGTCCTCGCCCGTGCCGCTGGTCATGGCGCTCCAGGAGGTGCCGTCGTAGCGGAGTATGACGCCGCTCGCGCCGACGGCCCAGACGCTATCCGGGGAAGCGCCCCAGACCCCGTGCAGGCCCGCCACGGTGGCATTGTCCCCCGTGGCGCTCCAGGTGCTCCCGTCGAAGCGGAGAGCTGTGCCGTTGTCCCCGACGGCGAAGACGTTGTCCGGAGAAGCGCCCCACATGCCCCGCAGCCCGCTGGACGTGCCGCTGGCCATGGCGCTCCAGGAGATGCCGTCGTAGCGCAGGATGGTGCCGTTGTCCCCGACGGCGAAGACGTTGTCCGTGGAAGCGCCCCAGATGCCGTGCAGCCCGCTGGACGTGCCGCTGCTCATGCCGCTCCAGGAGATGCCGTCGTAGCGCAGGATGGTGCCGCCGTCCCCGACGGCGAAGACATTGTCCGATGCCGCCCACCAGACGCCGGAGAGGTTGTTCCGGGTGACCCCGCCCGCAGAGGCCCAGGCGCTGCCGTCGTAGTGCAGCACGGCCCCCTCGTACCCCACCGCGTAGACATCCGCGGCCGAGCTGCCCCATACCCCGTAGATGCTTTCGGCGGCGACGCTGGTCATGGCGCTCCAGCCGGCACCGTCGTAGCGCAGTATGGTGCCATTGCTGCCCACGGCGTAGACGTCGGGGGAGGAGCCGCCCCAGACGCCATGGAGATAGGCGGTCGTGCCGCCGGCCATGGCGCTCCAGCCCACGCCGTCGTAGTGGAGGATGACACCGAGGTAGCCCACGGCGAAGACATCCGTGGGGGACCGGCCCCACACCCCGTGCAGGCAGGGCGGCCTGTCGCCGGCCATGGCGCTCCAGCCGGAGCCGTCGTAGTGGAGGATGGTCCCGGCGGCGCCCACGGCAAAGACATCCGTGGAGGAGCTGCCCCACACGGCATTGAGGGAGCTGGAGGTGCCGCTGGCCACTGTAAGCCACTTCGCCCCATCGTAGTTGAGTATGGTGCCGCCGCCGCCCACGGCGTAGACGTTGTCGGAAGCACTGCCCCAGACCCCGTACAGGTCCCTGCCCGTGCTGCTGGTCATGGCGCTCCAGCCGGAGCCGTCGTAGTGGAGGATGGTCCCGGCGTTGCCCACCGCGAAGATGTCGGTGGCCGAGCTGCCCCACAGACCGAAGAGCAGGTGGCCGGTGACGCTGGCCATGGGCGCCCAAGCGCTGCCATCATAGTGAATGATGGTGCCGCCGGCTCCCACGGCGTAGATGTTGTCGGAAGCGCTGCCCCAGACTCCGCGCAGGGCATTCCCCTGGGGCAGGGGGTTCTGCCACCCCCATCCGTCAGGGCTGACGATGGTCGTCGCGCCCGCCGGCGCTGCCGGGGGCAGGAAGGCCGCCAGGGACAGGACAAACACCGTTACCAGGACCAGCCAGGGCGCTTGTGGCCTTATGCGTAGCATGGCATTTCCTCCCTGACTAGTTTACCCAACTCCGGTTTGATACTCAAAGAGCATCCCCCGGGGCGCCGGACACGAAGAAGCGCCGGGCCCGGCGGGCCCGGCGCGCAACAGGTCCTCCACGCCGCGTCTAGGTTTCCGCGAGCTTCTGCTTCACGCTGTTGGGCAGCAGCCTCTTCAGGCGGGCATGGTACCGGCCCAGCTCCATTCCGTAGCTGGTATTGAACTCCGAAAGCGTCAGCAGCTTGCCGTCCCGGTTCCGGGCCCTGGAGACCGTCAGCCCGTCCCCTTCCCAGCCGAACTCCTCTCGAAGCACCTTGATCAGCTTGATGCGGTGCCTCATGGGGATGTCCAGGTGAGAGCGCACCAGTAGATGCCAGTCCTGGGGCATCTCGTTGTAGAAGATGCGGTACAGCTCCATGAAGAAGTCCATGCGCGCGGCCCGCCCTTCCCGCATCTCGGAGGTGCTGAAGAACATCCGCGGTATCATGGTGAGGGCCTCTTCCTTGGTTTCCACCGGTATGAGCAGGTGCTCCGGCACCGGCTCCACCTCCCTCTTCCGCCCGTCGTCACCGTGGTAGACCCACCACTTGCTCCGGTCGTAGCGGTCCCCCGGCAGGTAGCGGCCCCAGCCCCATCCGGAGGCCGGGCCCACCACCACCCTGATCCCCAGGCGGGCGTAGGCCGCCGCCGCCGCGTACATCCGGTCGGGCACGGCCCCCCAGAGCAGCAGGGAGAAGGTGGTGTAGAGAGAGCCTTCACCCACCTCCGGTATGCCGCCATACAGGGGGATGCCGCCGGCCGCCCGCGAGTACATGTACATGTTGTTGGCCAGGCTGATGGCGGTGCACCCGCCGCAGTTGATCAGGGAGCGGGGCTCAATCGAGGCCAGGTATGGCTCGAACAGGTACTTGCCCTTGCTGTCGATGTAGTGCCGGGCCAGCTCCCCGGCGCCGCACCCGGCGGTGAAGACGATGCAGTTCCTCCTGGTCAGCTCATAGGCCAGCCAGCCGATCTCCTCCCTGGGGGCGTCGCCGCAGCCCGCTATGATCACGATGCCGGGGGCGTTGCCCCAGACCATGGAGAACGCCGACTGCAGGATCTCGGTCAGCGGCAGCGGTCCCCGGCCGGGCCTCATCACGAACTTGTCCTTCTCAGCCTGCTTGCGCTCCGCCGCCACGATGATATCTCGCAGCTTAACCCCGGCCGGGCAGGCCGCCTCGCACTTCCCGCAGAAGTAGCACCCCTTCTCCACTTCGAAGAAGCCTTCCCACTGGCCGGCAACCAGCGACCTGACGGCCCTGGAGACGGGCAGGCTGTTGGGACAGGCCATGGAGCAGCGGTCGCAGTCAGGAAGGCACTTCCCTGCCTCGGCCGCGGCCGCCTGATCGTCCAGCAGGCCCACCTTGTTGCGCTTCACCGCCTGCGCCACCTTCACCGCCACCTCGGCCGCCTTCTCCACATCCCGGACCCAGGCCGACTTCACGTTGCCCACCATCCCCGCCACTATCTCGTCCACAGGGTCTTCGGTCCGGTCCACCAGGCCCGCCACGCCCCGCGGCGCCACCCATATGAACCGCGTGTCCACCCTGGCCGCCTCGGCGGCCAGGTCCAGCGGCAGGCAGGCCGTCCCGGCCACCAGCACATCGAACACCCCGTTGCGGACGGCCTTGCCGGCCCGCACCATCGGGGCCATGATGTGGACCTTGTCATAGAAGCGGGCGGTGTCGTCGCCCGCCGGGCCGATGCCGCATATCTCCACCTTGTCCAGGGATTCGGTCCGCTTGAGGTATTCAACGGCGCACCAGGCCGGAAGGAAGTCATCGCCGGCAAAGGCGATTACGGGCTTGCCCGGCTCTACCGAGGCCCATCCCCCGGACACCTTCGCCGGGGGGAAGTTCTCCAGCTCATCGATCCTCTGCTTGGCAGCCGACATGCAGCCGAAGCAGGAGACCTTGAGCATCTCGGAGGCCCCCATGGCCAGAAGCAGGATGGACCCGGCATGCATGGCCATGCTCTCGAAGTTGAGGTTGTCGCCGGTGCCCGACCAGGCTGCCTCGGTGAGCCTGGCCAGCTGGTCCTCGCCATAGGAGACCGCCACGTTCAGGTCCTTCAGGGTCTTCACGTAGATGCCGCTCACCAGCCCCACCGGCGGGCAGGCGTCGGACATGCCGAGCAGGTCACCCATGCTGACCGGTGTGTCCTCGTTCCACAGCTTCAGAGCGTGGTTCAGCTGCTGCCGGGTAACCATCATCTGCGAGACGCAGCCCCGGCAGGCCTTCCGCAGGCTCAGCTTCCCCTGATAGGCCGCCAGGGTGAGGCCGCACCGGCCGTCTCCTTCCTTCAGCCGGCAGGGGCCCAGCTCGCAGTCAGTGCATGAGTCCTGTACGGCCCCGTACAGAGGCTCGTACCTCTCCAGCAGAACGCGGTCCCAGTCCTCGAGGTCAGCTGCATCCGGCATTATGTTAAGCGAGGCCCCGAACTGGGCATAGCGGCTCTCAACGAAGTCCTTCTCCAGTATCTCCTTGACCCTGTCCTCAATGCCGCGGGCATCGCGGACCGCCTTCCTGATGTCAACCTTGTGAGGTCCGACGTGGGCTATCCATCTCTCTTCCATCAGCTTCTCTCCCCGGAAGCCGCCCTGCGAACGGCGGCTACCCCAGGAACTCCTTCTCTTTGAAGCAATTCTCACACACCTGGATCTTCTGCTGGGCTGATTTCATGGGGCTGGTGATGCGTCCCATCATGCGCTGCCCCGGCCGTGTCGAATCTATGCGGACCTCGCGGACGCACTCATCGCAGAGGTCCACCCCGCATTCCTGGCACTTCACCTGGGCTGGCTTCTTCTGGCATACGCCGCACACAGTCTCTGACATCTTGTTCCCCCAATCTATTTCTTACTCACCGCTTCTTCCGGCCAGTCCTCCCCGGGGAGAGGCAGCTTCAATGCCTGCGGTTCGCCGTCTTTCCAGAACATCCTGACAATGGGATGGCCTCTCTCGATGAGCAGCTTCTTCAGCTCTGCGGGATCGACCGTGTCTTCGCTGGTGACGATCTTGTCGTAGACCTCCTCCGGGATCACGTGGGCGATGTCCTTCTTCAGGTCCGCCGGCATCCACACTATGCGGTCCCATCCGCCATCGCCCTTCAGGAAGTTCGTGCTGGCCATGCCGGCAATGGACAGCCCCTTGAAGCCATGGTTCTGAGCGCCGCCGGATATGGTGCCGGCCAGCGTGGAGAACTTGATGCCCAGCGGCGTCATGCCGGTGTAGCGCCTCATGGCCAGGCCGATGCCGTCCACCTCCGGGATGTAGAAGGAGGCTGCCTCGAAGCAGCCGCAGTTGGTGGTGGGGTACTTGATGCTGCTGTAGATGTGGACCCGCTTGACCAGGTGGTTGCACCGCTCGTAGATGGACTGGTCGACGCCGGCGTAGTGACCGACGTCAGGGTCGAGGCACTCGCCCTTGGGGATGGGGAAGACGTAGCCTTCCGGGTCCATCTCGCAGGTCACCTTGGCCGAGTCATAGCCGATGATCCCGCAGTAGGGGAGCGCGCTGGGGGTCAGGACGCAGGCATGGTTGGGGGCCAGGGACTTGCATATGGTGCAGCCGTAGAAGGTGTCTACGTCCTCATCGTCGTAGAGCTCCTTGGCGCTGTTGAACTTGTGCTTCTCCTTGCCCCACTTGATCAGCGGCTCGATCATCTCCACGCCGCCCGCCTCGGGAGCGCCCACGGCCCACAGGAAGGCCACGGCGTCCACCTGCGGGATCAGGGTCCGGGCGGTGGCGTAGCAGAACTGGGCGATCTTGGCGAAGGTCAGCCGGTCCGCCACGTCCTTGCTGATCCTGATCCACAGCTCGTCCGGCGACCCGAACAGCATGAAGCCCTCGATACCCTGGAGCGCCGTCCCTATCTGGCGCGACACGTAGCCGTGATGAGTCTGGGTCAGCTCCCTGCCGTACACCCTGATGGTGAAGCACCCGGGGAGAGAGGTCCCCGGCTTGACCTCGCCTATGTCCGGGCCGATCAGCTTGACCTCGCCGTCCTTGACCTTCTCCGGGTCCATCTCGATGTAGATGATGTTGTTCATCTTGTAGTCCCACTTGGGGCCGCCCAGCTCGATCTGCATGTCGGCCCGCTTGACCTCGCTGAGCCATCTGAGCCCCAGCCCGATGTCGTCGAGCCCGTCCCAGATGTGCTCCAGCTCGGTGGGCAACTGGAACACCCTCCCGGGTGGCAGCTTGGATACCGCTTCTTCTTCAGGTATAGCCATTTGCCTGTTCCTTTCCTTGACGTTGTGCGTCAGCGCGCACTGAGCTTTGCGGTGTCTTCACCCGGGCAGCCCCGTCCCTGCTCCTGCGGGGAAGCGCTCTCTCCGGCAGGCACGGCCTCGCCAGCCGCGGCGACTGTCTCTAACTGCTATGTTACGGGGAAACCGGGACTTGATCAAGCTGCCCTGCGGGCCGTCCCGGTCTCCCCGTTGCCCTGGACTCCTATTTGACCTGCTTCTGCTTCTTCACTTTCTCTA